>JBDHAC010000001.1:0-118835 GCA_039588275.1 Gemmatimonadota bacterium
CCACGCCATGATCACGTGGAACAGGAAGCCGTACAGGAGGACGAAGCCCGCCAGGACGGCGACGTACCAGATGAACGGCCGGACCTGGTGGCGGAGCTTGCTCTCCGCTGTCATGAGGGAGACCAGGTGGGAGCCGACCGTCTTCATGCGGACAAAACTAGATTGCGCGCACCCGGTCGGACCACTCCCGATCGTGAGAGCGGGCCCGCGCTCCTTCGGGTAGGCAAGGCGAGCGAGGCCCGTTAGGTTGGCAGCCGTCTTGTCCCGGGGCTCGCGGCCCGATGCCGGCCCCGCATGCCACACTCACCCAGGAGAAGCCGTATGAGATTGCCAACCCGACTCGCCGCGTTCGCCGGCGCCCTTCTCGTGCTCCCCTTCGCGGCGAGCGCGAGCGCGCAGGAGGACGACACGGCGTTCGCCTACTCGAGCTACTACCAGTGCACGGGTGGGCTCAGCGACGCCCTCGCCACCCTGCGTGACGATTGGGGCCCGATCATCCAGGGGCACATGGACGCCGGTCACGTCTCCGCGTGGGGCGTCCTCACGCACGACACGGGGAACCCGTGGACCATGGCCATCTACCACGTCGGCCCGGAGATCGGCCCGCTGAAGACGGCCCTCGACACGGCGCTCGGCGAGTACTTCGAGCAGCACCCGGAGGACGGGGCTGCCTTCGGTCAGACGTGCTGGAGCCACGAGGACTACATCTGGACAGCGGGCCCGGGGAGCCAGCCGGCGGCGACAGTCGCTCAAGACCGAGCGAGCGCCGGCATGTCCGTCTACTGGGTGTGTGACGAGGGGAAGGAGGCGGTCGCCGACCTGATCGTCGAGAACGTGTGGGCTCCTATCTATGACCAGCAGGTAGCGGACGGACAGATCAACTCATGGATGTGGCTGTCGCATTTCGTTGGCGGCAAATACCGCCGGGCCCTGGTCACCGACGGCGCGAGCCACGCCGCGCTGCTCGAGGCGCGGAACCAGGCCCTCGAGGCGGCCGGCGAGAACGCGGCGTTGGCGGCGGCGTTCTCGGACGTGTGCAACGGGCACACCGATGTTCTGTGGAACATCGCGATCAGCGTGCCGTGAGCCTCTGATCTCCGTCACGTGGGTCCGCGCGGGCGCGTCGCGGGCGGGCTTTTGACGCGGACCCACGTGGCGATCCGGGGCTGAGACTCGCACCCTAAGCCAGCCGCAGCCTAAGCCAGGTAGTCCCCGGTCGCGTCGAGCGGGGCCTGCAGCTGAAAACGTGGGATCGGCGCCCGGAAGACCGAGCCGTCCCCGCGCCGGAAGTGGTAGAACCCGTCCATGTGACCGGTCGGGGAGCGGAGCACGCAGAAGCTCTGGTACTCGTGCGCCTCCCCCGGTGCCAGCAGCGGTGTCTCGCCGACCACCCCCTCACCTTCCACCTCTTGGTCCCCGCCCACGGGATCGTGGATCCGCCAGTGACGCCAGAACAGCTGCACGGGCTCGCCACCAGTGTTCTCGATGCGGACGAAATAGGGAAACACGTACCGCAGCGTCCCGGGGTCGGACTCGGCGGCGAGATACACCGATTGCACGCTCACACGGATCGCGTCGGTCACGGTCTCGATTTGGAAGCTGCCGTCGTATTCCCTCATACGGCTCTAGACTCGCCGGGGGACCTCAGACTCGCACCCTGGAAAGGGCGAACTTCCCTTCCGCACGAAGCCGTTTGGCATCCTTGGGCCGGTACTCCCAATGCCAGTGCTCGCGGTTCACTGTGCGGATGAACCCTTGCTTCGGGCCGTTCTTCTTGAGCCAGTCGTAGACGGGATGCCCGTCGAAGCCCCCCGTGTTGAGGTCGAAGGCCACACCGTTCTGGTGGTTGGAGCGGCCCGGTTTGGCCGCGAGATTACCCGCGCCCGCCTGGAACTTCTCGAAGAGCTTCTTCTGCTTCTCGAACGTCCGGAACCCGCTCGTGAGCGCGATCGTGATGTTGTTGCCGGCCGCAGCGTGCGTGAGCCTGAAGTACGGCAACATGCTGTCGAGCGTGATTTGCTCCATCTGACCCCCGGTCCCCGCGATGTTCACCAGGATCTTGGCGCCGATGAAGTCACCGCTTTTCCAGCAAGCGTTCGGGCCGGTGATGTCGGACCAGACGTCGGTCGCGAAGACCGGCGAGCAACCCTCGGTCAAATTGGACGCCGCCGTCCACCCGATCGGCTCCACGGGGAGTATCGACGCGGCCTCGATCCGACCTCGACTCACGCGGACGAACCTGCCTTCCGGATCCGTCTGCCGGGAGCGCGCGGTCACCACGACATAGGTCCCGACCTCGATCGTCCTGCCCAATGACCGAAACTCGGGCGGTGGCGTGCGGATGAGGGAGTTTCCGTCCGTCACCGTGAAGTTGTCCTCGTTGGGCGCCAGATCCCACTCGGCGGGGCCGTACGAGACGATCTCGTTCACGAACTGACCCTCCAGGTTGGTCGCCTTCGTCCAGCCTGACGGGCTCGGGGAGCCCGAGAGGGGTTGGGCGAGCACGTAGGTGTTCCGGCTCGAATCGATCCGGACGTCGTGCACCGTGATCGGCGTGTGCTGCGGAATGATCTTGTGGTCGCCGATTCTGCTCCCCTGGGGTACTTGGTCGCCTTCCTTGTACCTCGAGAACTGACCGAGGTTGTTCGGATTCCGGATCCGCGCGTCGTTGTCGAGGACGATGAAGGTCTGTCCTTCGTAGCTGGGGACATGGATGTGCATGAGAGCCTCCAACGGGTGCCAATGCTTGGTGGATCGCACGCGATGTCATCTTCCGCTTGCTGCTATACCGATGTTGCCGAGGCTACACCCCGCGACGAGAAGCGGGAAAGACGGAAGAACCGGAAGGACGGTGTGACGGCAGCGCATGTTCCCTCCTTTGGGCTCGCTCCAAAACGAAGGGCGCGGGTCCGGCAGACGTTGTCTGAAACCGAAGTACCTCTCTGCATTAGAGGTCGGGCTCTCTGTGGAGGTCCCATCCCAGAGCCTAGATGCCGCGAGCGAGCGAAACCTTGCACGGGGGTTTGGGGGACATACTTAGCGCGTCGACTATCGAGTAGTCACCGGGAAGCGTTGCGGAAGCTCCCGATCCGGCTGAACGAGGTGGAGTAGGGCCTCCGGCCGAGACGAGGCGGACCTCGCGCGGTGCCGAACCTGGGCAACTACTTGACACGTCAACTATCGACCAGTTATGTTGCCGACCATGAGTGAACGAGCCAGCGCCCTGCAAGACGAGATCAGGATGCGACGTCCGTTCTCCTCGGTCGGCCAGGAGGCCACGCTCGGGGTGATGCGGACGGCGGACGTCGTGCGGCGCTACCTCGGAGCGATCCTGGCTTCGTACTGCATCACGCTGCCTCAGTACAACGTGTTGAGGATCCTGCGCGGGGCGGGTCCGACCGGGCTCTCGGTCACCGACGTTCAGGAACGCCTCATCGAGTGCTCGCCGGGCGTCACGCGGATGATGGACAGGCTCGAGAGCAGAGGCTGGGTGCGAAGGGAACGGCAGACGGACGACCGCCGGGTGGTCTTGTGTTTCCTGACCGAGAGCGGCCACGAGCTAACGGATGAGCTGCGCGCGCCCATCGACGAGGCGGATACCGCGGTCATGGCCGGCCTGAATGAGCGCGAGCAGCGGCAGCTCATCGAGCTCATGGATCGCGTTCGTGCTCACCACGCGTGAGCTTTTTGTTGGGAACATATCTGACTAGTCAATGGTTAACGTGCTATGTATATACGGAGCCGAAACAGAGCTGCAACTCGGGATGAACCGACGAATATGGAGGCCACAACGATGGTTAAACGACTGATCGATACCGATAGAGACTGGGTATCAGTGCTGCTTCGTGTCACGCTCGCCCTGGTGATCTTCCCGCATGGAGCGCAGAAGCTGCTGGGCTGGTTCGGAGGGGCGGGCTTCGGTCCTACGCTCGATTACTTCGCGGAAGCGCTGGGCATCCCGCCTGCCCTGACCGTCCTGGTCATCGGGCTCGAGTTCTTCGGGCCGATCGCCCTGATCCTCGGACTCGGGAGCCGGGTCGCCGCGCTGGGCATCGCCGCGGTCATGCTCGGTGCCGTGTTCACGGTGCACCTGTCGAACGGCTTCTTCATGAACTGGGCGGGCGCACAGGCAGGGGAGGGATTTGAATACCACCTGCTGGCGCTCGCGATCGCCGCCGTGGTAGCCCTGAAGGGCTCCGGCGGGTTGTCACTCGATCGGCGGCTCGCCGCGCGAAGGGCCTAACAGCTCGTGCTTGCCCGCGATCAGTGAGGCCCGGGCGAGCCGGGCGACGCGGCGGTTCCGCGCACGATCTCGACTCGCAACTCGGTCCAGCCGCCGGCCTGATAGTACTCGATCCGCAGGTCGTGCCGGCCGCGCCCGATCGGCGCGAAGTCGACCTCGGAGCCGTGCGGTGACCAGTTGTCGATGACCCGCTCCCCGTCGACCCACACCCGGATCCCGTCGTCGCTGATCGTGCGCAGCGTATACTCGCCGGGCCCCAGGGTGACCTTCCCCGTGGCCACCAGCGCCCAGTTCTCGTCCGGCAGCGGCTCGACGCGCGGCCGGTACCACTGGTAGTCCAACCGGGATAGTCGGGCGATGTGGATCGGCTCGGTCGCGGCCACGGCCTCGATATCTGGAGGGCCGGCCTCCGCCGTAACGCCTTCGTGAGGGCCGCCCTCCGGATCCGCCGGCGTCCACGCGAAGAAGCGGGCGTCCCACTCGATCGCCGGCTCGAAGCGCCCATAGGAGAAGCGGAAGGGCTCGTAGGTCGCGCGCCGCACGCCGCGGGGCGAGAGTGTCTCGCCACCTCGGAACTCGAGCGTGAGCTCCCAGTCGCCGAATGAGCCATGCTCGGGCGTGAGCAGGAGAGTGTCGCGGGTGGAACCCGAGGTTTGCGAGAGCGCCCCGATCCCGGTGCGATCGACCACCTGCCACACGCCCGGCGGCCCCACCACGGCAAGCCGCAGCGGCACGGCACGGGCGCTGTCCACGGGCCATAGCTTCGGGGACCGCCAGTCGTACGGGCCCCACTCGTCGACGATGATGGCGGCTCGGTCGCGGCGCGCCAGCGAAGTCGAGGGCAGCTCCGTTCCGCCCTCGACCTGTGGGGCGAGCGCGGCGTACTCCGCCGGAAGCGGCGGGACCGCGGCGCAGTCGGGCCAGCGCGCCTCGGCGGGTACTCCTGCGGTCTCCGGCGCTCGGGGCGCTTCCGGCGCGTCCCCCCCTCGCGTCCCGGCCGCGTCTAGCGCGTCGAGGATCTCGTTGCTCTCCGCCCACTCGAGCGACGAGCCGTCATCGATTACCCGGGTCGAATCGACGCCGACGAGCCGGTTTCCGGCCACCTCGAGCCCGGACGTTCGGACGCCCCGCACGCCGACCCGATTGTCGAGAAACACGTTTCCTTCGACCCGCGTGTCACGGCTGCGCGTGTCACGGTGCTGCGGGTATCCCCAGTCGGCCGGCTCGGAGGGCCGGGCCCATACGCTGACCGCGGTCGTGTCGCCCGCGAACAGGTTCGATGCGATCAAGTTCTCTTGCCCGTGCTCGATCGCGATTCCGATCCGGTTCCCGAAGAAGCAGTTGCCGACGAACGCCGACTCGTAGCTGTAGCCGCCCCACACCCCGTAGTCGCTCCCCTCGGCGCGGTTCCCGACGAAGGTATTGCGGCTGAACGTGGCCTCCATCGAGTTGGCCGGGGCGAAGCTGAAGTCGTTCCCGAAGAACAGGTTGTCGTTTACCCCACCCTCGCCCGTCTCCATCGTGCTGCGGCCCGCCCACACGAAGACGCCGTCGCCGCCGTGGGTGGCCGAGTTGTAGGCCACGACGTTCCCGCTGCACTGCTCGTACATCAGGATGCCGGCGGAGTCCTGCCCGCGGTGGTAGAAGCCGTGGCTGTAGCCGCGCACGTTGAAGTCGAGCCGGTTCCGGACGATGAGGTTGTCGTCGGAGCGGTACATCCCGATCCCGAGCCCGGAGTTGAACGAGAAGTCGTTGTCGCGGACCGTCAGGCTGTCGGTCCGGTTCATGAGCAGCCCGTTCATGCCCTGCCGCACCGTCGTGCCGGCGATCTCGCCCCCCGTCACGCCGTCCAGGAAGATCCCGGCGCCGAAGCGGAGCCACTCGTCGTCCTCGTTGTCGTGGAACGAGAGCCAGTCGACGAGGCTCTCGTGCTCTACCAGGCTGTAGAGCCTCGGCTTCCAGTTGTAGCTCAGGTCGCTGTCGGACAGGTGGAAGCCCCGCGTTCCGCGCGCGAGGATGCCGATGTGGTAGCCCCGCACGTTCGCGTTGACGATCCGGACGTCGCTTCCGCCGTCGATCCGGACACCGACGCCGCGCGCCAGGTCGGGGTCCGCCAGCGGGTCCATGCCAACCAGCGTGGCCCCCCCGAAATCCACCGTGATCCCGCTTCCCCGCACCACGATGACTGCGGAATCGAGCGACTCCGGGGCCGGCAGGCGGTATGTCCGCGGTGCGATGCGGACGGAGCGGTCGATGACCATGCCCGCGCGGAGCGGGGCCACGGGGAGAGTGTCGGCCCGGAGCGCGGCTGTCTGGAGCGCATCCGTCGGGAGCTGATTCTGGGCCATCGCGCCGCCCGGGAACGCGGCCGTTTGGGCCACGCAGGCGCCCCCGATCGCGAGCCCAACGACCCGACGGATGCCCCGCCTAGCCACCCAGGAGCCTCCAGCGCTGGATCGGCGCATCCATGGCGGTGTCCCCGATCTTCCCCAGTGCCAGGAGCAGGGTGCCAGCGAGAAGCTCGGTGGCGTGATCGAACATCGGTTGGAGGAATCCGAAGTCCATGGTACCTCCTGCACGGCTTACCAGCGTTCATCGCCAAGGCAGCCTAGGGATCGAGCTTGCCCAGATCCAGTGCGCTTCTATGTTCGTCGCCCATGAGTCTTCGATCGCTCGCCTCGCCCGAGGGCCAGGGCGCCACCTTCGTCGAGCTGTTCTTCGACCTCGTCTTCGTGTTTGCGGTCACCCAGGTGACGCACTACGCGGCCGAGCACCTCGACCCCGACGGGATTCTGCGCTCCATCCTCGTGTTCTGGCTCGTCTGGTGGGCGTGGACGCAGTTCACATGGGCCCTGAACGCGGCCGACACGGACCACCACCAGGTCCGGCTCGGGACGCTGGTGTCGACGGGTGTGGCGTTCGTCATGGCGGCCTCGGTCGAGCAGGCATTCGGCTCGAGGGGGGAAGCGCTGTGGTTCGCGATACCCTACGTATCGGTCCGTCTGCTGGGCCTGGGTCTCTATTACAGGGTCGCCGGCACCCCGGAGCAGCGTTCGGCCGTCCTGTTCTTCGCCTTCGCGTCGCTCACCGGGCTCGCGGCGGTGGTCGCCGGCGCGCTGGCGCCTCCCCCGCTGCGCGCGTGGCTGTGGCTAGGGGCGATCATCCTGGACCTGGGCGCGGCGGGCCTCGCGGGCCGCCGGATGGGCTGGAACCTCCACGCCGAGCACTTCGCCGAGCGTCACGGCCTGATCGTGATCATCGCGCTCGGCGAGTCGCTGATCATAGCCGGAGCTGCCGTCGCGGCGGACGAGCGCACGGGTGGTTTCGTCGCGGTAGGGGCCACGGCCGTCGCCGCCACCTGTCTCCTGTGGTGGACCTACTACGGTTGGGTCAAGGACGCGCTGGAGGAGCGGCTCGTGTGCGCTCCCGAAGCCGTGCAGGTGAAGATGGCCCGGGACGCGTACAGTCTGTGGCACTTCCCGCTCGTGTGCGGGATCATCGCGTACGCCGTGGGAGTCGAGGGGATTCTCGCGCACCCCGAGGAGCAGGTATCGTCGGCCGTAGCCATCGCGCTCGGGAGCGGCGTGCTCCTGTTCGTGCTATCGACGGCGGGCGCCCTGTGGCGCGCCGCTGGGAAGCTGCTCGTGCGACGGGTGTTGATAGTCGGGGTGACGGTTGCGGGCGTATTGGCGCTGGCCCTGACGGCCAACACCTACCCCGTGTGGTTACTCGCCGTGGTGTGCGCCGGGCTGGCAGTCATCGTCGCCATCGAGCACTTCCTGTGTGTGCGCGGTGGGCATCTGGGGTGAGGCGGTCCGCTCAACACCGCCGCCTCGTTGGGCGAGCGCGCTTATCAGCCTGACACCCTGCCCGCGGAGCCCGTCCTGAGGGGCACCCGACTCAGAACCACACCTTCACCGGGCAATGGTCGGAGATGTTCGACCGCCAGTTGTCCATCACCTCCTGGTAGCGCGCGAACCTGAACCCCACGCGCTGATCCGGAGTCGCATTCGCCGGCGCGGGTGTGACGGGGTCCGCCTCGAAGTGGACCAGGGTAGCCTGCCGGGGCAGAACGAGATTGGAGGCATTGAGCTCTCTGTAGGCCAATCCCTGGCGCTCGATATGTGGAACCCGGTCCGGGTCGGCCGCTACCGCGTCGTCCACGCGATCTCTGAGTGCTCTGGACGCTAGCACGTGGTCGATCTGCGACACGCGGCCTCGACTTCTCCAGTAGTACGTCCACACATCGGCCGCGGGCCGATGACGAGCCAGCACATCGGTAAGACGCGGCGTGTCGAACAGAGGCGCCACCCAGGGACTCTCGGGCGTGTCGTTGAAATCACCGACCACCGCATACAGCGCCGTCGTCTGCCGTCCTTCGAAGCGCTGGCCGATATACCGTGCGACGGCCTGGGCCTGTGCAAGCCTCCGCTCATGGCTTCTGCGGATCCGGGCGTGGAATTCCGCCTCCGTGTCGCCCGCCTGGCGCCGAACGAACTTCGACTTCAGGTGGTTTACGAATAGCGTGAGGACGGCTCCGTCGGGCAGCTCCACCTGCACCTCGGCACAGTCTCGGCTGAAGATGCGCTGGCCCGCATCGTTCAGGTCGTCGATATGGGTGCGGATCTGCCGAAGCGGGAAGCGTGAGAGGATACCCACGTCAATGTTGCGCGGATCGTACGAGTCGATCAACAGCGAGTACGGATAGAAACCGCCCAGATACCGATCGCTGAGGATCCTAATGGCATGGATGTTCTCGACCTCCTGGAAACACAGGATGTCCGGAAGCTGATTGTCAGGCTCCCTGAGCGCTCGAGCGGCGAGCTCGCGTCTCGTCACGTCCCACACGATCCAGCGGTTCGTGTACGCACCGAAGGCCAGCCCTGGGACGTATCCCACGAGCCCGATCTCCCCCGCTTCGACGAGGGATGCCTGCGATTGGCCGCCCGGATAGTTGTTCGTGAATCGGTATCGAAGGAAGAAGTTGTTCGCATTGAACGTCGCGAGCGATGGCATCGTTATACCTGCGGACTGGAGAGAATAACCCGGCCCCGCCACCGAGATCGGAGACACCGATCTCCTCCTTCACACCTCAGATGCCATCAGTGGCGAAAAACTTACATGATGCTCGGGCCCGCAGGTTCCCGCGGGCAATCGGCGCCTGTCGAGGAGCGGCTTCGCCTTGCCTCCTCCCCACCCTGAGCCGATAGTCAGCCTGTCTTTGCCCTTTCGACAGGAGGACCCATGCCCAGAGCCCGACTGCCAGGCGTCGTTCCGGCGCTCGCCTTCGCCACAGCTCTCCTGCTCTCGCACCCCGTTCACGCACAGGAACAGGAACAGGAGCGGGTCACCCCCGCCCCCGACCGCGGGGCCGATGAAGGCGAGGGCCCCTACGACCGGCTGATCCTCCGCGGTGTGACGGTGATCGACGGGACGGGCGCCCCGCCGCGCGGTCCGATCGACGTGGTGATCGAGGGGAACCGGATCGTCCGGCTCGCGGGCGTCGGCGTCCCCAACGTCGAGATCGACGACGAAGAGCGCCCCGAGCTCGCGATCGAGGACCGCCCCGACGCCAACGTACACGAGATCGATGCGACGGGGATGTACGTGCTCCCCGGCTTCGTGGACATCCACCTGCACACGGGCGGGCTGCCCAAGACCCCGGAGGCCGAGTACACGTACAAGCTGTGGATGGCGCACGGGATCACGGCGGGTCGCGGGGTCGCGTTCGGCCCCGTGGACTGGTCGTTGGCGGAGAAGGGGCGGAGCGCGAATAACGAGATCGTGGCCCCGCGCATGTTCTCCTACCACCGGCCCGGTTCGGTGGGCGAGGGCGAAGACCGCGTGCGGATCGACACCCCCGAGCAGGCGCGCGAGTGGGTGCGCTATATAGCGGCCAAGGGCGCGGACGGGCTCAAGCTGGGCTCGTACCGCCCCGAGATCATGGAGGCCCTGATCGACGAGGCCACACAGCTTGGGCTGGGCACCACGGCCCACCTCGCGCAGACGGGTGTGGCGCAGATGAACGCGATCGATGCCGCCCGGCTCGGGCTCGGCACCGTCACCCACTTCTACGGGCTGTTCGAGTCGCTCTACAAGGATCACGACGTCCAGCCGTGGCCGGACGCCATGAACTACAACGACGAGCAGTACCGCTTCGGGCAGGTGGCGCGGCAGTGGAACCTGATCCACGAGCGCGGCAGCACCGAATGGAAGGCGTTCCTCGAGGAGATGCTCGAGCACGACGTCACGCTCGATCCCACCATGACCGCCTACCAGGCGAGCTGGGACGTGGAAGCCCAGCGCCAGGCGTTCTGGAACCAGGAGTACGTGCTCCCCTCGCTCATGGACTTCTACCGGGCGAGCCGCACCAACCACGGCTCCTACTACTACGACTGGACGACCGCGGACGAGGTGGCGTGGAAGAACTTCCTGCGCGTATGGCACCAGCTCCTGAACGATTACAAGAACATGGGTGGCCGGGTGACGGTGAGCTCGGACGCGGGGTTCATCTACAATACGTTCGGGTTCTCGACCATCCAGGAGATGGAGCTTCTGCAACAGGCGGGCTTCCACCCGCTGGAGGTCATCCGGGGCGCGACGCTGCACGCCGCCGAGACCCTGTTCAAACCCACAGGCCAGCCGATCGAGTTCGGGGTGGTACGCCCCGGTTTACTGGCGGATCTCGTGGTGGTGGAGGAGAACCCGCTCCACAACCTCAAGGTGCTGTACGGGACCGGTCACGTGCGTCTGAACGATGAGACGGGCGAGCCCGAGCGCGTGGGCGGGATCGTGTACACGATCAAGGACGGGATCGTGTACGACGCGAAGCAGCTCCTAGAGGACGTCCGCCGCATGGTCGAGCACCAGAAGCAGGAACGCGCGACCGCGACGACGACGCAGGAGGGTGCACGGTAGCTCGGAGCGCGGGCTCCCACTGCGGATCTCGTCTAAACCGCGGTAGAGGGTCACCGAAATGAGCGCCTGCTGCCCATCCGTCGCGGGGCAGTTCGACCGCGACTACGTCGAAGCCGAACTGGCGAGCCGCCGAAAGAAGCCGGCGCACAAGCGACTGGGGAAGACCGCCCGTCGGCTTGTGGAAGCGCTCTCCGACCTGGGGGTTCGCGACCAGACCCTCCTCGATATCGGAGGAGGGCTGGGCGACATACAGGCCGGGCTCTTCCCTCAGGGACTTCGCGGCGCGGTCCATGTCGAGGTTTCAGAACCGTATAGCGCCGCTGCGCGCGATGTGGCGCAGGAGAGTGGGTTCGAGGACAGGGTGGGGTTCCACGTTGGCGACTTCGCATCCCTCGCCGAGCAGATCCCGGCCGCCGACGTGGTCACGCTCGACCGGGTGATCTGCTGCTACCCCGATATGCCGGCGATCCTCGGGGCCTCGGTATCGAAGGCTCGTAGAGTGTACGCAATCGTGGTCCCACGGAACGCGTGGCCCGTTCGTCTCTTCGTCGCCGTCGAGAACCTCCAGCGCAGGCTCAAGAAGAACCCGTTCCGCACATTCGTCTACTCGACGCAGGAGATGGACAGTCGCATCCGCGCGCACGGCTTCGAGCCGGTGGACAAGCGGAGCACCCTGACCTGGTGGATAAGGGTGTATCGGGTTCTCGACCATCCAGGAGAGGGAGCTTCTGCAACAGGCGGGCTTCCACCGGCTTGAGCACGACCGAGGTTCCTCGTCCTAGAAGCTGATCACCGTCCCCACCCCGATCTCGAGACTTCTCGCATGGGTGGCCCCCGACAGCGGTCAGAAATCAGCGGCACTCGAAGGGACGAAGCTCGAAGCGAGGATGATTGAGTTCCGGGTATGTGGTGCCGGATTGACGCTGCCGCTCCAGAAGCGTGAACTCGAACTGGCCCAGTGGCTCGACGAAAAAGCGAGCCTTCCACTCATTCTGGTTCCTGAACAACCCGCCGCGACCTGCGGAAACTTCTACCCGGAGGTCGTCGTCCCACATGACTGTCCGCTGCTGCGCGCGATCGATGTGCGTCATGCGTAGGAGGAGGCCATCGGCCGGGATGAGATCACCGGGCGCCTCGTCCTCCCAGCGCACGGTCACCGAGTTCGCGTCACAGCTCGTCCCGAGGATCCGTCGATCGCCGGGGCTTCGACGTCCTGGTTCCGGAAGAAGCGGAGTGTGGTGAAGACGCTCACGCGTTGGCGCCAGGCTGACACGTTCAGGGCTCGCGAAGAGCGATCTCGTGAGGTCACCGTACTCCTCCTCGAACACCGAAAGCGTCTGACCGCCGTACAGGTTGGCTCCTCCCTCGTAGTGCTGTAGCTCGTATTCCTCGGGCGTCGTCAGGTAGAGCAGGTATCCGTTGGCGAGGCCGACCAGGACGGCGCGCGCCACCGAATCGCCCGCGGTCGTCGCGGCGCGGCGTACGGCCTCGGTGAGCCGGAAGGAGGCCACGGTCGTGACTTCGGCGGGAACCGAGACGAGGTAACGACCGCCAATACGGGCGACCATGAGCTGGGCCAGCGTCGGCAATTTGCCTTCCGCGAGAATGCCGTACAGCAGGGGAAGGGCCTTTCTCTTCGGTCGCTGGAAGAGATCCTTGTTCGAAACGTCCCGCGAGGCAGCCCCCTCCTCGGCTCCCGCGGGAAACAGCCCGAGATCGCGCCACCGGTAAAAGCGGCTTCGCCCGTCCTCGGCCCCGCCCAGGAACGCCGATCCGGCGAGCGGGGCGTCCGGCAGCCGTTGGAGGCCGTTCCGCTGATGCCCAGGAAGCTCTAGCGCCCGAAACGCTCGAGAGATCGTCACGGTGTCGGAGAGAGCAGGCTCGAGCCGGAGGAACAGCCGCTCCGCGGAGTCGGCAATCAAATCCCCGATCCGGCGGACCTCCTCGAACGCCAGACTCATGCACCGCGCCACCGCCGTCGCGCCCGGATGTTCCCAGTGATCCGCGCGACGAGGAGCGCGCGCGCCGGAAGGTCGCAAGCCGCGGCGCAACCGCGGCAGGGGGCAACGCGTCCCCGCTTGCCACGTCGGCGAGACGTCACCCTCCGCTCCATTTGCCCAGAGGTGCACCGAATGTGGGCGCGGATCGTCCGGGTGCGGATCGGGGGCCTGCGGATCGTTCGGAAGCTTGGCCTCCGCGTCGATGAACCGCTCGAGCCGTCGGTTGACGTAGCCGTGCAGATCGGCCTCGTACAGGTCGTTGTTCGCCGGTATGATCGTCGGGTGAACGCCGAAGATGCTGAACGCGCCGGCCGGTACCCATTTCTCATCGCTCTGCCGCAGCGTCTCGACGCGTAGCATGGTCCACGTACGATCCACCGCCAAACCGATGGGCGCCGGAAAGCCCGGCGGCGTCAGGCCCGTGTTCGCCAGGTAAGGCTCGTAGCTCCGGTTCCGGCTCGCGCCCGTGATCAACGTGCTCCCCCACGCCGCGCGAGCAGGTTCCAGGTTAGCCGGGTGGAACGCGCTGTCGAGGGCGGTCGCGATGCGCTCCGCGAAGAACGCCAACACGTTCTTGTCGAACCCTGCCAAGGAGGAGCCGACCTCGTTGAACGCGGCCGCGTCGAAGTAGTGCGAGGGCGCGGCGTGCGTGTGCGTGGCGGCAAGCAAGAGCTCGTGGAACTCGAGCTTCGCCCCCTCCGCGAGCTTGACCGATTTGAGATGCAGCCCGGGCGAGATCGCCTGTAGATCGGCGACCGCGAGCGCGAGGCGTTGCCCGTGGGCGTCCACGAGCGCGAGAACACGGACGTACAACCGCTGCCGGAAGCCACGAGCCTCTCGGCCCTCCGGCCCGAAGCCCTGCAGGCCCAGCCCGGGTGGCGGGGTGATATCGACCCGCGCGAATCCCGCCTGCAGTACACCGGATTGCGCAGGAACGTGGCGGACTCCAACGTCGGCGACGAACGCCTGTGCCGCCGCCCTCTCACCCCCGAAGGTCACGACCGCGAGCGCGCACGCAAGGAGGCTCGCGCCAAGCCGTCGCCGACTCCACTCCACCGTCATTGTAGGGCGACCGACAGGGTGATGGAGAGAATGCGCCACTTCACCTCCTGGTTCTGGTCGATGGCGCGGAGGGAGGTTCGTCGAGTCTCCGAGTCGATGTTCTGCTGGAAGCGGAACGGTTCGATGACCAGGGTCACGCTCGGAATGTTGAACATGTGCTCGACGGCCTCGCTCGCCGCGATCACGAACGTAGGTGCGACGGCGACGTGGGTGGGACCATGGTCATCGAAATAGGACAGCTCACCCACGGATCGCTCCTGGCCAAGGCTATAGCCACCCACCACGTCCAGGTAGAAAGAGGATTCCACACCCATCGCGGTGATCGGGACGCGAAAGCTCCCGGCCGCCTCCAGGTAGGTCCCGTCCACTTCATCATAGTCGTGCCAGACGGAGATTCGCGGGGCGAAGAAGTCGATGCCTCGCCACTCGACGCTGCCGAACACCTCGTGCGTGTCGCTATCGCGTCCACGCCCGCCGGCAGACGGGTCACCGCGGAAGCGGTAGGCGACCCAGCCGGCACCCAGCACGAAGTCGTGTAACTCAAACAGGTATTGGACGGAGAGGTTGTATTCGGTCCGGCCACCCTCATCGAAGCCGGCATCGGTCAACTGATCCGGCCCCGCCTCTCCGAACTCTATGCTCTCCCAGAACTCCCCGGTCAGATAGCCGGACCCCAGCTTCACGGCGGCATACACCCCGGGCTGGAGGACCCAGCCACTCGCCCGCGTCAGACCACGCCAGTGATACTGGGATGCGAACGTCAGGTCGGTGCCGGCCGCGAACTGAGCGGCAAGCGGCCGTGCGCCTGATGCGGCGATCGCCGCCACGAGCATGCACGCGATGTTCCGCAACGCCACTTCGGCGACTACTCCTTGGTTGCTTCCGGAGTGGGAGAGAGCCGCTCCGCGGTTCCACCATGAAAGCAAGCGCTCACTCTCGAATCTCGTCCGCAAAGGGTCGTGACCACAACACCGAAACTCGGAAATCGCGATCTTCGTCCGTTTCGCGCAGGCGGTAAGGCCACGCCCCCACGCGCACCCCACCCCTCAGGTGCATCCAGGATGCACCGAGTGACCGGAATCTTACATTGGCGGCGAGCTCGCCCATGTAAGATTCTGCGTATTCGTGGCATCTGTATATGGGAGGAGGGCCCAATCAGTAGATCCTCCGGCTGCCGGGCCCGGCCGGTCTTGTCCAGACCGCGACGGCATACAGGTATGTCCCCCACCAGACATCCAGGCTGAGGCCAATGCCCGCTCCACCTTACATCATCCACACCGGCAAGGACGGGAAGCTGGTCGACATGGGCTCCGGCGATGTGCAGGACATCGTACAGGCGCTGGCCGCCAGCGGGACCGGCGTGCTTCATTTCCACGGCGGGCTGGTCAACCGGAACAAGGGGATCGCGCTCGCCGAGCGGCTCGATCCCGTCTATCGCCAGGCTCAGGCCGAGCCGGTGTTCTTCGTGTGGGAGTCCGGCTTCCTCGAGACCGTGACCCACAACCTGCACGAGATCGAGACGGAGAAGATCTTCCGGATCCTGCTGAAGAGGGTCCTGAAACACGTGGTGGGCAAGCTCACCGCGGACGCCGGGCAAAAAGCCGCCGGTCAACTCCCCTACCCGAAAGATCCCGAGCTCGCGATCGAGCTCGACAAGCTGGAGGAGGGGACCGAGCCGTATGTGGACCTGGAGGTTCCCGGCGACGTCGACGACACGACGGACCAGGAGCGTGAGAAGCTCGAGACCGAGCTGCGGCGCGACAACGACTTTCAGGCGGAGGCGCGCGCGATCGCGCGAGAGGCCTTGCCCGCGGTAGCCGAGGAGCTCGACGGCTCGAAGGGAGTCGTGGCCACGGGTAGAAAATCGGCGAAATCCCTCATGTCGCGGGATGTCGTCGAGGAGCTCGAGGCCGACACCGAACAAGGCCAGAAAGGGCTGCTCACGACCGCCAAGCTCATCGCTCGGGCCGGCAAGATACTCCTGAGGGTGATCCGGCGGCTGCGTACGGGCCGCGGGCACGGGGTCTACGTGACGACCGTCGAGGAGATCCTGCGCGAGCTGTACATCGCGAACATCGGCGGCGGCATCTGGCACATGATGAAGAAGGAAACCGCCGACACGTTCAGCGTCGGGGTGGACCGCGGCGGCCGCGTGTTCGTCGACGAGCTGGGAACCGCGCTCGCACAGGCGCAGCCCTCGTGGCCCGCGATCGACCTCGTCGGGCACAGCACGGGCGCCGTATACATCCTCAATCTCCTGAAGCACGTCGAGACATGCCGCGCCCATCACCTGTTCCCGGAAGACTTCTCGTTCCGAAGCGTCGTCTTTCTCGCACCGGCTTGCGACTTCGACGCGTTCGAAGAGGCGCTGGACGACCTTCGCCATCTGTTTGACGGTTTCCGGCTGTTCGCCATGCGCGATGAGCTGGAGAAGAAGGACAATCTCGTTCCCGGGCTCTATCCACGTTCCCTGCTCTATTTCGTCTCGGGAGTGGTGGAGCGTGAGCCCGACGGGAGCACGTCGTTCGATCGCCCGATCCTCGGGATGGAGCGATACTTCCTCGATGCGGAGGTGTACGATCAGATCGAGGTCGAGAAAGCTCGCCAGTTCCTCGCCGCGTCCGACCGTCACGCCGTCTGGTCGATAGCGGCCGATGGCGCCGATGGACTCCGGTCGAATTCGAACAGGCACGGGGGCTTCGACGACACGGACCCGCAGGATCCCGCCAGGCACACCACGATGCTGAGCGTACAACACATGATCCGCCACGGGCCCGCATGAATCCGCTTCACTACGCCGTGGTCGTGGGAATCAACCACTACCCCGAGCTCGATCCGCTCGTATCGGCGGTCGGGGACGCGCAGAGATTCGCCGCCTGGCTGGAGAGCGAAGACGGCGGCGGCGTGCCGGCCGACAACATGAGACTCCTCACGGTGAGCAACGCCCAGATCCCGGCCGGCGTCGCGAGAGCGGACGCGACGCCGAAGAAGACCGAGATCCATAACGCGCTGTACGAGCTGGCTCAAACCTGCAAGGCGCACGTCGATGAGCACCCCGCGGATTGGGAAAAGACGCGTCTGTACGTGTACGTGTCGGGGCACGGCCTGGCCCCGGTCTCGACCGAGGCCGCGCTCCTCATGGCGGATGCCGGACCCGACTGGTACGGAGAGAACTTCCCGTGCGCGAGCTTCGTGGGTTGGTACCAGGAGGCTCAGTACTTCAAGGAGCTGGTGTTCTTCGCCGACTGCTGTCGCTACTGGGTCGAGGAAGCACCGCTCGCCACGCCGCCCTGGACCAAGGTGCGCGGCAACAGCGGAAGGGTGATCCGGGTCACCGGCTACGCGACGTTCTTCGGCGATCCCGCCTACGAGCCCCCCGCCGAGGAGCTCGAGCCCGCCGACGAGCGGCGCAGCTATTTCACGAAGGCCCTGCTCGAGGGGTTGGAGGGCAAGGCGGCGGACGAGGGCTCGCGCGAGATCGACTCCAACACGCTGGCGACGTATGTCCGAGCTCGGGTCATGGAGCTGACCCGCGGCAAGCGTTCGCCTCAGGAGCCGCAGATGGCCGCCGACCCGGCAACTCCCATCCTGTTCGGGAAGTTGAGCGAGCCGGAGGCCGAGGAGGCGAAGAACGTGACCGTGACGATCCAGATCGTCACCCCATACGATGGTGACGTCGCGGTGCTGGACGGTTACTTCCAGCCCGTGGAGACGCGGGTCGCCTCGCCCGACCCCTGGGTCATCGAGCTTCCCGGCCCCCGAATGTATCAGGTGCATCCGCTCGAGCCCGATGGCACGGTCGATCCGGAGGCGCACAATCCTTTCACCGATGAGGGCCGCTTCAGCGTGGTTGGAGAGGACCGAAGTGTTGAGCTCTAGCGCTCGTGCGCGAGTCGAGCTCGCGACCCCCCAGGGGCCGCTCGAGCTGAAGCTGTACGATCACACGCATACGCTGGTTGCCAGCGGATTCGGCCAGATCGAGCGCTCGCTACGACCGGGCCTGTACCGGCTCGAGGTCCACGCGGGGTCGAGGACCGAGAAGCACTTCATCACCGTCGGACCGAGCGGGTTGGTCGACAGGGAGATCACGATCGACATGCCCTCCGCCGCGCCGATCGGCGGAACGAGCACCGTGCACGAGTTCCACGGCTACCCGGCCTCGCAATTGAGCCGCCAACCTCAGGGTGCCTTCGGATACGGGGGTCGGCTGGTGGTTTTCGTCCGGAACATGGGCGAGAACCCACAGGGCCCCGTGGATGTCGACTCCGTGTCGGTCTTCGACGCTCGAAACGCACCGCTGGGGACCGGGCTCGCGGACTTCCATCACAGCCCGGGCGAGGGATGGGCCGGCTTGAGCGTGGATGTCCAGCCCGGCGGGTACATACTGCGCCAGACCCGGCCGCGTCGGGGACCGGGTGAGTACTCGGAGAAGACCGTCGACCAGTCGATCTGGGTGGCACAGGACTGGATAACCCTCGTCTTCGTGCCATTCCGTGACAAAGTCGGCTACCCCCAGCCCGAGTTCGCATCCGTGCACATGGCCAGGCACGAGCTCGGGTTCGATCCCTATGACCAGGAGATGCAAGCCGCCAACGTGGCTCTGGAGATCGCCTTGTCGGGCCTGCGGGGCGGTCGCGCGAACGTGCCCCGTGATCTCGAGCAGCTCATGCTGCGGGGCAAGTTCGGGAACCCGATGCTCGGCATCGTGGGCGCGCTCGGCCTCCTGCATGCGGACAAGACCAACTGGCGGCTGTTCGACATCGTACGCCGGAACCTCAAGCGGCTCGTCCCGGAGCACCCCGACGTCCAGGCGCTGCACGTGATGGGCAAGCAGAAGCGGGAGGACGAGCGCGAATCACGCGTCCCGGCCGCGACGTGGCCGCCGATGCTGTACGCCTGCTACCGCGGGCTGATCGACCGCGATTCGGACGAAACACGCCGCCTCATCCCCGAGGGCTCGATCGCCGATCACGCCGCCTCCCGACTGCTGGCGCAGGGTCCCTGGACGCGGTGGCGCGCGATTCACGGCCCCGCCGAGGAAGCTCGGGACGAGCAATTGGACAAACGCATCAAGTCGGCGGTGGATCAGCTGCGGTCGATCGCGGCGCAAGAGGGTGAGACCGAGCTGGTGGCGCAATTGCGACATTCGTGGAATGAAGGCGTCGCCAAGCTGGATGTCAGCGTCGGCGATCGGCCACGCTCGACCCCGGCGACCGGCATCTCCGTGACCAAGGCGGCCGTCGAATCCATGACCCCGGGCACGACGGCGCCCGAGGCGGCCCCTCACGCCGAAACGCTGCGGGTCGCGAGCTACCTGGAGGGCCTCGCGGAGCAGGCGTCCAAATACAACCTGCCGATTCCCGAAGGGGCCTTCGACGTACGCGAGATCAGTGACCAGGTCGGCTTGCCTCGAGCCACGGTGAAGCGGGCGCTCCGTGACCTCGTGGACGAGGGCCTCGAGTTCTGAGCGTGGGGGCTTCCGCACGCCCGAGCTCGGCCCGGTCGCACCTGATGCAGCTCGTGGTCGTGGCGATCGGTCCGACCTTGACCGCGTGTTCGGCCAACCCGCAGGTGAAGATCGCCTCGACCGAGTTCACGGCGGCCCTGGGCGAGCTGAGGACGGCGAGCCGGGACTTCCGGAGCGTCTACACGGCAGAGATCCAAAAGACACGGGACGACCTCCAGAACGCCATCGTGGCCCGGGCGCTCCGCTTGCGTGTGGAGCAGATCTCCGAGGATCTGGATGAGCGGGACTCGGAGTTCGCCTCTCGCGGCCTCATCTCGCTCGCCGAAGAGCTGGCGCAGACCGAAGAGGAGTACAGGAAGCTCACCGAGCTGGTAGCCAGCGTCACCCTGAGGCGCGAAGACCGTCCGGAGGGCGGCGTGGAGCGGGCCCTCGAGGCGCAGGCGGCAGCGGCGCGGACGACCGCCGAACAGCTACGGGGACTGAACCCGGCGGCCGCCGAGGAGCTCGAGAACCGCGCCCGGGAGCTGGAGGAGAGAAGGAACCTCGACTTTCTCGAGGACGCCAGGATCGGCGCCTACATCGATGCGCTCCTCGAGCTGGGCGCCGCCGCCTCCGAGGCCGGCGCCAACCTCCGGCAGCTCGACGCGCTCATCCGCGTGCTGCAGGAGACGCACTCGGTCATCCACGCGTGGATCATGACGGACGTCAGCGTCTCCGGCGAACAGCTCGCGGATCTGTTCGAGGAGCATGCGGAGGCGCTCGGCCTGACCCTCGGCGCCGACCCCGATGACCCGTCAAGCCCCAGCGGCGACGGCGGTGCGGAAGGCGGCCCCCGATGAGACGCGCCGGGTGGCGGATTCTCCCGGTGGCGTTCGTGGCGGTCGCCGCCACGGCCTGCGCTTCGACGGCGACGCGAGAGCTCACGGTCATGGAGCTCCAGCTGCTCGACACGCTCCAGGCCCGCATCGATACGAACGGCGACGCGCTGGATGGCGTCCTCTCGGACCTGTTGGAGATCTCGCGCGAAGCCCTCGCGGACCAGCACGCGCTGACCGCCAGCATCGCCAGGGCACAGCTGCTCGAATCGATGAGATCGCCTTGGCTGGTGCAGCGCGAAGAGGGGACGCTGGCGATCACCCAGCGCGAGGTCGCGCTCTATCACCTGTATTCGCTCCACGAGGCCCAGCGCGAGCTGCTATCGGCCAAGGTGGAGGAGCGACGCGCGGCGTTGGACGAGGTCGAGGCGGCTCACGCCCGGCTCCGATCGCTCGTCCGCGAGTTGATAAAGGCCGAGAAGGTCATTCTGGCGCACCTCGAGCAACCCCGCGGGGCGCAGATCCGGTCTCTCCTCACCGGCCTGCTCGGCGAGGCCACGGCCTTTCGCGAAGCGCTCGCCGAATCCGACGACCCGAGGCTTCAGGAGCTGAGCGAGCGGGTAAAGAGCGCGCAGGAGCGGGTTGAGCGCGTGCAGACGTTGGTCGAACGGGCGCTTGAAGCCGCACGGTCGGGAGGGAGTTAGAAACGGTGAGCCTGGAAGACTCGATCGCCAAGCTGAGGGACGTCGGATCGGACGCCAGGGGGCTGTTCGATGTCCTCAAGGACCTCGCTGACCAGGGTCGGAAGGCCCGTCAGACCGAGAAGGACAAGATCACCCGCCTCGTGAAGAAGCTGGACACGACGACCCGCACCGCCGCACGCGAGCGTCGCGCGGCCGAGATCGAGAAGCTCACGGAGCTCATCGATGCGGGGGAAACCGTCCTCTCGATCACCGGTCTGTCGTCGTCCACGCGGAACGCGGTGAAGGCGGATTTGACTCGCCGGCGTGCCCGCCGCACGCGGCTCCGAAACCTGGACGCGACGGACTTCGGCGGGATCCTGAAAGCGGACGAAGTCAGACAGCTGGAGGACCTCGTGAAAGCGGCGAGGAAAGAGGTCGAGCAGAAGAAGCTGGCCGCCGCCTTCCTCGGGTCGGTGTTCAAGATCGGCGACCTGGCGCTCACGATGGCGGGCAAGCTCGCGATCTGACCGCCTGCCTCGTTCCCGCTCGTCGCTCGGCTTCACGGGAAGCCCCAGCCGGGTCTACTCCTCGGGGTCGGGCTTCTTTCGCGTCCGCTTGAGCTCCGAGCGGCGCCGCTTCTCCTCCCGCCGCCGCCGCCTCTCACCCGGCGGGACCCCGGTGGGAATCCGCGGGACTTCGGGGCGAACGAGCTCGTCGAGCGCGGCCCGCAGTCGAACGAGTGCAGCCCTCCGGTTCCGGTGCTGGCTGCGTGACTCGCGGGCGGTGACCGAGATGCCGGTGGGCAGGTGCGTCAGCCGCACGCCCGAATCCGTGGTGTTCTGGTGCTGGCCACCCGGACCACCGGACCGGAAGGTCTCCACCCGGCACTCGGCCAGGAGCGCTTCATCCCCGGCGGGAGGCTCATAGCTCACGATCAGGCACCGTCGTCGGACTCACGCACGAACTACTTCGGTTTCTTGAGCGCGGCGCCGCCCCAATATCCCCACACGCCGTAAGAGACCTCATCGGGCGGCCGGACGCCGGACTGCTTGAGCGCCTGAGCGATCTGCCCCCGGTGATGGGCCTCGTGGGTCATCAGGTAAGCGAGCCAGGTAGCGGGCGACCGCTTCCACCCCTTGAGCGGCTCATCCTCTTCCACAGCCGCCCGCACGACCGCCGCCACCTTCTCGCCCGAGGCCGCCAGGGCAGCCTTCAGCCGGGCGCGATCCGGCACCTCGGAACCCGTGAAGCGGGGGAGATCAGCGGCCTCTTTCCGGTGCCGCTCGAGTCTGGAACAACGGACCTCGTGCATATGCGCGAAGATGCGAGCGACGTTTCGCCCCTTGGAGGGCACCCCGGTCTTCAGGAGGGTCACGGCCTCGAGTCCGACTTCCGGCAACCAGTCGAGGATGAACAGGTTGATCTCGTTGTGGATGCCCCAGGCCTCCAGGAGGTCATCCAGCACGGAGGTCATGCTCGAGAGCTAATCCCGTCGACGGGAAGGAGGGTCAGGCTTCCTGTCGGGTCGGCTCGCCCGCCGCCTCGGCGGTGACTCGGGCGCCGCTCAACATGAGAGAGCCGGACGCCCGGATCGGCGAGGCGGCCTCGTCCAGCGCGCGCACGGCCGGGGCTGGCGCGACCCTGGGGCGCGGTCGCCGGGACCCCATGAGGATCTTGATCGTGATCGGAATCAGCACGGCCGTGGCCAGAAAGCCGGGTATGACAATGAAGTAGAGCATGAAGCCCGAGAACCCGACCAGCATGGTGCCGAACGAGAACGTATCACGCGTCCCGACCAGGTAGTGCACCGCGCGCAGGAAGCGCGTGAGGGGCCGCGGTCTCTTCGCCTCTTGATACCCGTACCGGATGGTGCGCGCGCTCCCCGAATTACCCTGCTTCGACAGGTACAACGTGATGTTGAGCAGCCCCAGCGTGCTCGCGACCGTCGCGGCGACGCCGTTCCAGAAGAAGAAATCAGGCATCCCGGCGCGGTACACCGCTATCGTCGCACCCGCCAGGAACGCTACGTACGAGATGCTGTCGCAGACGGTGTCGATGTACTCTCCGCGCTTGCTGCTCATGAACTTGAGCCGGGCGACCTCGCCGTCTACGCCGTCCAGGATCGAGGCGAAGTGGAACAGGACGCCGCTCAACGCGAGCATGGGGTACGTCGCCCCCGTGATCGCGACCGCCGCGAGCAGGCCGACGATCAGGGTCGCGAGGCTCACCTGATTGGGCGTCATCGACGTCTTGACGACTTGGGCGGAGATCCTCGCCGAGATCGGCCGGTTCAGGCGGCTCGCGATGGGTCCGTCCTTCTCCGTCCGCAGCCCCGCGAGCAGCTTGCTCTGGGCCACCCGGGCATCCTCGGGCTCGTCGATGTCGTGCCAGAACAGGTCGCCCCCGTCTATCGCCCTCGCCCGCCCGACGGCCGCTAGTTTCTGCACGCCGTCCGACAGCGTCTCGCCGCCTTCGGCGCATGCCTCGCGAAGCGCCCCGAAGATCTCCGGAGAGGCCAGGAAGAGCCCCGTGTCGAGCCCATCGAACGGATCGAGCGACTTCCCGATCTCGACGATCCGGTCGCCGTTCAGCCGAACCTTGGTCGCCTCGGCCAGATCATGCTCCCCGTTGACGTACCGGTCGACGAGTAAATCGACGCCCTGCAGCGACCGCGCGTCGCGAGTGAGCACATCGATCGACTCGGATTCGAACAGGTGGTCGCCCATGGCGAGGATGAACGGACGATCGAGCAACGGCTCCGCCGTCAGCACGGACAGGCCGTTGGGCCGCTCCCAATCGGCGTTGTAGAGCCAGTGAACGGTGATGTTCAGCCTGTCGACGGCGTCGATCGCCGCTCGCACTTCGTCCGCCTCGTGCCCCAGGACGACGTAGGCATCGGTGATGCCGGCCGCCTCGAGCGTAAACAGGGCGCGCGCCAGCAACGGCACGCCCAGGAGCGGATACAGCGGTTTGGGCTGATCGTGGTTCAGTCGGCGGCCGCGGCCGGCCGCGAGAACGAGCGCTTGCGAGATCCCGCGCGTCTGATCGCTCATACGATATCGCGCGAAGGAGTGGGAGGGCGCTCGACGTCGCCCGCCGCCGTGACCTCGGGTCCCGCCGCCGTGGCTTCGGGTTCCGTCGGGGTCGCGGGCGAGGCGGCGACCGCCGCAGCGGTAGCGCGATCCTCGAGGACCTGCAACGCCGCGGGGAAGAGCACCACGGCGCTGATCAGCGTGGTCGCGAGCCCCACGATCGCGAGCTTGCCGATCGAGACCAGACCGGGGTGGCTGGCGGTAAGCAGGCCGGAATAGCCCACCATCGTCGTGAGCGTAGCCATAGTCACCGCCAACCCGGTCCTCCTCAGAACCAGGGGCAGCGATCTCGGGCCCTCGCCCAGATATCGGTGATACACGTGCACCCCGCTATCGACTCCAATGCCCACGATACTGGGCAAAACCACGAGGTTGAAAATGTTGAGCTGCAATCCGAACACCGCCATCGCCCCACCCATCCCGAGGAGCCCGATGACGAGGGGCGAGACCACCAGCGCCCCCCGTCTCAGGCTCCGAAACTGAAGCGTCACAATCAAAAGCACAACGAGGAGCGACAATCCCACCGCCAATCGTCCCTCGCGAGTGATCATGGTCAGCATCTCGGCCATGATGATGTTCGAGCTCGCCGCATGCAGAGTCTTGCCCGAACCGATGGTGACCTCACCGATATCGCTGCTGAAGGCGATCGAGTTCCGGCCGTCCCGGAGCGGCACGCTCGGGTAGATGAGGACGAAGTCACCGATCTCGCCGTTCTTCTTCAGGAGCCGGCGCCGGTCGCTGGGCGGCACGTCCTCGATCGTGAACGGCTCCTCGACGCTCAGGTAGCTCCGCAGCTCGTTCAGCCTTCGCTCGTCCTCCCCGGACACGTTGTCCGCTTCGGCGTCGACGAGAACGCGCAGGTCCCGGATCTTCTCCAATCGCCGGGGCTGGTCATCGGGGACCGCAGCGAGGACGGAGCCGATCCGCTCGAACGTGGGGGAGAGCGTGTCTCGATCCCGGAGGACACGAACGGAATCCATGACCTCGCGCATCTCCGCGCGAGAGTCGGTCAGGATGATCGCCGGCGACTCGGATCGATCGAAGACTCCCTCGATCCTCTCGGCGACAGCCTCCCGCTCGGGGGTGACCGAGCGGAGATTCGTGAAATCGTACTGGAACGTCACCCGTGTGATCCCGTACGCGGCGAGCAGGATCAACAGCGCTCCGACCGCCAGGGTGCCCGGGGCGAACGCCAGCCTGGACCGCACGTGAGCTCTCTCCGCCCGCTCCGGGCGAGGCGGGATTCGCAGCAGCCCGAGATTGTCGAGGAACAGCGTCAACGCGGGCAGCACCACGACCATGCCGATGAACGCGAACAGCATCCCCGTGCCCGCAATGAATCCGAGCTCGGAAAAGCCGCGAAAGTCCATGAGCATGAGGGAATAGAACGCCGCGGCGGTCGTGAGCGCGGTCGTCCCCAACGCCGCGCCGGTCTTGCACACCATGTCGTGCAGCGCCTCGACGCTCGGGCGCCCTTCCTGCCTGGCCTCCCGGAAGCGGGCGAACGAGTGGATCCCGTAGTCGATCCCGAGCCCGAACAGGATGACGAACAGGAAGCCGGTGATCGTGTTGAGCTGTCCGATCACCAGGAAGGTGAGACCGAAAGTCCACATCAGCGACCCGGCCAGTGAGATCGCGATCATGAACGCGGCCGGGATGCTGCGGAAGTAGATGGCGATGACCAGGAAGACGGCCGTGACGCCGTAGACCGCCGTGCCGAGGATGTCCCGCCTGACCCCCTCGTACTCGTCGATGCTGTTCTGGATATTGCCGCCGTACAGGATCTCGAGGGTCGCGTCGTATCGCTCGGGCCCCGCCTCGTCGATGATGCGCCCGACTTCCTCCCGCATGGCTCGATTGTACGCGAGGTTGGTGCGGCCGGCGGCGGGGTATACCAGCATCACGAGGACGGTGCTGTCCTCGTTCATGTAATACTCGCGCGGCAGGTTCTCGCGGTATCGCTCCTCCCATTCTTCCAGCTCGGAGGTCCCCGTCTCCTCCTCTTCCTCGGCATCCCCGAACAGGTCGTCCACGACGAACGGGTTGATCTCCTGCCGCTCCGCCTCGATCGCGTCCTCGATCGCGGTATGGAGGGAGTCCAGCTGCAGGGTGTCCAGGTACAGGAGGGCGTTCTTCTCGTAGAACGCGACGTCACGCTCCAGATCGACGTCCAGCACGTAGGAGCTGGCGAGCAGCTCGGGCTCCACGGCTTTCGCGAAGCGGACGGCGGAGGGGAAATCGCGCGTGTCGAGCACGATTCGCATGTTGCCGGTGCCCCCTACCTCTTCCCTGACGCGGTCGAGCGCCCGGACGCTCTCGTAGTGGTCGGGCAAAAGCTCGGCCAGGTCGCTCTGGAGCCCCAGCTTCGAGGTGAGGTACCCGCCGACGATCGTGGCCAGGGCGGCGACGATCAGTATGGGCTTGTGATGCCGGTGGATCAGCTCACAGCCGTCCCGGAAGCGTAGGATGCGCATGGGCCGGCGGCTGCTAGGAATCTTCCTTCAGCCGGTCGACCAACTTCGCGTACATGGCTTCGTACGAGCCGCGCGAGATCTCCTTGTTGAACGAGTCGCGGTACGTGCGCACAGTGCTGGAGCCATCCACGACGACGTCGTAGGCCTTCCACTCGCCCCCGACCTCGTGCATCTCATACACGACCTCGGCCGACTTGCCATCCTTGTAGGCGAGTGTCAGCACCGTGACGCCATCATCCGAAGCCTCCGGAGGACGGTACGTTACGCTGTCCGCCCGATAGACTCCCAGCTTCTTCACCGACGAGTTTCGGATCAGCTGTCGGAACACATCGACGAAATCGGTCTTCTCCTGCTCGCTACGCGCTTCCCAGTGCCGGCTCAGGGCCCGCTGGGAAAGCTCCTGGAAGTCGATCAGATCGTTGATGACGTCCTTGAGCTGCTCTTTCGTCGGAGCGTCCACGGAATCGCCGGCGGCGTCCAGAATGCGGGTAACCGCCTGGTTCCTGGACCGCACGACGTCGACCGGCGAACCCGGGGCGGACTGTGCGTGGAGCTGGGGGGCGCCGCCCCCGAACAACACGAGCCATACGCCCATCCCCATCGCTGCCCGCCGCCCGAGACCCCTCGCCCTTGTTCCTTTCGCACACACACTACGCTTACGTCCCATCATCGCTCTCAATTCGGGTACAGGTCGCGGCCGACCGCGCGGCTCAGGTCGGCCAGCGCCGTGTTGAAGTCAAAGATGCTCTGGAGGTGCTCCCTCTCCATCTCGATCTTCGCCTGGAAGGCATCCACCAGATCCTGAATCTCGCCGATGCCCAGGTCGAACGTCTGCGACTCGGCGCGGAACCAGTTGTCGGCCGCGGTCAACGCGCGCTCGCTGTCCTCGACGTTCGCCGCAGCCCGAACGAGCCCCAGGTACGCCTCGCGCACGTCGAGCTGGATCTTTTCGGCCAGCGGGCTCAACTGCGCGCTCAACTTCGCGGCCTCGTGCTCGGCGATCCGCACCCGATCCCGGGTCTGGAACAGGTTCACGTTCCAATCGAAGCCCAGTACGACGCCGGGCCGGAAGAAATTCGTCGGGTTGTAGACGAACGGGTTCCTCGGGTCGAAGCGGCCCGGCGCGTGATTCCACTCCACGGCACCCGCGAGAAACAGCTGCGGGTAATACTCGCTGCGTGTCGCGCGCGCGAGCGACGACTGCGCCGCGATACCTGCCCTCAGCTGCGCCAGCTCCGGTCGACCCTCCCGAGCCATGTGGAGATACCCGGCGAGGCTGTCGAGGTTGACGGCAAGGCGTGTCAGCTCCGGCGTCTCGGCGCGGATCGGAACCCCGTCCTGGATCCCTGCGGCGGCGCGCAGCGCGGCCCGGGCCATCTCCAACCCGTCGACGGCTTCCCTCCGTCCCTTTTGAGCCCGAAACCGGTAGATCTCGAACTCGAACAGGTCGTTCTGGCTGACGGAGCCGTCCTCGTACCGTTCCTGCAGCTGCACATCCGCTTCCTCTATCTCCCTCAGGACCTCGTCCGCCACGTCCACCAGCTGCTCCCCCAGCACCATCGCCCAGTACGCCTTGCGAACCTGAAGCCGGACCTCGTCGCTGGTGGCTTCGACGCCGGCGGCGGAAGCCTCTACGCCCGCCTCGGCCGCACCGACGAGCCGGTCGATCCGCCCGAACGTGTACAGCGGCTGTACCAGCTCGAGGCTGGTCTGCGTGAACCACCCCAGGTTGTTGATCGCGTCGACGCTGTCCGGAGAGACCAGCACGCCGAACTCGGTGATTTCCCCGCGAGCATCCGGTATCGGTCCCCACACGTTGCTGAGCCTGAGCTCCGGCACCCAGCGGGAATGACGCGCCCGTGTCCGCCTCGCTTCGGCCAATTGGAGATCGACCCGGGCGCTGCTGACGAAGGGGTGGTTGTCGAGGGCGAGCGCCTCCGCCCGGGAAAGGCTCAAGACGAGCGTGTCGGCCGACTGGGCTGGCTGAACCACCTGGGCCACACCGGGCCCCACGGGCCCCGCGCATGCCAGGGTGCAGACGATCGTGAGCCGGCGGGCGATCACCTATCTGCGCCTCAACGGTCTCATGCGCTCCACGACCCCGCCGGTGACGCCGGCGGGTGCGCGCTTCAACGCCTTGAAGTCGTCGTAGTCGGCGTATGCGTACGACTCCATGTCGTTCGCGTCCGACAGCACGCCGATACCGGCGGGCTTGGAGCCCGGGTTGCCGCCGAATGTTCTGCGATACGCATCCCGGAGATCGAACACGTACGTGCGCCACTCTCCGAGGCCTTCACTCCCCGATCCAACGACGACCTGCCAGGGTCTGCCGATCCCCTCCCGTCGCGTCGCGGCTCCCACGGGAAGCGTGGCGCTCCACACGTACTTCACGGATTCCGGAATGCGGCCGAAGGCCACCTTCTTGATGGTGACGTACACTCCGGCCGCGCTGTCGACCCTCTCGTCATCCCGCTCGTCGGCCCCCTCGGGGATCCGATTGACCCGCAGTCGGAAGGAGATGTAGGGGTAATCGTCCAGGTTCCAGGCTTCCTCGAGGCCTATGATGACCGATTCGCCTTCATCGGTGGCTTCGAGGTATCGGTTGCCGCCCTCCTCGCGGATCCTATACGGCGGCTCGTCGTCGTCCTCCCTCTGGTCCCAACCGACCGGGAACCGTCCGAGAGGTGACGACTCGAAATCGTCCAGGATCAGCTCGTCGTGGTTGCCGAGCTTGGCGATCATGTAGGGGAACGAATAGTCGTCGATCAGGTCGTCGACCCGGTCTCGATACTCTCTCAGCAGCTCGTCACCATCGTATTCGATGTCGACGATCTTGCACGCCTCACCCCCGGTCTTCGCGAGCCGCAGCGTGAGCTCACGTGTTCTCCCGTTGGGGGTCTCGAGCGAGTACTCGATGGCAGACGGGTCATTCCCGTCTCCGGTGGGTGTCAGGGTGGGAACGGTCCCCCGCATCTCGTCCTCGAGAAAGGAAACGAGGCCATCCCGTAACGAGATGCGCAGCGCTGCCAGAAACCGGGTGCGCTCCGCGGAGCGCATGCCGTCCCAATCGTCGCGGAAGATCTCTTGCGCGATCACGCCGACCGCCACGGTTCGATCGATCATCTCGACGGAACGGTCGGCGAACTCGTCGGACGAGAGCTGACCGCGGCCGGCCAGGAGGCTACGCCACTCTCCGACGAGGGACCGGGCCATGCCCGGAGCGGAGTCGCACGCGTCCCAGGGGGGTTGAGCCGACAGGTCCTGCCCGAAGGCCAGACCCAACAGCAGGCCCCCGAAGAGGCTCCCGACGCCGCTCCAGCGCCTCCGAGGGCGCAACCGGGCGTCGAGCCGGCTTTTCTCTCGTATCAACCCCAAGCCATCGTCCCGGGAGGGACGCGATAAGCCCATATGGTCCTCCGTCCGCCAAATCCGCGTGTCGCTGTGGAAAACGGACCCCCGCTCGCCTCTCGGGTTCCATCCAACTCGGTCGGGCGCAAAAACATCCGAGCCATCCGTTCGGTTCCGCAAGCCACGCGCCAGCCACCCGAAGACGCACGAGCCACGCTCTCGGTCACCGCCTCAGCCCGAGTCCGACGTCGGGTGTCTGGCTGATCGGAAGGCCGCCCGGACGCGATCCAGCTGTTCACGGTCCTCCGGCTCCAGTCCAAGAACGTACAGCGCCCCTAGATATGTGACCGCCAGCGCGGGGATTCCGAGCACGATACCGAGCGCCGGGACGCCGGCGGTGAGCCGTTGCAGCGCCAACACCACGCCGAGCGCCGGTACCAGCGCGACGAGCGGCTTGAGAATCGACGGGGCCACGGTCGTCAGGCCGAAGAGACGCCGGTTGAGGTAGATCCTGGCCGCGTTCACGACGGTGACCGTTAAGATGGTCGCCACTGCCGCGCCTTCCAGGCCCATCGCCCCGATCAGCCAGACGTTGGCGGCAACCGCGAGGATGAACATTCCGACTCCCAGGACCACGTTGACGAACGGACGCAGAAAGACGAACGGGAGATCGCTCACGCCCAGACTGCCGTTTATCGCATCTCCGATCGAAAGGAGCACGAGCACCGTGGCGCCGGTCGCGAAGCCCGCGCCCATGAGACCGAGCAGGTCATCGCCCCACAGGGCGTAGAGCGCCACCACGGCCGTCATGGCCGTGAAGATCCAGCGCGACACGAGGGCGATCTGCTGTGCCGCCCGGGCGCGCTCGCCGGCTCCGAGGCTCGCGGACACGACGGGGGCCAGAATCCGGTCGAATCCCAGGCGGATCTTCTTGGTGACCGTCGTGAACTGTCGCGCCATCCCGTACACCCCGACAGCCGAGGCAGGCATGAAGTACGACACGAGGAAGATGTCCACCCGGTCGGTGATGAACGCGAGAACCTCGTATCCTGCCGTGGGCGCGCTGAATGCGATCATCTCGCGCATCTCGCTCCGCCGGGGCCGGACCTCTACGCACTTTCGTACCGAGTAGATGCGCGTGAAGAAGAAGGCGGACAGCAGCGCCGCCGCGGCGAGCGACGCGACATACCCGATCGCGAGACCGTGCTCGCGCGCCCCCGCCAGGTAGGCGAGCACGATGACGACCGTGAGCGTGATGGGCTCGGCCAGGCTGCGCGCGTAGAGGTCGAAGCGCATCTGTCGCGTGAAGCGGATCGCGGCCAGAAGGATCTCGGAGAGGACGATGAGAGGGATCGCGGCCGACAGGATGCGCAGAGTGGTGCCCGCGGTCTCCAGGTTGAACAATCCTGCCAGCGAATGGGCGCCTGCGGCGAGCGCCAGGGCGAGGATCACGGCCGCGGCGAACGTGACGGCCACGGCCGTGGTGACGGCCCGGTACGCGACGCCGGTCCGAGCGATCTCGTCGCTCATGAACTTGTAGACCGAGCGCCTCATCCCGAACGTCGCCAGCGCCGCCGCCGTCTCGACGACCGAGATCCCGAACGTGAACGCGCCGAACCTGGCCTCGCCGTACAGGAGGCCGGCGAGGAAGATGAACGGAACCCGGCTGCCGAGCCGCGCGATGTAGCCCACGTAGTTGACGCCGGCACCGCGCGCCAGGTCGCGCGCGTCTGTCTCCGGGGTGGTCTGCGATGAGGATAGATCGGTCATTTCGCGGCCCGCATACTGGCGCGGGAGGGCCCGGAGAGGCAAATCAATGTTCGACCCAAGCCCGGGCTCCTCCGGCCAAGCCGGATCATGCGACCTGTTTCGGAGATCTCAATGCATCCGGCCCTGAGCCGACTTCGCAGAAAATTCACCCCGGCCGGACCGTCCGCCGCGTCCGAACCGGGCATGGAGTACGTGAAGTACCTCGCGTTCTCCACTTTCACGCCGTCCTTCCCCCAGATCATCCAGATCCAGACCAAGTACGGGTGCAACGCCCGCTGCGTCTTCTGCCCGATGGGGCGAGAGCAGAACCAGATCCAGGGACTGATGGATGATGTCACTTTCCAGCGGATCGTGGATGAAGCGGTCGAGAACCGGGTGAAGGTGTTGAGCCCCTACCTGCAGAACGATCCGCTCGTAGACCGCCGGATCCACGAACGCGTCGCCTACATTCGCGAACGACGCGGCCGCAAGCGCCTGCCGCGGACGAAGCTGATCACGAACGGGGCCCTGCTGACCGAAGACAGGGCCTATAATCTGATTCGTTCCGGTCTCGAGCACATCGTTTTCAGCGTGCACGGAATCGACCCGCAGGTCTACGAGGACCTCATGCAGGGCCCTCGGTTCTCGCGAACGCTCGAGAACATCGAGACGTTCGTGCGCGTTCGAGATGAGCTGAAATCGAGGACGCCCAAGACCCAGGTATGGGCGGTTCTCACCGAGGATGTGGAACGGCAGCTGGACGACGTCGGTAAGTTCTGGAAGGAGCGCGGCATCTCCTTCAAGGCACGCCCACTCGACAATCGGGCACATCCGGAGATCACGGAGAACACCGACCTGGTCGAGGCCGACGACGGGTGGCGGTATGCGACGTGGTGTACCATCCCCTTCTGGAGGGCCTGGATCCTCTGGAACGGAGACGTGGTCCTGTGCTGCGTCGACTGGGAGCGCAAGCACGTCTTCGGAAACATCCACGAGAATTCGATCCGCGAGATCTGGAACAGCGACGCCTACGAGAAGTACCGCGAGCGGATGCGGAAGAACGACTTCGCGGGGACTCTGTGTGAAAACTGTCAGGGAGTTTGACGAGGCGCCGCCGCGGTATGGTCACCCCGAACTTGCCGCTCATGAGCGGCGCGACGAGCTCGGGCGGCTGGCCGGCCTGAGGGTCGCGTACCTCTCCGATCAACAGTATCCGAACGAGAAAGCCGACGCGGAGCAGGTCGTGAACACCGTCTCCGCGCTCGCCGCGGAGGGGCTGGATATCCGCCTGATTATTCCGCGAGGCTGGCGAACCCTCGGCGTCCCCAAGCGGCGTCGCGTCGAGAAGCTGAGGGGGTTCTACGGTCTCGCAGAGAGCCTGCGCACGACGGAGCTCATCACTCTGCCTTCGCTTCCTCTTCGCCCCGAGAAGCAAACGCACGGAATCCTGGCGCCGCTCTGGGCCAGGCTCGGAGGATATCAGCTCGTCTACACGCGGAATCCGCTGCCCGCATACGTGGCTACCCTCCTGGGCTTGCCGGTGGTCTTCGAGACGTATCGCATCCACCGGTCCACGAGCCCGGTAGGGAGGTGGTTGGGCCGGTGGTCACGATCGCGGCGGCTGCTGGGAATCATCACCCACTCCAGCATCTCCAGTGACGGCCTGGTGGGTTGCGGCGTCGAGCCGAACAAGATCCGTGCGATACACAACGGCTTCAATCCGGCGCTCTTCGAGGACGCGCTGTCTCGAGCCGAAGCCCGGCGACGGCTGGGGCTGCCGGTCGATGGCAAGATCGCCTGCTACGCCGGCCGGATGGACAGAAGGAAGGGCATCGGATCGTTACTCGAGCTCGCGCAGAGGACGCCCGAGATCACGTACTGGCTCATCGGCAAGTCGCAGCAGGACCGCGAGGGGTGGGTCGCCCGCTGGGTCGCCGAGCAGGGCGTGACGAACGTCCGGCGGATCCCCTGGATGACGGAGGAGAGCCTGGTCGAGTACCTGTGGGCGGCGGACGCGCTGTTGATCCCGCCGACCGCGCAACCGTTGCACAGGTACGGGAAGACCGTGCTGCCGATGAAGCTGTTCAAGTACCTCGCCGCGGGCCGCCCGATCCTGGCTCCCGAGCTGCCGGACACCGAGGATGTCCTGAACGACCGCAACGCGGTCCTCGTGGCGCCGGACGAGCTGGAGGCAGCCGCCGACGCCGTCCGCAGGATCGTTGACGATGCTGCCTTGTCCACCTCTCTGGCCACTCAGGCAAGGACCGACGCTCGGGACCTGACCTGGGAGGCCCGGGCACGCAGGATCATCGCGTTCATAGAGGAGCGCCTATCGGCATGAGGGCGCCCCGGCTTCTTCCGTGGCCCGACCCACGCCGGAAGGAGAACCCTTACCAGAAGGTCGTCTACGCCGGTCTGACGGCGAACGGTATCCGGATTCGTCGGACGCCGCCTCTCTTTTCGCTGATTCCATTCGCGCCGAGCTCCGACTGGTTGCACCTGAACTGGCCGGAGACCCTGTTCGCCGCTCGTGACTCCGCCGGGCGAGAAAGGAAGCTCGCTCGCTTCGTCCACACCGTGCGCCGGGTGAAGCGACGGGGGACGAAGATCCTGTGGACCATGCACAACGAGTTCCCGCATGAGGAGGTCGACGCGGACCTCCACCGGGGCGCCAACGCGCGGCTGTGCGAGCTGAGCGACCTGATTCACGTCCATTTCCCGCAGGCCGCCGAACATCTGGCGCTGGAATACCGAGCGGATCCCGATGCGATCCACGTGATGCCGCACCCGCACTACGGAGATTACTACGGAGAGCCGATCCCGAAACGCAGGGCGAGAGCCGAGATCGGGATCGACGAGGACGTCCGCGTGGTCCTCATCTTCGGCTACCTGCGGCGGTACAAGGGGATCGAGTCGGCGGTCGAGAGCCTCCTGGGAGCGCGGAATGATCGACTTCGCCTTCTGATAGCCGGGAAGCCGGAGGATGACGCGCTCGTGAACGTCCTGAGGTCGGCGCGCGAGGAGGACAGGAGGCTCATCCTGAGACTCTCGCGGATACCCGACAGCGAGGTGGCGCCGCTGTTCGCCGCGGCCGACGCGTTCCTGCTCCCGAGTCGGCGCTCCTTCACCTCGGGCTCTCTGATGCTCGCGCTGACCTACGGCTTGCCGGTGATCGCCGTCCCACGGAACCACGCGTCGACGTTCCTCGGCACGTCATTCTTCCAGCCCTGGGAGCCGCCGACGACCGACAACCTGACCGCGTTGTTGGAGGCTCTGGACGACTGGCTGGCCGGCGTCCGAGTCGAAGAGCTGGAGCGAGTCAGGGCGGAGTTCGACGCCGAGCGTCTATCGGAGGGTTTGAGCGACAGATTGAGACGATGAGCCACCGAGGTGTGTGGCCCCGCGCTCGTCTTCGGAGCGCGACTGGCCCCACCTCCGTCGGTTCGAGGCGTTCGGCGAGCATCCTTTTCGCGCTTCATCGCATCAAACGAATGGGTCGAATCCGCGAAGCGGAACCGGCCGAACTGCGATCATGATCGAAAAACGATCCGGCCCAGCGCCGTTCACCGCAAAAGGATTCCCGATGAAGAACGGACGAAGATCCGCGTATATCGGTCTCGCCCTGACATGGCTCGTCAGTGGTCTCGCCCTCGCCCAGACGGTCGGGTCCGCGCGCTCGGCCACGATCTCCGATGTGGGATATCAGGTCACGTTCGACGAGACCACCGCCCCCTTCAGACAGATCTCGGTGACCATGTCCTTCCGGGCGGCCGGCTCGGGACCCGTCATCCTGTCGCTACCGGCCTGGACGCCAGGCTCTTACGAGCTCGACAACTATGCTCGGAACATCGTGAGCTTCGAGGCCCGCTCGGGCGATACCGCACTACGCTGGGACAAGGTGGATTGGGACACGTGGCGCGTGTTCCCGGCAGGCTCGGGGGAGGTGACCGTCGGGTTCGACTACCGCGCGGACGCCCTGGACACCGGGAGCGCATGGACGGCGCCCGACTTCGCCTTCTTCAACGGCACCAACCTGTTCCTCTACCCGGAGGGCCAGGGGTACGCGTTCTCCGCACGGGTGACGTTCCAAACCGAGCCGGACTGGCAGGTGGCTACCGGGATGACGCCGGGTGCGGGCGAGCACGAGTACGTGGCGGCGGATTTTCACGAGCTGGTCGACATGCCGACGTTCATCGGCCACTTCGACATGGACGGCGCGGCGATCGACGGCGTCCAGCACCGGCTTGCCACCTATCCGGCGGGAGCCGTGACGGGTGAGCATCGCGAAGGGATCTGGGATCAGCTGCGCGGGATGATGCCGCCCATGGCCGCCGTGTTCGATGAGACGCCGTTCGAGGCGTACACGACGCTGATGGTGTTCCCGCAGGAGTTCGGCGGCGCCTCGGCGCTCGAGCACCGCAACTCGCACCTCGGCATCTACACGCCCCAGCTCGTGGGCAGCCCCATACTCGCCTCCGTGGTGGCGCACGAGATCTTCCACGCCTGGAACGTGAAGCGGCTGCGCCCCGCCCCGCTGGTGCCGTACGACTACGGTCATGCGCAACCGACGACGCTGCTGTGGGTGAGCGAGGGCATCACCAGCTACTATGACGATCTGTCTCTGGTCCGCGGCGGCGTGTTCGGGCCCGAGTATTTCTATCAGTCGACCGGCGGTGACATCGCCACGACCGAGTCGGCGGGGGCCGTCGCGCTCGAGGATGCGTCTCTCACGACCTGGATCGGCTCCCGGGACGGCACGGGGGGCATCTACTACCCGAAGGGCGCCGTGGCGGGCTTTCTCCTGGACATCTTGATCCGCGATGCCACGGACAACGAAGCCTCGCTCGACGACGTGATGCGGGAGCTGTACTGGGGCACCTACAAGGAGACCTTCACGGGCTTCAGCGAAGCCGCCTGGTGGGATGCGGTCAGTCGCGCCGCGGGAGGCGCGTCGTTCGACGATTTCTACGCCCGCTACGTGGACGGCCGCGAGCCCTACCCGTGGGACGAGGTGCTGCCGCTCGCCGGGTTGAGCCTCCAGCAGGTGACCACGGTTCGACCGCTGGTAGGCATCTTCGCCGAGTACGACAGCCTCGGCGTACGGGTCGCTGGTCTCTCGCCCGGCGGAGCGGCGGCGGACGGCGGCATCCGGGAGGGCGACTACCTGCTAAGGGCGGGTCCCGTCGAGCTCGGCACGCCCCAGGACTTCGACGAGTTTCGGGCCCACTTCTCGGACATCCCCGAGGGCACGGCGTACGAGGTCGTCGTGCGGCGAGGTGAGGAGGAGGTCGCGCTCGAGCTGGATCTGCGGCTCTCCGAGGACGTGCAATACACCCTGGACGAGGATCCGAACGCCTCACCCAAGGCGGTTCGAATCAGGGAGAGCCTGCTGACGGGGACCTGACCGCTCCGCCGCCGGGCACCTCACGGTGCCGGGCCGACACCGCAGGGCCACCGCGGGTGAGCCATACGCTCTCCCGAGTCTTGTACCCGTGCGATCCGCGTCCGATAGTCAGGCATCCGCCCGAACGACATCCGACCGAAGGACCGAGTCCGAGGAGGACCCATGCGTGCCTCGATCTTCGCGCGCGGCGTCTGGCGTCGTCACCGCCGCGACCGTCTCATCACCGGAGCCGCGATCGCCGCGACCCTCACCGCATCCGGTTTCGGCGCCGCCTGGAGTCAGGAGAGGCCCACGATCGCGCCCGAGGACTACGGGCGCTGGGAGAACCTGGGGCGTGCCGCCCTCTCACCCGACGGTGCCTGGCTGGCGTACGGGGTCGAAATGGTGGACGAGCAGGCCGAGCTTCGCATCCGGTCTCTCGAACGGGACTCGATGCGCTCCGTGCCGTGGGGACGGAATCCCGCGTTCGCTCCTGACGGCCGTTGGTTGGCATGGGCGGTCGGTGTCTCGCCCGACGAGGAGGAGCGGCTCCAGAAGGCTGAAGAGCCTGTCCGACTCGGGGTCGGGCTGCTCGATCTGGCGAGCGGCGAAGAGCGGAGCTTCGAGGAGGTGCGAGGCTTCGGGTTCGACTCGAGCGCTCGGTTTCTCGCGCTCCACGGGTATGCGCCCGAGGAGCCGAAGGGCAAAGGTGCCGACCTGAGGGTGGTGGATCTCGCCGAAGGCACGACCACCACGTTCGGGAACGTGGCTGAATTCGCCTGGAGCGACTCCGCATCCCTGCTCGCGCTCGCGGTGTCCACAGGCGGCGAAGAGGGGAACGGCGTCCAGGTCTACGATGCCGACAGCGGCCGGATCCGGTCGCTCGGGACCTCGGGCTCGGCCTACAGACAGCTCGCCTGGCGCGAGGGCGGGGCCGATCTCGCCGTCCTCCGGTCTCGCGAGCCTGCGTCCGAAGAGGATGCGACCGCCCACGACGCGCTCGCCTGGCGCGGACTCGATGGCGAGGAGCCGAGCGAGTTCGCCCTGACCGCCGGGGCGGCGGGTCTCGCGGACTCCCTCGAGGTGGTGCGGCATGCCGCCCCGCGTTGGTCCGATGACGGTCGCCTGATCGCGATCGGTCTGCGCCCCGCCGAGCCCGAGGAGGAGCCTGAAGACGACGAGGGGACCGAGGAGGACGCAGGGGAGCGAACGGACACCGAGGGAGAGAGCCCCGAGGATGCGGAGGGCGACGCCCCGCAGGACAGCACGGCTGCCGAGGACGACGAGCCCGAGCTCCCCGGCCTCCAGATCTGGCACAGCTCCGACCGCCGCATCTTTGCCCGCCAGCAAGCCAGCCAGGACTCCGACGAGCGTCGCACCCTGCTCTCGGTGTGGCACCTGGACGAGGCCCGTGTCGTCCAGATAGGCACCGATCAGAGGGCGAGCGCGCAGCTACTCGAGGGATGGACGCGGGCGATCGAGCAGACGCAGGAGCCCTACGCCTGGGGCGAGATGTTCGGCCGCCCGTACAGCGACACCTGGGTGGTGGACGTCGGCACGGGTGAGCGCGAGCAGGTGCTCGAGCGCGTACGCTACAACTGGACGAGCGCTGGCGGGCGCTGGTTGGTCGCCTTCGACGGATCCAATTACACGAGTCTCGACTTGCAGACCGGGGCGCGGTACGACCTCACCTCCGAGCTCCCGACCGTCTTCGCCGACACGGCGTATGACACGCCCACCGACGTCCTTCCCCCGCACGGCTTCGGTCCCGGTGGTTGGCTTGAGAATGACGAGGCGGTCTTCCTGTACGACGAGCACGACATCTGGCGCGTCTCTCCCGACGGCTCCGGGGCGACGCGCCTAACCCGTGGCCTCGAGGAAGACATCACCCACCGAATCGTGCGCGAATTCGATCCGAGCCGCGGCGAATTCCGGACGCTTGGCGATGACGACGACGAGCCGGGCTTCGATCCAGCACAACCGATCTACCTCTCCCTGTACGGGGAGAGGACCGAGAAACGCGGATATGCGCGGCTCGTGCCGGCGACGGACGACGCCGTCGGGGGCCAGGGCGACGAGTCCAGTATCGAGCGCCTCGTCTACGAGGACAAACGGATCAGCGGCCTCACGAAGGCGGACAGCGCCGACGTGTACATGTTCAACGTTCAGGCGTTCGACGACCCGCCCGACCTGTTCGTGGCCGGACCGGATCTGTCCGATGCCCGGCAGGTCACCGACATCAACCCCTTCATCAGCGAGTACGCGTGGGGCCGCGCCGAGCTGGTGGATTTCGTCAGCGAAGGCGGACGGGATCTCCAGGCGGTGCTTCTGTATCCGGCGAGCTACAGCCCCGGCGAGCGCGTCCCCATGATCGTGTACACCTACGAGATGCTCTCGCCCCAGATACACTTCTTCAGTGCCCCGAACGAACGACGCTACTACAACTTCACCGCCTGGACGCAGCAGGGGTATGCGGTGCTCCTGCCCGACATCGTGTACCGCGCCCGGGACCCGGGCATCAGCGCGCTCGAATCCGTGCGGGCAGCCGTCGCCAGGATCGTCGAGCTGGGAGTGGCCGACGCCGACCGGGTGGGGCTGATCGGGCACTCGTGGGGCGGCTACCAGGCAACCTTCCTTCCGACCCGCACGGACATCTTCGCGGCCTCCGTCGCGGGGGCCCCGCTCACCGACTTCGTGAGCTTCATGGGGGCGATACACTGGAACCCGGGCGTCCCCGAAGTCGACCACTGGGAGACGGGGCAGGCGCGGATGGAGGTGCCGTTCTGGGACGATCCCGAAGCGCACCGTCGAAACTCACCGATCCACATGGTCCACGAGATGGAGACGCCGCTCCTGATGGCGTTCGGTAACGAGGACGGCGTGGTCGATTGGGATCAGGGGACGGAGTTCTACAACTTCGCCCGTCGCGCCGGAAAGCAGATGGTCCTGCTCGTATACGAAGGCGAGGACCACGGCTTCCGCCAGGAGGCGAACCAGGTGGACTACCACCGCCGGATCCTGGAGTGGTTCGGCCACTATCTGAAGGGCGAGCCTGCCCCGGACTGGATCACGGAGGGGATCCCCCTGGACGAGCTGGAGGACGAAGCGCGCCGGGTGGCGACGAAGCAGGGGGGGTAGCCGAGGGCTCCCGCGAGCTCAAGACGCCCCGACGCCCTAGCGGCCCGGGTCGACGCACGCCCGTCCTCGTGCGTGATGGAGCCATCGAGACTCACGAGCGCTTGGACGTCTGCACGACCGGCCTGGAGAGCCGCGACGACCGCTCCGGAGCTGTGCCCCAGCAACGCGAGCTTGGCGGGGTGGACGAACTCCAGTTGCCGGGCGACGCCGATCGCGAACTCCAGGTCTTGTGCCTGAAGCGCGAGGGCGTCAGCGGAGAATGGCATGCGTAGATTCTCGGGGTCGTGTCCGACCTGCGGAACGACGGCCACGGCGTACCCGTGACTCGCCAGGTACTCCCACAGCACGGTGCTCTCCTGCTGGAAGTCGTTCCGCCCCAACATGTGAACCACGAGCGGAAAACGCCCCGGCGACGGGCTGGCATCGAGACGGGCTCGAGTTGGAGCGGCGAGCAGCGCCTGAAAGCGCTCCTCCGAGATGGGGGAAAACTGTCGGCGCGCGACATCCAGATCCCGGTCGCGCAGAAGCTCGTTGTACGCTTCCAGCTCCGCCGAGGGGGCCTCCACGTCGAGGTAGTGACCGAACCGGAGGGTCTCGGATCGCGGCCTCGCCACACCGTCGCGAAGAGTGGGATACCAGACGAACAATCGAAGTGGACGCCCGGTGAATGCCGTCCCGAACGTGCGGTCCTCGTCGACCGCGAAGGTGACCTGAAAGCCTGCGCCGTAGGGACCCGCAGAGAGCGCTCCCCAGAGAGGGGAGCCAGTGGACTGCGCCGCCGCTGGGGTCGCCGAGATCAGGATCGTGAGGGCGGTTGCGCTACAGAGGCTGGTCGTACGCATCGGCGTTGGCTCCTTCGATTCCCAGGCGCGGTGAGAACGCCTGGCGACCCCTTGTCGGGAGGACTCGAATCTCGGATGGACGAAACGCCCGGAAGGTTGTGCCAACGAGGGATCGTCGCCTAGCGCCGAACCGTGCAATTCCCTCCCTGGCTCAACACCACCTGGCCGCTTGCGCTCACGATCTCGGCGACCACATCGGGATTCGCGGAGGTCTGAATGAAGTCGGGCGCGATGGCGGTGGCACCCGCGGCGATGTCGTCCGGGTCACTGTCAAAGTCGAACTCGACCTCATCCCCGACTGTCGCCTGGAGCCCGGACACGGCGGTATTGCCGCCGGACCGGACCCGCGCCTGGTACTGCCCGGAGGCGAGGTTCTTACCGTCCACGGAGATCTTGGACCGGACATCGCCGGTGCGGACCTCGCAGCGTAACCGGAGCTCGCCGGCTCGTGAGCTGCTCGAGTCGTCCGAGCTGTTCGAGCTACTGGATCCATCGGATCCGCTCGATCTCGCGCCCGAGATGTCATCCGAAGCGAGCCCGCTGTTCGGGCCGGTCAGAGAGTTGCCGGAGTCGGCGCCGCACGCCGCGAGCGCGACTGCTAACCCAACCACCATTACCGTTCCGAGAATCTTCTGCCTGATCATCCCTGCCTCCGTCGTCCAGCGTTTCGTTCTCCGCGCGGGAACCGGCTCCCGAGCGGGTGACGGCGCGATCAGGCATGGCCTGTTCCCCTTCGCGCGTGTCTGCTAATGCGTTGTCATGTCGTGATATAGCGCGAACGACGGCGTCGTGAGCCGCTGGGTCGGATCGAGACAGGTGATACCACGGCGTGGAGGGTGTGTAGCGATACGCTACACCCTGGCGGGCCTGGCGGGGATGGGCCCGGATGCAGAAGGGGCCGGCGTGCGGCCGGCCCCTTCGCCTACGAGAAGCGGTGAAAGCTCCTCAGGACATGCTTACTGCTGGCTCGCTTCCTCCGCGGCCTCTTCGGTGATCTCGAGTCCGGTCACGTCCACGGTCAGCTTCTCGATTTGCGCCTCGATGGCCGGGTCCACATCCGGATTGATGCGCCCGCCGAGGCACTCGCCGAAGAAGGTCTCCATCGATCGATAGAGCGCCATGCGGTTGTCCGAGTTCGCGAACCCGTGCCCCTCGTTCTCGGCGAGCAGGTATTGCACGGGGATCCCGCGGTCCCTGAGCGCGATCGCCATCTGATCGGACTCACGCTGCGTCACGCGCGGATCGTTCGCCCCCTGCACGATGAGGAGCGGGTCCTCGATCTGATCCACGAAGTTGAGTGGCGAGCGGGCCTGCAGGTGCTCGATGTCGTCCACGTTCGCCGGATCGCCGACGTGGCGGTAGAACGTCCCCTCGAGGAACGGCCGCCAGTACGGCGGGAACGAGCTGATCAGCGTGACCAGCGACGAGGGACCCACGTAATCGACGCCGCACGCGAACACTTCGGGCGTGAACGTCAGCCCGACCAGGGTCGCGTACCCGCCATAGGACCCGCCGTAGATACCGATCCGGTCCGGATCCGCGATCCCCTCGTCGATCGCCCACTGCACTCCGTCCACGAGGTCGTCGTGCATGGCGCCGGCCCACTCTTTCACGGCGGCGTTGAGGAAGTCCTTCCCGTATCCCGTCGAGCCGCGGTAATTGACCTGCAAGACCGCGTATCCGCGGTTGGACAGGAGCTGTGCCTCGGAGTCGTAGCCCCACGTGTCGCGCGCCCACGGGCCGCCGTGGACGACCAGGACCATGGGGAGGTTCCTCGGCTCGACCCCGCGTGGCGTGGTGAGATAGCCGTGCACCGTCAGCCCGTCGCGGGCCTCGAACGAGATCGGCTGCATGTCGGTGAGCCCCGCCCCTTCGAGCCACGGCCGCGGCCGGAAGAGGAACTCCGACTCGTCCGTGTCACGGTCGTAGATGTACGTGGCGCCGGGATCGGTCGGGTCGTTGAAGGCCACCACCAGCTTTCGCTCGTCCAGCGTGAGCGATGTGGGGCTAGGCGATCCCTCGTGCAGCTCGCGGATGCGCGCCAGGTCCTCGGCCCACTCCTGAGTCTTCGGATAGAGGCGGACGGTATCGGCCACATAGACTGTGACGATCAGCTCGTCCGTGACGTCGCTGAAGACCGCCGACCCGAAGTCCACCTCGCCCAGCGGATCGCTCTCGATCTCCTCGAGCTCGGCGGACTCGAGATCCATGAGCACGAGCCGGCTCAGATCGACATCGCCGTGGTCGCTGTTCAGGTAAAGGCGTTGGTTGTCCTTGTGGAACCGGAGCGGCGAGACGTTCTCGTCCGCCGGGTAACTGGCCGCGAGCTCCCAATCATCGGCCTCGGTGGCGCGCGCGAAGATGTCGGTTCCGCCCTGCATGTTCTGCCCGAGGGCCACGCGGACCTTCTGCTCGTGGTCCAGGATGTAGCCGACGTGACGGCCCGGATTCTCGGACACGAGCGTCAGCTCACCCGTCTCCAGGTCGAGCCAGTGGGGGTCGAACAGCTGCGGGTTTCGGTTGTTGAGGCCGACCAGGATCCGGTCCGGCGTCTCGTCCGGGACCGCGTAGATCACGGCCCGGACGCCTTCGAAGGGCGTGAGATCGCGCGCCTCGGGGGTGGAAGTGCCATCCACGGGCACGGCGTAGACGTGGTAGTTCTCGTTCCCTCCCTTGTCCTGCACGTACAGAATCTTCTCGGCGTCGATCGCCCAGAAGTAACCGGTGACAGGCCGAACCGTGTCGGCCGTCATCTGGAACTCTTCGCCGGACTCCAGGTTGCGGACGAAGACGTTCAGCTTGTCCTCGTATGCCTTCAGATACGAGAGCCACTCGCCATCCGGCGAGATCTGGGCTCCGGCGATCTCCGGGTTGTCGAAGAAGTGCTCCACCGGGATCACGGCAGGCATGCCCTCGCCACTGGCGTAATCCGCGGTAGTCTGCGATGTGTCGGAGCAGGCGGCGGATGCCACGCCTGCGGCCACGATCGCGGCCAACGCGAGTCGGTGTCGGTCCATCTTTCGCTCCATGTCGATGGGGGTAAGGCACCGTCCTGGTACGGGGAACGGGCTCCGGGTGTCCTGCGCGCCCCAGGCTCCGTCTAGTTGTACGGGTGAAGTGCGCAGAAAGTTGTCCGATCGCCGTCCGAGATGCCACTCGGCGGCGCCGGCTCGCTTAGATTGGGGGTCTGTCGGAGTCAACGCGGGCAGATCCCAGCGGTGTGGTGCGGCGCGGTGCGGTGTGGTTTGGACGAAGGTGTGGGATGGAGGGAGGTGTGGGATGAGGGGCCGAACCGCGGGGGTTTTCGCGCTGCTGGGGCTGATCGGCGTCACGGCAGCTTGCGCGACGGCGGGCGCGTCGGGATCGGGCGCCGGCGTCGGTGTCGTGAGACCGACCGCCGGAGCCCGCGGAACCGATTCGTCGCCGGGGCCTGCGCCGCCGGAATCCGGTGAGTCCGGCCGGGCGGCGCGCACCACTCCGCTGGAGGGTGGCTGCGGGCTCGCGCCCCTCGATCTCCGCCCCAAGTACGTTCTGCCATTCACGGTCGGTTCCCGCTACGAGCTGGTGCAGGGCAACTGCGGGCCGCACAGTCACGATGGCCGCTTCAACTTCAGCTTCGACTTCCGCATGCCGATGCGCACGCCGATCATTGCGGCGCGCGACGGCGTGGTGAGCGCGATCCGTCAAAACAGACCGGATGGCACCGACCGCGTCGGGGACGAGAACTACGTCATCATCGATCACGGCGATGGGGAGTACTCCCGGTACATCCACCTGACGAGGGATGGCGCCCTGGTGTCGAGGGGCGAGCGCGTGGCGCGAGGGGATACGATCGCGCTCTCCGGCGATTCCGGGAGGAGCGCCTTCCCCCACCTGCACTTCGACGTCATCGACGGGTGCGCGAACGGGATCTGCTGGACGATCCCCGCCGCGTTCCTGAACTCCGATCCGCCGATTCCGACTCGCCGCGGCTCTTACACGGCACACTCCTTCTGAGCGGGATGGATGCGCCGTTGAAACCTCACGGAGCGGTCGGACGTATATTAACCAACCGGTTAGTTAATACGCTAAGATCGCGGAAACCCCTATGAAGACAGTCGCACCCAGAGAACGAAGAGAACGGGACCCGGAGCTCACGAGGGAAGCCCTGAAGGGAGCCGCGCGCGAGGCCTTCGCGCGTGAGGGGTTCGAAGGGGCCCGGACACGTGAGATCGCGGCACGCGCGGGGGCGAACAAAGCGCTGATCAGCTACCACTTCGGGGGAAAACAGGGTCTGTTCACGGCGGTCTTGCTGGAGGACGTCATCGCCGCCAAGGAAAACTTCAGGCAGGCGATGGATTCGGCCGGTTCCCCAAGCGCGAAACTCGGCTCCTTCATGCGCGCGATGGCCGACGTAGCGAGGGAGAGACCCACCTTCCTGCCCCTGCTCGCGCAGGAGCTGATGAGCGCAGGGCGTCACCTCGAGCCTCACGTGGAGGAAGAGTTCTTCGGGTTCTTCCACCTGGTACGTGACACGCTCCGCGAAGGCATCGAGGCGGGCGAGTTCCGCCCCGTGGATCCACACGCGACCCATATCAGCCTCATCGGAGGCCTGGTGTGGTTCGGGCTCACGGAGCCGTTGCGCGAGCGGACGGCCGCGGAAGGGCGCCCCCCCGCACCCAGCGCCACCTGGCCGGGCTATGTGGAGCACATGCGGCAACTCGTTCTCAGAGGCCTGGCCCCCGCCAGCGAGCGACCCGGCGCGGCAGGGTGAAGCGGGAGACGGATGTCAGACACGAAGGAGGAAACCGTCTCAGACCAACCCGTTCCCATCGCTGTTCGTGGTCGTCGGCGGCCGAGGCATGGCGAGAATCGGTGGGAAGGAGCTCGAGCTCCAGTAGAGGCAGGCCGTGCTCATCCCGGCCGAAGTGGCGCACGAGTTCTGGAACCCCTTCGACTCGCCGTTCGAGGGGGTGCTGTTGATGTTCGGCGAGGGAGCGTAACCGTGGGCCTGAGGGCGAGTGTGCCAGGCTGCGCACCCGCCCTTCTGGCTCACTCGTCCCGCCTCGGTCCTTTCCATTTGCCCCACACCGACCACTCGCCGCCGCCGGCTCCGCCCGCCATCCAGATCGGGGCAGGCGCCATCTGACCCCGATCCGGACCCGAAGCTGAGACACTTTGGCTCGTAGGCGATTCGTCGGTCAGGGTCCAGGCCCTCACTCAAGCACGTAACCACCATCCAGAAAACACATTACGGGTTCCGGAAGCCGGATCGGGACAGATCCGGATTGGTCGCGTTCTTGCCATCAAAGGGACGCCGGCTTTTCCACGGCGCAAGCGACCTACGTGCTGCCGGCACCAAGCACCCAGCGGAAGAACTTCCCGTGAGGCCGCCGGGTATGATTGGATGACCCTGGACGGCTCGACGACGGTTGGGGCCGAGGGTGAATCGACCGCCCTGTCCGTCGCGGGAGCGAAAGAATAGGAGGGCGTATGAGCACCCAGGATGGGTCCATTCGCCGTTCAGCGAACGACCGGTTCAAGGAGCGATCTTCCTCGGTCGTTGCGGCCGCACTCGTGCTGGCGGTGGTCGCGCACGCGGCCGCATTCGAGTTCTTTCCCACGCTCAGCGCCGCCGACTTCACCACGACGGCAACCGGCATCTCGGTCATTGACCTGCCGCCCGAGACGGAGATCCCACCGCCTCCGGAGAGAATCGCGCGGCCCGCGACGCCACGCGTCGGTGCGGTCGAGATGGACGAGGATTTGACCATCGCCCCGACCACGTTCGAGAGCAATCCGGCCGCCACCCTTGGGCCGCCCCCGCCGAATGCGGGCGGCGACCCTTCGCAGAGACCGACGTTCATCCCTTACGATGTCGCGCCTCGGCTGATCAACCGGCGAGAGGTGGTCGACGCGCTAGCGCGGCATTACCCCAGGAACCTGCGCCAGGCGGGGATCGCGGGTCGGGTCGTCCTGTGGATCTTCATCGATCAGCAGGGTGCGGTCGTGAGGTCGCACGTAGAGGAATCGAGTGGTTCGACGGCGCTGGATGCGGCGGCCCAGCGAGTCGCCGAGGTGATGCGATTCTCGCCGGCCAAGAACCGCGATAAGGTGACGGCTGTTTGGATCGCCCAGCCGATCAATTTCGAGGTGATCAACACGATCCGGTGAGGAAACCGCGGGCCATCACCGCCTGAACAGTCTAGAATACCACCAGGCCCGGCCACGCACGCGTGGCCGGGCCATTTATCGTGGGCTCATCCGTGGCCGCGGGCTCCTCGCCGGCAGTGCGAAGCGTGAGTTCGCCTCGACCGCCGCCTCCTGCAGCGTATTCGCGACCTCCGGTGAGAGCGCCACCGGACCCGACGGGGTCGGAACCTCCGGGGGCAGATCGCGGGGGTCCCGGTTCGCCAGTTGCTCGTACATTACGAGGGCCGCCAGGTAGCTGCCGAGCAAGCTCGGGTGGAAGTCGTCCGATCCGTACAGGGCCAGGTCCGCGTCCCGCGCCCACGCCGAGCGCCACGCCTCACCGGCCGGGAACAGCAGTCCGCCGACGGATTGCGCAGCGGTTCTGTAGGAGTCCGACACGCTGTCGAAGTCGAAGAAGCGCGATCGGCTCGGCCATACCATGTAGAGCGCGGTTCGCGCGCCCGCGCGCCCGATCTCTTCCGCGAACCGGTCGCTGTACTCGAGCAGCGATGGCCGTCCCTCGGTGGCCGAGGGACCCTGCTGCAAGACGACCACATCCCACCCTCCGAGGGCGATCCGGGCTCTGGCGGTTCCTTCGACCCAATGGTCCTGCAGCCCGTAGTTCGGGAAGGCAACGACCTCCAGGTGCAGCGGGCCGACGTCCGCCATCTCGAGCGATCGCTGCAGGATCGCCGGCATGTCGTTCCAGTACGTGAGGCTGTTGCCCACGAACAGCACGCCGAACTCGCCGGGCTGGGGACCCGGCGGAGGGTCTTGGGGAGGGCCCGAAGGCGTCGAGGCGCAGCCCGGGATCGCCAGCAGCGGAAGCAGAAACGCCGCGCGAGAGCCGAATCGTGCGCGTCGTTTGAAGCGTGCGCGTCGTTTCTGTGAATCAGACACCGGTGCCTCCGGGTCACGGCGTCCAAGAGTGACGAAGAAGATAGCCACCCGGGCGCCCGGCTCGCTCACTCGACGACGGGACGCTCCGGATCGATCCTCGTCCAGCAGACGGCAGACACCAGCAGGAGCGCGCTGGCGAGAATGAAGGGAGCCGCCCACGATCCGGTCCGGGCGACCAGGATGCCGAATACGAGCGGTGAAAGAGCGCCCGCCAGATTGCCGCAGGAGTTCATCAAAGCGGACACCGTGCCGGGGAAGCGGGAGCCGACGTCGATCGTGACGGCCCACGATACACCGACGGTCAATTCGAGGGCTCCGGCGGCCAGGACCAGAAGGATCAGGGCGGTCCACGCGTCGGCAGCCAGGGCGCCACCTGCCATGAAGACGACGGCGGCCGCGAACCCGGTGATCGCGACCGAGCGTCGACCGAACCGAAGGCCGCGTAGCCGCACCAGCCGGTCGGAGAGCCAACCGCCGAGGCTGTTGGTGATGGCCCCCGCCCATAGCGGCAGACTCCCGTACAGGCCGGACTCCACGATCCCGAATCCCCTCGTCTCCACCAGGTAGGTCGGAAACCAGCTGAAGTAGATCCAGCCGGTGTAGACGGCTCCGCCGTACATCAAGCAGATGAGCTGCATGTTTCGGTTGCGGAGCAGCCGCCGCCACGGGACGCGATCGACACCCTCTTTGCCGCCGCCATCCGGTTGCGGGAAGCCATCTTGCGATGCCTCGCGGCGGGGCCGCGTGACATGCGCTGCGCTCCTGATCGCGGCCAGCTCCAGCGCGTTGACGCCGGGATGATCCTCGGGCCGATCGCGGTAGTACCGATACCAGACGGCCGCCCAGACCAAGCCGATCAGACCGAAGGCGACGAAGACGACGCGCCAGCTCGCGGCGTGCGCGATCCATACCACCAGGGGGAGCGTGATCGCTCCCCCGACGCGGGCGCCGGTGTGGGTGATCCCCTGGGCGAAGCCCCGTTCCGATGGCGGGAACCACTTCGACATGGCTCGAGTCGCGGCCGGAAAACCGCCGGCTTCGCCGGACCCGAACAGGAAACGGATCACGAGCAGCGACCCCGCGTTCCAGGCGGCGGCGGTGGCCATGGTGAACATCGACCAGAAGCACACGATCGCGGTCAGCACGCGCCTCGGTCCGAATCGGTCGGCGAGCCATCCCCACGGGAGCTGGAAGAGGGCGTAGGCGAGCGAGAACGCCGTGAACGCGGCACCCAGGCCGATCTCGCCGAGTCCGAGCTCGTCCCGGATGAGTGGGGCCGCGCCCGCGATGGCCACGCGGTCCATGTACGAGTTGGCGTAATGGAAGATGAGCAGCCCGAGGACCACTCGCCTGGCTCGGGTGGGCTTCACGGGCGCGAGAGGGTGTTCGATGCAGGACCTCACATTAGCTCGTCTGCCGCCCGTGCAGGTGGAGGATCTTGCTGGAGCGCGTCACGTGTGGCGCGCCGCGCTCGACCCGCACGTTGACCGCGGTTCGGAGGTGCTCCTCCATGAGCCGGTTGACGGGGGCGCCCGCCCCGAGCCCCGTCAAGAAGACCTCCAGGAGCTCGGGCTCCGATATGGGTCCCACTCGGGGGTGAACACGAATGATCAACCCTGGGTCGCCGCGCGAGTCCTCATCCTCCACCAGTTGGTAGTCGGTTGGGTCGCCTCCGAATCGACCGGGAAGCACCACCTCGAGCAAGCGGACGACATCGGTGTCCTGGAACGTCACTCCACCGGCTGTGAGCTTCTCGAAGCTACGCACCCTTTGGAGCCGGGTGCGCCACCCGAGGCCATCCAGTGGGCACGGGCACGGCGCATCGACGAAGTCCGCTCGATCGCCCATACAGAAGTTGACCATCAGGTAGGGCGCCGCCTCGTGCAATGTCGTCAACAGGAGGGCGTTCTCGGGCATGCCGAGCTCGGAACCGCGCACCCCGGCCTGAATGACGGCATGAAGGTCGCGCACTACGTGCATGTGGTCGGCTTCCGCGGTCTCCCCGCACCCGTACGCGACGGGTCCCGTCTCGATCGACCCGTACCGGGCGCGTGCGGTGACGCCCGAGCTGCCGATCGTCCGTAGTCGAGCGGCGGTGATCGGCTCGCCGCCCAGCGTGGCTCGCATTCCCTTCAGGTCGATCCCGGCTTCGAGCGCCGCGGAAGCGAGGCGCACGACAGAGCTCGGCGGGCCGAGGAGGTGCGGCGTCTCCCCTTCGGCCAGAAGCCGCCGTGCCCAGCGCGCGACCGGCAACGGCTCCTCGGGAGTAGCCACCACGGCCCGGGGCATGCCCCGGGCCCCCAGCCTCGCCCCCCAGCGCATGGCACGCTCGCTCCATCGAAAGACGGGATCGAGGTTCCGAAGCGAGGGATCCACCTGCGTGAACCAGGCAGCCGGTCCGGATCCGAAGCAGGAGAACTTGAGCAGGCGGAATCTGGACCCGGCTCCCGGCGTCTCCCATGTGGCGTTCCTCCAGCCCCATCCCCCATGCGCATCGAGATAGACCGCACACGCGACTGCACAAGCGCGCACGTACGCGAGATCGATCAGGAACGGAGCCGACGCGCTGCGACTTCCACCGCTCCGTGCTGCAACGTGGAACGCGGCGAGCGGGTTGCGAAACGAATCGGTAGCCGGCTCGATGCGGAGCGAGCCCCGAACCACCGGCTTCCGCCCCTTGAACTCCTCCACCGTCAGGTAGATGCCCTCATGGAAGAGTAGGCGTAGAGCACCTTCGAGCCCGTCGCGCGCTACGAGCGCACGTAGATCCTCGTGCGCGACTCCCGCGTGCTCGAAGAGGCGGGAGAGAACGCTTCCGGGTCGCTCGAACACGACCCTGCGGAGGAGGGACACGAAACGGCTCTCGCGCTCACGGAGACGGATCGCCTGGATCGAGCGTGCCTCTTGGAGCGTGAAGCGGTGGCGCACGAAGCCAGGAACCCCTGCGAGAAACCGAGCCCCCGCGACGAGCCCACGAGGGTTCGCGAGGGGAGTCTTCAACCCTCCGCCGCCTGCAGCTTGATCGACCATGGTGATGGTCTAACGGTGCAGATGCGAGACCGTCAAACTGCGGGTGGCGAGCGGATCAAGGATTGACGGAACGAAGCTCACTCCTGACCGCCTGCAGGTCCAGCTGCATGATCCACACGTCGAAGCTCCCCGACCTGGTGCTGGTGAACGCGATCTGTGTCCCATCCGGCGACCAGCGGGGCGTATCGTCGTAAGCCGGGTGAGAGGTGATCCGAATCGGCGCCCCACCCTCCGCCGACATGATCCACAGGTCGACGTTGTCGTCATGGCGCGAGGCGAACGCGAGCAGCGATCCGTCCGGTGACAGGTCCATGTACCGGTACGCGTGTGTGCTGTCGGACGCGACCTCGCGCCTCTCCTCGCCGTCGGCCGACACCGCCACGATCGTCGACTCCGCCGACTCCTGTTCGCGCAGCCACATGTAGATCTCGTCACCGTCGGGCGACCAGCACCCCAGTACCGGCCGCTTTCCCTCCCCGTTGAAGACGATCCGTGCCTCACCCGTGCGTATGTCCAGCGTCCAAAGGTGGGACCCCTCTTTGAACGCGACGCGAGTGCCATCCGGGGACCATATGGGGTTACCGCCCCGGAAGATGGGGATCGATGCCGGAACGATCCGGATCGGCTGTCCCCCGTCGGCGGCCACGAGCTTGACGGCGTTGCCGAACTCCGCATCGAAGACGATGTAACGTCCGTCGGGCGACCAGTCGGGGTGCTCGCCGATGAAGGTCGTGAGCTGCCGGCCCTCACCCCCCGCGGCGGGGACCAGCCACAACCCGGTCATTCCAGTGTCGCCCTGCCGGACGTACGTGGAATGCACGACGATGGTCCCATCGGGGGACCACGACGGAAACCCCTGTTGAGCCGGGTTGTCAGTAAGCTGTCTGACGGGATGTGGCTCCTGGGCGAGGAGGGAGCCGGCGCCGAGGGACGCGAGGACGATCGCGCACCAGACGGCTCGCATGGTGCTCCTCAGGTGCCGTACTGCACCCTTCGCTCGAGGACGGCCCAACGCGCGTCGACCTCCGCCTGGATTCGCGAGATGTCCTCATCCGACAGGTGCCGGAAGCGCCCTTGGCGGCGGATGTAGGGCTCGACGGGCTCGCCCGGGTGGTCCACCGTGAACCGCCAGCGGCTCCCGTCCTCGACCTCCATGAGCGGGAAGATCCGGGCGCGCACCGCGTGGCGTGCCAGGTCGATGGTCTCATCGCTCTCGGTCTTCCAGCCCGGGGGACAGGGCGCGAGGATGTGTATGAACCGTGTGCCCCGGATCTCCTTCGCCTTCTTCATCTTCTCCATCAAGTCCACCGGATGCGCCACCGACGTAGTGGCGGCGTACGGAATCCGGTGCGCGGCCATGATCGAGAGGATGTCCTTCTTCGGCTGCGACTTCGGGTGCTCGCGCGGCGAGGTCGTGGTCCAGGCGCCCCAGGGCGTGCCCGAGGAGCGCTGGACACCGGTGTTCATGTACGCTTCGTTGTCGTAGCAGCAGTGAATGATGTCTTCGTTCCGCTCCGCGGCCCCCGAGAGAGCCTGAATCCCGATATCCAGCGTGCCGCCGTCCCCGGCCCAGGCCATGACCGTGGTGTGGCGGTTGCCCCGCATCTCGAGCGCGGCCTTGACGCCGGAGGCCGTCGCCGCGGCGGTCTCGAACGCCGTGTGGTACAGCGGGACCTTGAGCGAGCTCTGAGGCCACGGACCGGCGATGATGCTCCAGCAGCACGCCGGGAGGATGACCATGGTGTCATCTCCCAGCGCCTTGAGCGCCAGCTTCATGGCGATGGGGGCTGCACACCCGGCGCAGGCGAGATGCCCAGAGGCCAGATGCTCTTCCTGCGGGATCGAGTCCTTGATCATGACCTGGCTCATGGCGCGACTCCTACCCACAGGTCCTGCCGCTCGGGCCGCTCGGCCGCCCTCGTGCCGTCGATAATCTCTTCGATCACCGGGGGCGTGACGTCTCGTCCACCGAGTCCGACCACGTAGCCAAACAGGGTGGGCCGGTCGTCGGGCGGGACGTCGTACAGCGCCGAGCGAATCTCCTCGGCGAAGATGCCGCCGTGCCCGGGCGAGACGTTGCGGTCGAGAACGGCCACCCGCGGTACACCCGCCAGCACGGCCCTGAGGCGCTCGGTGGGGAGCGGCCTGAACATCTTCGCCTTCACCAGCCCGACCGTCTCGCCGGCGGCGCGCCGCGCGTCGATGACTTCGCGCGCGGTGGAGGTGATCGTGCTCGAGGTGACGAGGATCAAGTCGGCTCCCTCGGTCCTGTATTCCTCGAGGGCCGTGTATCTCCGTCCGGTGAGCTGTTCCCACTCGGCCTCGATGTCGGCCAGCACCCCCTGCGCACGCTCCATCGCCTCCTGCTGCTGGAGCCGCATCTCCATGTACGCGTCCGGCTTGACCAACGCCCCGAACGCGTGCGGGTCCTCGCCGTCCAGCTTGTAGCGGGCTTCTCGGCGTGGCAGAAAACCGTCAACGAGCTCCTGGTCCGGGATGTCGACCGGCGCCGCCGTGTGCGACAGGAAGAACGCATCCAGCACCACCATCACCGGCAGGTCCACCGTCTCGGCGAGCTTGAAGCCCATGATGGTCGTGTCGAGCACCTCCTGGTTGGTCTCGCAGTAGAACTGGATCCAGCCCGTGTCTCGTTGCGAGAGGCTGTCGTTCTGATCGGTCCAGATGTTCCACCCCGGCCCCATGGCCCTATTCACGTCGGCCAACACAACCGGATGCCGGCCGAGGGCGGCCCAGTGCAGGAGCTCGTGCATGAGCGCCAACCCCTGCGACGACGTCGCCGTGAACGTTCGCGCACCGGCCGCGGAGGCGCCGATGCAGGCGGCCATCGCCGAGTGTTCCGATTCGACGTGGATGTAACGGGCATCGAGGCTGCCGTCGGCGCACATTTCCGACAGCCGCTCGACGATCTGCGTCTGCGGCGTGATCGGATACGCCGAGATGACCTCGGCTCGAGCCAGCTTCACGCCCCAGGAAACGGCGTGGTTCCCTTCGATGACCTTCTTCACAGGTCCTCCGTCACGACCCGTTCGGTCACAGGCCCTCCCGAGTCATCACCATCGCGCCACGTGGGCACTCGGCCGCGCACACCCCGCACCCTTTGCAATAATCCATGTCGATGACGAAGCCCCACCCGTCCTCGCTTCGCGAGACGGCCATGTCCGGGCAGAAGATCAAGCAGAGCTCGCACTGGTTGCAGACGCCGCAGTTCATGCAGCGGAGGGCCTCCTCCCCCGCTTCGTCGCGGGTCAGGCCCTGGTTGACCTCGTCGAAGCCGGCCAGAGTCTGGACGTCACCCAGGTGATGGTCGGGGTGGCGATCGGCGTGCTGGAAGTGGTCGGGATTCATGTCCTCGAACTCGACCACCCGGTTCACGGGCGAGGTGCGGCGCAGCGGATCGTCGTCGCGCCACCGTGTCATGCTGATGTTGCCCTCGGGCCCGAAGCAGTAACGCTCCGGATCGACCGCCGGGACCGGATCGCCGGCCGTGCTGCGCAAGAACCGGTCGATCCCGAGGGCTGCCCGCTTCCCGTCGCCCAGCGCGTGCGCCACGGTGCGCTCGGAGTCCGTCACGTCGCCCCCCGCAAACACGACGGGCGTGTTGGTCGCCCCGAGCTCGTCGACCACGATCTGCCATCGATCCTGGTGCACATCGGGGGGCAGGAAGCCCAGATCCGTGATCTCGCCGATCGCCGTCAGGATCGTGTCCGCGATGACGGTGAACTGGCCCTCCTCCGTGGGGACCGGTCGACGCCGGCCCGAATCGTCGGGCTCACCCAGGACCATCCGAATGCACTCGACCCCGCGCAGGCGGCCATTCCCCTCCGCGACCGCGTTCGGCGCCGCCAGAAACTCGAAGTCGATGCCCTCTCGCTCCGCCTCGAGGATCTCCTCGTCGATCGCGGGCATCTCAGCACGCGTGCGGCGATATAAAACCAGAACCTCGGCCCCCAGCCTGCGCGCCGTCCGGGCGCAGTCGATCGCCGTGTTCCCGCCCCCTACCACCACCACCCGGCCTCCGACGTCCGGCCGGCCCCCGGCGTTGACCTGCTTCAGGAAATGCAGACCCGAGCGGACGCCATCCGAGTCCTCGCCTTCCATTCCCGTCGATCGGCCCTGGTGGGCCCCGGAGGCCACGAAGACCGCGTCGTACCGCGCCAGCTCCCCCCACGGCACGTCGGGGCCGACCCGCACCCCGCACCGGATCTCGACACCTTCGGCTCGAATCCGCTCGATCTGGGCGTCGAGGATGTCTCGCGGGAGACGGTATTCGGGGATTCCGAGCCGGAGCATGCCACCCGCTTCAGAGGCGGCCTCGTACACGGTCGCCCGGTATCCCAGCCGTGCCAGGTGATAGCCGCACGCCAGCCCGGCCGGCCCCGAGCCGACGATCCCGATGCTCTCCGGTCGCAGCGCCGTGACGGGCGTCGGCATGTCCCGTTCGAGGATTCGATCGCCGAGCATCCGCTCGACCGCGTGGATCGACACCGGCTCGTCGAAGAAACGCCGATTGCAGTGGGTCTCGCACGGGTGGTCGCACACGCGGCCGGTGACGGCTGGCATGGGATTCTCGCGCAGCAAGAGATCCATAGCCTCGTCGTCACGACCCTCCCGCAGGAGGTTCATGTACCCCTCGATGTCGATGCCCACCGGGCAGCCGGCGTTGCACGGCGCTACGCGGTCTTGATAGACGGGTCGGATGTACTTCCAGGAGCCGGTCCGATTGACGCGGGTGGTCGTGTTGCTGATCGCCACCGGCGGGATGCCGCCGTGCCTCCCCGCCTCAGCCATGCACCACCTCACGCTCGCTCGCGAACTGGACCCCCGCCGCGGCCTCGCGCGCGGCCTGGACGTTCTCGTCGATGTGGGTCGGCACCGCTTCGCGGATCGCGTCGCAGACCGTCTCCAGGCTCGCCAGCCCGAACGCCGTCGCGAACGCGCCGAGGATCGCCGTGTTGACGATCGGTTGGGTTCGCGAGCCGAGCCCGTGTCGGGTCGCGATCGCGCTCGCGTCCACCGTCACCACGCGGAAGCGGTCGAGCAGCTCCGTGTACGCCTCGGGCCCCTGGTCGGAGTTGATGAGGATCATCCCGCCAGGCCTCAGACCGGCGGTCACGTCCACGGCACCGATCAGCGTGGGATCGAGGACGATCAGATCATCGGGCTCAGTGACCTCGCAGCGTAGCCGAACGGGCTGGTCGTCGAACCGGACGAAGGCGGTGACGGGCGCACCGCGCCGCTCCACCCCGAAGGCGGGAAAAGACTGGACGCAGTGGCCCTCACGAAACAGGGCTTCGGCCAGGAGCTTGGAGGCGATGACCGCCCCCTGACCTCCTCGCCCGTGAACGCGCAGCTCCTGCATGACTGGCTCCCCGACAGGTCCCCGAGGAGGTATTCCAGCGGCACGGCCGCCGGGAGCTCCCACCGCGGACACACGAGCAGACTGGGCACAGGATCTGCACTTCCGAGGATCAAGAAGGGTGCCAGTTTCCCGCCCCGAGCGGGGGCTGACCCGGGTTCAACTCCAGCGACTGGACCCCCATGGATGCTCCACGCGTGGACCAGCCAGATCGCGCGTCGACACCGAAAGGATGGCAGGACAAGTGGCCCCCCTGCGCGGAAGCCCAAGCTGACGGGGTTCCCTGCGAGGAAGTAGACGGGGACTGCGAGGATTGCGACAAGGCATACCCCGAGATCGCCGAACCGGGAGGGGCCTCGGAGCCCGATCCTCAGCCGGGACGCTAGCGCTCCCGGGTCATCCTCGTCGGCCGCCATCCCGCCCCAACGGGGCGAAAGCGGGCCACGAATGCCGGGTCAGTGTGTCACCCTATGGGGCAAGAAGTCCCGCTCCCACACGTTCCACGTCAAGAGGTCCCACACCATGAAACCTCTGAAGCAGGCGGCCGAGGATTTCCTTTCCATCGACCGCATCGCCGTGGCCGGAGTGTCGCGCTCCTCGGCCCAGGCCGCGAACGGCATCTACCGGAAGCTCCGTGCGGAAGGCTATCACGTTTGTCCCATCAACCCGAACGCGGACGAGGTCGAGGGAGATCGGTGCTACCCGGATCTGGCCTCGGTGCCGGAGACGGTAGACGGGGTGATCATCGCGACCCACCCTACCGTCACCCCCGAGCTCGTCCACGAATGCGTCCACCTGGGGATCCGGCACGTCTGGATGCACCGCTCGTTCGGTGACGGCAGCGTCTCCGAGGAGGGAATCCGGCTCTGCGAGGAGCACGGAATCGAGCTGATCGCGGGCGCTTGCCCCCTGATGTTCTGCCGGGGCGCGGATGTGGGACACCGGTGCATACGATGGGTGCTCGGAGTCACGGGCAAGCTGCCGACCCCGGAGCGGGGCAGCTAGCCACCGGCAAGCTGCCGATCCCGGAGCGGGGCGGCTAGCCACGAGCGTCACCAGTAGAGAGGGGCGAAAGATAGGTTTCTGGGAGGATCCCGATCAGGTCGCGCGGTTCGCCGATCGCGAGCCGGATCGGAGACTCGTCGAGCTCCTGAACAGCCACTCGGACCCCGCCCGCGTACGCGTCCTCGACATCGGGTGTGCGGCGGGTCGCAACACGCTTCTCCTGGCCGCCGCCGGATTCGACCTTCACGCGGTCGATTCGTCGCGCGCGATGATCGAGCGAACCCGGGCGCGCGTCGCGGAGCTGCTCGGTCGCGACGAGGCGCAGCGGCGAATCCGTGTCGCACCGATGGACGACCTGGACTTCGAGAGCGGGTACTTCGACCTGGTCGTCGCGCTGGGCGTGTATCACAACGCCCGCTCTCCCGAGGAGTGGAACCGGGCGCTGTCCGAAACATCTCGCGTGCTCAAGCCGGGTGGGCGGCTCCTGGTGGCCAATTTCGCGAAACGCATCCGCCCCGAGGGAGCCCAGCTAGCCGAGGTGCCCGGTATGCCACACGTGTACGAGGGGTTACCCTCAGGTCGCGTGTACCTCCTCGATGCGGTGGGATTGGACGCGGCGATGGCCGGCCATGGGCTGGAGCCGGAGAGTCCCACCCGGACGGTGCAGGTCGTGAAGAACGGGGGGGTGCGCGTGACGATCAACGGGCTCTACCGAAAGAGCGCCCGGAGCAGCGCTCCACGCGCGCCGGCGAACGTGGAACCACAGGACGGATAGTGACGACGAGCCACACGACACGTGCCATCCTCATCGATCGCCTCGGACCGCCCGAGATCCTGGCCGAACGCGAGGTTCCACTATCCGATCCCGGGCCCGGCGAGGTTCACCTCCGGGTCGAAGCGACGGGCGTCAACTTCGCCGATCTGATGATGCGGACCGGGCTTTACGGCACGGTTCCCCCGCGCCCCTTCAGCCCCGGGTTCGAGGTCGCGGGCGTCGTGGCGCGGACCGGCCCGGCCGTGGAGGCGTGGGGCGAAGGCGACCGCGCGGTCGCGCTGCTGCGCTATGGGGGTTACGCCCGAGACGTCGTGGTCCCCGAGCGACAGCTGTTCCCATACCCGGACGCCCTCACCCCGGTCGAGGCGGCCGCCGTGCCCGTCAACTTCCTCACCGCGTGGGTGTGTCTGTTCGAGACGGGGCACGCCCGCCGCGGCGACACAGCGCTCGTCCTCGGGGCCGGGGGCGGGGTCGGCACCGCGGCCGTGCAGCTGGGGACGCGACGCGGGCTCGGGGTGATCGGGACAGCGGGGCACCCGCGCAAGCGAGCGTTCGTCACGGAGGAGCTGGGTGCCGAGGCGTGCTTCGATTCGCTCGGGGACTGGGAGAAAGATGTGCGGGCGGCGGTGGGCGAGCGGGGCATCGACATCGCCCTCGACCCGGTGGGTGGCCCGGCGACCGCCGCCTGCCGCCGCCTGCTCGCGCCGCTCGGGAGGCTCGTGTTCTATGGGCTCAGCAACGCCCTGCCGCGACGCAAGAGAAGCTGGCCGCGGGCCCTGAGGGCCTTCCTCGGTACGCGGCGCTTTCACCCGGCCTCGCTGGCCGAGCCCAACGTGGGCGTGTTCGGCGTTCACCTCCTCCACCTGGGGCGAAAGGAGGAACTGCTCGGTCCGGCGCTGGAGGAGATCTTTCGGGGCATCACTGCGGGCGAATGGCGACCGATCGTCGACCGCGTGTTCCCGCTGGATCAGGCGGGCGCCGCCGAGGCCCACTCTCACATCCACGCCCGCGGCAACCTGGGGAAGGTCCTGCTGGCGCCCTAACCCACCGTGTCGAGAGGTCGATTCGGCCTTGGCCGGGGCTTGTGCACGCCGCGCTCGATGTCGGCGCGCGCGAAGATGCCCGCCACAGGCCCACCCGGTGGTGCGAGGTGTTCGGGCATGGGTGATAATGTGGCCCGGCCCATCTTCCGACGAGGACGCCGGGTCTTCCGACGATGTCGCCGGGTCTTCCGACGATGTCGCCGGGTCTTCCGACGATGTCGCCGGGTCTTCCGACGATGTCGCCGGGTCTTCCGACGATGTCGAAGATCGTCCGGCCGGATCGAAACGGAGCGCATTCACTGAGCACCGGAGGAGTGACGCCCCGACCGGACAGCATCGAACCGGATGACCCGCGCCGACGGCGTATGGTAAGCGGCGTCGCCGTCGCCGCCGTCATCGCGGTGAGCCACGGTGCGATCGACGCGTACGCGGCCTTCCTGCACCCGCTGCTCCCCAGGATCATGGACAAGCTGGGGCTGTCGATCACGCTGGCGGCCGCGCTCTCGATGAGCCTGTTCATCGCCGTCTCGGTGCTGCAGCCGCCGCTGGGCTACCTGGCCGACCGGTACGGCCGCCGTCCATACACCGCCGCGGGTCCGATCCTGGCCGGCGTCTTCTTCTCCTTGATCGGGCTCGCCCCGACGTTCGTCGTGTTGGTCGTGTTCCTCGTGCTCGGTGGGCTCGGAGCCTCGACCTTCCACCCACCCGCCGCCTCGCTCGCTGCGCGCGCAGGCGAGGGGCGCGGGAGCGGCATGCGCTTCTCGGTCTTTTCGTTCGGGGGCGCGATCGGGTTCGCGATCGGTCCGCTGGCAGCGGTGTGGCTGGTGGCCCGGTTCGGCTTCGAGGGGTTGTGGGTGGCGATGGTGCCGGGCGTCCTTCTGGGCCTCGTGTTGTGGCGCATGCTCCCGGACGATCGAGAGACACGGGCAGGGCCACCCCCTCCGCACCCCCTCCAGGTCCTCCGTGCATTGAAGGGTCCGCTCGGACTCCTGTTCGGGATCAGCGCCGCCGGAGCGTTCGTGCAGCGCGTGTTTCTCACATTGACACCGATCATCGGCGCCCAGGCCGGGCGGACGGAGGCGACCGGAGCGGTCGTCTTGAGCCTGTACCTGGGCGCTCAGGCGCTGGGGACGCTTGCCGGGGGCGCGCTCGCAGACCGCGTGGATCGCCGCCACATCCTCCTGGCGGCTACGTCGATCGGCGTGCCGCTGCACATCCTGGCCGTAATCGCTCCACCCGCGGGCCCGCTCGCGATCGCCGCGGCGTTGTGCGCCGGATTCCTGAACATGGGCATGCTTCCGGCGGTGGTCGTCATGGCGCAGGAGATCATGCCCGAGGGGACGGCGGTGAGCTCGGGAATCGTGATGGGTCTCGCCTGGGTCCCCGGCTCGCTCGGCGTACTGGGCGCCGGAGCCCTGGCCGATCAGATCGGTCCCGTCGGTGCCGCCGCGTGGTCGATGCCGATCCTGCTGGTCGGAACGCTCCTGGCGCTACACCCCGCGCTCAAAGCCTTCAGTCGCGCGGCACACTAGGTCGTCTCAGGCGCTGACGCCCGCCAAGCGCTCGAGCACCATGTCCCCCATCACATCGGTCGGGATGCCGCTCCGCGCGTCCGCGGACGGCACGTCACCGCTCGCGAGCAGATCCGCGATCGCGGTTTCCACGCGTCCCGCGGCCGCGGTCTCACCCAAATAATCGAGCATCATCGCCACGGCGGAGATGGCTCCCAGGGGGCATGCCACGTTCTTCCCCGCATACTTGGGGGCGGAGCCGTGGATCGGCTCGAACATCGAGGTCTGCCCGGGATGGATGTTGCCCGAAGCCGCGATCCCCATCCCACCCTGAAGCATGGCCCCCAGATCGGTGATGATGTCGCCGAACATGTTGGTGGTGACGATGACATCGAACCACTCCGGGTTCTTCACCATCCACATGCAGCACGCGTCGACGTACGCATGGTCGGTGTCCACGTCGGGGTACTCGCCGGCCACGTGGGCAAACGAGCGGGTCCACACGTCGTGCGGACGGACCGCGTTCGCCTTGTCGACCAGGGTGACGAGGGGCTTTTGACCGTCATCGCGAGCGGCCGCACGCTTGCGGGCGAGCTCGAACGCATACCGGGAGGCGCGCTCGCACCCCTTCCACGTGTAGATCCCATTCACGAGCGCGATCTCGTCCGGCGTGTCCTTTCGCAGGTGCCCGCCGATCTGCGAGTACAGCCCTTCCGTGTTCTCCCGCACCACGACGAAATCGACGTCGTCCGGCCCCTTTCCCTTGAGCGGGCACAGGTGCTCGGAATACAGCTTGATGGGTCTCAGGTTGATGTACAGATCGAGCCCGAACCGGAGACCCAGAATCACGGAGCGCTCGATCAATCCCGGCTCGACGTCCGGGTGCCCGATGGCCCCCAGCAGCACCGCATCGAGCGTCGCCCACTCTTCGATCACCTCGTCGGGGACGAGCTCGCCCGTCGTCAGGTAGTGCTCGCTGCTGTACGGGTAGTCGACGAGCTCATAGCGGACATCCTCGAGCCCGGCGACCTCCTCCAGCACCTTCAACCCTTCGGCCGTCACCTCCGGGCCGATTCCGTCCCCGCCCAGCACACCGATCTTGTATGTGGTCATGGGTCTCTCTCCTCGTCTGGACACGGACAGTCTCGACGGCGAAGGTCGCGCAGTGCAATAGGCGACCCGGACCGGGTCGAAAGCGACTCCGGCTCGTACTCCTTCGTGGATCGTGGCCGATCTCGTTCGAAGGCGCTCGGAGGGTGTGTGGCGCGCGGTCGCGTTGCCCGCGACCGCGCGCTGCCACTCTGATCTCAGGGTCGGGTCGGCTCGACCTCGATCACCGTGCCGAACTGTGCCAGCTGATCGGCGATCACTGTTTTGTCACCCGTCACCACCAGCAGCATGTCCTCGCTGCGGAGATAATCCGCCGCGATTCTCTGCACTTCCTGCGGCGTGACGGAGTAGATCCGGCTCACGTACCCGGTGAGGAACTCCTCCGGGAGACCATGCAGGTTCAGGAACGAAAGCTGCGACACGATCCCCTGCCGGCTCGAGTTCTGGAGCACGAAGATCCCCGCCATGTAGTTCTGGATCCCGCCCAGCTCGTCGTCGTCGGGAGGCTCGGTCTGCAGCCGGTCGATCTCCTTGAAGATCTCCTCGAGCGCCGGACCCGTGACGTCGGTGGTAACGTCGGCGATCTGCACCCAGTACGCGTCGCGGTATCGGGTCGAGACCTGGCTGAACGGCGAGTACGTATAGCCCTTGTCCTCGCGAATGTTGCTGGTGATGCGCGAGCCGAACGCGCCGCCCAGGAGCGTGTTGGCCACCTGGAGCGACACGAAGTCCGCGTCCGAGGGATCGACCACCGGTAGACCGAGATACATTGTCGACTGCGGCGCACCTGGCCGGTTGATGAGCACGATCTCGCGCCCGGTGCGTGGCTCCGCCCGCTTCTCATCCGCCGGTGTTCCGGCCGCCCAGTCGCCGAAGGCCTCGCGCACCGCGTCCTCGATCGCGTCGGCGTCGAACCGCCCGCTCACGTACAGGTGCGAGCGAGCCGCCCCGTAGTTGGCGGCCCAGAAGTCCCGGACCTGCTCGATCGTGTAACTCTCGATCATGGCCTGGGTGGGGTAGATCCGACCGTACGCGTGGTCGCCGTACATCCGCCGCCGGAACTCCGCCAGCGAGACGGATCGCGGGCGCTGTAGGCTGACGGAGACCCGCCGGACCCGGTCGGTCTTGATCCGCTCCAGCTCCGACTCCGGCAGTGTGGAGTTCCGCGCCACATCCGCCACCAGCCGAACCAGATCGGGGCCGAAGTCGGAGAGGACGTCGCCACCGATCGTGGTCTGGTCGAGACCCACGCCGATGTTGAGCTCACCGCCCATCGCGGCCGCTTCTTGCGCGAGCTCCTCGGCGGTCCGCGTGGCCGTGCCCTCCTGCATCAAGTCACCCGTGATGTCGGCCAGCCACACCTCGTCAGCCGCCTCGTCGATGTTGCCGGAGCGGATGATCAGCTGCATGTACACCTTGGGCGTGGCCCCATACGGGACCAGCGTGACCTGAAGGCCGTTGTCGAGCGAGTACGTGTCCCCCTGGGGGAGATTGAAGTCGCGCGGCTCGCCTCCGGGTGGCGGGGTCTGCTGCGCGACGCCGGGTCCGGCGATCCCCATCGCGACCAACAGGAGGAGGGACCCGCGGGTGGACCTCCCGCTCTTCGTGTGCGCTCTCATCGGTCACCTCCCGTCGCCGCAGAGGCTGCACCCGGCTCGACGAACAGGAGCGTCCGATTCCCGGGGCGCAGGTACTCATCCGCCGTCCGCTGCAGGAGTTCCGGCGTTACCGCGGCGAACCGGTCCTCGAGTTGGTTGATCCGGCCCGGATCATCATCGAACAAAGCGAACGATGCGAGCAGATCGGCGCGGCCGAACCCGAAGAACCCGTCGACCGCGTCGTAGAACAGCGAACGAAGCTTGACCTTCGCTCTCTCCACGGTCTCGAGGTCGATGGGCTCGGTCCGGACCCGATCGATGACCGCATCGGCCACGGCCAGGATCTGTTCGGGCGTCTTGTCCGAGTCGTGGATGAGCGACACCGTCCACAGCATCGGTCCGTCGTAGTTGAACATGTTTCCGAGCAGGTTGATACCGCCGCTGACGGTCCCCGCGAGCCCTTCCCGTTGCACCAGCGCCTGGTGCAGCCAGGAATCGTCTCCCTGCAGGAGGACCTGGTCGAGGACCCCCATCGCCCAGTACTCGGGGGAGTTCCTCTCGGGCATGTGATAGCCGAGCGCCAGCGCGGGGCGATTGGCGAGCGGATCCTGCTTCGTGTGGTGCTTCTCCTCTTCCTGGCGCGGCTCCGAGATGTCGGGCATCTCGATGGGTGGGCCGGCCGGAATGCCGCCGAAGTACTGCTCCACCCACTCCAGGGCCTGCTCGGGCTCGAAGTCGCCCACGATCGCAAGCGCCGCGTTGTTGGGGGCGTAGAACTGGTCGAAGAAGGACTGCACGTCCTCGAGCGTGGCGGCGTCCAGATCGTCCAGCTCGCCGTAGAAGTTGTGCGCGTTGTACCAGTTCTCGTTCGCCACCTGCGGGAGATCCAGCCACGGAAACCCGCCGTACGGCTGGTTCAGGACATTCACGCGCACCTCGTTCTTCACCACGCCCTGCTGGTTCGTGAGGTTGTCCTGGGTGATGTCGAGTCCGCGCATCCGGTCTGCCTCGGCCCACAGGATCGTCTCGAGCTTGTGGGCCGGAACGATCTGGAAGTAGTTGGTGAAGTCGAACCGGGTCGATCCGTTCAGCACGCCTCCGTTCTCCTGGATGAGTCGCACCAACTCCATCTTCCCGAGGTTCTCGGATCCCTGGAACATCATGTGCTCGAACAGGTGAGCGAATCCCGTCCTGTCACGGGGCTCGATCCGGAAGCCGATGTGATAGTAGACCGCCACCGCCACCGTCGGAGCGGTGTGATCGGGGGAGAGGACGACCCGGAGGCCGTTGTCCAGCGTCGTATACTCGATGGGGACCCGGAACTCGCCGGTCTCCCCGGCTCCTCCCACCGCCGCGTCGTCCCTCGCGCATGCGAACAGCCCGGGAACCAGGAACGCCATGACGAGGGCGAGCCGTCCGGCTCTTTGCCGCATCATACATCTCCTTGCCGCAGGGATTGTCCGGAGACAGCGGTGAGACCGCCGCCGCGTGTGAATCTAGCGGTCGTTCGCTGTCGTGGCTGTGGCAACCGCCCCTTTGATGCTCGGGGGGCGAGGACCGTTGTCAGTCACCGCGAGGGCGCACGTGCAGGTGCATGATCTTGCTGGAGCGGGTGATGAGTGGGGCGCTGCGCTCGACCCGGACATCCACCGAGCTCCGCAGGTGCCGCTCCATCATGCGGTGCACCGGAGATCCGATTCCGAGACCCGAGATGAGCGCCTCCGCTACCTCTCCGCCGGGTACCGGTCCCACGTGCGGGTGGATGCGGAGCACCAGCAGCGAGTCGCCGCGCTCGGACTCCTCCTCGACGAGTTGGTAGTCGGTCGGGCTACCCCCGAAGCGCTCGGGCAGCGTCTCCTCGAGTAGCTTTGTGATCGCCGTGTCGTCGAAGGTGACACCGCCCGCCGTCAGTTTCTCGAAGCTCCGCACGTGGCTGATGCGCGGCTGCCACCCGAGGCTCTCCAACGGGCAGCCGCAGGACTCCCGATCGACATTCGCCTGATCGCCCATCGAGAAATTGAGCATCTGAAACGGGGCAGCCGGGTGAAGCGCGGTGAGGAGTATGGCGTTCTCCGGCAGTCCTGTCTCGGCACCGTACCGCCCGGCCTGGATGATGGCGTGGAGGTCCCGAACCAGGTGCATGTGATCCGCGAACTCCGGGTTTCGGCACGCGTACGCGATGGGACCTGCCTCGATCGTCCCGTACCGCGGAAGCGGTTCGATTCCCGCCGACCGGATCGTCGCCACGCGCGCCTCGGTGATGGGCTCTCCCGCCAGCGTCGCATGCGACCCCGTCAGATCGATCCCGGCCTCACGCGCGGCCGTCGCGAGGCGTACAACCGAGCTGGAGAACGAGAACCAGTGAGGCTCGGCACCCGCGTCCAGCACCGAACGCGCCCAGCGCGCGAGCGGGAGCGGGTCTTCCGGGCTGGCGAACACGGGCCTCGGCACCCGCACGCCGGCCAGGGACCCTCCCCACCGAAGCGCGCGATCGCTCCACCGGAACACCGGATCCAGCCCGTCCGACGGGTGCACCTGCGTGAACCACGCGGCCGGCCGGTCGCCGAACGAGGAGTACTTGAGCAAACGAAAGCGCGAGCCGGCTCCCGGGGTCTCCCAGGTCGCCTTGACCCAGCGACTACCTCCGTGTGCGTCCAGGTACAGGGCGCACGCGACGGCACAGGCGCGGATGTACGCGAGATCCATGAGAAACGGAGCGGCGCGGCTGCGACTCCCCCCGCTCCTGGCGGCGACGTGGAAGGCAGCGAGCGGGTTCCGGAGCGACGCGGGCTCGATATCGAGCCGGAGCGACCCGCGCACCAGGGGTGTGCGCCCCTTGAACTCATCGCTCGTCATATACACGCCCGCTTCGAACAGGCGCTGAAGCGCTCCCTCGAGACCCTCCCGCAGCATCAGTTCGCGCAGGTCATGGAACGACACGCCCGCGTGCTCGAAGAGCTTCGCCAGGACACTGGATGGCCGGTCGAAGACGGCCTGCTCGACGAAGTGGAGGAACCTGGACTCCCGTTCCCTCAGTCGGGCGGCGTGGATCGTACGGGCTTCCTCGAGCGTGAACTGGCGTCGCAAGAACTCCGGAACGCGAATCAGGAAGCGGGCACCGATGAGGAGCCCGCGGGGGTTAGCGAGGGGTCTGCGGTCGAGTGGCGTGCCTTCCATGCGGGGTCAGCCACGCAGGACCGAGGCCAAGAGCGCGCTCGGTAGTCCCGCGGCGCCCCGAGGACTGCTCCGTCGCCGAGCTCGGCTCAGCGGTCTCCCCGGGCGGCCCGCTCGGACAGGTCGCTCGCGAGTTGGTCTACCCGCCTGCGGCTCCGGTTCGCGAGCCACGTCCATACGGCTCGTCCGGCGCCGAAACCGGCCGCCGCTCCCGTGCCGATGATTGCCGCGATGGGTAATGCCGCGATCCCGATCGACCCGCCGACGCCGATCCCGAGAAGCACTCCCCACAAGGTGGGGATGGCGTGCAGCATCGGACGCAGCCGGTCCTCGTAACGTTCGTGAACCGTGATCGTCGTATCGGTCGACGCGGCGATCGAGACCTGGGTCGTCAGCAATCGGTCCGCGGACGTCCAGCGGACGGTATCGAGCGCCTCGGTTACCGTTCCCGGCTTCCCCACCGCGTCCTCCACGTGCCGGACCAGCTCGCTCAGCTCCTCGCGAGAGATCTCCGCCGTCACCGCACGGATCGCCTTTTGGGACGGGGAAGGACCGGTCAGCGCCGTACCCTTGGCGACCCCACGCGAGTGCAGCTCCGCGACGGCTCGTGCCAGCGACTCGGGCCGGATCCCGACCTCCGCCGCGACATCCTCCAGATCGCGAAGCGTGAGCCCCCGGGCCTCGGCCGGCACCCCGCTCCGCGCCTCGATCTCGGCCGCGCGCTGAAGGACCAGCGAGACTTCCTGTTCGGAGAATCGGTGCTCGGTCTCCATGTGCTCTTACAGGCTCACCAGACGAGAGGTCGACCGCGGTCTGACAGTGCCCCCGCAAGCTATCCCGGCATCTTCACCCGCCCAACCCCGCCGGGTGCCTTGACTTCCCGATCTGCTCGGGCCCTAGTGGCCCTGGTGTGAGGTCCGCCACGTCACAGGAAGGGTGTGCGACGACGTCGCGGCTCCATGAATCGAAAGGGTCGGTCGATCGATGAGATACAGGCTGCTGGGTCGAAGCGGGCTGCGAGTGTCGGAGCTCGCCCTCGGCACCATGACGTTCGGCACCGAGTGGGGATTCGGCGTCGACAAGAAGGAGAGCCGTCGGATGTTCGACGCGTTCGCCGAGGCTGGCGGCAACTTCCTCGACACGGCGAACGTGTACACGGAGGGGACCAGCGAGGAGTACCTCGGCGACTTCATCGCTGCGGACCGTGAACACTGGGTCGTGGCGACCAAGTATACGATGTCCACTCGTGCGGGAGACCCGAGCTTCAGCGGAAACCACCGCAAGAACCTGGTGCAGGCGGTCGAGGCGAGCCTGCGGCGCCTCAACACCGACCGCATCGATCTCTACTGGGTGCACGCGTGGGACCAGCTGACGCCGGTCGACGAGGTGATGCGGGGGCTGGATGATCTCGTTCGTCAAGGGAAAGTCGTGTACGTCGGGGTCTCGGATACACCGGCGTGGGAGGTGTCGAGGGCAAACATGCTGGCCGATCTGAGAGGCTGGGCGCCGTTCGTGGCGCTGCAGCTCCGCTACAGCCTCATCGACCGCACAGCCGAGCGCGATCTGCTCCCCATGGCACGCACGCTGGACCTGGCGGTCACGCCGTGGAGCGTGCTCGGGGCCGGCGTGCTGAGCGGCAAGTACAACCGCAAGACGAAGCCGGAGGTGGGGAGAGCGAAGGAGGGAGCCGCGACCATTCCGCGCAACCTGGAGATCGCCGCGGAGGTGATCGCGGTCGCGGAGGACCTGGGGTGTGCGCCGACGCAGGTCGCCATCTCCTGGGCGCAGCAGCAACCCGGCGTGATCGTTCCCCTCGTGGGTGCTCGCAACCTCGAACAGTTGGAAGAGAATCTGGGCGCGCTCGACGTGACCCTCGGCGATGAGCAGCTGGCCCGCCTGAACGAGGCCAGCGCGATCGAGCTCGGCTTCCCGCACGACTTCATCGGTCGCAACGCCGGGGCACTCGACTACATCTATGGCGGCGCGCTCGACCAGATCGATGTGCACCGTGGAGAGCTCGCATAGCGACAGCCCGGATGGCGCTCTTGCAGGGCCACACAGCTCCCCATCGCGGCCGGCGGACCCGCGAGGGGTGCGGGGGCCCCGGCGCGCGCGTCTGCGGGTAAACCTTCCGCGCCCTTCCGGCCACTAACCACGTGGATATGGAAAGCGCGACCGATCGTGCCTCCGGGCACGACGCCACGGAAACGGACCTCCTGGTAGAGCGGGCCAAGCGGCGCGACCACGTCGCCTTCGAAGCTCTCTACCGGGCGCACTATCGACGTGTGTACGCGCTGACGCTGCGCATGACGTGCGACGTCTCCCGTGCCGAGGAGCTCACGCAGGAGGTGTTCGTCCGCGCTTGGGAGGCACTGCCCGGCTTTCGCGCCGAAAGCAACCTCGGAACGTGGCTCCACACCGTGGCGGTCCGGACCTGCTTGAACGCGAGCCGAGCGACGCGGCGCCGAGAGGCGCGATTCCACAACTCGCGTGACATCGATGGCTACGCCTTCGGGGCCAAGCGGGCCATGCCCGAGACCAACGTGGATCTCGAGAGGGCGCTTGCCGGACTACCGCCTCGCACGCGCGAGGTGGCCGTCCTGTTCGATATCTACGGCTATCGACACCAGGAAATCGCCCGGATGCTCGGGATCGCGGAGGGGACGTCCAAGGCGCAGCTGCACAAGGCGCACCGGTTGATGCGAGAAACACTGGGTGGATGACGGTGCCGCCGACGAACGGATTCGATCGATGACGGGGGATTCGAGATGATGGGTATCGACAACGATCGCGAGCTGTCGGAACAGCTCGGGCGGCTCCCCAGGGAAGCGGAGCCCGAACGTGACTTGTGGCCCGGCGTGGCCGCCGGGCTGCGGGGCGATCCGAGCCTCGGCTTCCGCTCACGCCCCCGCCTGTGGACCCCCTTGGTCCAGGCGGCGGCGGCGGCGGTGGTGCTGTTCGCGACCGGGCTGGCCAGCGGTCTCGCGATCGGGGCGACGCGCGCGGGCGGAGAGCCGGGTTCGGTAAGCACCGCGATGGAACTGGCCGCCGCAGTCCAGCGAACGGGAACCGAATACGTGGCGGCGCTGGCCGCATTCAACGCGATCGTGGATTCGCTTTCCGTGGACGCACGAGTACAGGGACGCGACGCGGCGCTGGCGGCGCTGTACGGGGCGGCGCAGGAGGTGGCCCTGCTGGAGGTCGCTTCCAGAGATCAAGTGGAGTTGCCGGTCGGGTCCGAGGATCCGGAAGAGCTCCCAACGGTGAGGTTCTGATGGGTGAGATACGAAGCCGCGATGCCTGGAGGTATGCGCTCGCGGTCGTGATCGTCCTGTGGATGTCGGCCCTCGCCGCACCCTCGGTGGCGCGAGCCCAGGAGTGCTCACACGGGCACCCGCCCTTCGGCTCTCTGGGAATCGGTGAGTTTCGCTGCGTGGGTGGGTCCTGCTCGATCAACGCGGCGGGCGGCGATCCATACGTCCACACGTTCTCCACCGAGCCCCGGGTCCGCGACATCGATCCGAGCGGACCCGCGGCGGGCCTACTGGTGGAGGACGACGTGATCGAGGCCGTAGACGGGGTGCTCGTCACCACGGCGGAGGGGGGACGACGCCTCGGAAGCCTGCAGCCGGGCGAGCGCGTCCGCCTGACCATACGCCGTCAGGGGCGGGAAATGGAGGTGGACCTGATTCCCGAGAGGAGCTGCGACCTGCCCGCTCTCGAGGTGTCGGTGGATTCGCGGTATGCGTTCGGGCGTGCCTCGACCGCCTACCGGGGTTTCTTGTTCGCAGACAGCGCGCGGGGGTTCGGGGCCCGGCTCACGTATGCCCCCGACTCCACCCTCGCGCTCAGGGGCAGGCTCAGCCTCACGGGCGACTCGACGTCCAGACTCGTCTACAGTTACGGCGTTGGCGCCCAGGACCGGGCGCCGTTCTCGACCCTGTTCCGTGGCTGGCAGCTCGAGGCGCGACCATCGGTCGAGCTGGGGGTCGAGCTCACATGTGGCGAGTGCGGCTGGCAACAGCTCGGATCCACGTGGTCGTTCCACACGCAGGAGTTCCCCGTGGTCCGATCCGTCGAGCGGGACGGGCCGGCCGATGAGGCGGGGTTGGGAATCGGTGACGTCATCCTCACCGTAGGGGGTGCGGCGATTACCTCGAAAGACGCGGCTCGCCTCCTAGGTGCTCTCGAGGCGGGGGAACCGGTACAGTTGGAGGTCCGGCGCGGAGACACGATCGTCGCCGTTCGGTTGACGCCGCGCGCCGCGGGTGAGCGGCGTCAGCGCATGTAGCCCAACGGCACGAGAGGTCAACGCAGAAACTCGAAGGGTCCCGCCTTTCAAGCGAAGCCCTTCCGCGCTTTCCGTTTGCCAGAGCGTCGGCACGAAGATTTCGAAGGCGGTCTGTATTCAGACGCAGTCTTCTGTCTCGGTCTGCTCGACGAACTCGAGCTCTGCGACGGGGCGCGGCACCGTGACCGCCGTCGCGGGAGCCGTGAAAGCCTGGATCGTGATGCAGCCGGCGCCTGGCGAGGTCTCCACCACGACCACCCGGAGACGATCTCGCGTGCGCGTGACGTCTTTTATCCGAATGGCGTAGCCCCCGGTGGGCTTCCGCCCCATCGTCGCCGCGATGACGACGTGGCTGTCGAAGTCCACGGATGGAGCGTCGGGTGTCGGAGCGATGTTGGCGTGGAGCTCTGCCCAAAAGTCGGTCCATTGCTCCGGCTCGTCGATCAGGAGCCGCCGCCGATCCGGGATCCCGCTCATGAAGCTGCGCACCTCCTCGACGGGGTCGAAAGCGACGGGCTCGCCCTCCGCCCGGACCTCCTGCGGCTCCTCGGGCTGCTCGACTCCGTTCGCGCTCACGCAGCCGCCCCCTCCCAGACAGACGACCAGCAAACAAAGAACCGGTCCACGCATCCTCTGCATTGTGACCTCCCAGAGACCTCCCAAGGTACCGCGCATGCTACCCTCGTTCCGGCTGCAGGAGCCGCGGCGTGCCCCGATACATCGGTTCCACCAATACATCGGCTCCGCCAAGCGTGCAGGGGGAGGCCGCCCTTGCCACCTCCCCCTGACTGTCGCGAGCCGCCGGTCGCCCGGCGCTCGTCCGTACGGTTGCGGCGGTCGTGCTACAGGCAGCCGCTAGTTGACCGTCTTGTCCACGTTTATGCGGCCTTTGCCGTAATACGGATCGTTGCCCTTCTTGCCGAGGTCGTCGGCACCTTGCTGAATCTTCGTCTTGACCCGTCCGGGACGGCGGCCGACGTCCTCGACCACGAGCGCGGCGAGGCCGGAGACGTGAGGAGCGGCCTGCGATGTGCCGGCGACGCCCAGAATGAAGATACCGGTCTGGCAGTCCGGGATGAGGAGGCTGGACGTGGAGCACGCGCTCCAGACCAAGCTCCACGGGAAGGAAGCGCCGGTTCCGCCAGGCGCGGCCACGTTGATGGCGGAGTTCCCGAAGTTGGTGTAGGAAGCCGGCGCGTCCACATTCGTCCACGGACCGTTCACGCTGGCGGCGGCCGTCGGCCCCGTCGCCGATACGCAGATGACAGCCGGCGTGTCGCAGTAGGTCGCGTACTCGTTGCCGTTGTGGTCCAGATCGGCGGCGTCGTTGCCGGCCGAGACAACGATCGTCATGCCCTGGTTCTTGGCGTAGTTGAAGGTGCGGTTGATGAAGCCGACGAGCCCTTTGCTCCCCGCCTTGGTGAACGCTCCGCCGAGGCTCATGTTGGCCACATCGGCCCCGTTGTCCGCCGCGTGCAGTATGCCCGCGATGACGGCGCCGAACGGGCAGGTGCCCAACACGCTACAGACCTTGACGCCCATGAGCGTCGTCTGCGTCGTGACCCCCGCGAGGATGTCGGAGTTGCTGGAAGCGATCATCGCGACGTGTGTACCGTGGAAGTGAAGATCCGTCACGGGGTGCCGAGCCGGGAAGAAGAGGCCCACCAGGAAGTCGTCGAACGGCACGAAGGACACCGAGCGCGACAGATCCACGTGGCTGGCCAAGTCCGGGTACAGATAGTCGATGCCGGTGTCCAGGATGGCGATCGTGACGCCCGGGGAGCCCAGACGCCCCCTCGCCCACGCCATGTCGGCCTCGATGGCGCGCATGTTCCACTGCCTTGCGTAGCGGGAGGCGGTGGTCGGATCGTCCGGGCTGGCGATCGCGTCGGCGGACTCGATCGTGCTCTCATCGAACAGCGGATCCAGCTCGAAGATGGCATCCTGCTGGATGGCCTTCACGCTCTTGAGCGCGCCGAGCTCTGCCGCCGTCTCGGGCGTCATCCCCCCCACCCAGGCGATGCCGATGTCGTGCTGAAACAACACGGTTCCACCGAGAGCCTCAACCTGCTCAGCGAAGTCGACCGCCCTGCCCTTCAGCTCCACGAGGTACTGATCGCTGACGTCGAGCCCGTCGCTCGACTGTACCGAGAACGACGGGGCCGGAACGTCCGCCGGAGCGTCTACCGGACCGGTTGGGATCTTGTCGCCCTGGCAGGCCGCCGACACCAGCCCGACGGAAACGCCCAGGAACGCAAGAAGTCGTCTCAAGCGCATACTACCTCCTCGATGCTTGGGTGATAGCGGGGCATACCGCGCCCGCGCTCTGAAACTCCTTGATATGGTGCTCAGGACTGCTGGACATTCGCAGCGGTGGTTGACGGAACAGCGGTGGTTGACTAACGGCCTCTTCGTCCAGATAACCGGCCAGTCGTACCCCCTGTGACAAGAGTACCCTTGGCGGGGAGTCCCCACGGCGCAAGAATGGCGCAGACACAACAAACGGTGTGGTTACACCTCAACAGACTCCCGGCGGAAATGCAGGACGGAAGGCTCGTCCCTCCAGTGCGCGTTCGTGAACGTGGGTCTCGCCCGATGGAGCATGACTGCGGTGAGTGCCATGGCGGTTGTCCGTGGCGATGGAAGAGTGAACGCTAGAGCCTTGGCCCACAGCGTACAGAATATCAATTCATCCCGGTCGCTTCGGGTCCGATCCCGCACCGTCCTGCTCCTCAGCACGTGCATCACTTCATGTGCACCGGGCGTCGACGACGACAGGGCGGCAGGAAACGGGCGATCCGCGGGGATCGCGTCGGCTGATTCGCTCCTACTCCGGCCGGAGAATCCAGTCTGGCGGGAGGCCGCTCCCGACTCTTTCAACGTCGCGTTCCAGACCAGCCGGGGTCTTTTCCTGGTCGAGGTGCGACGGAGCTGGGCGCCCGTAGGGGCGGACCGCTTCTACAACCTCGTGCGACACGGCTTCTTCGACGATTCGCGCTTCTATCGGGTGGTGGAAGGCTTCATCGTGCAGTTCGGCTTGCCCGGCGACCCCGAGGTCACGGCAGTCTGGCTGGAGCGAACCATCGAGGACGACCCCGCTCGGGAGAGCAACCTGAAGGGTCGAATCGCGTACGCGATGACCGGACCCGACACCCGCGCGACGCAGGTCTACATCAACCTCATCGACAACGTTCGTCTGGATACGGCGGGGTTCGCCCCGTTTGGTCAGGTCATCAAGGGGATGGAGGTCGTGGACGCTCTGTACGCCGGCTACGGCGAGAACGCCGGTGGAGGGATGAGACGCGGCGAGCAGGGCCGGATCATCGCGGAGGGGAACGCCCATCTGGACCGAGATTTTCCGCTGCTCGACCGAATTGTCTCGGCTCGGATCGTCCCTTTCCCCTGGCCGATCTTCTGGACGATTCGATAATGACCGAGAGTTCTCCCGATCATTTCAATGCCCCACCGGAGTTGGCCACCCAGCCTCGACCAGCAGCATTGCGGCACCTGGTGACGAGTTTTACCGTGAAATCCTAGCTCTACGGTGATCTTGACCGTAGCCGCCAGGGGCCCCCGATGTGCGAGGGATCGACTGTGGCGGCAAAGAAATATCGTTCTGGTTCTTGCGCCGATTGGCCCAGCCTACCGCTGCGACCCCTCAGGATCTCTCCATGCCGTTCACCACTAGCTCCTGGCGATAACCAGGGACGGGCACCACCCGCCCAGGGAGGTCTGCTATGTCAGGAAGAGCAGCCGCGTGGCTCGGGCTGCTGCTGACGGCAGGCACAGTCGGAGGCCTAGCACAAGCACCTGAGGACGGCCCTCCGACCCGTCGCTTCGACCGCCAGGCAGCACCACTTACGTCATCCGCCCTATCGAGCTCGATCGCCGCCGGATCCGCAGCTTCGTTACTTCGGCCCGGCGACCCGACGATCGTGATCGCCACTGGCTTCGTCGCCCCCTGCAGGATGGCGGCAGGTCCCCAGGGAGACCTGTTCGTCACCGACCAGGGCACCATCTACGGCGTCACGCTGGACGGCACGGTGAGCGTGTTTGTTACGGTCCCAGACGCCCGCGGTAACGACTTCGATGCGTTCGGCCACTTGCTGGTGCCATCCCCAGCCAACGGGACCGTGTACCGTGTGTCACCCACCGGTGAGGTGACCCCTTTCCTGACCGTGTTCAATCCGCGCCGAGCCAGGACAGGACCGGACGGAAGCATCTGGATCGCAACCATCGACTCGCTTCACCACTTCGACGCCGTGGGCCGCTATCTGGAGAGCTTTGACGTAATGAGTCAGGGCGGCGCGGCGTTCGGGCTCAGGTTCTCGCCCTCGGGTGAGCTCTACTTCACGAGCTGGGCTGGGTATTGGAAGCTCGAGAATGGCGCCGTCGTACCCGTGCTGACCGGCCTCACGCCGCGGCAGGGGGCGCCCAACTTCGACGAGCTCGGCAACAGCTACCGGATTTTCGAGGCCGTTGGGGTGGGCGATACCGACCGCGTGATCCTGGCCGACTCCGATTTCGCGACGGTGGACGACACACTCGTCAGTCAGATCCAGGCTCCGTGCTCCGCCGCATTCGCACGTGACGCTGCGGGCGATATGACGAACCGGTTCTTCGTGGGCCAGAGAGACGGCACCCTCGTCGAAGTGAACTCCGCTGCGATCGCTGCACCGGGCTGGCCGACGGTCGGTCTGGAGATCGATCGGCTGGACGAGGATGATTGCGCGGGCACGGTCGTGGGCATGACCGGTCTCATCACGGCGGACCAGAGCCACTTCTTGGATGTGATCGGCAACAACAACGGTTCCTATGATGTAGGTGATTTTCGGGCCTATCTGATCGCAACCGGCATCACGGAGAGTTCCTCAGCGACCGGTCCGCGCGACATGCCTCCGCTCGCGAGCCAGCCGGGGCCTGCCGGGCCCGGGGAAAGGAGGGTACGACGATGACGCGGTGCCGACGGCGAACGCTGGTCGCGATAGCCGCCGCGCTGACCCTCGCCATCGCGTGTGGTGACGATGGCCCCGGCGGACCCACGGGCCCGATCTCCGGAACCCTGGCCCTCAACCTGACGACGCCGAACGCGGACGATGCCGCCCTCGTGCTCCGGCTCACCGGACCCGGCATCACACAGGTGTCGGCCTCGGATCCAAGCACCTACCTGTATTCGAGTCAGGACGGGGCCACCCTCACGGCCGTGATCGTGGGAGACTTGCAGAACGGGTCTGTGCTCAGGTTTCGGGTGCCCGACGTGAACGCGGTGTCCTCACATAGCGGTACCGTGCTCGAGGTGGCTGACGAAGCCAACGCGCTGCGCGGATCCCTCGCAGGCTATGGACTCTCGGTAACGGCGGGTTCCGAGTAGGCACATGCCCGGCGGGCGACCACGAGTGGAAGATCCTCGTCGCCCGCCCGCCGGATTCACCGAGCCCAAGTGCGGCCAGCGCTCAGCGCGCCGAGACACCGCACTCGACGCACGGGCGCGCACGCGCCAGACTCCATCCTGCGCAGACCGAAGGCGGCCGTCACCGACGGCCGCCCCCATACGCAACATCGGTGAGAAGAGAGTCGATGCCTCGTCGCCGGATGCGTCTCCCACGCCCGCTCGCCGATGCGATTCGGGGCGCTCCGGGGCCGCGGACCAGCGGCCGGTTCCCGGCCAGGTTCTGCGCGCGGCCCGCCGTGTGGAACCTCTTCATCGTCGTGCTCACGAGTTGCCGGGCCGGTGACTCCCCCGTGGACCGCCCCTCCGCCGGCGCCTCGGTCGCGCGGGACAGCGCGGGCGTCGCGATCGTCGAAAGCCGTGGACCGAGGTGGACAGCGGCCACCGCCTGGGTGATCGGCGCGGATCCGGTCCTCGACATCGGGGCGGCAGACGGATCCGCGGAATTCCAGTTTGACGGGATAGAAGGGTTACTGAGGCTCGAGGACGGCGGGCTCGTGGTGGCCGATGCAGGATCGGGCGAGCTGCGCTTCTACGATCCTGCGGGTCGCTTCTCGAAAAAGACCGGAGGCCGTGGTTCCGGCCCCGGCGAGTTTCAACGGATCATCACCCTCGGCCGGGGTCCGGGTGACTCGCTGTGGGTCTACGACTTCGGCGCGCGGCGGTTCACGATCCTCACGCCGGAGGGCGAGACCGCGCGGACGGTCCGGGTTCCCGACGCGCTCGCCAACGTCGGCGCCGTGGGTCGCACCCCGGACGGCTCCTTCGTGCTTCAGGAGTACTGGTCCTCACGCCCGCACGACGAGTCTCCGGCATCGGAGCTCGTGCGCGAGGACGCGGCGATCGCCACGATGTCACCGACGGGCGACGATATGGACACCCTGGGCGTGTTCCCGGGACGTGAGATCGTGATATGGAGCGAGAACGGCCGGGCCGTGATGAGCACGCCCCTGTTCGCTCACTCGACGAGCGTAGCGTTGGTCGGGGGCTCGGTGTTCATCGGAGACCAGAGCCGGTTCGAGATCGGCGAATACGCTCTGGACGGGCGACTGCTGCGTATCGTTCGCCTGCCAGAGGTTTCCCTGGCCCTGTCGGGGTCCGAAGTCGAGCGGGCGTTGGCGAGTGAGCTGGCCACACAGCCGGAGAGCGAGCGCGCGATGTGGCGAGCGCACTTCGAGCGCATGGCCGTGCCCGAGACACGTCCGGCGTACTCGCGCCTGCTGGGCGATCCGGAAGGAAACCTCTGGGTTGGGGCGTACGCGCGTGATCCGAGAGACGTGGCTTCGTGGACGGTGTTTGATGCGAGCGGCGCATGGCTCGGAGGTGTGGACATGCCCGACCGGTTCCGGGTCCTGGAGATCGGGTCGAGCTGGGTGCTCGGCAGGTGGCTGGACGACCTGGATGTGGAGCACGTGCGCCTTCACGAGCTTCACAAGCCGGCCGCCCAGCGCAGGGTGACGAATGAGTGAGGCACGGCGTACGCGAGCTTCTTCCGCCACCGCGGCTTCTACGGTCCCTACGGTCTCTACCGTCTCTGCGGTCTCTACGGTCTCTACGGTCCCTGCGGTCTCCGTCGTTTCCGCGGCGCTCCTGTCCGCATGCGTTCTGGCATGCGGGGACGAGGCCCGGACCGGCACCGACGTCACGGTGCACGACAGCGCGGGGATCCGGATCGTCAGCAACGGTCCCCTCCCGCCCGACCGCTGGGTCTGGACGGTGACCCCCACGCCGTCGCTGCAGCTCGGCACGCTGGATGGCGAGCCCGAATACCAGTTCTTCCGCATCACCGACGCTCACCGATTCGAGGATGGCCGGATCGTCGTCGCCAACAGGGGAACTCACGAGTTGCGCTTCTTCGACGCGGACGGCGAGCACTATCGCTCGGTGGGTGGCGAGGGAGACGGACCGGGGGAGTTTCAGGACCTGCGGCTCGTCCGAGAGCTTGCGGGGGATTCACTCCTCACCTTCGACCAACGCCAGCGGCGCATCTCCGTGTTCGACTCGACCGGCGCGTTCTCACGCTCCTTGACGCCACAGGGCCTCGATTTCTACCAGGTCCTGGGCGCGCTCGGGGACGGTACCCTCCTGATCCAGGAGTTCAACCTGATTACTCCCGACGAGATCGCTGAAGGCAGCGAGCGCCGGGATGCGAGCTTCCGTCTGGCGGATCGCGTGGGCACCACGATCGAGACGATCGGTCCGTATCCCGGCCAGGAGATGCACATCATCCCCCGCGAGAGTCGCATGATCACGGTCAACGCCGTTCCGTTTGGTCGGGGGGCGTACGCCGCCGTGGCGGGCGACCGCATCTTGGCAGGGACCAACGACGCCTACAGCCTGGACGTGTACGGCCAGGACGGCACTCTGGAGAGCATCGTTCGGCTTGCCCACGACCCCGACCCGGTCCGCCCGGGCGACTTCGATTTCCTCCGAGACGAGGCCCTGGCCGGGATCGACTCCGACCAATTCCGACAGATGGAGCGCGAGTCTTGGGACGCCATGCCGCATCACGAGACGTTCCCCGCTTTCGAGTCTTTCACGGGCGACGCCGCCGGCCACTTCTGGGTCCGCGACTACCTCCCGCCCGACGATGAGCGCAGCATCTGGACGGTGTTCGACTCGGAGGGGACGGCACTCGGGAAGGTCGAGACACCCGTGGACCTGAGGGTGCTGGAGATCGGCGAGGACTACATCCTCGGGGTCCTGCGGGATGAGTTGGATGTGGAATGGCTTCAGTTGTACGCGCTGAACAAGCCGGAGCCCCTCGAAACGCGGAGTTCCGGATCAAAGTGATCTCCCGAGGCGGCTGGTTCCGGGAAGAACGGCCAGGTCCGGGAAGGAAGAAGGAGATACCGCTGATGGGCACCGTTGACTCCGCTCGATACTCGAACGCTCGGCATCGCCTCGTGTGGGTCGTCGGTCTGACGACGACCGCCGCCTTCGGGTCGACGACGATGCTGGCGGCGCAAGCGCCGACCCGCCCCGCGGTACCGGAAAGCCCCGTGATCTCCGCGCCATCGCCGGGCACGACCCACGGGCCAGCGGACCTGGTCTCGCACCTCCGCCTGCCGACAAGCGAGCTCGGCGACGTCGTCGGGCGCTACGCGGCCGACCGGTCCGCGCTCGGCCGCCGCTGGAACGTCCCCTACTCCTCCGCCCGCCGGGGTCGCTTCCGGGCCTTCCACGAGGAGTGGCGAGAGAGCCTGGACGAGATCGAGTTCGACGGTCTCGGCCTCGAGGGAAGGATCGACTACGTCCTGCTCGACAACGAGCTCCGCTACCGGCTCGAGCTCCTCGAACGCGAGGATCGGCTGCACGCCGAGATGCAGACGTTGATCCCGTTCATGGGCACGATCGTGGACCTCAACGAGAGGCGGAGGGCCCGCGAGCCCGTGGATGCGCGGGGTGCCGCGAAGAGCCTGGCCGCACTTCCCGGCCGGATCGACGAGACGAGGACGGGTATCGAGGCGACCCTGGAGAGCGAATCGGAGGACGCGAGCCCCGTGTCCAGGATCGTCGCGCTGCGCGCCGTCAGGGCGCTGGACGGCCTGACGCGAGGGTTGAAGGACTGGTACGAGCACTACGCGGGGTACGACCCGATCTTCACCTGGTGGAACAAGGACCCCTACGCACGAGCCGACGAGGTCCTGAAGGCGTACGCGAAGTTCCTGCGCGAAAAGGTCGTCGGACACCGCGAGGGCGAGGACGAGCCAATCGTCGGCGACCCCATCGGTGCAGACGGGATGCGAGCCGATCTGATCCACGAGATGATCCCGTACACGCCCGAGGAGTTGATCGCGATCGCCGAAAAGGAGTTCGCGTGGTGCGAAGCGCGCATGCTCGAAGCGTCACGCGATCTGGGTTTCGGCGAAGATTGGAAGGCCGCGCTCGAGCACGTGAAGACGCTACACCGAGAGCCGGGAAGTCAGACTCACCTGGTCCGCGAGCTGGCCGAGGAGGCGGTGAGCTTCCTGCGCGAGCGGGACCTCGTGACGATTCCGCCGCTGGCCGAGGAGGTGTGGCGCATCGAGATGATGTCGCCGGAGCAGCAGAAGGTGTCGCCCTTCTTCCTGGGCGGGGAGATCATCCGCGTCGCCTTCCCCACCGACGAGATGGAGCATGACGACAAGCTGATGAGCATGCGGGGGAACAACGAGCACTTCTCCCGCGCCACGGTCCACCACGAGCTGATCCCCGGACACCACCTGCAGGGGTTCATGACCAGTCGGTACAACTCGCACCGGCGAGTGTTCTCGACCCCATTCTGGGGCGAGGGCTGGGCGCTGTACTGGGAGATGCTCCTGTGGGACCTCGGCTTCCCGCAAACGCCCGAGGACCGGGTCGGGATGTTGTTCTGGCGCATGCACCGTGCGGCCAGGATCATCTTCTCGCTCAGCTTTCACCTCGGGGACATGACGCCACCGGAGGCGATCGATTTTCTGGTCGATCGTGTGGGTCACGAGCGCGCCAACGCCACCGCCGAGGTGCGCCGGTCGTTCAACGGGAGTTACTCGCCGCTCTACCAGGTGGCGTACATGATCGGCGGCCTCCAGATCCGGGCCCTGCAGGAGCAGCTCGTGGGGTCGGGGCGCATGACCAACCGGGAGTTCCACGACGCGATCCTGCAGGGCGGGCGTATGCCGATCGAGATGGTCCGGGCCAGACTGGAAGTCCAACCGCCGCCGCGCGACTTCACGTCTTCGTGGCGCTTCTACGGAGATCCGCTCGAGAACCGGTGACGGCGGATCCGGGTGTCGGCTGGATGCGGGTCACGCCGTGACCCGCATCCAAGACCCCGAACAGTCGGTTGATGGGTCGATGACGGTTCAGCTGAAACGTCTCGGCCTCGGGAACGGGCATTGGCGGCGGCTTGCCGGGACGCTCGGACAGGTCGGCCCTACTCGGCGGCCGCGACGGCCAGCGCCTGAAGCCGTGCGTCGATGCGCGCCGTCGCCGGCCGCTCGGGCGTGACCTCTATGGCGCGGGCCTCGAGAGTCCTGGTCCGGGACTCGTGGTAACGACCGTTCCTCACGCCCCCGTCAGGCCCCAGCTCGGCGATGAGGGTGGTACCACCTTCGGCGAGCCCGATGATCAATACCCATTCGCCCTCGCTCGGCCATGCCTGCCGGACGGCCCATACACCGGTGCCCGATGTGGACTCGAACTCGAGCGGGATCGACCGCCGCTTCCCGTTCACCATGCCTTCGGCGGTGCCCCTCAGGTTCCACGCCGCCGGCGTCTCGTGATAGTACGTGCGCACGATGAGGACCGCGTCCGCGTGCGCGCGGTCGAGGGGATTCGCCGGGAGCTCGAGAGAGATCCACGGCGCTCCGACGTCGGAAGACGGTGCCGGGCGGGCAAAAGCTGCCGCGATGAGGGCGATTGGGACGAGTGCGAGCATCCATGCGCGTCGCATCGGAACCTCCTGGCTTCTGGTTGCGGGTTTCTCGTGACTTGAACCTGAGATCCCGCGGCCCCCCCTCGGGGTTTAGGCGGCCCCCTCTTTCGGGGTTTAGCCCGAGGGTCGCGTCGCTTTGCGGATTCGTACGGGGCCTTTGAAGCTCTTGATGCGAAGCTGTGGCCCGCCCTTCCCCGTCGTGAAGACTCGCTCGGAGCCGTCCGCGAACTCGTTCTCGACGGGTGCGCCGAGAGCGGTGATCGTGAAGTCGGCCGCGATCAGCGGCGGTAGCCGAAGGTCGATTCCACCGCTGTGATTTTCGAAATAGAAGAGCTCCGCCCCGGGCTCGAACGAGCCTTCGAAGACGATGTCCCCCGCCACCGACGTCAGCTCGCCCTCCCAGAGCTCCTCTCCGACTACGATGAGATCGCCGCTGACCGTCGAGGCGTTCACGAAGCCGTGCGCGCCCCGCAGGGTGACGCCACCGTCCACGGAATGCGCCCTGACGATCTTCGAGCGGCCGTCGACGAATACGTCGCCGGTCCCGGACTCCGCGAACACGGTTCGAGGAGCTCCCGAGATCCGGATCGTTCCACTGATCGTGGTCACGTCCACGCCGCCCTGGAGATCGACGATCTCCACGCTCGCTCCGGCCGTGCGAGCGGCGATGTGGCTTCGACGCGGAGCATGCACCTCGATCTCCGACCCGCTGACCGTGCCGGCACCCGGATCGGGCACGACGCGGATTCGCGTCTCGGGTCCGCGCACGCTGAAGTCCAGGCTCTCCATGCCTTCACCGAGCTCACCCGTCACGCGCACGGAATCCTTGTCCCAAGCCACGACTCGTACCGCTCCGGCGGAGATCGCGATCTTGATCGATCCATCCCCTTCGGCCGGTAGCGTGCGGTCGACCTGCTGGGCGGAGAGTCCCCCCGGCATGAAACCGAGCGCGATGGATGCAACGGACAGGAATGTCAGGGCTTTCATCTTCGGGGACTCCGTGAATCAGTGTCGGGTCGGGAGGCCGGCCCGCGACGCGGCGCATCCGGATCGCGGGCGGAGATCCGCGTCAGCCTCTTGAGCGCCTCCACCTTGTTCCGATACGTAGCTGCCAACAGGTCGAGTGCTTCCGGATCCCTCGGGTTCGCGGCCACGGTTGCCCGAACCTCGTCGATGGCGGTGTCGATAATATCGAGGTTTCGATCGATCGCATCCGCGGTCTGAGGGGCCAGCCGCGTGCGCTCCAGCTGGTAGGACGCCTCCAGGGTTTCGGCCGCCTCGATGTACGCGGACTCCGCCGTTTCGAACTCCTCCACGAGAGAGGTGCTCGCCGTCACGATCAGCGGGTTCCCGGGCGCGGCGGTCCCGCCGCTCTGCCGAAGCACCCACCAGGACACGCCGATCGCGATCAGCACGACCGCGGCCGCAGCCAGCGGGGCGGCGCGAGACCGGAATCCGTAAACGCGCCGGACCGGAGACCGATACGTGGGTTCCGCCTCGAGCTCGAGCGGCTCACCGTCCAGACGCCCCGAGATGACGGGCCACAGATCTCGTCGTGGCGCGATCGATCGGGGCAGCCGCGGCGCCTCGTCCAGGATGGTCCTGAGGGTGTCCACGGCGCCTCGGCAGCGCTCGCACGCCTCGAGGTGCGCCTCCATCTCTCTCGCGAGATCGGGAGCCAGCGCGCCCTCCACGTATTCTTCGATCCGGTCTTCAAACTCGTGATTCATCTTCCTCGGCGAAGTCATCGTGACAGCGTCTCCCGAAGCAGTCTGCGAGCACGGTGCAGGTGTGCCTTCGACGTTCCCGGGGCCATACCCGTCATGTCCGCGATCTCCCGGTGCGGATAGCCCTCGATGTCGTGCAGGATGAACACGAGGCGCGCTCGCCGGGGGAGCGCCGCGATCGCCCGTTCGAGGTCCACCCGGAACTCGTGACCGGTCCCGGATGGGTGCTCGCGTCCTTCGATGGCCCGGGCTTCCCTGGTCTGCCGTCTGCCGTCGGCCCTGAGGCTGTGGTAGACGACGTTCACGGCGACACGGTGAAGCCAGGATGAGAAGGCCGCCTCCCCCCGAAAGGATCGCAGTCGCTCCCACGCCCGTACGAATACATCCTGCGTCAACTCCTCCGCGCGCCGCTCGTCGGACACGAGCCGTAGGCAGAGCGCGAACACCCGCCCGACGTTCTCGCGGTACAGAACCTCGAACGCTCTCTTGTCGCCTTCCTGAGCGCTTCGAACCGGGTCGGGTACGGTGGGGCGGTCCTTCTCGACCGCCCGTACCGCGATCCGCCCGCTCGCCGGTCGGCTCGAATCCGAGGCGCGACTCTCCGGTTCCATCGATCTAGGATACCGCCGAGGGCCGCGAGGGTTTAGGGAAGGACGCCGCGGTGGTAGGAGCCGCCGTTGCGGTGCCGGACCGCACATCGAGACTTTGAAAGACCACAGAATCCCCTGAGCTCGTGGAGGACTTGCCGTGTCGCGCTCGGATCTCAGCCTCGCTCTCCCCTTTCTCCTGCTCGGAGCCTGCCAGCCGGCAGCGGATCAGGCGGCCGCGGCCGAGCGCGCGACGAGCGGTGCCCATTCCCGGGAGGCGGTCGCCCAGGGGGCGGTCGCCCGGGAGGCGGAGGCCCAACAAGCGGTGGCGCGCCCCACCGTCCTGATCACGGGCTCAAACCGCGGCATCGGTCTCGAGTTCGCCCGGCAGTACGAGCGGAGCGGGTGGGAGGTCATCGCGACCGCCCGAAACCCCGACGCGGCGGAGGATCTGCACGCGCTGGCCAGGGATCACCCCAACGTCGTGATCGAGCGACTGGACGTGACCGATCACGCGGGCATCGATGCGCTGGCCGAGCGGTACCGGGGCCGTCGGATCGATGTGCTGATCAACAACGCCGGCGTCCTCGGAGCGCTCGAGAGCCAACGACTGGAGACGCTCGACTACGAGGAGTTCGAGCAAGTGATGGCCGTCAACGTCTTCGGACCCCTGCGGGTCTCGCAGGCTTTCCTGGACCACGTCGCGGCCAGCGATCAGAAGAAGTTCGTGGTCATTACGAGCGTCTCGGGCTCGATCGAGATCGCCGGACGGGGCGGAGGTTTCTACTTCTACAAGATCAGCAAAGCCGGCGTGAACATGGCCATGCGCTCGCTCGGTTCGGAGACCCGGGGCCGTGGCATCAAGGTCGGGATCATCCACCCGGGGGCCGTAAACACGCGCATGCTGCGGCAGACCGGCTTCCGCGGAAGAGCGACGGAGCCCGAGGAGGCGGTGCGATCGATGATCGAGGTGATCGCCAATCTGACGGACGAGACGTCCGGCACCTTCCTCCGTTACGACGGCGAGACGCTACCCTGGTGACTCGGAACCCTCGCCCCGATAGCGGCCGCCGTGGATCGGGACGGCCGTCGTGGCGTGTCCTGGGCCTGCTGCTGCCCTTGGCGTGCGGCGCCGCGCCCGATCTCGCCGATTTCCGGGTCGGCATGGACCGAGCTTCGGTGCGCGCCGAGTTCGGAGCTCCCTCCCAGGTGCAGGAGATCGTGAAGACCGAGGAGGCCATATTCGGCCCGATCGAGGAGTTCTGGGATTCGGTGGACCCCGGCAGCACCGTGGAGATCTGGCATTACGGGGTCCAAGGCGGGACCGTCGAGCTATACTTCGTCGACGGCTCCGACGCGGTGCAGGGTGTGGGCTTCGCGCCAGAGGGAGCCGTTTACTAGCGGGTCGGGGCTGAACCGGATCAAGGGGCTGCCCCGAGCGCCTCGCGCTGGAGCGCCAACAGGTCCCGGATACCCGACTCGGCCAGATCCAGGAGTGCATGCAGGTCCCGCCGCGAGAACGGGGCACCCTCCGCAGTGCCCTGCACTTCGACGATCCGGCCATCCTCGAGAGCGACGACGTTGAAATCGACGTCGGCCGTGACGTCTTCGGTATACTCGAGATCGAGGAGCAGCCGGCCGTCGACGATTCCGACGCTGATCGCCGCGACGAGCTGACGGAGCGGGTCGGTCTCGAGCTCTCCGCCGGCGAGGAGGGAGCGCAACGCATCGGCGACCGCGAGGCAGCCACCCGTGATCGACGCGGTCCTCGTGCCTCCGTCGGCGGCGAGCACATCGCAGTCCACCGTCACCGTTCGGTCGCCGAGCGCCGCCAGATCCACGGCGGCGCGCAGGGAGCGTCCGATGAGGCGCTGGATCTCCTGCGTCCGTCCGCGCGGACCTCGCCGCTCTCTGCTGGTGCGGCGCAGCGTAGCGCGCGGCAGCATGGCGTACTCGCCGGTCAGCCACCCCCCGATGCCCTCGCGAAACGGGGGAACGCCGGGCTCGACCGACGCCGTGCACAGCACGCGCGTGCCGCCCATCGAGATGAGGCAGGAGCCCTCGGCGAACGGGGCCGCCCCGAGCTCGAAAGAAGTGTCGCGCAGTTGGTCCGGATCGCGGCCGGCAGGGCGGGTGGCGCTCACGTCGGCCCTGCCTCCGCACGCGACGTGACTCGACGCTGGAGCGAGAACGGTGCCGTGCGGCTTCGACACCGTCGCACCGGCAGAGTAGGATGGATCGGGCCTGCTTCCTGGCGCACGGCGATTCCTCGAGTGCGGGTCACGGGTGATTCGGGCTGAACGGAGGTGAACATATGAGCTTGGGCCGGCTCATCGCACTCGCCCCGCGCCAACAGGGATGGACCCCCGTTCCCAAGGCGATCCATCGCCACTCATGGGAGATTGCGATGAAGAAGGTCAAGACTGAGACAGCGCCCCCGCCCGCGGGGCACTACTCGCAAGCGGTCGTGCACGACGGGCTCGTCTACGTGTCCGGTCAGATTCCGATCGATGTCGAGGGAAAGGTGCTCGGGGACGCCCCGATCGAGGTGCAGGTCGAAACGGTCCTCGGGAACATCCGATCGATCCTGCAGGCTGCCGGCAGCGATCTGGACCGCACGCTCCAGATGACGGTCTATGTGACAGACATCGCGAGCTGGGGACGCGTCAACGAGACGTATGCACGGGTGATGGGCTCACACCGCCCGGCCCGAGCCATCGTCCCCGTTCGCGACCTGCACCACGGCATCGGAGTCGAGATCCAGGCCATCGCAGCGATCGATCAGAGCTGATACTCGAGCGCAAGGAGCTCAGATGTCCGGTTTTCTCGGTCTCGTAGAGTTCCTGGTCGCGATCGGAGTCGTGGTCGCGGCCATCTCCAACTACCTGATCATCAACAAGCTGTGGAAGCGGAAACACCTGCGGAACGTGGCCGAGAGCATCTCGATCTCGGCTGCCTTCCTGGGTCTCGGGACCTCCCTCCCCCTGTTCATCCAGCTGGCCGCGATCGACAAGACGCCACTCCCGGCGATCAAGACGGCGATCGGCCTGGTCACGGGTGTCGTGTTCGTGCTGATCGGGACGGGATTGTGGGTGAGCGAGAATCGCGGCGTCTCCTTCGGGAGACTCCTGCTCCGCGCGCTGAACCTGGAGCGCCGCGAGTCCACCCATCTAATCAAGGCCATGCTCCAGCCGAAGGGGGCCGAGCAGATCCTGCAGATACTCGGGCACATGGCCGCGATCGATCGGCACGTGCACGAAAGAGAGATCGCGTTGATCCATGGCTTCGCGCACCGCTGGAGGATACCCGCCCCCGACCTGACGGCAGGAGCGGTCGAAGGGGATAGCAGTCTGCTGGAGGTGCGCCAGGCGGTGCTGGACTACTTGAGCCTCGGCCCGCCCTTCGAGCAGGCGGCCCAGCTCCAGGACGTTCTAAGCCTGTTCGTGAAGGCAGACGAGGAAGTGACCCGGGAGGAGGAGATCGTCCTGGAGGAGGTGAACGGCCTCATCACGCAATACGTGACCGCGGACACCCTCGAACGGGAGATGCATGAAGTGCTGATCGTGCCGCAGAGCGACGAGCAATTCGAAGCCGTGCAGGCACTCATCCCCGGCGCACACGCGAAGAAGAGCCGGGGTGGCACCGTGTTCTCGGCCGGGAGCTTCTTCTCGGGCGACTATGCGGAGGTCGTCTGCGAGAAGTACATCGCGCTCGGTCTGTTCACCGCGCAGGTCGCGAGCTGAGGAGGGCACTCCGGTCCATGTCTAGACTGTCGCGGGTGTGCGTGTTCGCGGGCTCCGGTCTCGGGGCCCGAGACGGGTATCGTGACGCGGCCGCGGCCCTGGGCGAGGCCCTGGCACGGCGCCGGATCGACCTGGTGTACGGCGGAGCGACGGTCGGCCTCATGGGCGAAGTAGCAGACGCGGTCCTGGAGGGCGACGGGCACGTGACCGGAGTCATCCCCGACGCCCTGGCCGAGAAGGAGATCGCGCACGAGGCGATTCAGGACCTGCGCGTCGTGGGCTCGATGCACGAGCGGAAAGCCGTGATGGCGGATCTCGCGGACGGTTTCGTGGCGTTGCCTGGGGGATTGGGCACCCTCGAGGAGCTATTCGAGATCCTCACCTGGGCCCAACTGGGGATCCACACGAAGCCGGTAGGCGTGCTGAACGTCGGCGGCTATTACAACCTGCTGCTCGAGGCGCTCGATCACGCGGTACGGGAGCGATTCGTTCGCAAGGGACACCGAAGCCTCGTATGCGTCGACGCCGATCCAGATGGGCTTCTGGACGCACTCGAGACGTACCAGCCCCGATACGTGGAGAAGTTGCTGGACCGAAGCGCCCGCTAGCTCGGCTCCCCGCGGGTGGTCGGGAAGTCCGACGCCTGCATCACCTCCTGCATGAGCCAGATGTGCCGCCTCGTATGGGCCAGCATTACTTCGAAGGCCTGGATGACCGGTAGCCTCAGCAACTTGAAGAAGGGCGAGCGAATCTTCGCCCGTCCGATGTCCAGCCCGTCCGCCGCGTGAAGCGATGTTATCGTCGCCTCCTGAACGGCCTGGAGCTCGGCCAGTACCGCCTCCCGGTCCAGGTCCGGGGGCGGTTCGAGATGCCCCACGGTCGGCATGCGCCTGCGCGGGGGCGGCTCCATCATGCGCGTGAACCAGCGCCCTAACGGACCGCCTCGAAAGGGACCGGTCGCGAGCCAACCCGCCTCACGCGCCGCGCGCACCGAGCCCTCGATCGCCGTCAGGTACGGCCGATTGGTGAGGGAGATGTGCTCGATGTGCTCGCCGACAGACCACTTGTCGGGGTGCGGTCGCCACAGAAACGCATCGGGATCGAGGGCGCCAGCGAGTTGGAGAATCTCGTCCGTCTCGCGCTCGACTTCCACCACCAACGCCGCGACCTGTTGACTCATTGGGTGGCTCTCCTCGAGTTGGTCCACCGCGTCCGGCTGTGCTCGGCCCGCGAGTGGGGCCGGTCAGGCCGCCGGTTGCATTTCCCCGGGAGGCTCCAGCTTCTCTCCCTCGGACCGGGCCACGACGGAGGCGGCCGTGAGATCACCGGTCACGTTGACGGCCGTGCGGCACATGTCGAGGATCCGATCGACGCCCAGGATCAGCGCGATCCCGGCTGCCGGGTCTACCGTGGGCGGCAGAGCCTGCTGTAGGACGACGATCAGAATGATAATCCCGGCGGAGGGCACGCCGGCCGCACCGATGGAAGCGAGCGTCGCCGTGAGCACGATCCCGAACTGGACGCTGAGCGACAGGTCTCCGACCAGCACCTGCGCGATGAACATGGTCGCCACCGCCTGATACAGGGCCGTGCCATCCATGTTGATCGTCGCACCGAGAGGCAGCACGAAGCTCGAGACTTCCTTGCTGACGCCGATCTCATCTTCGGCGGTTTCCATGGTGACTGGCAGCGTCGCGTTGGAGCTCGAGGTCGAGAACGCGATGAGCTGTACGCCTCGGATGCGCCGGAAAAAGTCGAGCGGCTTCAACCGGGCCAGGAAGCGCAGGGCCGCCGAGTAGGTGAGGACCACGTGTAGCATTAGGCCGGCCACCACCGTCAGGCAGTAGACCAGCAGGCTCTGGAGCACGTCCGCGCCGAAGCGCGCGATCACCGCCCCGATCAGGGCGAACACCGCGTAGGGGGCGAGCTTCATGATCCAGTGAATCATGACGATGGCGACTTCGTTGACACCGTCGAAGAACCTCAGAACCGGATCCTTCTTGGCCGCCGCCAGCACCGAGAGCGCTGCACCGAACATGATCGAGAAGAAGATGATCGGGAGCATGTCGAAGTTGACGAGCGCCTCGAACGGGTTTCGCGGGACGATCCCGCGCAGGACCTCGACCATGCCCGGCGCCTGCTGGGCCATCTCGACCCTGCTCTGCCCTTCGGCCAGATACGTCCCGCGGAGGGCTTCGAGCGCCTCCGGACTCATCCCCGCGTCCCGGATGATCAGGTTCGACAGAACGAGTCCGATGGTCACGGCGACCGCGGTGGTGATGAGATAGTAGCCGACGGTCTTACCCCCGACGCGTCCCACCTTGGTGATGTCACCCAGGCTGGCGGTGCCGACGATGAGGCTGGCCACGACGAGTGGGATCACGACCATCGTGATCAGGTCGATCCACGCGTCGCCGAACTGCCGGATGGCAACGAGGAAGTCGACCAGGGGATCGATGTCCAGCAGGTTGGCGACCAACCCGAACACCACACCGAGAATCAAAGCGATGGTGATCTTCGTGTAGAGTTGCATGGGCGGTCGCTGATCGAGTGAATGGGGATGCCGGACACGGATGCCGGACACCTGTGCGCACGGCCTTCGCGGGGCGGGCCGGTGGCACACGAAGCGACCAATCTGCCGGCCTTGGCGTTACGACGCCAGCGGAGCGAGAGCTGACAGGACCCGGGGAATATCGTTCCGGAGCCGGCGACACCATGCGACGTTAGGTTGGTCGGCCATGAACGGATTCGAGCTCGAACCGGTGACTCTCGCAGGGCGGCACGTGACGCTCGAGCCGCTCACGCTCGCGCACGTTCCCCAGCTGTGGGAGGCTGGGAGCTTCCCGGAAATCTGGCGCTTCATGCCGTTTCAGCCGGGCTCGGAGAGCGAAGTGCAGGTGCTCGTCGAGCAAGCGCTGGAGCTGGCGGACGCCGGCCAGATGATGGCATTCGCGCAGCGATCCAACGCGGACGATCGCGTCGTGGGCTCCACCTCCTACCTGAACCCCGACCCGGGCTACAGACGCGTCGAGATCGGAGCGACCTGGCTGACCCCTGCCGCGCAGCGGACGGGCATCAACACCGAGGCGAAGCACCTGCTGCTCGAGCATGCCTTCGAGCAATTGGACTGCATCCGGGTCGAGTTCAAGACCGACGCGCGCAACGCTCGCTCGCGAGCCGCCCTCGAGCGGATCGGCGCGACCGCGGAAGGCACGCTACGACATCACATGATCATGCCCGACGGTCACCTGCGGGACAGCACGTACTTCAGCATCCTGCGAACCGAGTGGCCCGATGTACGAGCGGCGCTCGAGGAGCTGATGTCACGCGGCTGACCACCCTGTCGGCACGCCGGCGTTGAGCGCACCGACGGTTCTGACCGTCGGTTGAGCACACCGTGCACACGGGGGCCGGGAGCACCGCACCGGAGCACGCGAAGGAGGACAGTCTTTGCACGAAACCGTACACGGCATCCACCACGTCACCGCGATAGCCGGCGATGCGCAGGAAAACCTCGACTTCTACGTCGGGGTCATGGGCCTGCGCCTGGTAAAGCGAAGCGTGAATCAGGACGCGCCAGACACGTACCACCTGTTCTACGCCGATGCAGTGGGCACGCCCGGCACGGACCTGACGTTCTTCCCGTGGCCTCGTATGGGGCCGGGAAGAGCCGGCGTCGGCCTGGCGATGGAGGTGGCGTTCGCCGTCCCGCCCGGGAGTCTCTCCCACTGGGTGTCGCGGCTCGCTTCTCATGGTGTCGCGACAGGCGAGCCGGAAACCCGCTTTTTTTAATGATACGGCGACCACCGAGATCTACACGGCCTCGAGCTGGCGTTGGTCGAGACGGAAGTCCCCCGACCGTGGGTGCCGTGGGAGGCGAGCCCCGTGCCGGAGGAATCCCAACTGCGCGGAATGCACTCGGTCCGCCTCTGGGAGCGGGAGATCGCGAGGACCCGCGCGTTCTTGGTGAGCGCGCTGGGCTTCGAGGCCGTGGGGGAAGAGGTGGGGTGGGAGAGGTTCGCCGTAGACGGCGGTGGCCCCGGTTGCCTCCTCGAAGTGAAGGAGCTGCCGTCAGAGCCACGAGGACGCTGGGGGACCGGGGCGGTGCACCACGTCGCGTGGCGGGTCAAAGACGAGGCCGAGGAGCTGGCACTCCGCGCCGTGGTCGCCGGGGAAGGACTGAACCCCACCCCACCCATCGACCGCTTCTGGTTCCGATCTGTCTACTTCAGAGAGCCTGGCGGCGTCCTCTTCGAGCTCGCCACCGATGGCCCCGGCTTCGAGCGCGACGAATCGGCGGAGCGACTGGGCGAGACCCTGATCCTGCCTCCCTGGCTGGAGCCCCGCCGCGAGGAGATCGAGGCATCCCTGCCAGCGTTAAGCACACCGCTGAAGAACTCGAGCGGGCAAATCCCGTGATGTCACCAGGTCGCGTGATGTCACCAGGTCGCATGATGTCACCGGGTCGCATGATGTCGCCGCGTCGGTAGAGGAGGGCTGCCATGGAGAAGAGACCCGACGAAGTCGCGACGCTCGCCGCCGGGTGCTTTTGGTGCGTCGAAGCCGTCTTCGAGCAACTTCGTGGTGTCAGCCGGGTGCAATCGGGCTATTCGGGGGGGACCGTCGCCAACCCGACCTATGAGCAGGTATGCACCGGGACGACCGGACACGCGGAGGTGTTACAGGTTCATTTCGACCCGGAGTCGATCTCGTTCCAGGACCTGCTGGAGGTCTTCTTCACCATCCACGACCCGACGACGCTCAACCGTCAGGGAGGGGACGTCGGTACACAGTACCGGTCGGCGATCTTCTATCACTCCGAAGAACAGGAAGCGGTCGCCAGGTCCGTGATCGAGCGCTTCGAGCGGGACCGTGTCTGGGACGATCCGATCGTGACCGAGGTAACGCCGTTCGAGGTCTTCTATCCGGCCGAGGACTACCACCAGGAGTACTTCCGGCAGAATCCCGCGCAGCCGTACTGCAGCGCCGTGATCGCTCCGAAGGTGGCGAAATTCCGCAAACAACACCTGGCGCGTCTCGCGTAGCAGGCCCCGATGAGCGTACCCACCGGGCAGCAGGCGGACGAAGCGTGACCGGCCGGGCGGCTATCGTCGGGTGCGGGATCTTCGGGACGACCGCAGCCGTCGAGCTCCGCGCTCGCGGATGGGACGTCACGCTGGTCGATCAAGGGTCGGCCCCACACCCGAAGGCGACCTCGAACGACGCGAACCGCGTGGTGCGCCCCGACTACGGGTCCGACGATTTCTACGTCGACCTGGCGTTGGAGGCGATCGATGGCTGGCACGAATGGAACCGGACCTGGGACGAGCCCCCATACCATGAGGACGGTTTCCTGCTCCTCGCCCGCGAGTCGCTGCGCCCCGGCACGTTCGAGGGCGACTCGTTCGAGCGACTCAGCGCCCGGGGGATCCCGCTCGAGCGCCTGGATGGCGAGGCGATACGCGCCCGCTTCCCCGCCTGGCGAACCGACGACTATCCCGCTGCCTATCACAACCCGCGCGCGGGGTGGACCGAGGCGGACCGGGTTCTCGAGACGCTTCTCCGTCTGGCGACGGCGGCAGGCGTGCGGATTCGACCGGACGCCCCCATGCGCGGTCTCGTGGAGGACGACCGGGGAGTGGCGGGGATCATTCTCGAGGACGGTGAGCGTTTGGAGGCCGACGTCGTCCTGTTGGCGGCGGGTCCGTGGACCCCCCCGCTCCTGCCCGAGCTCGGTAATGTGATGTGGCCGTCGGGACAGCCGATCCTCTACTTTCAGCCCGACAAGGCGGACGCCTTTCGGTCCCCGGTCTTCTCGCCATGGGCCGCCGACATCGCCAACTCCGGCTGGTACGGGATCGCGGCGCTCGCGGATGGACGGGTGAAGGTGGCGAGCCACGGAGAGGGCCTCCGGGTCGATCCCGGCGCGGATCTGAAGGTTCCCCCCGCCACCGAGCCCATCTTCCGCGCCTTCCTCGCGCGCGCGTTGCCGGGGCTCGCCGAGGCACCGGCTGCCGGCTCCCGGCTATGCGTGTACTGTGATACCTGGGATGGGGATTTCTGGATCGATCACGACCCCCGACGGCCGGGACTCGTGGTGGCCACCGGGGGGAGCGGGCACGGCTTCAAGTTCGCGCCCGTGCTCGGACCGATCATCGCCGACGTCGTGGAGCGCCATCCGAACCGCTGGGCGCACCGCTTCCGCTGGCGGACGCGCGAGGGGCGTCGGAGCGAGGACGCCAGGTCGGAAGTAGACCTGTACGGGGAGCGATGAGCAGAAAACGGTTGATCGTCGTCGGTGATCGCGTGCTGATCGAGCCCGAAGAGGGGGAAGAGCGCACGAAGGTCGGCCTCTACCTACCTCCCACCGCGGTGGACAAACAGTCCGTGCAGGGAGGTACGGTCGTGGCGACCGGCCCCGGCACTCCGATCGGGCCTCCCGCCGAGCTGGACGACGAGCCGTGGAAGATCGCCTCCGGCGAGGCGCGCTACCTACCCGTGCAAGCCGAGCCCGGAGACTACGCGCTGTTCTTCCGCAAGGCGGCCGTCGAGATCACCTTCGAGGGAAAGACCTATCTCGTCGTCCCACAGGCGGCGATTCTGACGCTGGTGCGGGCGGAAGACCGCGAGGACTGGTGACACCGTCCGGGGTTCGCGCGCTCACCTGGCGAACGCGTCGGATATCGAAGGAAGAGCATTAGAGTGAAGAGCATTCAGAACATCTGAGCATGAGGGCATGAAGGAGAACGCCGTTATGGATACACGCAATGTGACCCGGGCTCTGCCGAGCCCTCCCGCGATCGGGCTCGCCGCGCTCGTCGGCTGCACGGTCGCGCTCGCGCCGGCCGGCACGAGCGCGCAGGAAGCCCCGGAAGCGCCGCCGGCGCCACCGGCGGCCAAGGTGGTTCCGAAGCAGCTCGACACGCACGGCCACGTGCGCACCGACAACTACTATTGGCTGAACGACCGGGAAGACCCGGAGGTCATCGCCTACCTGGAGGCGGAGAACGAATACACCGCGGCGATGATGGCGCACACCCAGGAGCTCCGAGGAAAGCTCTTCGAGGAGATCAAGGGTCGCATCAAGCAGACCGACCTCTCCGTGCCTTACCGGCAGGGCGACTACTTCTACTACTCGCGTACGGAAGACGGGAAGGACTACCCGATCTACGCGCGCAAGAAGGGATCGCTCGAGGCCGAGGAAGAGGTCATGCTCGACCTGAACGAGCTGGCCGAGGGTCATGGCTTCTACTCGGCGGCCGGACGTCAGGTGAGCTCGGGCCAGAACCTGCTGGCGTTCGGAGAGGACACCCGCGGCCGGAGGATCTATACGATTCGCTTCAAGAACCTCGACACCGGCGAGTTCCTCGAGGATGAGATTCCGGGTGTATCGGGCAACATGACCTGGGCCGAAGACAACCGGACACTGTTCTACACGAAGCGCGACCTGCAGACGCTGCGCTCGTTCCAGGTGTACCGGCACACGCTCGGGACCGATCCGGCCCAGGATGAGCTGGTGTTCGAGGAAGCCGACGAGGAATTCAGCTGCTTCATCTGGAAGACGAAGTCCAAGGAGTATCTGATCATCGGGTCCGGGCACACGCTCACCAACGAGTACCGTTTCCTGGACGCCGAGGACCCCGAGGGCGAGTTCACCGTGTTCCTCCCACGGGAACGCGGGCACGAGCACGACATCGATCACTTCGGAGATCACTTCTACGTCCGCACCAATGCCGGGGGGGCGAAGAACTTCAAGCTCATGCGCACCCCGGTGGACAAACGCGGGATGGAGAACTGGGAAGAAGTAATCGGGCACCGGGCGGACGTGTTGCTGGAGGGCTTCGATATCTTCCAGGACCATCTCGTGGTCGCCGAGCGGCGTAACGGACTCCGCGAGCTACGGATCCGTCCCTGGTCGGGAGGTGACGAGCACTACGTGCAGTTCGACGAGCCCGCCTACCTGGCCTACACGAGCAACAACCCGGAGATGAACACGCCGGTGCTCCGCTTCGGCTACACGTCTCTGACGACTCCGAATTCGCTGTACGACTACGACATGAGCACCCGGGAGCGGACGCTGCTCAAGCAGGAAGAGGTCTTGGGCGGCTTCGACTCCTCGGACTACGTGACCGAGCGGCTGTACGCCCCCGCGCGAGACGGGGTCGAGGTGCCGGTGTCGATCGTATACCGGGCGGGGACCGAAATGGACGGCGACAACCCGCTCCTCCTCTATGCCTACGGCTCCTACGGCAGTAGCCGGGACGCCAGCTTCAGCTCGCCTCGGCTCAGCTTGCTGGACCGCGGCTTCGTGTACGCGATCGCGCACATCCGCGGAGGGTCAGAGCTGGGCCGGTGGTGGTACGAGGATGGCAAGCTGTTCAACAAGATGAACACGTTCACGGACTACATAGATGTCGCCGACTTCCTGGTCGCCGAGGGCTATACGAACCCGGACCGGCTGTTCGCGCGCGGCGGAAGCGCGGGCGGGCTGCTCATGGGCGCTGTCGCTAACATGCGCCCCGACCTGTTCAAGGGAGTGATCGCCCTGGTCCCGTTCGTGGACGTGGTCACGACCATGCTGGACGAGAGCATCCCGCTCACCACGTTCGAGTACGATGAGTGGGGGAATCCGAACGACATCGAGTACTACCGGTACATGCTCTCGTACTCGCCCTACGATCAGGTCGAGGCGAAGGACTACCCCAACATGCTGGTGACCACCGGCCTGCACGATTCCCAGGTGCAGTATTGGGAGCCGGCCAAGTGGGTGGCCAAGCTCCGCGCGGTGAAGACGGATGAGAACCGGCTTCTGCTGAAGACCAACATGGAAGCCGGCCACGGAGGAGCGTCCGCGCGCTACAAGCGCTACGAGGACACGGCGTTCGAGTACGCCTTCATCCTGGATCTGCTCGGTATCGAGGGCTGATTCGAGAGCCGGGAGCCCACGCCGCGGACAACACTCGCAACACCAGGCCCCGCCCGTCGCCGGGCGGGGCCGTGCCGTACACTGGCCGGTCTTCGGAAACTGACCGCCAGATCCCGTCGTTGCCGGCATGGGGCATGATCCCCGGTTCGAAGATTCTCAGAAGGAGTCAGGCGTGAGCGTAGGGAACAGGTGGGTTCCGCTGGGTGCCGTATCGCCGTCGAAGCTCGAAGCGGCCCGTCTCGATCTGCACTGGGCAGCACAGGCCGTCGGTATGGTGGGTAAGCAACTTCTCGAACCGGTCCCGGATCACAGTCACGGCTCGCTGGAGTGGTTGGATGAGCTGAGCGCGCTGGCCGGGCGCTCGCTCGCGGACGGATGCCGGGTGGCGCTTCGGGTCGCCTCGCAGGAACTGCTCGTCCTGGGCGGGTCCGCCGAAGTGTCGGATCGGCTGGAGCTGCGCTCGCACACCGTCTCCGCGGCCTCCGCATGGGTCCACGATCGCCTCCTACAACGCAGCGAGGTCGCCCGCGAGGCGGACTGGGTGCCTGTCACACCCTCGGGTCTTCCCGACGCGTCGGTGGGGCGGGGCGCGCCGTTCGGACCAGCCGGCGCCGCCCACGTGGAGCTAGCGCGCTGGTTCGGGAACGCCAATAGCGCCCTTCGGCGCTTCGCGGATCGCGAGCCCGGTGCGTCGCCCGTGCGCGGATGGCCGCACCACTTCGATCTGGCGACCCTCATCACGCTTGACCGGGATGCCGTGCCCGAGGAAGCACGCTCAGTAAGCTTGGGCCTGTCGCCGGGGGATGCCTCGATTGGGGAGCCGTACCTGTACACGCTTCCGTGGCCGGCGCCCGATCCAGCTTCGCTTCCACCTCTCGACGCCGGTGGTGCGTGGGTCACGGATGGTTGGGTCGGGGCAGCGCTCACGGGCTCGGAGCTGGTGGGGTCGAGCGACGCCGCGGAGCAAGCGGCGACGGCGATCGCGTTCTTCGAATCGGGTCTGGCCGGCTCGAAGAGGTTGTTGGGCATCACTTGAGAGGCTGCTGATGTCGGATGAAGCCGGTACGACCGTGAACAGACGCTGGTCTAAGGCTCTGGATCTGGACGAGCTTCCGGAAGGGCGCGTAATGCCGGTGACGTGTGCGCACCGCACCGTCTGCATGACTCATTTCGAGGGAAGTTACGGGGCGCTGGACAACAAGTGCCCGCACCAGGGTGGTCCCCTCGGCGAAGGCTCGATCGAGAACGGTTGGCTGCGTTGCCCGTGGCACGGGTGGGATTTCCACCCGCTCACGGGAGCGGTCCCGGGGGGCTTCGAGGATACCGTCGAGACATTCCCCGTCGAGGTTCGGGAAGACGGTGTGTACGTGGGTTTCCCCGAGGAGGGGCCGCACCACCCCACCGCCGCGGACCTCATCGCCCAAACCCTCGTGAACTGGGGCGTCAAGCACGTCTTCGGAATGGTCGGACACTCGAACCTGGGCATGGCGGATGCGCTCCGGCGGCAGACCGAGATGGGGGCCTTGGATTATGTGGGCATTCGCCACGAAGGGGCGGCTTCCTTCGCGTGCTCCGCGTACGGCAAGCTCACCGGGCGTCCGGCGGCCTGTTTCTCGATCGCGGGTCCCGGAGCGACGAACCTGTTGACGGGTTTATGGGATGCCAACGTGGATCGAGCGCCGGTCATCGCGATCACGGGTCAGGTCGATACCCAGGTGCTGGGCCCCGGAGCCTTTCAGGAGGTGGATCTGGGCGCCGCCTTCGGCCAGGTGGCGCAATGGTCGCAAACGGTTCTGCATACCAGCAGGCACGCGGAGCTGGCGAATCTCGCCTGCAAGACGGCGATGCAGAACCGCGGGGTGTCGCACCTCATATTCCCGAACGAGGTGCAGACGATTCCGTGGCCAGATGGCACGCGGGCCGGTGCACCGGAAGGGCGCCTCGCGCACCGCCGAATCGAGCCTCCGGCAGAGGCCCTGGGCCACGCACTCGGTCTCCTCGCGGCGGCGAAACGGCCCGTCATCATCGTGGGGCATGGGGCGCGGTTCGAAATGCCCGAAATCCTCCGGTTCGCCGAGACGTTTCGAATCCCGGTCCTCACGACCTTCAAGGCCAAAGGGCTGATCGCCGACAGTCACCCCCTCGGGTGCGGCGTGCTGGGTCGGAGCGGGACACCGATCGCGAGCTGGTTCATGAACGAGACGGACCTGCTCCTGGTCCTCGGTGCCAGCTTCAGCAACCACACGGGGATCAGCTCCAAGAAACCGACCATCCAGGTCGACTTCGATCGGCTGGCGTTGGGTCGGTTCCACGCGGTGACAGCGCCGGTGTGGGGCGAGATCGGCGTCACCGTTCGCGCGCTGACCGATGCGCTCGACGGTCGCATGAGGAATGTGGACCAGACCGCCGAAGTCACGGAGAGATGGAAGATCTGGCGGAGCGAGAAGGAGCGGCGGGAGCTGGAGGAGCGCGGCGAAGGGGTGAGCTCGGCCGCCGTCTTCGCCGCGATGACGCGTCAGGTCCCGGCGGACGCGATCATTCCCGTGGACGTCGGTAACAACACGTACTCCTTTGGCCGTTACTTCGAGTGCGAGCGACAGGCCGTGTTGATGTCCGGCTATCTGGGGTCGATCGGATTCGCTCTACCCGCGGCGCTCGGCGCCTGGGCGGCGACACAGGAGGAGGATCCACGCTTCCACGGGCGCCCCGTCGTCTCGATCTCGGGCGACGGCGGATTCGGGCAGTACATGGCGGAGCTGACGACCGCAGTGAAGTACGGAATGAACATCACGCACGTGCTGCTTCACAACGGCGAGCTCGCGAAGATCTCGAAGGAACAACGCGCCGGAGATTGGGACGTTTGGGAGACGTCACTCCACAACCCCGATTTCTCGGCCTATGCGGAGAATTGTGGTGCGCTCGGTGTCCGTGTCACGAGGAAGGAGCAACTGGACGATACGCTGGCCCTGGCGTTGGCGCACGAGGGTCCGGCGCTGGTGGAGATAATGGCGGATCCCCTGCTCGTGTGACGGCCGGTGCGCCTCGGGCACAGGGCGATCCCGGCGGTGGCGTAAGCCGGTCGCCCGGCTCAGCCGTAGATCGCCAGGAGCCGGTAGACGAAGAAGATCGTCACGCCGCCCTCCAGCACCCACGACATCGGCTGCTTGTAGTACCCGATGAACATGTCCTTCCCCCACCAACCCGTGTCCTTGAACAGGTTCAGGGAGTACTTCTTCCTCGTCAGCGGCCATAACAGAGGAAGCCCCACGGTACTTCCGATGTCCGCCGCATAGTGGGCGGCAACCGCGATGGCGCCCAAAAGGGCGTAGTGGGGCGAAAACAGGGCGATGACCGCCCCGACGAGCAAGGCGAAGGATAGCGAATGCGTGACGGTGCAGTGAAAGCCGCCATCCACGACCCAGAACGGCTCCTTCATCTCTTTCTCCTCGATCGCGGCGACGGGGTTCTTCCCCTTCAGTAGCCGCTCGAACCTGATCGAGCCTCGGATGGCGGGCCTGTCCAGACCGGACTTTACCATCAGAGAATCGAAGTTCGGGAGCCAGTGCATCGCGATACAGAAAGCGGCAGTCTCGGGGCTCCAGTCGTAGGTCGCGATCGACAGCGCTACCGGCAGGTGGCCGAATTGCATCTGGCTCAGGTCTCCTGGGTCGACGGGTGCCTGCGGGGAGGCGCGAGCAGGTCGCGGAGCGAGCTCCCGGGCCCCTCGTGTGGGCGGCCGACAAACTGATCGCCGGGCACCCCGACGGCAACGTCCCGAGACGTCCCGAAGGCGCTCCCCGGGCGGCCTCGCCGCCCCGACCCGGGTTCCGGCACGGATGCCCTTCGGCGGTGGTCAGCCGCCCGCATTCGCCCTACCTTTCATGCACCCCCACGAAACCCAAAAGGCCAAGGTCTATCATGGCTACCGGAATAGCAGACCTCAGTGAAGCACCCGCCCGCAGGGGCGGTTTCGATCTCTCCGGACACGGGATCACGGTGAGCGACGTTCGCCGAAACCCGCCCCCGGCCGTCCTGTACGAGGACGCGCTGGGCGGAATCGATCCCGAGACGCAGATCGCGGCGAACGGGGCGCTTGTCGCCTACTCAGGCGACAAGACCGGGCGCTCGCCCAAGGACAAGCACGTCGTTCGCGGCGCGGAAACCGAAGGTGACGTCTGGTGGGGTCCCGTGAACTTCCCGCTGGAGCACGAGTCGTTCGTCAAGAATCGCGCGCTCGCAAGCGAGTACCTGAACGGGCGTGAAGTGCTGTATTGCATCGACGGGTTCGCCGGTTGGGATCCCGCGCATCGCCTAAACGTCCGGGTCATCTGCGCACGCCCCTACCACGCCTTGTTCATGCACAACATGCTCATCCGCCCAACGCCGCAGGAGCTCGCCGAGTTCGGCGATCCGGACTTCGTCATCTACAACGCCGGGCGACAGCCGGCGGACGAGTCCGTGGAAGGGGTCACCTCGAACTGCAGCATCGACCTCAGCTTCGAGGACGGGGAGATCGCGATCCTCGGCAGCGAGTACGCCGGGGAGATGAAGAAGGGGATCTTCACCGTCATGCACTACATGATGCCGAAGGTCGGCGTCTTCTCCATGCACTGTTCGGCGACGACAGACCCGAGGTCGGGCGCGTCTTCGCTCCTCTTCGGGCTCTCCGGGACCGGCAAGACGACGCTCTCCGCCGATCCGCACCGGTTGTTGGTCGGCGATGACGAGCATTGTTGGACGGACACCGGGATCTTCAACATCGAGGGCGGTTGCTACGCCAAGACGATCGACCTCAGCGAGGAGAAGGAACCCGACATCTACCACGCGCTCAAGTTCGGGTGCGTGCTCGAGAACGTGATCCTCAACCACGATCGAACCGTGGACTACGCGGACGACCGGATCACGATGAACACGCGGGGCTCTTACCCGATCGAGCACATCGAGAACGCCAAGATCCCGTGCCTGGCCGGCCACCCGACGGACGTGGTCTTCCTCACGGCAGACGCGTTCGGCGTGCTCCCGCCGGTGAGCAAGCTCACACCGGAGCAGGCCATGTACCACTTCATCAGCGGGTACACGGCGAAGGTGGCGGGAACCGAGGTCGGCGTCACCGATCCCGAAGCCACGTTCTCGGCCTGCTTCGGCGCTCCGTTCCTGGTGTGGCACCCGGCGGTGTACGCCGAGCTGCTCGCCGAGCGCATGCGAACGCACGGGACCAACGTGTGGCTTGTGAACACGGGGTGGAACGGCGGCCCATACGGAGTGGGTGAGCGGATCAGCCTCCCCTACACCCGGTCGATCGTCAACGCGATCCACACCGGTGCGCTCGCGGACGCACCTACGGAGCCGGACCCCGTCTTCGGCATTCACGTGGTGACCGAGGTGCCCGAGGTGCCGAGCGAGATCCTGAAGCCGCGTGACACGTGGGAGGATGTGGAAGCCTACGACGCAGCGGCGCACAAGCTCGCCGGCCTGTTCACCGAGAACTTCAAGACCTACGAGGATGACTGCCCGCCCGAGATCTGCGGAGCGGGGCCGAAGGTATAAGCGGGCCGCTGCGAAGCAGCCTGCCAGTCCGAACGGGGTGACGCGGTCGACGCGTGCGGGTCGTCTGCCGCGTCACCCCACCGACCCGATTCGACACAGTCCGTTTCAGCCCCCGGTAGGCTCGGGCCCGGTGCCTTGCGGGTCCGATACCGAGCTCACGGGGCAATGCGTAGGAGCCATCCATGAGGCGGCGACGCTGGTTTGAACGCACGTTCGATCTCGGCCATCGAGCCGACGCGTTTCCCGACATTCTGGAGCGCTTGCGAGGCACGCCCGCGCGCCTCGAGGACCAATTGCGCGGTCAGATACCCGACGTCCTGGTGCAGCGATCCGACGACCGCTGGACGATCCAGCAGAACGTAGGTCACTTGGGCGATCTGGAGCCCCTGTGGGCCGGTCGACTCGACGACCTGCTCAGTCGTGAGAATTCCCTTCGCCCGGCCGATCTTGCGAACCGGACAACCGAAGAGGCGCTCCACAACGACGCCGCCATCGCGGACTTGCTGGGTGCGTTCCGGACCGCGCGAAACGAGCTCGTCGGGCGCCTGGAGGCGCTGAACGATGAGCAGTTGAGCCTGTCCGCGTTCCACCCCCGCCTCGAGCTCCGGATGAACGCGGTGGATCTGTTCTTCTTCGTCGCGGAGCACGACGATCACCACCTGGCTCGAATCTCCGAGATCCTGCGGGAGATCGGGGGGTGAGAGGGTCGTTAAGGATGCGACGCGACGTTCGGGGCCGCAGCGCACGGCGTTGCCGCATGAACGCCAGGGCGGCGGCTGTGATCGCGGTCGGGACCGCCGCCACGACCGGAGCCTCGGGGCCGCTCGGCGCGCAGGGATACCTGGATCGGGAGATCCTCCCGGCGGAATGCCGATCCGAGGACACGCGCGTGCGGGTTCTGCTGCTGGGCAGCTACCACATGTCGAACCCGGGAGCCGATCAGTTCAACCTCGAAGCCGACGACGTTCTCGCCCCGAAGCGGCAAGCCGAGATCGTGGCACTGGTCGACCGGCTCGTCGAGTTCGGGGCGACCAAGGTTGCCGTCGAAGCGCCGTGGGAGGACAGCGCCACGTTCGCCCGCTGGGAGGGCTACGTGTCCGGCGACCGCGAGCTTCGCCGGAGCGAGGAGGAGCAGATCGGCTTTCGTCTCGCCCATAAGATGGGCCACGAGGCGATCTACGCGGTGGATGTCCCCTCGATGCTCGACTTCGAGAGCGTCCAGCGGGTCGCCATGGCCAACCCGCGCGTCGCGACCCGGCTCGGAGGGATGCAGCAGGTGGGCGAGGAAGCGATCTCCACCATGGCGCGGTGGCTCGCCGAGGGGACGGTCGGGCAGACGCTGGCCAAGATGAACGCGCCGGACATGATCACGAAGGCGCATGTGCCCTACATCGAGTTCTTCACACCCGTCGTGGACGCACACGACTACGCCGGGGCGGACATGGTAGCGGGCTGGTACCAGCGCAACCTGCGCATCTTCGCGAACCTGACACGGATCGTGGACGCGGAAGACGACCGGGTCTTCGTGGTCTTCGGCCAGGGGCACATTCCGATCCTGCGCGATCTCGCCATCGACTATCCCGATTTCTGCCTCGAGGATCCGCTTCCGTACCTGGAGGGGACGTGACCGACGGCCACGGCGAGCGCATGATGCACCATTCTCCGCCAGACGGTCCGTATCGCGTCCCGTTCGATGGCGGCTTCTCCATCGCGGACGCCGGAACCGCACCGCCCCCGGAATCCCCGCCGCGAAAGCAAGCCAAAAGGCGTCTCAAAGAGGTGGTCGGGGAGCTTGCCGAGCTGCAGGAAGTGCTCTACGCGGACGACCGCTACGCGATCCTGTGCATATTTCAGGCGATGGATGCGGCCGGGAAGGACTCGACGATTCGCGCCGTGATGACCGGGATCAATCCGGCCGGCTTCCAGGTCTTCTCGTTCAAGGCCCCGTCCAAGGAAGAGCTGGATCACGACTTCCTGTGGCGAACGACCGTCCGGCTCCCGGAGCGCGGCCGGATCGGAGTGTTCAACCGGAGCTACTACGAGGAGGTGCTCGTCGTGCGCGTGCACACGGACTTCCTGGACGCCCAGGAGCTCCCGCACAGACCGGTCGAGGAGGAGCTCTGGAAGGAACGGTACGCCTCCATCCGCGATCACGAGCTGCACCTGGCCCGCTCCGGGACGGTGATCTTGAAGTTCTGGCTGAACGTGTCCCGGGAGGAGCAGGCGCGGCGTTTTCTCAGGCGCATCGAGCGACCGGAAAAGAACTGGAAGTTCTCGAGTCGTGACATCCTCGAGCGGCGGCACTGGGACACGTACATGGAAGCGTATCAGGAGGCCATCGACGCGACGTCGCGACCCTGGGCGCCCTGGTACGCGATCCCCGCCGACGATAAGCCGTTCATGCGACTTACGGTCGCCGAAACGCTCCGCGACCAGCTCCGCGCCCTACCGCTCCGCTTTCCGGAGCTTCCCGAGGACGAGCGCACGAAGTTCGGTGAGATGCGGCCGGAGTTGGAGAGCGAGGCCTAGCCTGCCACGGCCGGCCGTAGCCGGCCGGCCCCCGACGGCCTAGGGCACTCCCGCCGAGGACGCCCCCGCCGACACGATCCGGATCCACACACCTTCTGCCTCGGTGGCCGGTATCAATCGATCGGGAGCGGGCCCGCGCCCGAGAAGCGTGACTGCGACGATTCGGGAGTACGCCGACTCATCCACTCGGCTCACGAGGATCACCCGTCCGTTCGCGAGCCCGAAGGCCTCGCCCATGAAGCCCGCGGGATGCCGGAGCGCGCCGCAGCGGCGGGCGCCCATGGCGAGCAGCGCGGTCGGGAGCGAGCTGCCGGCGACGACCTCGATCCACACCTCGCGCAGCGCGACCGACTGGTTGCGATGCCGGAAAGTCTCGGGAGGATCCTCGGCCACGGCCCGATAGCGGACGAAGTAAACGTGGCGGAGCTCGTGGTCGGGCGGGAACGACGCGTACTCGAACGGTCCCCCCGTTTGCAGCTGCGGCCTCAACCCCTGTGCGCCGAGGAGCTCCGCCACGCCCTCGACCGGGCCCGCCCTGAGGGCCACGAAAGCACCGCCGCCCCCCGCGGCAATGAAATCCTCGTACCACCTGGCGAGCTCGTCTGTCGGGCCGTCCACCGCCAGAAGCTCGAGCTCGGTTTCGTCCCCGAACTTCGCGTGCGCGTTCTCGATCCCGTTCGAATGGGGGCGCCCGGGCTTCAGGCGAAACCCGTGCTCGCGGAAGGCCTCGGCGGCCCGCTCGAGATCGGGCACCGCGATCGTCACGTGGTCGAGACGTACGGCGGCGTCGGGCTCGAAACAGGGCGCCGCGTCCGCCTGCGCGATGGCTGACTTTGCGCACGTCAGAAAACCCGCGGCGACCAGCGGCACCGCGACTGTCGCCCTCCCGGCCCGCGGCCACAGGCCCGATGGGCGCGGTTCAGTCACCGGCCCCCTGCTACGTGGTCGGCAGCGAGAACCAGTCCGCCGCATCCGTCTGCACCTGCACATGGACCCCTAGCTCATCGAGGTCGCGAAGGAAGCGCGTGGGATCGACAAACCCCGCCTGCGTCCACAGTCCCGGCTTCCTTCTCCCGTCCAGGTACTGAAGGAGGCAGGCGACGACGGCGACCGCGGTGAAGTGGTACGCGTCGTCATGGCTCAGGTTCATGCGTACATCATGGGCCGCCGTTCGCCCCTCCAGCACGAGCGTGGCGCCCAACCCGGGGCGAGAGAAACGGCGCAGGCCCCAATGGAAGAAACGACCGACCCGCGCGCTCGCTCGCGGCGCGATCCACAACGCTCCGAAAGACACAGGCATGATGACGTAGTCCACCGCGGGCCCGAAGCCGGCGACGAAGAATCCAGCGTTCCGCAGGCCGGGGATCTCCGCCGCGGCGTCTCTCACCTCTCTGAGCCCCATGGGGACGCAGCTTCGGAGCCCGAAAGGCGGACCGAAGTCGAAGCGCCGGGCGCGTCGGACTCCCTTTTTCCATGTTCCCTCGACCAAGACGGAGGTGTCCATCGTCTGCAGCTCCCGAGCGAACTCTGCCACGGTCTCGGGGGAGAGGCGGAGACCCGCCCAATCGATCCCGAACGCACCCGCGGTCCAGGCCACGCTCAAACCCGGGGACCCCAGCCCGGCAGGCCGGATCATGACTCCGGGCAGCCCGGGGTGCAGCCCGCCATCGGTGATGAAGCAGCGCCCCGGCGCCAGCCGCGCGGCCCGCTCGAGAGCGCGCCACTTCTCCGGCGAGGACAGGTTGATATCGAGGTAATCCGCACCGCCATCCGCGCATGCCTGGGCGATGGCGGGCGTGTGGTCGATGGTGCTGGACGCGACGAGAAGGAGATCCACGCCCTGGAGGACGGAGCGAAGCTCGTCCGGGTCGGAAGCATCGGCCGAGACGCCGGTGACAGGGCAGGTCGCCGTCTCCGCGAGCGCACCCGCCGCCTGCCGCGCCCTGTCCGCGTCACGACCCACGAGGATCAGCTCGCGGAGGCCCCTATCAGCGAGGAGCTCGGCGATGCGAGCGCCCGCACTGCCGTATCCACCCAGAATCGCGATTCGCATCGGGCGGAATCGCGATCAGCGCCCGGCCACCCCTTCCAGCGCGCCCTCGATGAGCCGGTAGGCGGCCTCTCGCGAGATCCCGTCTGGATCGTTGTCGCCCGCCGGGGTGGACGCGATCCCGAGCGCGGCGACTTTCTCGTACCGGAACATGTCGGTCAGCGCCGCGGCCAACTCGGTGCTCGTGGGTCCGTCAGGCACCGTCAACGGGTGCCCCGCCACCTCGCTGGGGTCGAGCACGTCCATGTCGATATGCACGTAAATGATGTCGGTCAGCTCCGAGAGCCGGCGCATCTGGGCGTGTAGGTTTGCCGATCGCTCCCGGATGTCCGCGGTCGTGACCATCTCGATGTCCGAGGCCTCCACCAGCTCGCGCTCGAGCGGATCCAGGTCCCGCACTGCGGCCAGAACGATGTGTTCGGCCGGGATCGCGGGGTCCAGCCCTGACTTGAGACGCAGGTTGTGGAGGGCCAACCCGGCCGACACGGCGACCGGCATCCCGCCCAGCATCCCGCTGAGCGTCGTCTCGGGCGTGTTGAAGTCTCCGTGCGCGTCGACGAACACGAGCCCGACCTTTCGCGACTCACCCGACGGGTGCGAGCCCTGCAGACCGGCCAGCATGCCCATCAGCGAGCTGCAGTTCGCCAGCAGACCGACCGAGAGGAAGCCCTCCATCTCGTTGTCGGCGACGATTCCCGCCAGGTGCCCGTTGGCGAGTCCCAACCGGTGCCACTCCCCGTACTGCCTGGCCTCCGCGGGAGTCAGCGCCACGGTCCGGACCGGGGAGAGCCTCGCACCGAGTCGGGTCAAACGCTCCTGTATGCCGCCATGCTCCAGGTAGTCGGGGACCTCGGAGAGCTCGGGCACGTTCCGGGCCCCGCGGTACGGCATCTTCACCAATGCCGCCCGGACCGCCCCGTCCTCACCCTTGTACCGCTGGGCGCCCAATGGGAATGGGATCAGTACGAAGAGCAGAATACAGCACAGCGTGAGCTTCATCTCGACCTCCAGTGGTCCGACTCGTGGTCAACCCGCGCTCAGGTAGCGCCGGATCGGGCCGCCGAACGCGAACAGGCTGGCCCACCCCGTGAGCACGCCGGGGAGGAACACGACGATGAACAGGATGGCCTCGCCCGCATACCGGGCCTCCTGCCACACAAAGTACCCGCCGGCGGGGACGAATAGGACGCAGCACAGGGCGACGGCGAGCAGCCCGGCGGTCCTTCCGTGCGCGAGCGCCAGAACCCCGAGAACGAGCCCGAACAACAGGAACGCGGGGATCAGGAAATGCCACGCGATGCGGGCCTCATAGACGGCCACGAACAGGTACAGGCCGAGTATCGACGCGAGGTTGCAGATAATCGTCCAGCGAACGAGCGTCATCCGCCGTCCGCCCCAATCCGCACCCCGCGCCCGCCCCTCGAAGCGGTCGAACATCCCGCGCCCCACGAGACTGAGGATCAGGAGAACCGACGCCCCGAGGGCGATGCTCGGGCGCGCCACCGGAACGCCAGGGCCTCCGGCGAGAGCGAGAACAGCTGCCCACGGCAGGACGGCGATGCCCCCGGCCAGCGCCACCCAGCGGCTCCAGTACGACCCGCGGATCAGACCTACCACTGTGATCAGAAGCGGGGCCAGCAGGACCCACATCGCCACCACGAACCTGTCGTTGTTGACGGGTTGTCCGCTGGGCCGGGAGGCGATGATGAGCCCGCCGAGCGTAACCAGCGCGGCGACGGCGAGCGCCGTCTTCAGACGGACGGCGATGCCCACCTTGCCTTCGCTAGCCATCGGCCGGACGGGGGACCTTCTTCAGGCACCAGGTAGTCATGCACCGAAGGCCCTGGACGTTGGTCGTCTTTACCGGGTCGAGAAGGGTCGCGCCCAGCCGATCGGTCAGACCGAGGAGGTAATCCTCATCCACCAGGAAGCGATCCGTACCATCCGGGAGGACGTGCCAGCGTCCCTCGATGTGTCGGACCCGGTCCTCGATCCCGATTGTAGAGGCGAGCCGCGAGAAGAGGATCCCTCCCGGTCTCAGGACCCGCCACAGCTCGCCGAGCATGGCTTCGAAGTCGGCCTCGTCCGCGGCGAAGTGCAGCACCGCGCAGCAGATGACGGCGTCGAACGAGTCGCTTCGGAACGAGAGGTCCTGGATTCGCTCCACGCGGAAGTTGTCGACGGGCAGCTCGGGGGCGAGGCGCGCGGCTAGCGACCTCACCTCCCGGATATCCACCGGATTCGTGTCGACCCCGAACACCTCGGCCCCGGATCGCATGAGATAAACGAGGTTCCGGCCGCGCCCGCACGCGGCGTCCAGGACCCGCATCTCGGGAGTGATCCGGCCGCGCAGCAACTGGTCGAAGAGATAGATGTCGATCTCCCCCAGGCGCTCGACCAGCGACGCGTCTCCGCCGGGCGGACCTGCCGGGTTGTCGCTCACGCGCTCTCCTTCGGGGTCCAGCGGTAGCGTCGCAGCGAGAGCCTGCCGCGCTCATCCGTCCGGATACCCTCCTTCGCGAGGAGGGCTCGCTGTAGCTCCTCGTAGTACGGATCGGAGCGCGCGCTCACTTCACCGCGCGAGTTGATCACTCGATGCCAGGGAACGGAGCCGTCGTCGTGCAGAGCGCTGAGGGCGTAGCCGACGAGGCGCGCGTGCCCTCCGAGCCCTGCCAGCCTCGCCACCTGTCCGTATGTGGCGACGCGTCCCTCGGGGATTCGCCTGACTATTCCGTAGATCCGCTGGTACGACGTGGAGCTCATGCCGATCCCGCGGGTCGCGGCTCCCTCAAGCGCGAGCCCGGTCGTGCCAGGCAGCCAGCGCCTCCGCCTCACGCTCGGCGGAGATACCCGCTCTCAGCTCCGCCTGCCGCTCGGGAGATCGCGAAAAGTGATAATCGAGCGTCTCACGGGCCGTCACCGCCAGCGGGCGAAACGTGAGACCGTGCGCCACCTCGTTGGACAGATCGAAGCGAGCGAAACCCTCACGGCCGTCGCGGGGCGGCATCCAGACCGGCATGTGCGAATACGGTCGAATCCCGATCTCGAACAGGAAATCGGCGGGAACCCAGGTGAAGGTCGTTTCGGCGGTGGTCACCGCCCTGATCCCGTACAGGAGCTCCGGCATCGGACGCGGAGTCGCCGGTCCGACCCCGTTGAACACTCCCGTGTGCCCGTCTTCGGCCATGCGGATCATCCACTCACACAAGTCGCGCGCATCGATGATCTGTACCGGGTCCGATGGATCCCCGGGCGCCAGAACCTCCCCTCCGCGGTGGATGCGCACCGGCCAATACGTGAATCGGTCCGTCTCATCCCCAGGGCCGATGATCAGGCCCGGACGGAAGATCGTCGCGCGTCCCGGGAACGCCCGCTGCGCTTCGCGCTCGGACAGCGCCTTGCGCAGGCCGTAAGGGAGTTGCTCGGCGCCGGGCTCCACGCCCGCAGTCTCGTACGTGAACGTGGGAGCGTCCGCGGTCATCGGGATTCGACTGGTGTCGGAGTATGCAGACCGCGAAGAGACGTAGAAGTACCGCTCGACCGAGTCCTTCAGGAGCTGTGCCGAGAGCCGTACCCAATCGTGATTGGAGGCCGAGTTGTCGATCACGACATCCCAGGACCGGCCCTTCAGCGCCTCCAGATCACCGTTCCGATCACCGACCAGCTTCTCGACTTCGGGGAACAGGTGCGTGTTGGTGCGTCCGCGATTGAACAGCGTGATCGTGTGCCCGCGGTCGAGCGCGTAACGGACCTGGTGCGGCCCGATGAAGCTCGTGCCTCCCAGAATCAAGATCCGCAACGACCGCTCCTGGGGACGGGCAATCATCGCGGTACCGGGCGAGGCGAGGCCCTCCGGCACGAGTCCGAGGCTCAACGCGCCACCGGCGGCGGCCGAGATCCGCAAGAAGTCTCTTCGTCTGGTCACGGTACCCTCTATGACGTGGTCGGGGGCTTGCCGTGCACGGGTGCCGGCCGGTCGACCGCCAGCCAGCCGCTCACCTGCGCCGCCCCGCCTTATCCGCTGATGTAGTTCTCGAGTTGTTCGATCACGAACTGCTGCTCGGCGATGATGGACTTTACGAGATCACCGATGGAGATCACGCCGTCCACCCGATTTCCGTCGAGGACCGGAAGGTGGCGCACGCGCTTCTGGGTCATGAGCGCCATGCACTCCTCGACGCTCTGCTCCAGGCGCGCGCAGTAGACCTTGCTGGTCATGATGTCGTGGACCGGCGTCTCCTGGGACGATCGTCCCTTGAGAATCACCTTTCGCGCGTAGTCTCTCTCCGAGACGATTCCGACGAGCTTCTCGTCGCTCATCACCACCAACGCGCCGACCCTCTTCTCTGCCATCCTCTCGATGGCCTGATACACCGAATCGTCGGGGTCGATGGCCCAAACCTCGTGTCCCTTGGAATCGAGAAGCTGTCTGATCGTTGCCATGCGATTACTCCATTTCGGCGGAACGGCTGCGATCGAAAGGCCCTTCGGAGCCACAGGTGGCGCCGAACCGGTTCATGCCCGGAGCATGACCAACATCATCTTGAACTTACGGCTCGCAACGACCGCGTGCGGGCGATTACCCGGCATGATGATCATCTCGCCGGACGACACGCGGTGGGAAGTGCCCGAGATGGTAATCCGCGCCTCTCCATCGAAAACATACGCGAGCGCGTCATGCGGGACGGTGTGCTCGCTCAGGTCCTGTCCCTCGTCGAACGCGAACAGCGTAACGGATCCGGCCGGCCCCTTGATCAGGGTACGGCTCACCACGGCGCCATCCTGATATTCCACCAGGTCGGACACAGAGAGAACTTCGCCGAGCGCCTCTATCACGAGGAGTCGTCGTCGCGCTTGGATGGCTTCTTCGACAGCAGCCGGAACACCCCGTACGCGACGACGACGATGACCAGTACCGTCGGGATCCAGCCGAGGAAGTTCAGGATCATGCCTCCGGCGATGACCACGCCGCCGCCCTGGAGCCAGCCAATGGCTTTCCCTTTTCGCCGCGCCCGGCTGATGTCGCGCTCGGTGTAGATCTTCTCCGGGAGAGTCACTCGCTCCTCGCCAGCTTACTCGGTGTCGGCTGCCCTCACCGCACGCCCCCCACCGGGACATCCCCCGTCGCGCCCGCGTCGACCGACTCGCTCTCCACGACCGGGCTGTCTTCGCCGTCCAGATCGACCTGGTCGAGCGCGTACGAGAGGTCCGCGATCAGGTCGTCGGGGTGCTCGATGCCTACCGACAAACGTATGAGCCGTGGGGTGATGCCGATCGCCTCCTGCTCCTCCAGCGGCACGTCGGAATGCGTCATCGTCGACGGGTGTTCGACCAACGACTCGGTGCCGCCGAGGCTGACCGCCAACTTGATCAGACCGACGGAGTTGAGGAACTGGAAGGCCTCCCGCTCGCCTCCGCCCGCCAGCTCGAACGCCATGATCGCGCCCGGCCCCGCGCATTGACGTTCGTAAATTCCGCGTTGTGCATCCGATCTCGGGAGCCCGGGGAAGTAAACGTTGCCGACACTGGGGTGCCGGACCAGCCAGTCCGCGACGCGCTCCGCGTTCTTGCGGGCGCATGTGATTCGCAACTTGGCAGTCTCCAGGGAGCGCATGAGCAGCCACGCGGAGTGCGGGTCCAGCATAGAGCCGAGGACCGTGCGGTAGAACTTGACCCGGTCGATGATCTCTTCGGACCCGAGCGCGACTCCGGCCAACAAATCGCTGTGCCCGCCCAGATACTTGGTCGCGGAGTACAGGACCAGATCGGCACCGTGACGGAGCGGCTGTTGATAGAGCGGTCCCAGGAACGTGTTGTCCACCGCGCACAGGGCTTCGTGACGTTTAGCGATATCCGCCGCCGCGGCGATGTCGGTCATCGTCATGGTGGGGTTGGCGGGCGTCTCGAGGAAGACCATGCGGACCGGTGTCCCCGCCTCGTCGAGCTCGCTGCACACCCGCTCGATCTCGGATGCGTCGGAGCCGGCCGGGAACTCGCACGTCGGGATGCCCAGCTGGGGCAGGAGGTGCTCGAACAGATAGTCGGTGCCGCCGTACACCGGGCGCGAGAAGGCGAGCGATGTCCCGACCGGGACGAGTGACAGGATCGAAGTCGAGATCGCGGCCATCCCGGATGCGAAGACGGCGCTCGCTTCGGCCTCGTCCCACAGGTTGAGCCGGTGCTCGAGGATGTCCAGGTCGGGGTTGTTCAGGCGGCTGTAGATCAGGCCCATGGGGATCGAAGGATCCCGTTCCTCGAGCCCGTAGGCCCAGGCGAAGAACTCTTTTCCGGCTTCGGCGCTCGGGAAGGTGAACGTGGAGGTCTGAAAGACCGGCGGCTTGATCGCGCCCTCCGACCACTCGGGCACGTAACCGTAGCTCATCATCAGGGATTCGGGGCGCATGCCCTCTTTCTTGGGCGGCGGCCTACGCTTCTTCATTTCTCGACACTCGTGGCGTCTGGGGAGGTTATGGGCAGTCGATGCTGCCCTCATCTTGACCCCGGCCCCGGCCCGACGCCAGAGCCGCCGGCTACGCCCCGAACCCCCCGGCTCGGGACCCGGCCGCAGGTTCGCGGTCGCTCGCTAGGGCAGATCGGGGAAGCCGGCAGGCGGTCGCCGGGCCCTCGTGGCCCGCTCGTATGCGTACGCGTACCGGATCAGGTCCGGCTCGCTGAACAGCCTGCCGACGAAGGTGATCCCGGTCGGCAGGCCCTCGTCCGTGTACCCGGTGGGGACGGTGATCGCCGGGAAGCCGGTCTGGGGTGACAGAAGCTGGCTGTTGTCGCCCGGGGGACTCTCGAGGTCGCCCACGAGGCGCGGTGGATTGCTCCACGTCGGATACACGATCGCGTCGATTTCATCTCGCTCCATGGCCGCGAGGACCGCCTCGCGAAACGCGATGTTGCGATCCGTGCTGTACAGGTCCAGACACGGCGGGTCGCGCTCCGCCGGAGACGCCTCGACCGTCAAGGCACGCTCGAGTCGACGCTCGATGTAAGGGGCGTAGAACCCCGACGCGACGACCTCCTCGAGGGTCCTGTACGGCGCGGCCTCGCCGAGCGACGCCAGATACTCGTTCACGTCGTGGCGGAACACGTCGCACCAGATCCCGTCGGTGAGCGTTTCGAAGTCCGCAACCTCGAACGGATCGACGATCTCGGCGCCCTGCGCCTCCAGGTCGCCCAGCGCGGCCTCGGTCAACGCCCGGACCTCGGCGTCCCCTGTCGGCGCGTCGAGGTACCTGCGGAACATCCCCAATCGAGCGCCTTCGAGCCCGTTCGGGTCCAGAGACTCCATGTAGCTCGCGGGCATGCGGCCTTCGGAGCGCTGCGTGATCGGATCGGCCGAATCGTGCCCGGCGATGACTTCGAGCACGCGAACCGCGTCCTCGACCGTCCTCGCCATCGGTCCGCCGATGTCGTTCCGCAGATAGAGCGGGATGATCCCATCTCGACTGGTGAGCCCCATCGTGGACCGGATCCCCACGAGCGCGTTGTGCGAGGAGGGTCCGCGGATGGAGTTGCCCGTGTCCGTGCCCAGCCCCACGACGCCGAGGTTGGCGGCGACCGCCGCCGCGGTACCCCCGCTCGAACCCGCGGGGACACGATCGAGGTCGTACGGGTTGCGGGTCACCCCCGCGATCGAGCTCTCGGTCACGTAGGGACTGAAAGCCCATTCGGCCATGTTCGATTTCGCGAGAACGATGGCCCCGGCCTCGCGGATCATTCGGACCTGATATGCGTCGTCGGGAGGGATCGACCCTTCGAGGGCCAGCGACCCGCCGGTCGTCTGGAGTCCCTCCGTATCGTAGTTGTCCTTCACGATGACCGGGATGCCGTGCAAGGGCCGCAGGCGACCCGTGCGCCGAAACTCCTCGTCGAGTGCTTGGGCCTCGGCAACGGCGTTCGGGTTGAGGATCACGATCGAGTTGAGGCCGGTCGGCTGGTCGTAAGCCTCGATGCGCTCGAGGTAGCGCTCCACGAGCGTCCGGCTCGTGAGCTCGCCCGCCTGAAACGCTCGGTGGATCTCCGCGATGGTGGTCTCGACCACGGCGAAGGCATGGCCGGAGGGGGCCGGCTGACGGCATCCACTCAGCAGCACGACCCCGAGACAGGACAGGAGCAGCCGGCCGTGCAGCTTGCGCATGACGCTCATGAATCACCGCCCATCAAAGGCTCACCGGGCCTCGATCCAGCCATGAGCGGGTCGTCCGTATCGTCCGGGGCCGGCGGGTCACCGGACTCGTCCTGGCTACGCTCCTCTTTGACCTTGATCTCCTGGATTTGCTCGATACCGGGGTCGAATACCGAATGCAGCTCCAGCATGTGGTACAAGGAGCCCCTACCCCGCCCCTTGGTGCGCCGGTAGAAGACCCAGCCTCGCTTCTCCACCCAGAGAAGGAGTCGATCCAGGATCGCCGCCAGGGCGAAGATCGCGATTCCCCAGACGAGCAGCTTTGGCATCCGAATACGACTCCTTGGCGGGGGCGGAGGCTCGAGCTCCACTCCAACTACTACGCCGTTGACCACCGGAAAGGTTACACGAGCGTGACCGGCTCTTTACAGGCTCCGAGCTTCCGGGGGGTGGCCTCGACCAGTAGAATCGCTCGCGTGAGACTCGACCGTCGGTAGGGACCCACGGACGGCTTCAGGGCACCGAATGCAAACGAGCGGTCCGGATTCGATGAAATCAGACGGCGGGATGAGCGGCGGTCCGGGGGGCGGGACGATGCTGCGCAGCGTCGCCGCCGTCGCGGCGGGGTTCGCCCTGCTCGCGATCGGGGTGATGATCGCCACGCGGATCGCGGTCGCGTTGATGCTCCCGGCGCCCGATGCCGGGCCCACGCCCGCCTACCTGGTGGTCAACCTCGCGTACAGCGCGGGCCTCGCGGTGGTGGCGGGCTATGTGACCGCCAAAGCCGCTCCGAGCGCGCCGCGAGGGCACGCCCTGGCGCTGGCTGGGGTGCTGCTCGTCCTGGGGGTGGCGGGCGTGGTTGGCACGGCCGCAGCCGGCGCGACCCCGCCGGGTCAGCCGAGCTGGTACCCCTATGTCATGCTGGCGCTGGGTCCGGCCGGCGCGATCCTTGGCGGGTCGTTGGGCGCGGCCTCGGCCGCCCGGAGGGCGTGACGCCCAGGCGTCGGAGGGACGCCACGGGGTGGGTCCTGAGCGGCTACGAGGTCAGGACGACTCGGACCGCGAACCAGATGACGGGCAGCGCCGCGAGCACGGTCGCCAGGGTCGTCGCGAGGTCGACGCCGTCTCGCCGCAAAGCCCCAAGACACAAGGCCAGGCCCACGACGGCCATCGCCGCGCTCAAGCCGATGGGGAGAAGCAGCAGGGGGGCGGCGGCCCAGGCGCCCCAGCCCTCGTAGCGACCGAGGTAGATCCAGGTGCCGACGCACGTCGCGAGCGGCACCCAAGAGAGCCGTCGGAAGATGCGCGCCGCAGTCCCTTCCCCACTCACGGGCACTCAGGCGCCGAACGGATCTTCGAGCGATGGACTCTGGGGAGTGAACAGCCGCGCTCCGTCCTCGGTGATGACCATATCGTCCTCGAGCCGCACGCCGAACTCGCCCGGGATGTAGATGCCGGGCTCATCGCTGAACGTCATCCCCGGCTCCAAGGGGAGGGTGTTCCCTTTGACGAGATAGGGCCACTCGTGCCCGTCCATCCCGATTCCGTGACCCACCCGGTGGGTGAAGTACGCATAGCCGGGGCCGAACCCGGCCTCCTCGATCACTCTGCGGGCCGCCGCGTCGACCGCCTGGCACTCGACACCGGGCCCCGCCGCCGCGAGCGCCGCATCCTGCGCTCGGCGCTCGATCTCGAACACCCGTGTCATCTTCTCCGTGGGGGTCCCGAGTACGAACGTCCGGCTGATGTCCGACCGGTACCCCTCGACGGAGCAGCCACCGTCGATCAGGAGGATCGTGCCCTCGCGAACCACCTGCGGAGTGACCGAACCATGCGGGAGGGCGGAGAACTCACCCGTCTGTACGCCCGCGCCGCCGGAGAAGCCCAAGCGCTCGTGCGCGAGCGACACGAGCCGGGCGAAGTCCCGTTGTGTCATCCCCTCTTCGAGCGCCAGGTAGGCGGCTTCGTATGCCTTGAGCGTGACCTCGCTCGCGATGCCCATCAGCTCGAGCTCGTGCTCGTCCTTCACGCCCCGACACCCGGCCGTGACGGGCGTGCCGCTGGTCAGCTCGAGCGCGGGGGCCGCCTGCGCGACGCCATCGCTGAACACGAACTTCACCGTCTCCTCGACCCCGAGCCGGCCAGAGGCGATCCCGAGATCGCGCACTCCCGACGCGACGAGCGCATATGGGCTGTCATCCTCCTGCCACGTCAGGACGGGCGTATCGGCGTCGAACGGTCCGAGCGCGAGCTGCTCGCGCGCCCGATCCTCCTCGAAGGCGGGCGTCACGACGAACGGCACCCCGGACGCCGGCACGACGAGCGCGAACAGCCGCTCGCCGCCCCCCCAGCTGATGTTCGAGAAGTAGCGCAGCGATGTGCCCCCCGTCAGAAGGAGCGCGTCGATTCCGCCCTCGCGCATCAGCCGGCGGGCCTTCTCGATCCGCGCGGCCCTCTCCTCTACGCTGATCGGCGTGGGCCGGTCGGCCATGGACTCCAGGCGGGCGATCGAGGGTGGGACTTCCTGGTCGGGCGGGGTCTCTTGCCGCCAGTGCTCCGTCTCGACCGCTGTGAGCGGTCTCGGCAGGATGGATTGGGCCGTCGCCCCGGCGATCGTGGCTGCGGAGGCTCCGAAGAAGGCGCGGCGCGTGACGTGGCGTTCCGGCATGTCTTGGCTCCCCGTAATGATGTCGTGTGGGAATGATGTCCTCGTGTTGCCCGCGGACGAGCGGTGCGGGAAACTGAGGGGAGAGACGCTTCGGGGTCCAGTCCGATCGCCACACGGGGGCGAGCGGGCAACCGAGCGTGTGGAGCCACGGTCATGAGCACAACGCCCCAAGCATGAGACGCCGCGCCACGAAACCTCTCCGGGTCAGCCGGACCCAGCGGTTCTACCACGAGGTGCTCGGGCTGGAGCACCTCCAGTACGGATTATGGGACGGCGAGCCTCGAACGCTGGAGGGGCTACGGACCGCCCAGGCCAGATACGCCGAGTACCTGCACAGCTGGATTCCCCCCGGTGTGCGGACCGTACTCGATGTGGGGTGCGGGACGGGTGCGGCCGCCGCGCTCCTGAAGGGGCGTGGCTACGAGATCGAGGGATTGTCTCCGGATCCGCACCAGGGAGACCTCTTCGCGCAGCGCGTCGGGCGTCCGTTCCATCTTTCGCGCTTCCAGGATTTCGAGCCGCCGCACGCGTACGACCTCGCGGTCATGAGCGAATCGGCGCAGTACGTTCACCTGTCCGGCCTCTTCCCGGCCGTCCGTCGCGTGAGCCCTGACGGCTACCTTCTCGTCTCCGACTACTTCGTGGTCGAGGAGGACGACAGCCCACTGGCCAGAAGCGGCCACCCCCTCGAGGCTTTCCTGCGGGAGGCGGAGAGCCACGATCTGACGATCGAGCGCGAGGAGGACATTACCGAGCGGGTCCTACCCACTCTCGATGTGGCGCGCGACTTCCTTCAGAACCGACTGGACCCGGCCCTGGACATCTTCGCCGACTCGCTGCGGGCGAAGCGCCCGTATCTTCATCGGATCGTGCGTTGG
>JBDHAC010000002.1:0-118411 GCA_039588275.1 Gemmatimonadota bacterium
TTCCTGACGCGGGACGAGGTGAACAACCTCGTCTTCCCCGCCAACCAGGGCTCCCAGAGCACGCTGCTGGAGGACCAACAGGTGACGGCGGCCGTGGGTCGCTACCGGCGAGACATCGGGACCTCCTCCTCGTTCGGAGCCCTGTTTACCGGACGGCTGGCGGATGGGTACCACAACTGGGTGGCGGCCGTCGACGGGAACCTCCGGCTGAACAACAGCACCATCGTCGTATTCCAGTATGCGCACTCCGACACGGAGTACCCGGACTCTGTAGCGAACTCGTTCGGACAGAAGACGGGCTCCTTCGGCGGAGATCTCGTGAGGCTGGGGGTCGAGCGGGCCGATCGCGACTGGCTCGCCCGTCTGAGTCTGGAAGACAGAGGGCGAGACTTCCGGAGCGACGCGGGCTTCTTGCCCCAGGTTGACCTGCGCGAGGCTGAAATCGAGCTGGCCCGGACTATCCGTGGCCGGCCCGGCGATATCTTCAGTCAGCTTCTCTTCGGCGTGTGGGCAGAGTACGCCGCGGACCATGACGGCCAGGTTACGAACCGGGCGGTGGCGCTGGGGGCGAGCTATGAGGGTCCACTACAGTCCTCGGTAATGGTCGGCGTCGCTCTCGGGGACGAGTTCTTCGCCGGGCGACTCTTCGGTCTGTACGCGTATTGGCTCGACTCCCGCCTCCGACCTTCGGGAGCCCTCGCGATCGACCTCAGCGGGTCTGGGGGAACGACCATCGACTTGGCCAACGCTCGGAAGGCGGATGTCCTCAACGTTGCGCCCTCGATTACCTGGCTGGCAGGGAGGCGGGTGAACCTGCGGTTCAGCCACGACTTCGAGCGGCTGTCCTTCGAGGGGGAGAGGATCACCGTCGCGAACCTGTCCCAGGTCCGCCTGCAGTACCACTTCAGCACCAGGGCCTTCATGCGAGCGATCGTCCAGTACCGGAACGTGGCCCGGAATCCCGAACTGTTCTCCTTCCCGGTGGAGAAGAGTACCAAGACCCTCTTCACGCAGTTCCTGTTCTCCTTGGAGCTGAACCCGCGGACCGTGGCCTTCGTGGGGTATTCGGACAACCGACTGGGCCTCACCGACACGAGCCTCACCGACACGGGCCTCACCCAGACGGACCGCACCTTCTTCGTCAAACTCGGATACGCCTGGCGGCCCTAGGCGTGCCGACCCGCGAGCCAAGGCCGCCTGGGAACGACCGGGCTGGCAGGGACGCCGTAGGGATGGCGTGTTCGCAACGCCAGGAACTGTCACGCTAGCTGTCACAAAGTGTGCAGGAGTGTGCTGAAGTGTACTGAGGTCAAATCGGCCAAATCAATGTGTACCCGTCACCTCCTTACACAGCGCCGAACAGGCGTGAGGCCACGGGAGGCTTTCCCAGCGCAACGAGCGCATGCGTTGCACGGGCCTGGGGCTGTTGGGACCGTGGGGCTGTTAGTGGGGCTGTACAGCCACGGATGAGCCCCGGAAACCCGGTTTCGGGCTCCGGGACCGATCCGTGAAAGGGCGCGAGGCTCCGGCGGATAGCCGGAAAGAGGGCTGTCTCTGGGAAGCTTATCAGGCGTGCGCTCTAACCAAGCTGAGCTACGGGCCCTCGTGTATTGCGCCGGGTGGGTACCCGGTGGGGCGGGTGATGGTACCGCTTCCCATCTGCTGATTCAAGATACCGCGCTACGTCCGATTACCGCCTAACGAACGATCATGTGTTCGTGTTTATGGGGGTCAGTTGCCGACCGGCTCCCTGCGTGAGTGTGGCGTGGAGATCGATACGAAGTTCGGGGATCCCTGAACCTCGGGGGCTGGCCGCTCTCCCCGTCGAGACAGCTCGCCGGGATCCCGCCGTCTATTACCAGTCGTCATCGAGGTCCTCGAGGTCCTCCCACTCGTCGTCGTCCCAGTCGTCTTCTTCGTCCTCCCAACCTTCGTCCTCATCCTCCCAATCGTCCTCCCAGGACTCGGCTTCTGCCCGTGGTCCGAGGACGGCGAAGGGCGAACCAGGCTCGGGGGTCTCAACGGAATCCACGGGCTCGTACAGCATGGGCGCGCAGTCTCCTTTTTGGGCTCCTGACATCTCGGGTTTCTGGCCTCGACTCGAAGATGAGGTGGTTCGGCGCCTGCAACGGTTCGTCCCCTGCCCTGCACCGTTTTTCGCTTATTAGAGCAGCGTTGTCCTTCTGTCAAGAGGAGCTACAGGAGTGCTGCGAGGGGCCTTTGATCGTGGTTGCTCGCGCCCCCACCCGCCGTCTACTTTGCGCTGCTATGCGGAACACAACCGATCCTTGCGGTGGGGTGAGCAGTCCGGGAACGAGCGCACCTCGCCTCGTACCCCTTGCCGCCGGCCTCTTCGCGCTTCTCGCGGCCTGTGACATCCCCCAGGCCTGGGGGGACGCGAACAGCCTGATCGTGATCGCGCCCGACTCGCTCTGGGAGCAGGTCGCGGACACGACCTACGCGATCCTGGAGCCCACGATCTTCACGACGCGCGATGAGAAGCAGTACGTAGTCACGCAGATCGATCCCACCACCGAGCAGGCCGCCGACCTGCGGCCGTTCCGGAACGTGATCGTGTTCGGGACGGTGGACGATCCGGACCTCGCCGCCATCGCGGAGGCGGCCGGGCGTACCTTCGAGTCGGTGCCGACGCCGGAGGTCTTCCAGGCGCGGGATGTATGGGCGCGCGGTCAAACCGCGACCGCCGTGGTGCTCCGCCCCACCCGCGAGGTCGAGGGTTGGGTGTCGCAGTTGCCGGCGGTCCTCGCGATGATCGATTCGAGCTATCGCGACTGGGTGAGGGCCAAGATGTTCGTGACTCCGCCCGACACGGCGCTCGCAGAGGATCTCGCGCGCCGCTTCGGTTTCTCGATGCTCATCCCGGCCGTGTACGATCGCGTCGCACGCGGGAGCGAGAGCGGGGACAGCCTCGTGATTCTCCGAAACGACAACCCCGACCCCAGCGTGCTCATCCGATCGATCCTGGTGGAGCCGCGCGCCCGGGTAGACTCGCTGACCGCCGAGATCGCGCTCGATTGGCGCGCCGGAATCGACAGCGTCCATTACAACGTGGCACAGGGGATGAGAACAGACCGCTCAGCGGTCACTCGCTTCAGCATCGATGGCCATCCCGCTCTCGAAGTGACGGGGATCTGGGAAGATGAGGAGGGCGACTTCCCCGCCGCGGGACTGTTCCTCGTGTGGCTCGTGGACTGCCCAACCCGCACGATGTTCATCGATGCCTGGCTCTACGCGCCGAACGAGAGCAAGTACGAGTACTTGCTGCAATTGCAGGAGATTCTCGGCTCGTTCCGGTGCGTTTCATAGGCAGGCCACTGAAAGGCTCGAGCGGGTCGCCCGGGGTTCTCGACGGCCTGCCAGGACTCCTGCGCGGCGATAGTCGCGCCCTAGATAGCTGACATGCAGTTCGTCCACCTTCACACGCACAGCGAATACTCGCTGCTCGACGGCGCCAACCGGATCGACGAGCTGATCGATCAGGCCATCGAGTTCGGCATGCCCGCCCTGGCGCTCACCGACCACGGCAATCTGTTCGGCGCGTGGGAATTCCAGGAGAAAGCGCGCAAAGCGGGAATCAAGCCCATCCTCGGCTGCGAGGCCTACGTGGCGTACGGCGATCGACGCTCGCGCGAGAAGCCGGAGCGAGCGCCGCACCACTACGCACACCTCGTGCTGCTGGCGGCGAACAACACCGGGTACCGAAACCTGGTTCGCCTCTCCTCGATTGGATACACGGAGGGCTTCTATCGCCGGCCGCGCATCGACCACGAGGTGCTGGAGGAGTACTCCGACGGCCTCATTGCCCTTTCGGCCTGCCTCGCGGGCGAGATCGCGCGGTACCTCGCGGTCGACCGCTGGGAGGATGCCAGACGTGTCGCTGCATGGCACGCGCGCGTATTCCCCGACCGCTATTGGCTCGAGGTTCAGGATCACGGTATCCCGAGCCAGAAGAAGGTGAACGACGGGGTGTTCCAGCTCGCGGAGGAGCTCGGGCTCCCGGTCGCGGCAACCAACGACGCGCATTACCTGCGGCGTGAAGACGCGGACGCACACGACACGCTGTTGTGCATCGGCACGGGCAAGGACAAGGACGACCCCAATCGGCTCCGCTTTCACGGTGCCGAGAGCTACTTCAAGCCGGCCGCAGAGATGGCGGAGCTGTTCCCGGACCACCCCGAAGTGCTGCTGAATACGGTCGAGATTGCCGAGCGGTGCGAGGTCCAGTTCGAGCAGAAGTACCACCTCCCCAACTTCCCCTTGCCGGAGGAGTACGCGGGCGACGAGGTCATGCTGCGGGAGCTGGCCGAGCGCGGCGCGGTCGAGCGGTACGGGGACCCGCTTCCGCCGGACGTGAAGGAACGGCTCGAGTACGAGCTCGACGTGATCGCGAAGACCCGATACGCCGGCTACTTCCTCATCGTATGGGATTTCATCCGGGCGGCGAAGGAGCGCGACATACCCGTGGGCCCGGGTCGCGGCTCATCCGCCGGGTCGATCGTCGCGTACGCCCTCGGGATCACCGACGTCGACCCGCTCCGCTTCGATCTCCTGTTCGAACGCTTCCTCAACCCCGACCGCATCTCGATGCCGGACATCGACATCGACTTCTGCTACGAGCGCCGGGGCGAGGTGATCGACTACGTGCGCGAGAAGTACGGACAGGAGTCGGTCGGTCAGATCATCACGTTCGGAACGATGAAGGCGCGCGCGGTCGTACGCGATGTGGGACGCGTGCTCGGGTTCTCACCTTCCGATACGGACCGACTCGCGAAGCTCATCCCATCCACACCGGGCTTCTCGCTCACCGTCGAGCAGGCGACGCGCAAGGTCCAGGAGCTCAAGCAGGCGTACAAGGAAGACCCTCAGGTCAAGAAGCTGCTGGACTACGCCACCCGGATCGAAGGGCTCTCCCGCCACAGTTCGGTCCACGCGGCCGGAGTCGTGATCGCTCCCGGTCCGTTGGACCAGTACGTGCCGGTTTGCTCGGACACCAAGAACGGCGACGCCGCGGTGATTACCCAGTTCGACATGGTCGCGCTCGAGAAGGCGGGCATGTTGAAGATGGATTTCCTCGGGCTCCGGACGCTCACCGTGATCCACGACGCCGTCGATGCGATCGCGGAGCGGCACGGGGTCGAGGTGGACTGGGACGAGGTCGGTCTGGACGACCCCACCGTGTACAAGATGCTCGCTTCAGGGAGGACGAGCGGCGTCTTCCAGTTCGAGTCGAGCCTGGCTACCGAGAAGCTGCGCGCGATGCGGTGCGACCGGTTCGACGATCTCGTGGCCGTGAGCGCGTTGATCCGCCCGGGCCCGCTCGATTCGGGCATGACGGACGTCTACATCCGCCGCAAGCGCGGTTTCGCACCGGTGGAGTACCCGCACCCTGATCTGGCTCCGGCGCTGGAGTCGACGTACGGCGTGATCACGTATCAGGAGCAGGTGATGCGCGTCGCCAACGCGCTCGCGGGCTTTTCGCTCGCCGAAGCCGACGTGCTCCGCAAGGCGGTCGGGAAGAAGGACGCCAAGCTCACGGAGAAGGTCCTCAACGACTTCGTGAAGCGCGCGGTGGGGCGCGGCATTCCGGCCGAGAAGTCGAACGAGATCGCCGAGCTCATACGGACGTTCGGTCGCTATGGCTTCCCGAAGGCGCACTCGGTCGCCTACTCGATCATCTCGTATCGTACGGCGTGGCTCAAGGCGCATTACCCGCCGGAGTTCATGGCGGCGCTGCTGTCCTCCGAGATCGGGGACACGGACGCGGTCGTATCGTACATCGGCGAGGCCCGTAGCCTGGGCCTGCAGGTCCTTCCACCCAGCGTGAGCGAGTCCCGCTACCGGTTCACGGTGGTCGGTGAAGGAGACATTCGATTCGGGCTCGGGGCCATCAAAGGAGTCGGTCACTCCGCCATCCAGTCGATCATCGAGGCTCGCGAGGAGAAGCCGTTCGAGTCCTTCCTCGATTTCCTCGAACGCATCGACCTGCGGCTGAACAACAAGCGCGTAATCGAGGCTCTGATCGGCGCGGGGGCGCTGGACGAGTTCGGCGATCGCGCGGCGCTCGCTGCCGGACTCGACCTGATGCTGAACGAGGCACAGCTGCGCCGCCACGAGGCCGAGAGCGGGCAGACAAGCCTGTTTGGTGGCGAGGACCGGCCCCGCCCGGTCCCTCGTGTGCCGGCGGTGGCCGCGTGGGACGAACGCGAGCGCTTGAAGGAGGAGAAGGAGCGCCTCGGTTTCTACATCTCGGGACACCCGCTCGATCGGTACCGCGAGTTGGCCGACCTGTACGCCGTGGAAGCCAACAGCTCCAACCTCGCGGAGCTGCGGGAGCGCCAGGTCCAGGTGGCATGCGTGATCACCGAGACGGCCGTACGCACCTCGCGACGGGATGGGCGGGAATGGGCGCGTCTTACGATCGAGGACTTTCGGGGCACGGCAACCGCGCTCGCTTTCGGCGATACGTGGATCCAGAATCGCGAGATCCTGTCTGACGATCGACCGGTACTCATCACGGGCACGGTGTCCGGCAATTCGCGCGATGAAGAGGATCCGCCCATCTTTATTGATTCCGTTCAGCGGTTGGCGCAGGTCCGCGCCGGCGGTGGCGTCGGCATCTGTATCGAGCTGCGAGAAGGGGACGACGTGGAGCCGGGGGCCTTCGAGCGCGCCCGCCAGCTCCTGGAGGAGGCCCCGGGCAAGGGCCCGCTCGTGCTGGAATGGCACCGCGGTGGAGGGAACGGAACGGGGAACGGTACCGGCGATCGGGGCGACGACGGGGCGCGGCCATCGAGGTTCGCGTCGAGGACGCTGCGCGTGGCGCCGAGCGCCACGTTACTCGCCGAATTGCGGACGCTTCTGGGGGATCGCGTCAAGCTCGTACGCGACTGAAGCGACACCCCCTGGCACACCGCTGGATCTGCAGCGGCTGCCGACCCGGAAGCTCCTGGACCGAAGTAGAGCGCTGAGGCGATGGCGATAGAGCAGGAGAAACTGGCGGATATCCGCGGTCAGATCGAGGAGCTCCGCGAGTTGGCGCAGGACCGCGGGCTGGACGTCGAGGAGCAAATCCGCAGACTCGAGGAGCGGCTCGACCGTGGGCACGAGGACGCGGTTCGACGCCTCGGACGCTTTGACCGCGTCAAGCTGGCACGCAACCAGGAGCGACCCTTCACCCTCGACTTCATCGAGGGGCTGTTCGACGACTGGTTCGAGCTGCACGGTGATCGAGCCTTCCGCGACGACCCGGCGATCGTAGGCGGCTGGGGTTCGCTCGCGGGCCGGTCCGTGATGGTCATCGGCCATCAGAAGGGCCGCGAGATGAAGGAGAACCTCCGCCGGAACTTCGGCTCCCCGCACCCCGAGGGATATCGGAAGGCGAAGCGGCTCATGCAGCTGGCCGAGAAGTTCGGCAAGCCGGTGATCACGTTCGTCGACACGCAAGGAGCCTACCCGGGGATCGGTGCCGAGGAGCGTGGTCAGGCGGAGGCGATCGCCCGCAATCTGTTCGTGATGTCGGGACTTCGGGTTCCTCTCATCTCCTGCATCATCGGCGAAGGCGGGAGCGGCGGCGCGCTCGGCATAGCCGTCGCCGATCGCGTCCTGATGCTCGAGAACGCCATCTACTCCGTCATCTCACCCGAGGGTTGCGCGGCGATCCTGTGGCGAAGCCGCGACCACGCCGATCAGGCGGCCGAGGCTCTCAAGCTCACGGCCGCCGATCTCCTGGAGCTGGCCGTCGTGGACGAGGTCATTCCCGAGCCTTCCGGCGGCGCGCACGTGCGGCCGGACGAGACCATCGAGGCGGTCGGGGAGGTGCTCGCGCGACACCTCGAGGAGCTGGTGCGCCTCGACCCGGAAGAGCTCGTGACCCGGCGGCGGGAGAAATACTACCGGATGGGCGTCTGGGAGGAAGCATGAGGCCCCATGCAGGCCGCCCACGGAAAGGAGGCCCTACCCCGGCGCGCCCGACGAACGGGCAACCGGTGGATACGGGCGGAGCCCCGCAGCCCATCGGACCCTCCACCGCCCGGGGAACCCAGCCACCGCAGATCCTCGAGGTTCACTTCAAGGGGCTTCGCAAGGACTACTTCACGTTCCGTCACATCCTTCCCCTCGTCGAACGCGAGTTCGTGGTCGTCGAGGCGGATCGCGGACAGGATCTCGGGTGGGTCAAGCGAGCGGTGAGCGCGGACTCGCTCGCTTGTGAGGGTGGTTGCGAGGGCGTGGGCGAGCGCCAGGTGCCGCTCCCCGAGCGACGGGTGCTGCGACGTGCCGCACCCGCGGACGTGATCCGCCTTCTCCAACTGCGAGGACAGGAGATGGAGGTGCGCCGTCGCACGCGCGCCCTCGTCCAAAAGCACGCGCTCAAGATGAAGGTGAGCGAGGCGGAGTGGCAGTGGGACCGGAACAAGCTCACCGTTTACTTCACGGCCGAGAAGCGCGTGGACTTCCGAGCCCTCGTCCGTGACATGGCCCGCACGTTCCGCACCCGCATCGAGCTACGTCAGATCGGCGTGCGCGATGAAGCCCGGCGCCTCGGTGGGTTGGGGCGTTGCCGGCGCGAGCTCTGCTGCCGCTCGTGGTTGCCCACGATCGAGCCCGTCACCCTGCAGCTGGCGAAGGACCAGGGACTGTCGCTCAACCCGAGCCAGATATCGGGCGCTTGCGGTCGCCTCATGAACTGCCTGCGCTACGAGCACGCCGTGTATCAGCAGGCCAAGAAGCGATTCCCTCCCGTCGGCCAGCGACTCCGAACCTCGCGCGGAGAGGAGCGGGTCACCGGTTGGAATCTGTTTGAAGAGACGATCACGCTATCGGCTCCCGACGGGGAGGCGCGCACCATTCCGCTCGATAATCTGCGGGAAGAGACCCGATCAGCGGGCGGACGGGTATCCCGGGAGAGCTGATCGCGTCCACGACTCGTTGCTTTGGCGAGCCGCGGGAAGATTCCAGCGAACCTTCGAGACACGCACCGGACCCCTTTCACTGACCTATGGCCAAGTTCTACCTGACGACCGCGATTGACTACTCGAACGGTGAGCCTCACCTGGGGCACACCGTCGAGAAGGTCGGCGCCGACGCCATCGCCCGCTATCGGCGCAGCATGGGTGACGACGTCCACTTCGTCATCGGGATGGATGAGCATGGGCAAAAGGTCGCCAGGGAGGCGGAGAAGCAGGGCGCACCTCCCGAGGAGTGGGTCGATCGCATCGCCGAGGCTTTCCTCGAGACCTGGCACAAGCTCGAGATCTCGAACGACGGCTTCATCCGGACGTCGGAGCCGCGGCACCACCGGGGCGTGACGGCATTGATGGAGCGCATCCGTGAGACCGGCGACTTCTATCTCTCGAAGTACGAAGGGTACTACTGCGCCGGGTGTGAGGCGTTCAAGAAGGAAGAGGAGCTCACCGACGGCCGCTGTCCCAACCATCCGCACCGCGAGATCGAGTGGACGCAGGAGGAGAATTGGTTCTTTCGGCTATCGGCCTACCGTGACCGGTTGCTCGAGCACATCCGGGCGCACCCGGAGTTCGTGCGGCCGGAAAGTCGCCGAAACGAGATCCTGCGACTTCTCGAAGGCGGGCTCGAGGACATCTCGGCCTCTCGCAGCCGGATCCCGTGGGGCATCCCGTTCCCCGGCGCCGAGGATCACACCGTCTACGTATGGTTCGACGCGCTCTCGAACTACATCACGGCCGTCGGGTTTCCGGATGAGGACGACTTCGATCGGTTGTGGCCCGCCGACCTGCATATCATCGGCAAAGACATCACACGTTTCCACTGCGTCTACTGGCCGGCCATGCTGATCGCCGGCGGCGTCGAGGTTCCCAAGTCCGTGTGGGGTCACGGTTTCATCAACGTGGGCGGGTTCAAGCTGTCGAAGTCCGGAGGGACGAAGCTGGACCTCCCCGAGCTGATCGACCGGCACGGCCCCGACGCGCTCCGGTATTTCTTGATCCGCGAAGTGCCCTGGGACGGGGACCGTAACTACGACTCGGTGGATGACTTCATCGAGAAGTTCGATCGCCGCTATACGGCCGATCTGGCCAACGATCTGGGGAATCTGCTCAACCGCGTGGTCTCGATGATCGAGAAGTACCGTGAGGGCACGATCCCGCCCGCAGACGTAGACGGGTCGACATCAGGTCTCGACGCGGCCAGCGGCGACGCGCTCCAGCGGTATCTCGCCAAGATGGACGGCTACCTGCTCGACGAAGCGTTGGAAGCGGTCTTCAGCCTCGTTCGATCGGCGAATGCCTACGTCGACGAGATCCAGCCGTGGACGCTGGCGAAGGAGGAGCGCGGGGGGGCGGCCCGAGACGCTCTCGACGCGGCGCTCGGGGCGCTGGCGCGGGCGCTGGGGGCCTGCGCCGCGATGCTGGCTCCGTTCATGCCGTCGAAGGCGGGGGAGCTGTGGGCGGCCCTGGGTGGGGACGGTGAGGCGCCCTCGCTGGCGAGACTGGATCAGGAGCTCGCCGGGCTCTCCAGCGTGCGGCCCGGTCCCGTGCTGTTCCCGCGACCGGAGTAGTGCAACCGGTCCGGGGCTCACCTGGCGGCGAGCCCCGGACCGGCGGACCCGCATGGGTCCATCGAGATGGTGGCGATCAGCCGTCACCGCCGCGGTCGTTACCCGCGGCACCGTCGCGCGTGACGGTTCTATTGATCTCGTGGTCGCACACGAAGCCGACGATCGTCTTCGTGTGCGTGGCGGGATCCCACGTCACGGTGAGCTCGTAATCGCATTCGCCGGAGCGACCGTCACTCGTCTCCCACGTGAAGTGGCCTTCTTGCGAGTTGGTTTGCGGACCCTCGAAGTGGCCGTTCACCTTCTTGCGGAAGCCTTCGAACGTCCCTTCCCCGTTGATCGTGATCACGAGGTCGCCGCGCGCTCGTGCGCAGTTCTCGATCGACTTGTCTCCGCTGAACTCCAGCGTGACTTCACCGGTCTCCCGATTGGCGGTGTGCGTCCCCGCGCCGCTCGCGACGACCTGCCCACCGTTGCGGCAGGGTCGTGTGCGCGTGAATGTGAACTCGGTCACGATCGGGGCGACGGACAGCGAAACCGTTCCATCGATCTCGCCGGCGCCGATCAGGGCCGGACGCGCGTTGATCTCGCCGTCCAGGATCCCATCCAGCAGGTCCGCCTGTTGTTCGGCGATCAGGGCAGCGTCTGCGTCGGCCAGGTCCCCCGCACCGGGTCCCACCGTACTGTCGTCACAGGCCGTGACGAGGGCGAAAAGAGCCGCGAGGCCCACGCCCGTCCGCTTCATACGTCGCATCGTCTTCCCACTCCTGCGGCCGCGCCGCTCTTCTTGGTGAATCGTGCGCTCGTGATATGTAGACGACATCTCCCACGAATCCGTTAAAGGGTCCGGCAGCCCGCTCGCGTCTGAGCGCTGCAACTGGGTCGCGGCCCATGCGACGCAGCCACCCGCCTCGCATGGACTCCTGCAATGCCGGGGCCGGCACGGTGCCTGGCGCGCGCGTTGCAGGTTAGAGAGGCGTCCGAACGGCGCTCACGGCGTCCGACGCGATACGCAGGGACGGCGCTCCCGCCATGCGGGAAACGGCACGTGCCCGAGATGCGAGGCAAACCGCGGGCCGATCGACCGTTTGACGGGTTCTCAACGCGCTCGAGCGTCTGTTGACAGGTCTGTAAGAGCGGGGTAACCTGTGGCAACTTTTTTCCGGACCGTGGAACTGATTTCGCGCCGGATCACACCAAGAACCGCGGCCCTCCGAAGGCTGCCGTTCACTCTACGCCGGGGTTTGTCGCGGGGCGTGAATAAGCCGTCGTACTGGACAATACAAGTCCTCCCCGAAGGTAGCGGCGAGGCGCACAGCTATCGGCTCCGGCCGCGCATCTTCCGTATATCCATCCTCCTGTTGCTGGGTCTCGTCGGTCTCTCATCGGCCGGCGTCCTCGGTTTCCTCGGACAGCGTCACGCGATCTCCGAGCTGAACCGGTTCAAGGCGGAGAATCAGCACCTCGCATCGAACCTCCAGGCGATGGAGCAGCAGACCGAACGGCTGACCCATGCTCTGGACCATCTGGCCGCCCGGGATCAGCGCTTCCGCGTCGTCGCCGGCCTGCCGATGCTCGACCGCGAGGTCTACTCGGCGGGTGTGGGTGGACCCGCCTTCATGGATCCGGCGCAAGAGCAGTTCTATCGCCTGGCGCCCGATCTGGCGGATGCCGCCCGGGGCGTGAGCGGGAGCCTCGATCAGCTGTTGCGCCGCGCGGAGTTGCTCTCGACGAGCCTTTCCGAGGCGGTTGACTCGGTCGAGACGAGGGCCGACGTGTTCCGGCGCCGGCCGACGATCAACCCGGTCCAGGCCGAGGACTCCTGGATCAGCTCCGGGTTCAGCTACAACCGCTTGCACCCACTGCTCGGCTACCGACGCCCCCACCCCGGGGTCGACATCTCCGCGAGTGCGGGCAGCAGCGTGGTCGCCGCCGGAGCAGGGCACGTGACGTTCGCAGGCAACGAGTCGGGTTACGGCCGCATGGTGGAGATCGATCACGGGGACGGTTACACGAGTCGGTACGCACACCTGGCCAGCGTGAAGGTCCGCGTTGGCCAGGCGGTCGAGCGCGGCACCCTCCTCGGTGAGGTCGGGCGCTCCGGACTGACGACCGGTCCCAATTTGCACTACGAGATTCGAGTCGAAGACCGACCGGTCAACCCGACGGCATACCTGATCGACCGCAGCTTCCGCCGCTGAAGCTCAATCTTTACATTGCTTTGCTGGAGCGCTTCTTCCCGCGCCGCGCGCTCTTTTGGCGCGTCGGATCGAGCGTCCGGCCCTTTTCGAACCGTTTCACCCGAGGTGGAGCAGTAGCGATGCTGAACAAGCGTCTAGCGATCCCGTCCCTCGCCGCCGCGTCGCTGGTGTTCGCGGCTTGTGGGGGTGGCGACGTCACACTCCAGGTCCTGACGCAAGGGACCGACGAACTCCAGCCCGTCGCCGATCTTCCTGTCGAGTTCTTGCCGTTCGACCGCGACTCGCTGTTCGCGGCCCTCTCAGCGGCAGCCAGCGAGCCCGAGCCGCAAGTACCGGCGCAGCTGCGCCAGGAATTCGACAGCGTGCTCGTCCTGCAGGAGACGTGGAGGGTCGCCGAAGCGAACTGGAACGAGGTGCGTGACAGCCTCCGTCAGCTCTCCGAGCGGATGCAGCGGATGGATCGGCGGTCGCGCGAGTATCGACCGCTGTTCGAGCGGTTCAACGGCATGGAGGGCCGCGAGGCGAGGCTGAATCGTGACCGTGCGAGCGCGTTCGAGGCGTTCACGAACCTGCAGGCGACGAACCAGCAGCGGCTGGATTCCGTTCGCGCCGTCATCGAGGCGTGGGAAGACATGGCGTTCCAGGACTACGCCGACATCGAGGCCACCTTGCTCGAGGATCTGGCGAGGGAGATCGCGTACGACACCACGGACGCGACCGGCTCGTTGACCCGTCGGCTGTCTGGCGGCACGTGGTGGGTGCACGCGCGCGTGGCGATTCCGGCCGGGGAGCTGTACTGGAACGTCCCGACGGATGCCTCGACCGATACGCTTCGCCTCACTCCGGACAACGCCGTCCGGCGGCTCGTCTTCTAACCTCGGGCCGATGAGGGGGCGGCATTCCAATGGGCGAGCGCGCGGAGGCGATCTCACTCTCGGTTGACACCGACAAGATCGCTTGGCTGACCTTCGACCAGCCCGACGCCAAGGTCAATCTGCTGGGAGCCGAGGTGATGGCCGAGCTGGACCATCGCCTCTCTCAGCTCGAGTCGCGCATCGCGACGGGACAGCCGCTCGCGGTGGTCGTTCGGAGCGGAAAGCCCGGGACCTTCATCGCCGGGGCCGACGTCGGCGAGATCGCCGTCATCGAGGATGCGGCGGACGGCGAGGCCAAGAGCCGGGAGGGCCAGCGGATCTTCCGTCGCCTCGAGCGCCTCACCGTTCCCACGATCGCGGCGATCGACGGTCTGTGTCTCGGAGGCGGTACCGAGCTCGCGCTCGCGTGCGAATACCGGGTCGCATCGGACCGCGGTGCCACTCGAATCGGCGTTCCCGAAGTACGGCTGGGGATCATCCCCGGCTTCGGCGGCTCCGTTCGGCTGCCTCGCCTCCTGGGGATCCAGCGCGGGCTCAAGATGATCCTCGGCGGCTCCCCCTCACCCGCAGACCGTGCCCTCCGCTCCGGGCTCGTCGATCGCGTGTTCCGCTACGACCGCTTCGAGGAATCCATCCGGGAGTTCGTGCGCGACGTGCTCCGCGGCGACGTCGAACGCCGGGAGCGGAAGCTCTCGCTCTGGAGCCGTTTCCTGGAACACAGCGCGCCCGGTCGGCGCATTCTGTTCGCTATGGCACGGAGACAGGCGGCCAAGCGCGCGCAGGGGCGATATCCGGCGCCGCTCAAGGCTATCGACGTGGTGGAGCGCACGCTCGATCTGCCCATCGACGAGGCCCTGCAGATCGAGGCCGAAGGGCTCGGCCAAATGGCGGCAACGGAAGTGTCGCGAAACCTCGTGCGCATCTTCCTGCTGCAGCAGGCCGCGCGACGCGCACTTCCGCGGGAGGCGTTGGACGAGCGACGGCCGGTCGAGCAGGCGGCCGTGCTGGGCGCCGGAGTCATGGGAGGCGCGATTGCCGAGCTGATCGCCGCCAACGAGGTCCCGGTGATTCTCAAGGACATCGATCAGGATGCCCTCGACCTCGGCCTGCGTCATGCCAGCAAGCTCCTGAAGAAGGCGGGAGCGCGCGGCATCATGGCCCGCGAGGAGGTGGGGCTGCGGTTCGCGCTCATCCACGGGACGCTCGCGTACGACAAGTTCGAGGATGTCGACCTCGTCATCGAAGCGGTGGTGGAGCGGATGGCACTGAAGCAGGTAGTGCTCCGCGAGACGGAGGAGGTGATCGGGCACGAAGCCGTGTTCGCCACCAATACTTCATCCCTCTCCGTGACCGAGCTGGCCTCAGCCGCTGCGCACCCCGAGCGTGTGGTTGGGCTGCACTTCTTCAACCCCGTGCACCGTATGCCACTCGTGGAGGTGATTCGTACGGACGAGTCCTCGGAAGAGGCGCTCGCGGCGGCCTTCGGGTTCGTGCTCGATATGGACAAGACGCCGGTGCTCGTGGCGGACCGCCCGGGGTTCCTCGTGAATCGGCTGCTGGCCCCGTATCTGAACGAGACGGGGTATCTGCTCGAGGAGGGGGCCGGCGTCGAGCAGTTGGACAAGGTGCTGCTCGAGTTCGGGATGCCGATGGGGCCCTGCCGACTACTCGACGAGATCGGGTTCGACGTTGCTGAGCATGTCGCGAGGGAGATGGAGGAAGCGTTCGGCGAGCGGATGCGGCCCGCGAAAGCCGTGGGCCGACTGAAGGAGGATGGTCGGCTCGGTCGGAAGAACGAACGCGGGTTCTACACGTACGCGGATGGACGTCAACGTGGAGTCGACCGCGAGGTCGCCCGGGTCCTTGCAGCGAATGCGACCGGAACGCCCGCGAGCCGAGATGAGATCCGGCAGCGGTGCCTGTACCTCCTCGTCAACGAGGCCGCGCACGCGCTGGACGAGGACGTCGTCGAGGCGGCGGACCATGTCGATCTGGCTATGGTGATGGGGACCGGATTCCCGCCGTTCCGCGGCGGGCTCCTGCGGTGGGCCGACCGGGAGGGCATCGACCAGATCACCGAGCGACTCTCGAGCTTCGAGGCGCAGCACGGGGCCCGATTCCGACCGGCACCGCGGCTGCGCGAGATGGCCGAGAGCGGCCAAACCTTCACGCACCCTGCCTGACGGTCTCGATCTCTTCGGGGCGCGGAGAAGAACGCTCCGCACGATCCGGAGAGCGCTGCCCGACGCGCCCGTCGTCGAGATCGTGTATCGGCGCCCGCCCAATCGAACGGATACGTACGTTCAGGAGCTGCTACTCGACGAACCGGACCTCAAGCTCACGCTCCAGATGCAACCGCCGGGAGCCCCGTCCATCGACATCACAGATGGCGTGACGCTCGGCGCCGGCTCCTTTCTCCTCTGGTACCTGTTCCCCCGTCAGCCATTCGAGATCGGTGTGTTCCACGACGGGGACGGGCGGTTGGTCGGCCACTACGTGAACCTGGTTCGGCCTTCCACACCGGTTGGAACCCGATGGAGCATCGAGGACCTCGTGCTCGACGTCTGGCTGGCCCCGGGCGCTCCGATCCGGATTCTGGACGAAGACGAGCTCGAAGAAGCGCGGCGCAAACACTGGGTGAGCGGACAGGAGGCACAGGAGGCCAGGCGTGCGCTGGACGGAGTCCTGGCGCGGATCCACGCCGGCGATTGGCCTCCCGAGCCCGTGCAGCGGTGGCCCCTCGACCTGGTGCCCGCTCTCCGATTGAAGCGGGACTCGCCGGGAACGTATTACTCGGCCTTGATCGCCGGGCGGATCATCGCCTACGGCTTGTATTTGATGGGCGTCGTGTCGGCGACCTCGATCGGGTTCGCCGCGTTCACCGACGCGTTCGTGCTGAGGGGTCCGGGCCAGGTGATGTGGCTGGCGACGGTGGGACTGGAGGCGCTCCTCCTGCTCCCACTGGCGCTCCGTGGACGGCTCCCGGCCACCCGCTGGCCGCAACCCGCCCTCACGGACGAACGGTCGCTGTTCATCGCGACGCTCGCGAGCGGCCTGGCCGTCCTCGGAGTGTACGAGCGTGCGAGCTGGGGCGGCGCCCTCCTCCCCGTGTACGGGACGCTCGGCGTCTTCTCGCTGATCTTCGCCGTGTGCCGGGTGTGGTTCGACCGCGCCGTGCCCGTCTTCGCGTTGGCAGGCCTCATCGTGACCGGGCTCGCGTTGATGGTGTTGCTGTAGCGAAGCGTCGGGGTCGTTGCTCTCGTATGTGAAGAGATGGAGAGCGTCAGGCGAGCGAGAGGCGGAGGCGGGATGAAGGAGATCCAGGTGCGACGGGCACGGTTCATCGCGTTCTTCGCGGCCTACTTCGTCGCGGTGTGGTTCCTGTGGTACACGCCGGTCGTGTATCCGCTCAAGCTGTTCGTCGTCCTGTTGCACGAGATCAGCCACGGGCTGGTCGCGGTCGCCACCGGCGGGGCGATCCAGGGAATCCAGGTCACACCGGACCAGGGGGGCTTGTGCCAATGCCCCGGAGGCGACGCTTTCCTCACGCTCACGGCGGGGTATCTGGGCAGTCTGCTGTGGGGCGGGGCGATGTTCTGGGGGGCTCAACGGCTCGGGACGCGTTCCGCGTGGCTCACCGGCGGCATCGGCGCGCTCGTGCTGCTCATTGCCATCCCGTTCGTGCGCAACGGCTTCGGCATGGTCTTCAGCCTCGGATTCGGCCTCGCGCTGATCGCAGCGGCGCGCTGGGTAGGCGCCGAGGCCAACCGCGTGATCCTCACCGTGTTGGGTCTCACGAGTTGTCTCTACGCCGTGCTGGACATCAAGAGCGACATCCTCGACCGCCCACAGCTTCTCTCGGACGCACGCTTGCTCGCGGAGCTCACCGCGGTCCCGACGGTCGTCTGGGGACTCATCTGGATCAGCACGGCGATCGCGTTCTGCTGGCTGTTGCTCCGCTGGGCCTGGCGGCGGGCTTGATGCCCGAAGCGGCCGGGTCCCGGACCTGACGTCCGGTGTGACGGCCGGCGTGTCATCCGGCGGCTAGCCGCCGCCGGCGGCCTCCAACCACTCCAGAGGCTCGAACGCCCCGATCGGACCGGGGAAGACGACCGGGCTCTCGAAGCCATCTTCGGACACGCTGGCGACGCCGAAGATGTAATTGTCGATCACGATGTTCTCGAGCGTGTGCGCCGTCACTTCGCCGACGTAGACGGACTGCTCCCACTGGGGCGAGGTCGTGAGCCGCCAGTAGACCGTGTAGCCGGCCAGGTCCGGCGCCAGGCGGGCGTCGGCGGGTTGCCAACTCAGCGTCGTGGAGGGGCGGACCGCACCCCGGATCTCCACTCCTCGCGGTGGCGGCGGGGCCCAAGCGAGCGAAGCCAGCGTGACCGCGTTGAGCGCCGTCAGCTTCGCCGCATAATCGAATTCGACCTCCTCGACGACGTCGCCGTACTCCACGCCATCTTCGACCCTGATGTTCTGGTGCTGGCGCCGGTAGTCCTCGTTCGCCTCCATGATGCGAACGCCGGGAAACCCGACGTCGTTGAAGGGGCGATGGTGCCCGCCCCGGCCGAACCGGTCCAGCCGGTAGATCATCATCATGTCGAGGTTCGGGATGTACTCGTCCGCCATGCGGTCCACGTATCGGGCGAGGTTGCGCGATGGGGAGTCGACCTCCCCACCGGTGGTGCGCCGCATGCGGGCCACACCTTCCGTCTCATCGGCCCGGATCCCCTCGGAGAACACCCGCGCTACGGTATTGTCGGAGATTCCGTTCTGTCCCTGGATGTTGCCGATCATGTCGTTGTTGAGGACGGCCTCGATCCGCCAGCCCTGTTCCTTCGCCACCCGCGCCATGTGCTGTCCACCGAACAAACCCTGCTCCTCGCCCGAGAGTCCTGCGTAGACGACCGATCCCGCGAACCGATAGGGGCTCAATACGCGCGCTGCTTCGAGCACGCCGGCCATCCCCGAAGCGTTGTCGTTCGCCCCGGGCGCATCCGAGGTCCCGTCCAGACCGTTCGACGCGCGGGAATCGATGTCCCCCGACATGATCACGTATCGATCCGGGTCGGTAGCGCCGCGTTGAACGGCGATGACGTTGACCACGGCCACCGTGTCGGGGATGCGGCGCGTGCCACCGACCAGGGAGGTCTGATGGAAGACCTCGAGACAGCCGCCGCACGCCTCCGAAATGCGCTCGAACTCGGCCTTGATCCACCGTCGCGCGGCCCCGATGCCCCGGGTGTCCGAAGTGGTGTCGGAGAGCGTGTGGCGCGTCCCGAAGGCGGCGAGCGTCCGGATGTCCGCCTCGACGCGCGCGGCGGAGATGGCCGCCACGATGTCGCGTAGAACCGGCTGCTCGGCTGGAGGGGCGTCGAGGGCGCCGATCGAGGACGGCAAGTCGGGCTCCTGCGCCATCATGGAGGCGGGAACGCTCGAGATGATCGTGAGGACGGCGGGAACGAGGCAAGCGGGTCTCAAGGGTCTCCCTCCATTCGTTCGGTTGGCCGTTCGGCAGCCGTTCGCGGCCGTCTTGGCGCGCGTTTCGCCGGGCCCGGGCTGGGCCGGCGTCTACGGGGCTCGCGGCGTCAACCAACAGGTTTCGGCAGTCGACGCGAGCGACTAACCTCGGGCATCATGATCCGAGCCGCCACGCCGTCAGATCGAGACGCCATCGTCCGCTTCAACCGCGCCCTCGCTCGCGAGACGGAGGGGCGTGAGCTGATGGAGTCTACGCTGAGAACGGGGGTAAATGCGTTTCTCGCGCACCCCGAGTACGGGCGTTATTACCTGGCGTTCGAGGACCCCGGGAGGCCAACCGGAGAACCGGACCCGGGCGAAGACACGGACTCGGCCGGAGAACGGGACCCGGGCGAAGACACGGACCCGGACGAAGACACGGACCCGGGCGAAGACACGGACCCGAGCGAAGGGACGGACCCGGGCGAAGACACGAATCCGGAGCGCGTCGCTGGCGATGCGCCGATCGGTCAGATCATGGTGACGTTCGAGTTCAGTGACTGGCGCAACGGTCCCATCTGGTGGATCCAGAGCGTGTACGTAGCTCCGGGCCACCGCCGACGGGGGATCTATCGGGCCCTGCACGATCATGTGCGGAGCGCCGCTCAGGAGGCCGGTGCAGTGGGGCTGCGCCTGTACGTGGATCGTCAGAACAAGGTGGCCAAGGCCACCTATCGGTCGTTGGGCATGGAGCCCTCTCGGTACGACATGTACGAGGAGATATGGGGGTGAGCATCCACCATACGCATGACGGGCGCGCATTCCGCGTCTCGCACCTGTTCGGCTCCACGCTCCGGGACGCGCCCGCAGAAGCGGACATAGAGTCCCACGCGCTCCTGCTGCGCGCCGGCTACGTCCGACAACTGGCCGCCGGGATCTTCTCGTACCTCCCGCTCGCCTGGAGGTCGCTGCGCAAGATCGACCAGATCCTGCGCGAGGAGATGGATCGGATCGGCGGCCAGGAGCTGAACATGCCGGTCGTGCACCCGGCCGAGCTGTGGCAGGCCACCGGCCGCTGGTACGACATCGACGAGACCATGGCGCGCTTCCAGGACCGCCGCGGTCGAGACATGCTGCTCGCGATGACGCACGAGGAGGTCGTCGCAACCCTCGCGGCTACCGAGATCCGGTCCTACCGACAGCTACCCGCGATGGTCTACCACATCCAGACGAAGTTCCGCGACGAGCTTCGTTCGCGCGGTGGGTTGATCCGCGTGCGCGAGTTTCAGATGAAGGATTCGTACTCGTTGGATCGCGATCCGGAGGGGCTCGCACGCCAGTACGAGGCCCATTACGAAGCCTACGGGCGCATCGGCGCCCGTGTGGGCCTGTCGCTGCTCGCGGTACAGAGCGATGTGGGGATGATGGGTGGAGCGGTCGCGCACGAATTCATGTACGTGACGTCGATCGGGGAGGACAGCCTCGCGGTGTGCCCCGGCTGCGGTTACGCGGCGAACCGTGATGTGGCGCGCTTCGAGCTCGGGATCGAGACGAAGGAGGAGCTGCTCCCGCTCGAGAAGGTGCACACGCCCGGGGCGAAGACGATCGCCGAAGTATGCGAGATGCTCGCGGTCGAGCCGCATCGCACGGGCAAGATGGTGTTCTACGCGGGATCCTTCGCCGGGACCTCGGATGCGCACGACGCGCCCAGGCCCGCCCGCCTGATCGTGTGCGTCGTGCGCGGCGATATGGAGGTGAACCCGATCCAGGTGCAGAAGCTGATCGGTGCGACCGAGCTGCGGCCCGCCCACGAGGAAGAGATCCTGGAGGCCGGCATGGTGCCCGGCTCCGCCTCCCCGATCGGGGTGGGCCGAGACGCCGGCCTCGTGCTCGTGGATGAGCTCGTCGCCGCCTCGCCCAACCTCGTGCTGGGTGCGAACGAGCCCGACCACCACCTCCGCAACGTGTGTTGCGGTCGCGACTACGAGCCCGAGCTCGTCGGCCCCATCGCCGCCGCGTTCGATGGTGCGCCGTGCGCCGAGTGCGGGACGGGGCTCGAGATGGTCCGCGGTGTCGAAGTCGGAAACATCTTTCAGCTCGGGACCAGATACTCGGAGGGGCTCGGGGCCTTCTTCACGGACGAAGATGGATCGGAGAAGCCCATTTACATGGGCTCGTACGGGATCGGCCTTGGTCGGCTGTTAGCCTGTGTGGCCGAAGAATACCGCGACGAGCGTGGGTTACGACTCCCGATCTCGGTTGCACCCTATCAGGTGAACCTCGTGTCGCTCGCTCGCGCGCCCGACGGAGCCGAAGCGGCGGAGTGCATCTTCACGGAGCTGGTGGATGCGGGCTTCGAGGTGCTGTACGATGATCGCGACGACGCCAGCGCGGGCGTGAAGCTCACCGATGCGGACCTGCGGGGGCTGCCGCTCCGTGTCGTGATCGGCGAGCGCTCGCTGGAGCGCGGCGGGGCCGAGCTCAAGCGGCGCACCGACGACGAAGCGCGCGTTGTGGCTCTCGATCGGCTCGTAGCCGAAATCCGAGCCGAGATCGAAGCGCTCGAGGCCGAGCTCGCCCTCGACTGATCGCTCGCGTTTCAGGCCGGCCGCCTGCGCTCCGCATTCGCGCGCGAACCGACGCGCGGAAGACACCTAGGGAACGATCTGGGTCTCGGTCGACTCCTCTGCGGCGCCCGCGGCCCCGCGCCCGATCGCGTCCAGCAACGCGCGCTTCACCTCGACGGTCGCGGCTCTGCCACCAGGCAACAGGATCCAAGCGAGCACGTATACGCCGCTGAACAACGCGAGCTCGATCGCGAAAGTGGTCGCGAGCCCCAGGCCTCCCAGCGCTAGCCAGGCGACGGCGAACGTCACCGCGCCTCCCATAAACGACGCCAACGCCGGTCGGGTAGCCGCGCCGAAGAACTCTGCCGGCCTGAGCGGCGCCGTACGCAGACAGTACACGACGCTCGGGTAGGTGAGGGCCACGACGGCGACGGTGAAGCCGACGGCCACCCCCATGGGCCCCCACAGGGCACCGACGAGGAGCGCCGCGACGGTGGCCAGCGTTTGGAACACGCTCCAGCGGAACTGGCGACCCGTCTCGCCCAGCGAGTTGTAGACCCACTGATTGAGGCGGTTCAGTCCCCCCGCGAACGCGGCCACCGCCATGAGTCGTACGTAGGGCACGGCGTCGAGCCACTGATCGCCGAAGAGGACGAGAACCACCTCGCGCGCGCCCACGAACATGAAGGCGGTCGCGGGCATGGTGAGCGCCAGGATCGAGGCCAGCCCACCGCGCACGATCCGCCTGTACTCCTCGGGCTCGCGCTGCACGCGGCTGAAGCTTGCGACCGCCACATCGGACAGGGATTGATGAAGCTCGAGGTACGGCAGCCAGGCCCAGCGGCGCGCGCTGTCGTACAGACCGAGGACGGGAGCTCCTCCGAGCAGGCCGACGAGCACCCGATCCAGCTGCGCCCCGAGCCACGCCACGACCCGGAAGCCGGATAGGCCTCTGCCATACGTCAGCATGCTGCCCGTTCCATGGTTCTCGCCGACTGCCAGACGCCTCGGCCTCGAGGGCCGCCAGCCGCAGAGCATCCAGGCCCCGATCGCGCGCGCCACGGACATCGCGAGGATGTCGTAAACGAGAGCCCAGTAGCCTGCCCCGAGCGCCGCGGCAACGATGGCGACCATGACGCCTATTGCCATCGCCGCCGTGTGGATCGACACCAGGGTCCCGAACCGCATCTGACGCTTCAGGAGCGTTTCGTGGAACGCACCCACGTTCATCAGGTACAGCGCCGCCGCCCAGACCAGCGTCACTCCGGTGACCCGCGGATCCCCGTAGAAGCTGGCCAGCAGAGGTCCGAGGAGGGCCATCGCTCCCAGCAGCAGCAGGTTGACCCAGCTCGAGAACCAGAACAGCCGTGAGAGTCCCTCGTGGTCCAGGTCCTCGCGCTGAAGCGCGGCGATATGCAGACCGAGGTTAATCAGCCCATGCAGGAGGATCGTGATTGGGAGGACCAGCCCCCTGACCCCGAAGTCTTCCGGCGTCAGGAGGCGAGCGAGCACGGCGATCGACCCGACGCGCAGGAGCATCTGGAGGACGCGCCCCCCGACCGCGTAGATGCCCGAGCTGGCCGAACGTCGGGTGAGCTCGGCGCGCACGGCGTCGGTGCGAAAGTGTCTGTCGCCGCTTCCGGGTGGGGCCATGTCCCCCACGTTAGCTGGTTCTCGCCTCTCCACCCGGCCTGCGGATCAGCCGGCCTCGTCCGCCGTAGCCTGCCAGGGTGCAAGCCAAATGGCCAGACCCCCCAACCCAAGGTTCAGGGTCACGCCGAACAGCGCGATCACGACGAGGACCGCGTACAGCAGCTCGACGCGTAGGACCTCCCACGAGAGCCAGATCAGGGCGCCGAGTCCGCTGTCGGCAGCCACGATCTCTACCGCGATCGTGACGAGAAACGCCACGTTCGCCGAGAGCCGTAGCCCGCTCAGCACCATCGGCAGACTGCCGGGCAACACGACGCGGGTGAACACCTTACGTCGGCTTGCGCCGTAGTTCCGAGCCACCTCGAAGTAGAGCGGGCTGATGCGACGCACCCCCGCCATGGCGTTGATCAGCATTGGGAAGAAGGCCGCGATCGCGACCACCGCGATGCGGGACGCCTCGCCGATCCCGAGCACGATCATGAGGAGCGGCAGAAGCGCGATCTTGGGGATGGGGTGCAGCGCGGCGATGAACGGATCGACCACCCTCCGTACCGAGGGTGAGCGCCCCATCGCGACCCCGAGCAGCAGCCCCGGGACGACACCGATCATGAGCCCCGGAACAACTCGGGTCAGTGTCGCCCACAGGTTCGACCCGAGCTCTCCGCGAAGGATCGAGGTCCAAAGGGCCACCGCGACCTCGGACGGCGCGGGCATGTACAGCGTCGGCACGAGACCGAACCGCGCCGCCGCCTCCCACAGGGAGAGGACTGCCAGGCCCACGAGCACAGGCGCCCAGATCCGAGCCGAGCCGCGCGCTCCGCGCTCCCGGCTCCGGTGGGTCAGCTCGGGCCGGAGAAGCTCTTCCGAACCTCGTCTCTCAGCAGTTGCCAAATGTGCCATGCAATCTCGGCCACGTGTCTGGGGTCGCGCACGCCGGAGCGCGGCCGTGGGACGGTGACCGGGATCTCCTCCCGGATGCGACCCGGTCGGCCGGTCATCACGAGGACGCGGTCACCCATTCGAACCGCCTCCTCCAGATCGTGCGTCACGAACACCACCAGCTTTCGGTCCTCCCGCCATATGCGAAGCAGCTCTTCCTGGAGGAGGAGCTTCGTTTGGGCATCCAGTGAGCCGAAGGGCTCGTCCATCAGCAAGATCGGTACGTCCGTCACGAACGCGCGCGCGATCCCGACGCGCTGGCGCATCCCGACGGAGAGCTCGGAGGGATAGTTGTCCGCGAAGGCGCCCAATCCGACGCGGTCCAGGAATGCACGGGCGCGGCCGCGGCGCTCACGCCGCGCGACGCCTCGCATCTCGAGGCCGAATGCCACGTTGTCCGCGACCGTCATCCACGGGAATACGCCGTGCTCCTGGAAGACGAGCGCGTTACGCGGCCAAGCGCGTCCGTTCTCGGGCGTCCACCACTCATGCTCGATGCCGAACTCCACCCTCCCGTCGGTGGGCCGAAGCAGGCCCGCGACGATCTTCAACAACGTCGTCTTGCCGCACCCGCTCGGGCCGACCACGCAAACGAACTCGTGCGGACTGGCGCGGAACGAGATTCCGTCCAATGCCTGGATCGGCGCCCGACGAGTGTCGAACGTGTGCGAGACTTCGAGGCAAGCGAGCCCCGGTGCCCTGGTCGCGAGCCGGGCCGAGTCGCTCATGGTTATGGCGCCACCCGCACCCGAAGACCGCCGCTCACGGTGAGCGGCGCCCCTACGCGAACGTATCCCGTTCGGGCTCGCGAGATCTCGTATTCCGTGTCGAACAGGTTTTCGACGGTCGCGAAGGCACCCACCGTCCGGGTCAGCTGGCGGGCCACGCGCAGGTCGAGGATGAGCGAATCATCGATCCGTGCGAGATTCGTGTCCTCCTCGAATCGCGGCCCCAGATACCGACCAATGACCGATACATCCAGAAGGTCCGGGTCGGAGTACCCGATCCGGAGTACGCCTTGGTGGACGGCGGTCCGGATAGCGCGGTTCCCCACCAGCTCCTCGCGGCCGGGCGCCTCGGTGATCTCGGTCGGGTTGTAGGTGTAGCTCGCCGACAGTCTCCAGGCGGGGCTCGGACGGAGCTCGAGCTCGGCCTCCAATCCCGGGCTGCGCACGGTGCCGATGTTGGCCCGCTGCTGACACGCTCCCCCGGCCGGGACGAACCCGCACGGTTCGACGGTCTGCGCCTCCTCCACGGTGGCGATCGTCGCCTCGAGGATCGCGTCCCGGATCTCGGCCCAAAAACCCGTCAGCCGCGCCAAGAGCGTGACCCCGACCTGGTAGTCGACACCGATTTCCGCCCCCAGCATGCTCTCCGGGTCCAGGGCTGCATTCGCCTCGACGACTACCCCGCCCGTCCGGCGAAACGGCTTGTACAGCTCGTTGCCGTTCGGCACTCGCAGCCCGCTGTAGAACCCACCCCGCCACGACAGCCGATCGGTCTGATGAATGCGCAGCCCCAGGTTGTGTCTCACATACCATTCGGTTCGGTCGGCGAAGGTCTCGTCGGCACGCAGGTTTCCCGACGCGAGTTCCTCGATTTGCCGGAAGCCCGCGTAGTTCCGCCACCTGTCGACGCGCACGCCCCCGACGAGCTGCCAGCGTTCGGCCGGGTGGAACTCGTCCTGAACATACAGTCCGCCCAGGATCTGCTCGCCCCCGGCATGCCTGCGCTGCATCGCGACGCCATCCCGGAACACGAGGTCTTCCCACGCTTCGCCCTCCACCCACAGGTAGTCCACGCCCGCGCTCAGCCTGTGCCGGCCGAACGCACGCTCCCATTGCAGGCCGGCCCCGATCGCGGTGGACGGCACGTCGAACTGATCCACCGTAAGCCGCTCGCTGGATCGTGTCTCGTCGACCGAGGAGAGCCCGTTCGCGTAGGTTTGCAGATGCGTAAACGCGTGGGCGCTGAACCGTGAACCATCGGGCGCGTCGAGCGTCGCCCCCACGCGCCCGAAGCCGACCTCGGTCGTGTTGGGCTGGAGTTCCGTGGTATGGAGCTTCTCCTGATCCAGGTAGCCCCCCTGCACGTGTAGCCGGACGGCCGGCGATGCTTCGAACTCGACTTTCCCGTTGAAGGTGAGCGTCTGGGACGCGTTGGGAACATCGACCTCACCCCGCTGGTCCTCGCGCGTCATGATGTAGCCGTCGGAGTCGAAGTACTCTCCTGACAGCAGCACGCCCATGCGACCGGTCCGGATCGCGCCGACCCCGTCGGCTTGAATCGTCTGGAGGCTGCCGCCTTGCAAGCCGAGCGAGAGCGCGGTCTCGCTCGGGCGGCGCGTGATGATGTTGATGACGCCACCCAGTGCGCCGCTGCCCCACATCATCGATCCCCCGCCGCGCACGACCTCCACACGCTCGATCATCTCCAGCGGTACGTGGCTCCAGCGCACCCACCCGAAGAACGGGTCGTTCAGCGGCACGCCGTCGACCAACACCAGCGCACGGCTCGTGCCCGAGCCGACGAGCCCGCGGAGTCCCACGGGCTGCCACGACGGGTGCGCCGAAGCCCCACGACTCTCGCGACCCAGCCCGAAGCCGGGGATCTCCTGCAAAAGGTCCTGGAGGTTGTTCGCGGGGGACCGCAGGATCTGGTCACGAGTGACGACGGTCACGTTGACGGGCACATCGCGCACGCGGGTCTCCGTACGCGTCGCCGTCACGACGAGCTCGTCGAGCGGTTGGACCCGTACGGGTGGCTCCGCTTCAGGCTCCTGCGCGTGGAGCCTCGCGGTGGAGGCCCCGGCGAGGCCGCCGGCCAGCGTGACAAACAGCCCAACCGCCGGCAAGCTGACGTATCTGCGAACCTGAATCACTCGTCTTCCTCCTCCGGGCGCGACAGCACCCGGTTCGCGTGCTGTATGAACGACGGATCCCACAGCTCCACGCTCACATCATCCGCGTCCAGGAGCTGCTCATCCACGTACCAGTTTCGGTAGGCCTCCAGGCTAGGAAGGTCGATGCGTCCGTCGCCGCGGATCGGTGGCCAGCAGATGGCACGCAGCAGGTCGGGCTCGAATCCGGTGGCCTCGGCCAGCGTCGACACGTTCTCGTCGGTCTTCCCCTCGTTGTACGCCCGAACGCCCGCGAGATACGCGACCATGAATCGACGCCCCAGCCCGGGGTCCTCGTCCAGGAGTCTCGGACCGTAGGCAATCAGCGCGTACTGGTGGCCCGGAATCACCTCATCGACGGTCATCCACAACTCGGCGCCGACCATTCCCCGTGCCTGCGTGATCCCCGGGTCATCCATGAGCGCGACGTCCAGCGTGCTCTCCCGGAGGGCGGCTATCTCGGCTGCCGTGGGCACGTGTACGGTCTCGAAGTCCGCGAGCGTGAGCCCTTGCCGTGCGAGCGCTTCGGCCACGAAATAGCGCAGCTGTGGCTCGAGGCTGACCGACATGCGTGGGCGTCGCCCACGCACCAGGAGCTCCGACGCCCTCCCTTCGTGCGCCCTGCCGGTCGAACCGACCCCGGATGCCTCGTTTCGGTCTGCGATCGCGCGTTCGAGCTCCTCCACAAAGCCGGGTCGGGCCACGAGGGCGGTGAACGGACAACCTCCGGGTTCCACGTAGCCCTTGTCCGCGACGAACCGGAGTCGGGCACCGCGGCCGATCGCGTGAAAGAATGCGGGCGTGAGAAGGCCGGGGAGCACATCGATACCCCCGCGCTGCAGGAGCGGAATCGATGACGCGGTCGACGGCGTCTCGACGAACTCCACCTCGAGGCCTTGAGCGGCGAATAAGCCCCGTGCCCGTGCGATGTGCAGGGGGGCGAAGGTCAGTACTGCTCGCATCACGACGCGAACGCGGGCGACCTCGCGTTCCGCCGCCAATGCGCCCGCGGGATCCGGTCGAGTGGTGGCGCGGGACTCGTCTCCACCCGCGCGGTCCGGGTGGCCGCAGCCGGAAGCGGCTGCGGCCACCGAGGAGAGCACGAGCACGAGCCCCGTGCGGGGCATCACCGGGCGCACCGACGTAGGGGGCCGACTTCCATGGGCTCTCACAGCTCGACGCTCCCAACTCCTTCGCGCACAGGTCCATCCGGTGCTTCGTCGCGCGGTGACGGGCCTGGGCTCGGGCGGTCAACTCCGCCGACACCCAGCTGCAGAGGCAAGAGCTTGCCCCTCGGGGTCCACACGGGTTCCATGCGCCGCACGCGCAGTGTCCCGGCCTGGCTCCAGATCGCCTTCGAGATGCCCGCGTCCGCCTCTCCGCGCCCGAGCGCCTCCAGCACCAGTTCGATGACCGCGGCTTCGTCCGCGATCTCGACCCGAGGGCTCACCACGACGCTCAAGCGCGTGAACCCACGCTCGTCCTCCTCCTCGAGGAGCTGGTAGTCGAGCGCGCTGCCCCCGAAGCGCGCCGGCAGCACTTCCTCCAGGATGCGCACCATGTCGTTCCCGACCAGCGTAACGCCCTCCCCGGTCAGCTTGCTGAAGCTCCTGATCTTCCGGATGTGGCGGTGCAGGCCCAGCTCCTCGAACGGGCATCCGCAGGAGCGCTCCTCCACGACGCCGTAGTCGTCGATCTCCACGTTGAGGAGGAGCTTCGGGGCGGTCGGAAGCAGGGTCGTGAAGTGGAAGGACTCCACCTTCATGTCGAATCCCGGCACCGGTCGCGGGTGCTGGATAAGACCCAGGTGATGCTCCATGAAATGGAGATCGTCGTCGCCGGCCGGCTCCATACAGGCCAGCGCGATCGCCCCCGCTTCCGCGAAGTGGTAGCCCGAGATGAAGCGCGCACCGGTGCGGGTGATCTCGCGCACCTTGGCTTCCGTCGGGGGCTCGCCGCCCCCCATGATGAGGGCCCCGGTCAGGTCGATGCCCAGCTCCTGCGCGGCGAGGCATACCCGGAGGGCGCGGCTCACCATGGTTCGAAGGCCGCACTGACCGTCGCGCGCGAGCGTCTCGCCCATCCAGCGCGCGATCACATCGGCTCGGTCCAGCGGGACCGGCTCCGGCATCGGGATCCGCGCGCCGGCGGCGCGAGCGACCATCAGAATCCCACGCTGCGCCATACGGAACCTGCGGGGCACGCTCCGCGTCGGGCCGGCTACGGGCGTGAACCAGCGCTCGGGCACGATCTGTCCGGGCACACGATTCAGGACGCTGCCCAGACCGGTTCCGGGAAGCCCCTCGAACCATATGGCGGTCGGGATCCGGCCAAACCCGTGGATGGTCTCCACGACCTTGTGGGCGATCGAGGCGACGGCGAGGTGGTCGATGTCCATCGCGACCTGCCGCGCCTTCCCTGTCGAGCCCCCGGTCGACATGTGGTAGTAGCGGGAGATGAACGGGTTGTCGAAGTCTCGGCTAGCGGCCGCGATCTGTTTCCCGCCGCGGAGGATGGGTACACGGCCCTTGAACTCTTCGAAGGTGACGTAGACGCCTGCATCGCGGAGCGTCTGGAGCGCCCCTTCCAAGCCTTTCAGCCGCACCTCGTCGCGCAGGTCGCCGAACTCGCAGCCGGCGAGTTCCAGCATCTGGCGATACGGGCTGCGGTCGTATCCGAAGATCCCGCGCTCGGCGACGCGAAGGAAGTTCTCCTCCCGCTCCTCCACCCACTGGCGGAACGTGGATCTCGCCTCTTCCAGCGAGATCCGGCTCCGCAGGAAGCGTGGGAGACCGGCCAGGAATCGGAGGTAGTTGTTCAGGTCGCCCAGCAGCCTCACGCGCGATTCTCCCACCGACTGGAGCGGCGCCGTGCCGGGGCGTCGAGGGGCGCAGCGGTCCCTCGTCCACCACCCCGCACCGGTCAGCTGCCGCTTTTCAGTTAGTCCAGGCTAGCTTCAGGTGGCAGGATGCAGGCCGCCCGCCATCGGTCGACCGAGAGGGTGGGGATTCGCCGTCTTGCAGGGGTAATCGTGGTGTGGAAGAGTATTTGTGACCGACTCCGTCGGGTGGCCTGCGGTCCCGAAGCGGCACGCCCGTTGCTTGTCGGTGCGTGGGTGTTGTCGCGATGCAACACCTGCCGCGGTTCTAACGCGGCCCGTACCCCGGGTCATCGCGCACGCCCCTGTGATGGGACTTTGGTCGGACCGTGGTCGGACCTAGGGAAGCGAGTGCCTCAGCCGCTCCAGGAGAAGGCGCTTGAGCACTTCCGGGTCGGCGCGGCCGCTCGTCTCGCGCATCCCCTGCCCGACGAAAAAGCCGATCAGACCCTCCTGTCCCGCGCGGTAGCGCGCGGCCTCCTCACGGTGCGCTTCCAGGAGCCCCTCGACCACCGAGGTGAGCGCGGATGCGTCCGAGATTCTCCCCAAACCCTCTTCCTCCACGATCTCGCGGGGATTACCGCCCTCTTCGAGCATCCGTTCCAGCACACGCTTCGCCACCGGCTGCGAGATCTCCCCGCCCTCGACGAGTGCCACGAGCGCACCCAACTCCTCACCGCCGAATGGGAGCTCCTGCGGGGCACGTCCTCCCAGCACGCCGCGTAGCTCGTGGATGATCCAGTTGGCAACCGCACTCGCCGAGACCTCCTCGGTGAGCGCGCGCTCGAAGAGAGCCGCGGACGCGGGATCCCGCGTCAGAAGATTGGCCGCATCCTCGGCCAGTCCGTGCTCGGCTTGGAAGCGCTGGAACTTCTCTCGCAGCTCGGGTGAGCGCTCGCGCGCATCGGCGCCGGACCGCGAAAATCGCTTCGAACGCACGCTGCGGGATGGCGCCGTGGGTGCGGGGCCAGCGGTCGATTCGGTCGGCTCCGCGGAGTCGTACGATTCCGCCGCCCGCCTCCCGGCACGACCCCGGCCTTCGCCGGCGCGCTCGGCCTGACGGCGGCCCCACGTATCGCGCAGCGTGACCGTGCGGTTGAAGACACGCCGCGCCTCCTCACCGCGTCCCGGGTCGAGCACGAAGTACCCCACGCGCTCGAACTGGTAGTTTGTCCCCGGAGGCGCATCCGCCGCGCTCGGTTCGGCACGGCTTCCGGTCAGGACCTCGAGCGAGCTCGGATTGAGGTTGTCGTGGAAGTCTTCGACCCCACCTTCGGGATCCGGGTCCGAGAAGAGGCGATCGTAGAGTCGCGCCTCGATCGGGATCGACTCCTCCGCCGACACCCAATGGATCGTGCCGCTCACTTTCCGGCCGTCGGGGGCGTTTCCTCCCCTGGTCGCCGGATCGTACGTGCAGTGCAGCTCGACCACCTCCCCGGTCGCGGGGTCCTTCACGACTTCGTTGCAGGTGATGAAATAGGCGTACCGAAGGCGGACTTCCCGATCGGGCGCCAGCCGGCGGAATCCTTTCGGGGGATCCTCGCTGAAGTCCTCCCGCTCGATGTAAAGCGTCCGAGAGAAGGGAACGCCCCGCGTCTCCGGCCACCCGGCGGGTGGATGCTCGACATCGCGGGGGAAGTAGGGCGCGTCCAGGTGTTCCGACTCGCCCTCGGGGTAGTTCTCGATCACGACGCGTAGCGGACGCATGACACACATCACCCGCGGCGCGACCTGGTTCAGATCGGCGCGGACGGCGGATTCGAGCGTCTCGATGTCGACCCGCTTGTCGGCCTTGGCGATGCCCACCTGGGCGGCGAACGCGCGGATCGCCGCAGGCGTGACGCCTCGCCGGCGCATCCCGGCCAACGTCGGCATGCGCGGGTCGTTCCACCCGTCCACCCGGCCCTCGTTCACGAGCGTGAGCAGCTTCCGCTTGCTCATCACCGTGTAGGCGAGGTTCACCCGCGCGAACTCGTACTGGCGCGGACGCGGATCCCACGATCCCGGCTCCCCCCCTCCTCCCCCACGGGCCTCGGGAATGTCTTCGATCCGCGCCGCGGCCGGTCGCGTGTACTCGACTCCCCAATCGTACAGCTCACGGTTGTTCTCGAACTCCAGCGTGCAGAACGAATGCGTGATCCCCTCGATCGCGTCCGACAACCCGTGTGCCCAGTCGTACATCGGGTAGATCGGCCACTCGTCTCCGGTCCGGTAGTGGTGCGCGTGACGGATCCGATACAGGAGTGGGTCGCGCATCTTCATGTTCGGTGAGGCCATGTCGATCTTGGCACGCAGCACGTGCGCGCCGTCCTCGAACTCTCCGGCGCGCATGCGGCGGAAGAGGTCCAGGTTCTCATCGACCGATCGGTCGCGGTATGAGCTGGGGGAGCCCGGCGCGGTCACGGTACCGCGGTGCCGGCGGATCTCCTCTTCCGTTTGGCTGTCGACGTACGCGTGGCCATCCTCCGTGAGGGCGATGGCGAGCTGGTAAAGCGCCTCGAAGTAGTCGGACGCATAGCGGATCTCGCCCTCCCACTCGAACCCCAGCCAGCGGATGTCCTCGGCGATCGCCTCGACGTAGAGGGGGTCCTCCGTGGTCGGATTCGTGTCGTCCATGCGGAGCGTGGTGGTCCCGCCGAACTCCTCCGCGACGCCGAAATCGAGGCAGATGGCGGCAGCGTGCCCGATATGCAGGAAGCCGTTCGGTTCCGGCGGGAAGCGCGTGAGCACGCGTCCCGCGTGGAGCCCGGAGGCGACGTCGCGCGTGACGATCTGGCGTATGAAGTCCTGTTTTCGCGTCGAGCTGGAGCTCATCGGTTCACGTGTCAGCCGGCCGGGGATCGAAAGCGCCCGCCGTGTACGGACGCGCAGCCCCGTCGATGTCGAAAACCGACATCGACACCAACGTCGAACATAGCGCGCGAACTCGGATCACGCCGTCCACGGATGCAAAACGGTGCGGAGGGTCCCTCCGCACCGTTCATCGAGGTATCGCTCGTGCGGGCGCTCGAGCAAGCCGCGCCCGCCACCTCTAAGCCGGCCGCGCTCCGCGGCCTGCTAGGTCGACTTCATCTTCCGGTAGGCCCACAGCAGGATCAGGGCACCACCGACCGCGATCAGGAAGCTCCCGATGTTGAATCCGGTGACCGTTCCGAGTCCGAGGAGCGAACCGATGAAACCGCCGATCAAGGCGCCGGCGATGCCGATGAGCATGGTCACGAACACGCCGCCGGGGTCCTGGCCCGGCATGATCTTCTTGGCAACCGCTCCCGCGATCAGGCCAAAGAGGGCCCAGGAAAGGATACCCATGGCTTCGCCTCCCTATGCGTTGAACGTTATGAGGGCCGTTCTCACATAGTTACGGAGCCCGGGGCGTGCAAGATTCGACCGATGGTTCGACCGCAGGTTCGACCGCATATTCGACCGCACAGTTGACCGCACAGTCGCAGCACGAATGACCGTAAGCGTCTTCCGCCGTTACCTGTTGCCCGGGTTCGTGTTTCAGTCCGTCGTCATCGCGGGTGGGTACGGCACCGGGCGGGAGATCGTCGAGTTCTTCCTCACGCTCGGCCCGATCCGCGGACTCCTCGCGATGGTTCTCGTCACGATGACGGTTTGGAGCCTGGTTGCCGCAGTCAGTTACGAGCTCGCGCGCAGGTTTCAGACGTACGAGTACCGGAGCTTCTTCCGCCGGCTCCTGGGGCGGGGCTGGATCAGCTTCGAGCTCAGCTACGCGGCGTTGTTGCTGCTCGTGCTGGCTGTGATCGGCGCCGCGGCGGGCTCCATCGTCGAGGAGACGTTCGGCCTCCCGTACTCGATCGGGGTGATCGGAGTCCTGCTCGCGGTGGGCGCTCTCGTGTTCTTCGGGAGCGCGGCGATCGAGCGCGTGATGTCAGGCTGGTCGGTGGTCCTGTACATCGTCTACGCGATCCTGATGGTGTGGAGCTTCCGCCGGTTCGGCCCGCAGATCGGCGAGGCATTCGCGATCCGTCCTGACGTCTGGGCGACGCGTGAGTGGGTGATCGGCGGCGTTCGGTACGCCGCCTACAACCTGGCCCTGGTCCCCGTGGTCCTCTTCGCGGTGCGCCACATCCGCACGCGCCGCGAGGCCCTCTCGGCCGGTCTGTTGACCGGCATCATCGGAATCGTGCCCGCCGTCCTGTTCTACACGGCCATGGCCGGACACTATCCGGAGATCCTCGTCCGGCCGATCCCCGCCAATCACCTCCTGGAGCAATTGGGCTCCCGTCCGTTTCAGCTGGCCTTCCAACTCGTCCTGTTCGGTACGTTGATCGAGACGGGAACGGGGATGATCCATGCCGTGAACGAGCGGTTGGCGGGGGCGTTCGGCGAGCGCGGCCTCGCCTTGCCACGGCTCGTGCGACCGGCGACTGCGCTGATCCTGTTGGGGTGCGCGTTGCTCCTGACCCGCTTCGGGCTCGTGGACCTGATCGCGAAGGGCTACGGCACTCTGACGTGGTTCTTCCTCGCGATCTACGTGATCCCGGTGCTCACGATCGGGATCTGGAAGCTCGCGCGTGTCCCGGATTGGGCGGCTTCCTTCGATGCGCCCTACGACGGCGGGGCGGACGAGCCTTCCTAGCTCGAGTCGGCCGGGCCGACCCTATCCCACCTCGCCGATCACCAGGTACGAGATCTCCCGGATGAAGGCCGGCCCCTCCGAGTCCCACTCGATGACCAGCGAGTCCTGGTCGATTTGGTCGTCGATGTTGAGCGCTCGGTCGGTTTTCACGATCCCGGCGTCCGCGACGATCGAGAGCTGTCGGATCGCTACGTGCTTGCAGGGCGCGCCGACGTACGGGCCCGAGGCGCCGCTCGCCTCCATCTCCGCCACGCGAACGGGCTCATCGGCTTCCGCCTCGTGCGGGTCGAACCGGATCGTGACGCTCCCTCGACGCACGTCGCGTGTGAAGACCACACCGCTCAGGGCTCGGATCGCCATCGCTAACCTCCGTCGTCGTTCGCGTCGCCGCGCATGAGCGCCGCGATTCGTTCCTGGTTGCGATAGAAGCTGATCACGAGCATGGATCCCGACAAGACGACGTTGAACAGCTGCGCGGGCCCGAACGGCACTGAGACATCCGCGCCTTCGGCGACGAGCGCCGGTAAGGTGAAGATCGGCAGGAGCACCGAGAGGACCAGCAGCAGCAGGTTCACGGAGCTCTCCGCAAGCCCGATGAACGGGGTCAGGTGCGGGCGCCAGCGCGCCAGGAGCCCGCACCCCATCGCGAAGGCGTAGTACACGAGACGCCAGCCCGGATCGGGGAGAGCAGCCGCTCGTATGGGGGCGTGAAGCGCGACGTCCAGCACCCAGAAGATAGGCGTACCCAGGTAGTACGCCTGGATGAGGGCATCGCGCGTGCTGCCGGCCCCCCGCTTCACGCCACGTCGGAGCTGGAGAACAGGTGCACATCGTGCTGCGGGAACGGAATCGAGCAGCCGGCTGCATCCAGCGCCTCCTTCACGCGGCGCGTTGCCTCCCAGCGCACGTCCCAGTAGTCGTCCGCGTTACACCAGGGTCGCGCCACGAAGTTCACCGAGGAGTCCGCGAGCTCGTGCACGGCAACCACCGGTGCGGGCTCGGCGAGCACGCCGGGGGACTCGGTCAGCGTGCGTTCGATCGTGGTACGGGCGAGCGCTAGATCGTCATCGTAGGCGACCCCGATCACCAGGTCGATCCTTCGGGTGTCGTTTCCATCGTAGTTCTTGATGATCTGGCCGAAGACCTCGGCGTTGGGCACGACGACGCGAACGTTGTCGACCGTGCTCAGGATCGTCGAAAAGATGCCGATCTCTTCGACTTTCCCGGCCACGCCGGCCACTTCCACCAGGTTGCCGAGCTTGAAGGGCCGAAAGATCAACAGCATCACGCCGGCGGCGAAGTTGGACAGCGTGCCCTGCAACGCCAGCCCCACGGCAAGCCCCGCGGCGCCCAGCACCGCCACGAACGACGCCGTCGGGATCCCGAACAGACCGAGGACGGCGACCAGCACCAGAATGATCGCCAGCCAGTACGTGATACCAGAGAGGAACGGGAGGAGCGCCGCGTCGGCCTCCTGCCGGGCGAGGACCCGGCTCACCCCCTTTCGGAGCGCCCTGGCGATCGCGCGTCCGATCACGAGAACTGCCAGCGCGCCGATGACGCGCAAACCCCACGTTGTGACCAGCCCACCGATTTGCTCGAGTATCGAGCTGATGTCGATCGAATCCATGTACCCCCCGTTCCGAGCCGGCCTGCGCCGTATGGGACCTCCTGCTGTCGGGGCCGTGCTATCCGGACCCGGCGGCGTGCGGGGGAAGTCTACTCGGTCGAAGGAGGCGCGGGCAAAAGACCCATGTCGAGGCGTGGTTTCAGGGGTGGGCGGGAACGGGCGGGGTGCTAAAAGACGACGGGCCGACGCTCTCCAGAGGGCCGGCCCGTCAGGCCAAACAGGGCGGTTCCGACCGCCGGCGGCGGACCGCTAACATTGGTCGGGTACCTGGGGCGTCGCCATCACCTCGGCTGCCGGTACCGTGAGCCCTACCTCGTCGGCTCCGAGCTGTGCCACTACATCGGCGTGCGTTCCGAGAATCACGAACGAAGCCAACAACAGCCAAAGCAACGACGCCGCGATCGCCAGTCTACTCTGTTTCTCCGACATCTCCCACATCCTCGTCTATCAAGAACGGCGCCGAGTGCCCGGGCCGATCGGTTGTTTCTTCGCCTTTAAGAACGAATCTGGCGTCCTGAAAGTTTCGCTACCTCCGTCTCTCGATATGTATAGATGCATCGTATGTCCGCAGGGTTGCTCGGCAGCGACGGATCGAGTCGCGCGTCGGTGGCGCTCATCGCTCGGAAGGGTTACCTGTAGCGGCGATTCGCCCCCGTTCAGACTGGCTCGCGCCGGTCGGCCAGGACGACATCGTCACCTCCGCCCGGAGTCCGTATGGCCCAGGTTTGGCCGGAACTCACGCTGCTTTTTGCGGTCGGGACGGTCGCGGGAGCGCTGAACGTGATCGCGGGCGGCGGATCGCTCCTCGCTCTGCCCGTGATGATCTTCCTCGGGCTCACGCCGACGGTGGCCAACGGCACGAATCGGGTCGCCATCCTGATCCAGAACATCGCCGCTGTTTGGCGTTTCCACCGGCACCGGATCATCGATTGGCGGTGGCTCGGGTTGGCGGCGGTTCCGGCCATTCTCGGAGCCGCTCTGGGCACTTGGGCCGCCGTGGAGATCGGTGACGCCGCGTTCCGGCGTGTGCTGGCGGGGATCATGATCGCGGTGGCGCTGTGGACGTTATGGGATCCGCTACGCCGGAGACCCGTCGGCGACTCGCTCGACGCTGTCGAGTCGCGACGCGGCCGGCTGGGCCTCGGCGCCGCGTTTTTCGCCGTAGGGGTCTATGGAGGCTTCGTGCAGGCGGGGATCGGCTTTCTGATCCTCGCCGTGGTCACGCTCGCCGGCATGAACCTTGTGCGCGGCAACGCCCTCAAGGTGTTGCTGGTGCTCGCTTACACACCCATCGCCCTGGCGTTGTTCGCGGCGAGCGGCAAGGTGGATTGGGGGATGGGCGTCGCCCTCGGCGCCGGGAATTTCCTCGGTGCCTTCATCGGCGTGCGTTTGACCGTGCTGAAGGGTCACGCCTGGATCAAGCGCGTGGTGACGCTGACCGTGATCGCGTTCGCTATCCGGCTTTGGTTCTGGGACTAACGACTCGAGGTCTCGACCGCCTCCACCCCCGCCGTGATCAACTCCCACTGAAGCGTCATCTGGTCCTTCACCGGCATAGGGCGGGCGCCTGCCGTCGCAGCCTCCTCGCGAACGCCTTGGGCCGACTCGCCACTCGCCAACGCCTCTCTCCAGCTCTCTATCATCGTTCTCCATCGCTCCGCCGCCGGATCGGGCGGCCCTAGACGCTCTCCCACACCGGGGATCAGGAACAGGGGCATCTCGGATACCAGTGTCAGGGCATCCCCCCCGAGCGCGCCGGCGAGCGAGCGAACGGTCTCCATCGAGCTGGGGCGAAACAGCCGTGCCGTCTCCAGGTCGCCACGCTCCTCGAAGTACGCCCGCATGGCGCCCGAGTCGGGGCGCGTGCAGAAGCCGCGCTCGATCCGCTCGAAGCCCTTCTCCCCCAGCCGCTCTACATCGTGCAACCGGTAGCCGAGCGCGCGGGTTCGGTCGCGACACCGCGCCATGAGCGCCGTACAGCGGGACACCCAGGCGCGATCCAGGAGGAACCACGGTCCCGCCGCGACCGCCATCCCGTGCAGCGACACGTGCAGCGAGAACGGACCCGCGGCCGTGGACCACCAGTCGTAGACGCACCGATTCTCGGGACGGGCACCGGCATCGCGCGCGTCTCGTGGGAACCCGAACTCGATATCGTCTCCCGGCAGCTCGCGCACAGCCGCCCTCAAGTAGGAGGCGAGATCGTACGACTCGGGCTCCGCCGTTTGCCAGGCACGATTGCGCGCCTCGCCGTCCGGGTTGATGTGCGGAACGATCCACCATTCCAAATCGGCGACCAGCGGATCCTCGGGGTCGAGCGACGCCAGGTACGCGACGAGTTGTCGAAGAAGGCGCGGGCCTACGGGCTCATCCGCGTGACAACCCGCCAGGAGGCTGACCCGCGGTGCACCGCGACCGGCCTGCCCGAATCCGTAAGCGTGGACCGGGCGTCCCTCGCGCGAGCGACCGAGCACGATCGCCGCGTCGTCCCCACCGGCACCTGCCCCGAGGATGGCGGCCAGACGGGCCTCGAGCTCCGTGTGGAGGGTCATGTCCCGACTCCACGGCCCGCGTCAGCGGCGTCGCCATCGGTGGGGCCGAGCCGCTCCGCCGCCGTGAGTCTTGCCAGATAGCCGCCGGCTTCACCCTCGAAGACGACGTCGCAGCTCCAGCCCGCGCGTTCCGCATGCGCGGCGAGCGTACCCATGTCCACGTACAGCTCGCGAAACGGGGCGCCCCGGTGTCTGCGGTATTCGAGCTCGATCCACGCCTCACCCCGGTATCCCGCGTCCGTCGGGGGCCAGCGCGCTGCGGCGCGTGGGTCGACCTCGCCGACGACGATCGCTTCTCCCGAGTCCACGAGGAGTTGCCCGCCCGAGGCTACCAGACGGTGCGCGTGGGTGAGGAATCCGTCGAGGCCGAAGAGGGTCCCGACGGGCCCGATCCCGTTCATCAGCATGAGTACGGTGTCGAAGCGATCACCCGCCCATGTCTTGAAATTGGCCCGCAATCGTCGTCGGACGCCGAGGGCGCGCTGGATCTCGGTCAACTTCGGCAGGATCTCCAGCGCCGTCACGTCGATTCCGCGCGCCTGCAGCTCGAGTGAGTGGATGCCGGTCCCCGCGCCGACGTCCAGCGTCCGGCCGCGGCATAGCTCGAGCGCGTACGTCTCGAACGGAAAGAAGTCCGCCGGCTGGCGGAAGAACAGAGCGGCGGGCAGCTCGTCCACCTCGCCGAGACTGCTGCGCAGGGTGAGCGTCGCCGCCTCGATTCCCGCGTGGTAGTCGGTCAGCGCGCGCGCGTACGGGTGGAGCGCGGCGAGCCGATCGGCATCACCGAGGTCATCTGTACCGGAATCGTTCGTCGTACGCACGCCGAACGATACGGGGCCGTCGCGGACGACCGACAGCCTCTTGCGCTCCGCCGCGGCGCGGGTCTGTTTGAATCTCGTCGGCTCCGCAGACGACCTGGAGGTGAAGGTGGATCGACGCGACTACGTCATGCGGCTCATCGAGCAGGTGGGGCAGATGCTCCTGGCACTGCGTCGTCGAATCCTCGCGCGTGAAGTGACTACCTCCGAGACTCGGGAGGAACTGCGGGCAGCGGCGCGGGCCGGCGGACTCGACTACGATCTCGCGCGAGCGATGACCCCGGACACGCTCCTGCTCATGGTCGCACCGGGTGGCGAGGTCGATCCCGGCCGTTGTTGGTTGCTGGCCGAGATGTTCTACCTCGAGGGCGTCGAGGCGGAGCTCGTCGGGCAGGTGGGCGAGGCCCGCGACAGCCTGGAGAGGGCCGCATTCCTGTTCGGTATGCTCCAGCCGATCGCGGGCAACCTGGTGGGGCTACCGGAGTCTGCACCGCGGATCGAGGAGATCGAACGGCGGTTGACCGGCCTGCCGCCGGGACACCGTCGCATGGTTGCCGCCGGCGCACGCCTAGCCGCGGGCGCGCGCTAGTCGCGGGCGCAAGCTAGCCCCGGGCGCAGGCCAGCCGCCGACGCCCGGAGGGCGGGCGCCGGCGTTTGACCCGGACGTGATCGCTCGGGTGTCGTGTTGTCCGGCTAACGCGGGACCTCTCGAGCTACAGCACCACCCCCAGGAGGATGATGGCGCCGGCCGGGGCCAACAGCTCGCCGAAGAACTCGAACAGGCCCTCCATCACCTCGAGAATGTGACCGAGCACCTGTTGCTCGTCCGCACTCAGCGGCTCGCCCCCCGCACCCAGGATCTCAGGATTCACCGGGTCACCGGTGGCCGTAGCGAACAACTCGCCGTTAACGCGAAACTCGGCTGCGATCTCCTCATCGCTCCCGGTGACGTCGATCTGGATCGATTCCTCGCCGTGACGCACGAAGACCTGGATCTCGCCCGAGTCGCTTCCGTCCGTCTCCATCCCGGAGACCGAGACATCGACCTCGAAGCCGCGCGAGGCAATCTCGACGTGGACATCCAGGTCGAAGGTCTGCTCGGTACCGCTGGCGCCCACGATGTCGAGCTCGAAGTCGAGCCGATGCTCGGCATCGCGGACATACCCGTCAACATCGATGGCCCCGGATGTGTCATTGCCCTCCAGGCTGACCGAGTACTCGAGGAAGGTCTCACCGTCCGACACCACGGTCAGCCGCAGAGCTATCCCGGACGTCGAGTCACCTTCGTCGACCAGGTCCGCGTGCCCGATCTCATCCTCGAGCAGCGGCTCGCCGGTGACCGGGTTCACACCGTAGAGGATGAAGCGAACGCCGTTCGCCGGCGCATCGGTCCGAGCCGGGTCGGGCGTGTACTCGCCCGTCGCCGGGTCGATCACGAACGTGGTGCCGCGCGCCCCCGGCGAGATCACCGGAATGCTGCTGACGGCCACCGCGAGGCGCCGCGCGGCCGTGACCGTTACGTCACTTCCCAAGGCGGCCCCCAACCCGGCAGGTTCGGTGGCGACCGGAGCGGGCGCCACCGCGGCACTGGCGCTCGCGAGGTCGAAGCGAACGCCGAGCGCCTCGAAGCTTCGCCACGCCGGGGTCTGGAAGACGGCTTCCAGGGCGTCGAGGTTCGCGTCCACCGTCGCGGCATCGAACTCGCCTCCGCTTCCCGGCCCGGTCGGGTCGTCCGAGCACCCGCCCGCTACGGCCGTCGCGAGCGCGAGCAGCGCGCTGCGCGCCGCGGAGGCTCCCCGGTTGGTACGGCTGTCCCACCTCATCATCCGTCTCCTCTCAACGAACGAAGCCGGTCCTGTTGCTCCGGCGTCAGGATGTTCTTGATCGTGATCAGGAGCGCGAGCTGAGCCCGTTTGATCATGCGCTCCGTGGTGAGAACCCGGTCCACCTGCTCCAGTGCGGCAGCCTCATCCACCCGTGGTCGGTCCAGCAACTCGACGAGCGTCTGCGAGGCCTCCAGCATATCCCATTCGAGATCCACGACGTTGCGCTGCAGCTCGCGGATCGATTCCGATATCCTCGTCCACTGTTCACGCGTCAGGTCGATCGTCTGCCGGTGCTGCATCACCAGCTCGGGCGCGAACAAGGTTCGGGCGACCTGATCTTCCCCCTGCGATTCCACCTGCGATTCTTGGGCCACGGCGGGCGTGACGAAGAGCACCGTCACCAACAACCCGAACAACCACTTGCGTTTATGGGTCATGATGGAGTCCTTCCTGGGTCTTCCATGTCGAGGCCGTCGATTCGGTCACGGACTGCAGGATCTGTCGGCGCGGTGGGACGCAGGGACCGGCCGATCGCCGGGATACCACGCCACGATCGGGCGGCCGGCCGCTCGAGCAGAAAGTCCGTCGGCGAGTGCCACACGGCCGACGTTCGCTGGAGCTCCGCGGCGAGCGCTCCGGTATCGCCACCGGGCGCCATGAATCGGGCGAGCCGGAGTCCGCCAAGCGCGAGGAGCAGGATCACCGCCGCCGCACCCACCAGTCGGAGCGCTCCTACGCGGTGCCCATCGGCGGGCCGCCGAGTCTGGCGGCGACTCATGACCTGATCGAACCCGGGGGCGGCGCGGCGCTCCTCGTCCCGGAGACGCCCGAACGCCCGTCGAAGCCCATCATCGTCATGTCTCGTCCTGCGCATCGAGCCGCTCCCTTCAGCACTCACGGTCCGGCCGCTTTCGGCTCGAGTATCCGCCGGAGACGTTTCTTGCCCCTCTCGTAGTGCGTGCGCGCCGTGCCCACCGAGGTCCCCATCACCGCCGCCGCCTCCTCGATCGTCATGTCCTGATAGAAAACCAGGTGCAGGACCTGACCTTGTCGGGTCGAGAGCCGGCCCACGGCGTCGGCCAGCCTGGCTGACTCCTCGGATCGGATGATCGCCTGCGAGGGGTCCTCCCCGGCCGTTCGATCGCCCGCGGCCCATGCCGCCACCTGGCGCAGGCGGTGCCGCCTTCTTCTCTCCTGTGCCGTCCTACGAATCACACCGAACAGGAACGTGCGAAAGTGGAGCGTCCTTCGAAGCGAGCGCGCCCGTCGAGCACCTTCAGGTACGTATCCTGGAGGACATCGGCCGCCTCCGGCTCATCTCCCCGGCAGCAACTGAGCGCCCACCCGAAGCTCGCCTCGTGGTGCCGCGCCAGTTTCGCCTCCAACCCGGTCCCGCGGCCCGAGCCGGTGTCGGCCGCTGAGCGCCTATCGGCTGGCCCGCGGCTGTTGGCCGGGGTGCGAGTCTCGGCGCGGGCGTCCCGGTTCGCCTCGGTTGTCATGACGCTCGGTCGAAGTTCATCCCACGGCTCTCCGTCCGAAGGAACGGACCCACAGGAAACGGATCCAGGGGAGCGGCCCCGATCGAACGACGCACCATGGGTGTGTGTCGTCACGGGCGCGTTCATATGACAGCGGCCGACATCGACCCCCGCTGATCCCCGGGAGACCTCCCGGACCGAGGTATGGGACCGCTCAGGTGGCTTCACGGTCCGCCCCGTCGTGTGGAGTCGCGCACAGCTCGTACGCCTCGCGCTCGAAGCCGTTGTCGCGGTAGGCATCCTCCCCGCGGATCGCCGCCCATGCGCTGCTCGACAGGTAGGCGGGGATGAATAGCGGTCCCCAGCGCTCGCATTGACGGACATGGACGCGCTCGTGAGCGCGTGTCGCGTCCAGATCGGGATCGGTTCGCGCGAGCACCACATGCCCGAGCGTGAGCGCCCGTGCTCCGCCCGGGATGGGGACCGCAGCACGGAGGAGGAGTGGAAGCAGACCGCCGGACGCCTCGATCGCCCCCGTCCGCAGGTGCAACCTGCCTCCGGTCAAGGCCGCCAGCAGCGCGATGACGAGGCCGAGGGCCGTGGTCGGTGAGGCCCATGCGTAACGCAGGGCGCGAACGAGCCATGATTGGGGCTTCAGCGTCCCGCCTCTCCGAGCACCTGCCGCAGGCTGTCCGGGTCGATCCCGATCACCTCTACCACCTTGCTGCGTGATCGTTCGCCGCGTGCAATGCGGACACTGGACTTCGGAACCCCGAGTGCTCGCGAGAGGAAAGCGATCAGCGCCGTGTTGGCCGCACCTTCGACCGGGGGCGCGGTGAGACGGATCTTGATCGCGTCGCCATGCGATCCGGCGAGCTCGTTTCTGGACGCACGAGGTTGTACGCGAACGGTGAAGCGAACTCCGTCCCCGATCGACTCGATCTTCACGGACTCGGGGGGAGCGATGGCGGCGCCTCGACGACCGGGCTCCGGGAGAGTGTCAGCTGTTCGGCAAAGGCTCCAGGCCGGGTGCGACGCATGTATGCGTCAGCTCCCGGCCGTCGTCGTAGCGCACGGTGATATGCCCCAGACCCCAATCGGCCTCGGGATCCAACGCCACCACGGTCCCCGCATTGCCCCATGAGTCGGCGACGCGCTGACCGACGTCGAACTCCGCTTCCACCATCGCCTCGTGCAGCCCCCCGCGCGGCGCGCCTGCTATCGCCGGGTCCACCCTGGACTCCTCCAGCACCACACCGCCGTCGGGCGTGATGGAGTAGGCCTCGCCCCCTTCTCCCACGACGCGGGCTGACAGGGTGGTAGCCAGCCGGATCATCTTGCTGACCAGAGCCTGGTCCGGGTTCTTTGTGAACACGCTGCCCTGCGACCAGTCGAGCCACGGCTCCACCAGCATCGACTCGCCGGACCACCGGGCAAAATACGGCCCCATGCTCGCGACGAGCTCGAGCTCGGGATCGGCGTGGACGACCTCGAGCCACTCCTCCGGCTCGATCGGTAGACTCGCCCCGTTTACCCCGCAATCGGCCCGCGTGATTTGCAGATCGTAGCCCATCGGCTGCATCCCAAAGCCCTTCCGCACCACCACCAACCCCGCTACGAGCGGGGCGCATGCCCGCCAGCTCGAAGCTGGTGGCGCAAGCGGCATGCCGGTGGTAGGGCGGTCCCGGCTCGCGATGGAGGCTACAGAGGGGCGACGAGCGCGGGCGTGGGCCGCCAGGCTCGAGCTTCAGCCGCTCCTCCACTTCATGTACTCGAACACGGTTCGGCACCGGTGGCAGTAATACTGGCTCGTCGAGAGCGCCGAGCCGAACGCCGCGAACTGCTGCGTGTCGGTGCCTCCGCAGAACGGGCACTCGACCGCCTCGGGCAGCTCCTGATTGGGCCTCGCGTCCGGATTCACAGGGGTCGGAATACCCGGGTCGTCGGGTTGCATCGCGGCCTCAATCCATGAGAAGAGTGCGGTTCCGATCTCCGCGCACTCGGGCGAGCGTATCCGGGTCGGGTCCACCGTCCGATCGGCGTCTCCGCTCGGTGCTCCAGTCGGTCCAGTCGATGTCGGTCGAGCTGACCCACACACCGTCCGAGTCCCGTTCCGCGAGACCGATGCCGGCGGCATCGAGGATGGGACCTACGCGCTCGAGCCACTGGGTCCGGAGCTCATCCGGTCGGCTCGACGTCACACCGGCCTCGGCGAGAGTGTTTCCGAGCGGGTCGTCGGTCGGACCGTACGCACGCATGCAGGCCTGCCAGGCCGATCCGAGCGCGTCGCGCAACGCCCCCCGTCCGGCATCGGTCATCGCCAGGCGCACTACCCAACCGCGGGCGTGCTCGAAGTGAAAGCGCTCCTCATCCAGCAACTTGCGAGCCTTGTAGTGGATCGGCTCGAAGCGGCTCGACTCCATCGCCTCGAACTGCACGGAGAGCGCGGTGTCGAGCAGGAGGTTGAGCGCGAGCAGCTCCGGCCACGATTCGACCGATGCATCCAGTAGCTCGGAGCTATGGTAGCCCTCCGCCTCGCGCTCGTGCTCGAGCGCGCTCGGGTCCAGGCCGAAGTCCTTCAGCATCGCGTACACGATGCGCCCGTGGCCCCATTCGTCCTGCGCCATGGCGGAACAGGCGATCCCCGCTTCGACGGATGGCGCTCCGAGGATCCAGTCGGAGTAACGGATCCCGAGCACACGCTTGTTGTCCGCCAGGGTGAGCAGCAGATCTCGCAGGTGATCGCGGACTTCGGACGGAAGATCCGCGGCCGTCGGAAAACCGGCGCGCTCGTTCATGGCTCCTCTTCGCTCACGGCATGACCATACGCGGGTACGCCGACTTCATCCGCGGCCGATCCTTCGCCCACCGGCGGCGCTCCTCCGAGCGTGAAAGGGGCCTGTGTCCGGTTCACGGCCTCGAACGCATCGCGCGGAGCCACCGCCATCTCGAACCACTTCTGCTCATCGTAGGTCTGCCAGGCGTACACCCTGGCGAGATCTGAATTCGGCGCGGTCACGGAACCGATGTGCTGGAACGGATCGGCCCGGTCCTTCCGGGTGAAGACTTCGTAGATGCGCTCGTCCGTCGGGGAATTCGCGTTCGCCATCAGACTGAAACTCCCGCGCGTCGCATGATCTCGCGACCGCGCTTGGTGATGCGGTCCGTCGTCCAGGGCGGATCCCACACGGTCTCGATCTCCACCTGCCTCACGCCCGGCTCGCGGAGCAGGCGCTCGCGCACATCCCACTTGATGAAGTCCATGCACGGGCAAGCGGTGGCCGTGAAGCTGATCGAGACGGCCACCGAACCGGTCTCCGCGTCCGCCTCGACACCGTACACGAGCCCGAGATCGACGAGCGAAATGGGGAATTCGGGGTCGGATACTTCGTACAGGGCCCGATGTGCCGCTTCGGCAAGGTCCGTCGGCGGCGACGCGAAGGCGGGCGGATCCGGCAATCGCATCCCTCCTCCCTGCGTCTCGCGCAGGACAGCCGCGAAGTTCATCTCGTCCTCGCGCCGCTCCCGTCGGCCGGCAGCGGCGATCGGCAACCTCGAGCGCGCCTCCTCGTGCGCGGCGAGGACGGTTGAGCCCGGGCCCTCGGAATCGTCCATCACGGGAAGTCGACCCGAAAGATCTCGAACACCTGCACGGGCTCCTCGGCACCGAGTCCAGAGAAGTGCGGATTCACGGCCCAGACTGCATCGCCCCGCAGGGTCGCCGTCGTGGGCTGCGATGGGGTCGAGGCTCGCGCGGCGATCTCGGCCGTCTCCCATCCGTCCGTGCTCCGGAGGATCATGACCTCCGGTGAGGGCGACCCGTCGTCGGCGATCGAGCTACCCACCACCAGGAGGGTGCCATCCGGGCGCAATACGAGACCGTCGCCCACCACGGGTTCGGAGAGGGTCACGTCGCTGAGCTGATCGGGGGCATCGAGCGGGACACGAACGAACGCTTGCGCCCCCATGACGGCCACCAGCAGGTATCCGTCCGGGTGGTAATCGATCCCGTTCAGCCCGACGGGATCGGCGGAGAAGCGTTCATCTTCGACGAGAACCGTGGCGTTGCCGTCCAAGTCGACCCGGTAGATCACCGGTGCGAAGGAATCGGTGACGTACGCGGTGCCGTCGGGTCCGACGGTCATATCGTTGGCGAAGTGTCGCACCTCCGGCAGGAGCGCGCCCAGGTCGACCATGTGCAGCCGCGCCCCGCTCTCGAGATCGTAGATGCCGAGCTTGGCCTGACCTGCAAATGCTGCATCCTGGAAGACCCCCAGATCGGAGTTCGCGACCAGCAGGCGACCGTTCGCGGCGTCGATGTGAATCCCGATCGAACCGACGAGCTCCTCATCCTCGATGAACGGGCGGTGGGTCCCGTCGTCCCGGACCTCGGTGATGGTGCCCTGCGTCACGGACCCGACCAGGAAGCGACCGTTCGCCGCATCGAACTCGACGCCCTCCGGGTGTAGACCCGGTTCCTGGATGAGTAGCGTGTCCAACAGCGTCGCTTGACCGGGGTCGGCGCTCTCGGCCTCCGGCTCGGCATCCGGAGCTTCGCCGCATGCGAGCCCGAAGGGGAGCAACAAGGCCAGGAGCCGGCCCGTTCGCGCAGGCGCCGACGTCCGATGGCGGCTCTTCGTCGAAGCATCGGTCGGGATTGAGTCGAAGCGTTCCATGGGCGTGTCCTCTCGGTTGGGCATGCCGTGCGCCCTAGGCGGCAAGCAGCTGCTCGACATCGTACCGGCTCTTCCTCACTGACTCGACGTACTCTTCGTTCATCGGCCCGCGCCCCTTCCAGCGCTCGAATACCGCCGACCAGCCGATCGGCTCGTCGAACAGCCACCGCTTCGCATCCGGGTCGTACTGGCAAGGAAACTCGAAATCGAGCTCGACTTCTTCCGTGTCCGGGTTCACGTGCGCGGGTACATCCACTCCGATCTCGTTACACAGAGGCACGACCGCCTTGAGCCAGGTCTGCCGGAGCTGGTCGTTCGTCATGCCTTTGAGCTTGAACTCCAGCTGCGCGTTGTGACGTTTCTTGTCGTCTGGCATCCCGAACCACTCGGCACCCATCGTGAACATCCAATCCACGGCACGCTGCACTAGCTCCTTGCCCTCGCCGCCGGCCTCGCACAGCCGTCGCATCCATACCTCGCCGTGCCGGAGGTGGAAGTTCTCCTCCATCCCGACCTTGACGAGCCCCCGCTTCAGCGGCCCGTAGCTCGTATTTCGGTGCACATCCCCCAGCAGCGTGATCCCGGCGCGGTCGTACAGGCCGTTGGCCGTGACGAGCTCGGCCCAGTTCTCGAGCGGCTGGTCGAACCCGTAGGGATGCTTGAACTTCTCCGGAGGTCGTTCGTAGAGGAGCCAGTGGCGGTCGATCCCCAGGTCCTCGAGGAGCCGGTACGCGATGTTGGCGTGCCCCATCTCGTCCTGAATGATCGCGGTAGCGGAGACCATCGTGTTGGTGGATGGCGCGTCCTTGGCGGCCATGAAGTACGCCGGGGCGCTGATCAGCTCCGTATCACCCTGCACGGTCAACTGCGTGATCAGCGCTTTCTTGTAGGCCTCCGTCATGTCCTCTTCGGACTCGACGATGAACCCACCCTGGACCTTCCGTTGCAGCTCCTCGTCGGTGAATCGACCCATCCGTGGTGGCCTCCTTGTTCTGTGCGGGACAGCAATCTAGCGGCGGGGTCAGCCGGGTGAAACCAACTGAATGCGCCTGCCGCGGCCCCGTCAGGCCGTGCCCGCGGTGGGCCGTGACCATGGTGGGCGATGCCTGGACGCACCATTTTGCGAGCCCCGCAGCAGATCCACCCTATGGACGGAGGATTCGATGTCCGATGTGACAGGCAGATTTGTTTGGTACGATCTCATGACCACCGACCCGGACGCCGCAATGGGTTTCTACCAAGGCATCACCGGCTGGGGGACGCAGGCGTGGGAGGGAGGTGAGACCCCTTATACGATGTGGACCGTCGGAGAGCGGCCCATCGGCGGTGTGATGGAGCTCCCCGCAGAGGCGAAAGCCGGCGGAGCCCCACCTCATTGGCTTCCGTACGTCGGGACACCCGACGTGGACGCCACCGTCGCTCGGGCGAGCGAGCTCGGCGGATCCGTTTACGTGCCCCCGACCGACATCCCGGACGTGGGTCGATTCGCGGTTCTGGCGGACCCGCAGGGGGCGGTCTTCGCGGTGTTCTCGCCATCCGGTGAGCACCCCGTGCCGGAGGGTCCTCCGCAGAGCGGTGAGATGTCCTGGCACGAGTTGGCCACCAGCGACTACGAAGCCGCATTCGCGTTCTATTCCGACCTGTTCGGGTGGGAGAAGTCCGACGCGATGGACATGGGGGAGGGCGCCATCTACCAGCTGTACGGGTTAGCCGGCGGACCGGAGAATCACCTCGGCGGGATGTTCAACAAGCCCCCGGAGATGCCCGGCCCTTCTGCATGGCTGTGCTACACGACGGTGGCTGACGTCACGCCCCTGTCCGAGCGGGTGAAGGAGCTCGGGGGCCAGGTCCTGCACGGTCCCATGGAGGTGCCAGGCGGGGACATGATCGTGACCTGTATGGATCCACAGGGCGCCGTGTTCGCGCTTCATTCGATGAGCGGCGGCGAGGGAGGCTGATCCGGCCCACGAACGCCCAGGCCGCGAGACGGTCTCCGGACTGATGCGAGTAAGGGGCGCCCACGGCGCCCCTTACTCGCTCCGGGTCGAATCCGGGCCGCTGCGGCTAGCCGGGGCGCCGGCCTCCGTATCGGGGGCGGACCTCGGAGCGCGGCTCAACGTGATCACGCCACGCGCGAAGCGTATCTGCAGCTCGTCATCCCGTACCTCGAACCCGATCGCCGAGCCGAGGCTCAGGGTGAGAAGCTGTTCGAACTCCATGCGAGCCGTCCCGCACATCCTACGCGTCGTCGCGATGCCCGAGATCCTGAGACCCCCGGCATCGCTCAACTGGTAGCTACCCAGCACGCGGTTGCAGCCGGTGGAGCCGAACAGTCGTCCGGAAGACCCATCCACGTCCCTCAGCTCCTCGGCGAACGAGAGTTCAGGAGTCTGTTCGCTCGAGTCGGCCATGAATGCGGGATCCTCTCCGGTGCGGATCGAGACGATCCTCCAGGTCTCGCCGGCAAGCGCTCGTGTGGGGCCCCCGGGTGACGCGGGTGGGGGTGTTGCCCCGAGAGGTGAGGAGAACGGCATCAAACCGCGGTCGGTGAACACGAAGTCCGTGGTGATCGGGACCGTGGGTTGGATGGTCCCCGGCTCACCGGGTTGGCGCACGAGGAGATCCGTTATGATGACCCCGTCCTCGATGCGCACCGCCTCGAGGCCGATCCGATCACCGATCAAGCGGCTCGAGGCATCGTGCATCTGACGGCCATCCCTCAACAGCGCGTGCAGCCGGTAGAAGTGCTCGGTGAGTCCCGAGCGCTCGACCAGCACTGCCGCCGCGTCCTCCTCGCCGTCACCATCCAGATCGCCCGTCGCGAAATCCACGAGCGTGATCACCACCTCCGGGTCCGTGCCCGGTGCCGACGGAGCCTGGTACTCGCCGTCCGTAAGCGTGACGACGCCCGCCTCCGACCACTCCGAAAGGTAGGTCGCGTTCCGGAGGATCTCCTCGCTCGTCGGAGGCGGTGATCGATCGCACGCGGTCCCGATGCTTACAGCGGCGGCCGCCAGCAGCCAGCGTCGGTAGCCCCCGCGTTCTCCGGTTGGACTCATCAGCCTCTACTCCGCTGCCATAAAGGGATATCGGTAATCGTGCGGGGGCACGAACGTCTCCTTGATCGAGCGTGGAGAGACCCAGCGAAGCAGGTTGAGGATCGATCCCGCCTTGTCATTGGTTCCGCTCGCTCGCCCGCCGCCGAACGGCTGTTGGCCGACGACCGCCCCCGTGGGCTTGTCGTTGACGTAGAAGTTGCCCGCGGTATGACGCAGGGCTGCCGTGGCCTCGCGGATCACCTCGCGATCGTTCGCGAATACCGCCCCCGTGAGCGCGTAGGGCGAAGTTTCGTCCACGAGCTTGAGGGTCTCTTTCCACGCCTCGGGGCGATACACGTGGACGGTCATGACCGGCCCGAAGATCTCGTCGCACATGAGCTTGTGCTTCGGGTTCTCGGCCAGCACGAGAGTGGGCTCGATGAAGAATCCGACCGAGTCATCGCACCCGCCGCCGGCGAGGATCTCGCTATCCTCGGAGGCACGGGCGTACTCGATGTACTCCTTGATCGACTCGAACGCCGGCCGATCGATGATCGCGGCGACGAAGTTCCGGAAATCCGCGGGATCACCCATCCGGATCTCCTCGAGCATCGCGAGCACGCGGTCACGCACGTCTTCCCACATCGTGGAGGGTACGTAGGTCCGCGAGGCCGCGCTGCACTTCTGCCCCTGGTACTCGAAGGCGCCCCGCACGATGGCCACGGCGAGCGCCTGCGGATCGGCGGTCTCGTGCGCGAGGATGAAGTCCTTGCCGCCCGTTTCGCCCACCAGACGCGGGTACGAGCGATAGCTCTCCAGCCTCTCCGCGACCTCCCGCCACAGCGCCTGGAACGTCCATGTGGACCCGGTGAAGTGGATCCCGGCCAGCTCCGGACTCGACACCAACGGCTCGCTGATCTTCCCCGAGGACCCGGGCATGTAGTTGATCACGCCGGGAGGAAGCCCCGCCTCTTCCAGGACCCGCATCGTGTAGTAGCCGGACAGAATGGCGGTGGTCGCCGGCTTCCAGATCACGGCGTTCCCCATGATCGCGGGGGCCGTGGTGAGGTTTCCGCCGATCGCCGTGAAGTTGAACGGGCTGATCGCCCACACGTAGCCCTCGAGCGGACGGTGATCCATCCGGTTCCACACTCCGGGCGAGGAGGCCGGCTGCTGCTCGTAGACTCGGGTGGCGAAGAAGCTGTTGAAGCGCCAGAAGTCGATCATCTCGCAGGCCGAGTCGATCTCGGCCTGGAAGACGGTCTTGCTCTGCCCGAGCATGGTCGAGGCGTTGAGGCGCGCGCGCCAGGGCCCGGAAAGCAGATCCGCCGCCCGTAACAGGACGGCGACTCGGTCCTCCAGCGACCAGCTGGACCACTCCAGCCACCCCTCGCGCGCCGCATCGATCGCCCGCGCGCACTCCGCCGCTCCCGCCATGTGCGATCGGGCCAGCACATGTCCGTGGTCGTGAGGCATCACCACATCGTGGAGGTCACCGGAGTGGACGTCCTCCCCGCCGATGATCAGGGGGATCTCGATGACGTCTCCGCTTTGGCGCTCGAGCTCGGCTTTAAGCTCGTCGCGCTCCGGGCTCCCCGGTGCATAATCGAGTACGGGCTCGTTCACGGGTGCAGGGGCCTCGAAACGCCCCTGGGGATGGGCAAGACGCGCAGGCTCCTCCGCACCGGGACGCTGCTCGTCGGCCGTCGGCCCGCTGGCCCGTCGGCTGGCGGTCACCGTCTCCATGTGAGCTTCCTCCTGAGTCGCATGATCGGCTTAAGCGCCTGTGGTAATGTCGGTTAGTTGGCCTGGACGCATCCGCCGACCGTCGCGCATCCCCGCGTCGGTCGGCCCGCCGCGGCGGCGGGAACCTCCAGACCGTCTCATCGTGTTCCGTCGTGCGCGCGCCGCACACTCGAGACCGGCGCGAGGTCGTGTTCGCGGTGTATAATGAATGCTACGGGAGTCCTCCGCCATGACTGAAACGCACGGCTCGACATACAGAGGTTACTGGGAGCGGGCGCACGAGTTTCCGGTCTATCTGGGCCGGGAAGTACACGAGCGCGCCGCGCTATGGGACGGGGTGTACCGCAAGGCGGCGTCCCCCGAGTGGGCCGTGGAGCGCGCGCTGGAGCTGGGCGGTAGCTGGAACCTCCTCGTGCTGTCGGAGGACTGGTGCGGCGATGCGTCCAACACGGTGCCGATCCTGGCCCGGTTCGCTGAGGCGGTGCCTGGCATCGAGCTTCGCGTGTTGAGGCGAAATGAGAACCCCGAGCTGATGGACCGTTATCTGACGAACGGGTCGCGCTCGATACCGCTCGCCATCGTGCTCGATGAGGCGTACGAGCCCGTGGGTCGATGGGGACCACGACCCGCCGAGCTCCAGGAGTTCGTGTTGAGTGAAAAGCGAGCGGGTGTGAGGGACAAGGCCGAGATCTACAAGGACGCTCGCCGCTGGTATGCCCGCGACCGGGGCGACACGACTCTGCGCGAGTTGCTGGAGGTCCTCGAGAGCACCATCTCCCCGAAGCCCGAGGTCGCCGCTCCGTGGTGACGCGCCTGCCCTCTCTCGCCGCCGCGATCGTCGTCGCGAATGTCGCCGCGATCGCGGGCATGCTCCCGGTTGCGACGCCCGCCGCGGCGCAGGAAGTGGATCCCACGATCGAGTCGGTGGGCTCGCTGCTCGAGGGGCTCCGCCACGAGGGGTACCACCTGGTCGCACCGCGCCGCTTCGATCGAGCCGAAGCACGGCTCGAGGAGGCGCGCCGTCGTCGCGACCGCGGTGACTCCCCCGACGCCGTGCGACAGCGGGTCATCGAGGCGAGCGTCGACCTACGGGAAGTGCAGCGCGTGGCGGTCGCGGGAGAAGCCTGGTTCGGCCCGGTCCTCGCGATCCGGGCGCGGGCGATGGCTGCCGGGGCTCCGGAGCGCGCGGGTGCCAGGTGGACTGCCGCCGAAGAAACGCTTCGCGAGGCGGGCCTGCGCTTCGAGCGCGACGAGCGCGAGGACGCCATCCCTCGGATCGAGCGGGCCGAAGCCTTGTACGGTGAAGCGGCGTTCCAGGCGTTGCGGACGGATCAGCTGGAGCACGCGCTGACGGCCCGAACCGCTGCCCTCGCGGCGAGCGCGCGCGAACTGGCACCCGAAACGTTCGCCGAAGCGGAGGCACTCCTCGCCGCGGCGGACTCGATCCTGGTGCGCGGCCCCGCTGAGCGCGACGCCGCAGCGCGCCTGGGCGCCGAGGCGGCGGCCGCGTACCGCCGCGCGACCCGCATGGCGGACGTCACGGACGGCGTCGCGCGACGGGAGGTGGCCGTCGAGCGGCTGCTCCGCGCGCACCAGGACGACCTGGTCGAGCTCGCGACGCTCCTCGGTCTCGATGCGAGCATCGCGGAGGGCACGTCGGGCGTTGCCGAGGCGATCGCGGGCGAAATCCGACGCCTGCTCGACGAACGGGCCAGGTTGGAGAGAGCGGGGGCAAGCGCCCGATCCGAAGGTGACGAGCTCCGTCGGCAGGTGGAGGCGCTCGAGCGCGATCTGGCCGCTGCAGAGCGCCGCGAAGCGGAAGCCCTGGCCGAGCTCGGAGAGCGCGAGGACTACGAGCGCCGGCTGCGAGAGGTGCAGGCGCTGTTCACGCCCCGGGAAGGCGAGGTCTTCGTGCGTGGCGACGAGCTGACATTGAGACTTTTCCAGCTCACGTTCGAATCCGGGTCGGACGAGATCCTCCCCGAGCACCAACCGATCCTGGCCAAGGTGCAGCGCGTGCTGGTCCAGTTCTCCGGCGCTCCCGCACGGATCGAGGGGCACACCGATTCGCGCGGGAACGCGGACGCCAACCGCGCGCTCAGCCAGCGGCGGGCGGTGGCAATCCGGGAATACCTTCTCGAGAGTCTGCCGATCAGCGCGGACCGGCTGGAGGCCACCGGCTACGGCGAGGACCGCCCGATCGCGAGCAACGAGACCGAGGAGGGTCGCACGCAAAACCGTCGCATCGAGATCGTGCTCGCGCTCGGCGTTCGCTGATCCAACAGCCCGCTAACCCTCAATGCGCCGGCTGCCCGTTCGCCTGGCGTCGGGCGTCGCGCGCGTGACAGCCCCGTAACGCTCCGGCTGCCGATCCTCGATGAGGTCGAGCTCCCACTCGCCCGGGCGCACGACTTCCCGCGTGGCATCCGCCAGCGACAGATCGAGCTCGAGATGGTGTCGCCCGGGCTCGGCCTCCGCCTCGAGAAGCAGGCGCCCGTCCGGATCCGCCGCCAGGCTTCCGCCCTCGAAGCGGACCCCGCGCTCGCTCCCCACCCGATTCACCGCGAAGTAGAACGCGTGGTTCTCGTAGGCCCGCACCTGCACCATCTCTCGCCTCATCCTGAGACGTGGCCAGTTCGTCGGGAGGAGTAGCAGCTGTGCGCCCTCGAGTCTCAGCGCACGGGCGCTCTCGGGGAAGCTGCCGTCATAGCAGATGTGCATCCCGATCCGACCGAACGGAAGCTCGTGCGCGCGAAACCCCTCCGCCCCGGGCCGCGTGAAGCGGTCGACCCCGAGGCACAGCGTGTGGACCTTCCGATATCGCCCGATGAGTCCCTCCGGGCCTACGAGCAGGGCCGCATTGAAGAGGGCATTTCCGTCGCGCTCGATCGCGCCGCACACGACCCACGCACCGGAGTCCGCCGCGGCGCCGGCGATGGCACGAACCTCGGGCCCCTCGGTGGTTACGGCGGCGCTGAGCCCCTCGTCGAGACTCTCGAACACGTAACCGGTCAACGCCGCCTCGGGGAATACGACGAGCTCCGCCCCTTCGGCGGCGGCCGCGGTGACCTCGCGCACGATACGCTCGGTGTTGCGGGAGGGAGAGCCGAACTCGGGGGCGAACTGGACGCCGCACACCCGTGCGAGGCGCGGCTCACCGGACGAAGGCATGGGCGTGCTCTACCGCCGGCAGGTCGTCGGGGAGCTCTTCAGCGATCCGCCCAGGGCCGCTCTGTCCGGAGGGCGGCGGCGATACCGGCGACCACGGTCCCGACCGCGAGACCGACGCCGATCCAGCGGCCGACTTCCGCCGCTGGCCCTTTCGTGCCCTCGCGCCACGGACGGATCAGCTCGCGCTGCCATTGGCGAATCTCCTGCTCCGCCCGCACGCCGGCGACATGGAGGAGCGCTCCGCCTGCTCGACGAATGGCGCTCATCCCGTCAGCTCCCGGAAGGGTTGGAGCCTACGAAGTCTTCGCCTCCGTCGACCCGGATGGTGTTGCCGGTCATCCAGGCTGTCTCGGGAGCCGCCAGCGCTACCATGCAGCTCGCGACATCTTGGGGCGTGGTGAGCCGGCCGTGCGGGTTCTGGCTTGCCGCCTCCTCGATCATCTGCTCGGCCCCGGGGATCTTCCGCAACGCAGGCGTATCCGTCACACCGGCCCTGATCGCGTTGACCGTGATGCCGCGTGGGGCGAGCTCGAGCGCGAGCTGGCGGCAATGCGATTCCAGGGACGCCTTCGCGGCCGAGACCGCACCGTACGTGGGGATCACGCGATCTCCGCCCGACGAGGTCATGGCGTAGATCCGACCCCCCTCACCCATGAGACCGCGGTCGACGAGACCCTGGGTCCAATAGACCAGCGTATGCGCCATGACATCGAGGGTCATGTTCATCTGGTCGGGCGTGATCGAGCTGTTCTCGCCCAGGAACGGCCGCAACGTCCCGAACGCGAGCGAGTGGATCAGCACGCGGACGGAGCCGGGTGACGCGTTGGCGGCGACGTCCTCCAATACTGCATCGCGTTTCTCCGGGGCCGCCGCGTTCACGTTGTAGAAGATCGCCCGACTGCCGGCCTCCTCGAGCGCCACCTTGATCTGCTCGACGCGCTCGAGACCCGCGCGGCGGTCCAGGTGGACTCCGTAGATGTCGTATCCCGCCTGGGCAAACGCGCGCGCCGCGGCCTCACCGAAGCCGCTCGAGGCCCCCAGAATGAGGGCGGCGTGGCTGTTCTCGCTCACCAATTCGAGCCTTGCGTTTGGGTGTTCGAGCTCCTCGCCGCACCGTGTAGGCGCCGTGAGGGGCTTCGTGGTGTACGCCGCGATCATGGGGGGGGCGCACGTCTGGCGCCAGCCCTCCCGGAAGACCAACGGACTCAGGGGAGCCAGACCCGCGGACTCCGGCCAGCGGGGGCGTGAGATTTGCTCCACTGACAACCAGTTCGGGCTGCGAGGCCCGCGGTCGGTGGAGGTGGAGAAAGGCACGTGCGAAGCGGAATCGACGCGGGGGCGGGGCGCGGAGGTGGAGTAACCGGGTGGTCGGGGAGATTCCGGCGCGTCCTTCTATTGGCCGGGTTTTTTGCGCTGCTGACGGGCACCTGCGAGCTACTGTTCGTCACCCTGCACCGCTACGTCCTCGGCCACATCACGTACGTCAGCCCCCACATCGTGTGGATGGCCCCCGCCGCGAATCTGGTCGTGTTCGCCCTGGCAGGTCTGCTTTTGCTGGGCTTCAGCGAGCGCTGGCCAGGGGTCGCCGGGGTGAGGGTCAGCGCGACTGTCTTCGGCATGCTGAGCGCGTTCTCCATCGCTTTGGCCCTGCCCTTCAAGCTGCACATTGCGGCGGCGCTCGTGCTGGCCGGCGGCGTCGGCGTGCAGGCGGGGCGCTGGTTGGGTGGCTCCGGTGCCATACCGCACTGGATCAGGCGGGCGACGGCCATCCTCGCTCTCGGCCTCGCGGTGACGACGGCCGGCGTGGTGGGACGGCGGCCGTTCGTGGAGCGCGCCGCGCTCTCCGATCTGCCGGCAGCCCCGGAGGGAGCACCGAACGTCCTGCTCCTCATCCTCGACACGGTGCGTGCGAAGAGCCTGGGTCTGTACGGGTACGAGCGAGCCACGACCCCGCATCTCTCGGCATTCGCTCGGAACGGCCTCGTGTTCGAGCGCGCTGTCGCTACGGCTCCGTGGACACTTCCGTCTCACGCTTCCGTCTTCACCGGCCGCTTCCCGCACCAGCTCTCCGCCGACTGGGAAGAGCCCCTGGACGATGCTCATGCTACGCTGGCCGAAGTGCTCGGATCGAGCGGGTATCAGACGGCGGGGTTCGTCGCGAACCTCCTGTACGGCTCGTACGTGCACGGTCTGTCGCGCGGATTCGTCCACTACGAGGACTACCCCGTCTCCGTGGGTCAGACCGTGCTCAGCTCATCGCTCGGTCGCGCGCTCGCCGGCACCACGACATTTCACCGATTGTTGGGGTACGAGGATCTGCTCAATCGGAAGCCGGCGGGGGTGATCGTCGACGCATTCCTGGATTGGATCGACGGCCGGGAGGAGCGTCCCTACTTCGCCTTCCTCAACCTGTTCGACGCGCACGAGCCGTACTTGCCCCCGCCGCCGTTCGATACGCTGTTCGGACCGACCGGGCCCCGACCTCTGTCGCGCGAAGTCAGCCTGAAGAGGGACACTCGCGCGCGTCGTCCGGCGAAGTGGATCATGACCCCCGAGGAGTTCCAGATCGAGCTCAACGCGTACGACGGCGCGATCGCATATCTGGACTCGGAGCTGGGACGGTTGTTCGAAACGCTGGAGGCGAGAGGCGAGCTCGACAACACGCTCGTGGTCGTTACGTCCGACCATGGCGAGCAGCACGGCGAACACCGCCTTTTCGGACACCTGAACAGCCTGTACGCTCCGCTTCTTCACGTACCGCTGCTGATCGCGGGTCCGGGGGTCCCGGTGGGGCGACTCGAGGGCACCGTGAGTCTCCGCGACCTGCCGGCAACCATCCTGGACCTCGTGAGCGCCCCCGACGAGCGTCGACTCCCCGGACACTCGCTCGCACCTTTGTGGGCCACCGACTCCGCTCCGCTGGAGTCCGATCCGCCGATCGCGGGGCTGACGGGCGCCACGCCCCCGGGACCCATCCTGTCCACCCTCTACCGTGGAGTCGTGCTCCGCCCGTGGTATCCCGTGCTGCGGGGTGACGAAATGCACTCGTTGTGGGATGGGGACTACCACTACATCTGCAACGGCGACGGCTTCGAAGAGGTGTACGACACCTCGTTGGATCAGGAGGAGGAGGACAATCTCGCGGACGGTCAGAACGGTCCCTCGTTGGCACCTCGGCGCGACGAGCTCACGGCCGCGCTCGGTCGACCACACGCCTGCTCACCCCCGCGCACGAGTTCAGCTTTTTCAAAAAAGTGACGTACCGTCGACGAACATAGCGGGGGGCGGATCATCGCTCGAATCCTGCGCCCGTGTTCGCGAATCGCTCGTGCTCCCCATGGGCTCTTCGAGGGGGCCACGAGCGTAATCCACACCAGAGCCGAGTTATCTACAAACCTTGAACAATTGCGTAACTGACGACCATGTGGACACTTACATTGTGGATAGGGCCCGGCCGCCCTGGGGGCGAACGGACGTCTACGGTTGCACGGTCGAATCGTCTCTTCGTATACTTCCGGCGACAACTGGAAGCGGGAATGCGGGCCACGCTACCCACCCGTCCGTCGTCATGACCATCGACAATTGAACCTTTTTTTGGAGCGCCAGTCGCTGATGATGTCGCTGTCGGATACCCGCCCGGTGGAGTTGGTCGTGGATCTGCCCGAAGAGCTCGCGGACGACGTCGAGGAAGTCCGCAAGAACGATCCGGAGTTCCTCGGACGCGCCATCCAGTATGCGTTGGCGCGCCGCATCGTGTTCCAGGAACTGAGCGCCCAACCACTCGAACCCCGCTGATTCTCACAGCTGGACTCCCTCTCCCCGCCCGACCCGGGTGGGACCGTATGACCGTCGCTCGACCGTAACAACGCCGTCACCCGGTTGACGCTCCCCACCGGGATCACTAAATCGCTCGCTGGGGCGGTTTGGCTCTTCGCCAACCCGCAAGCTGCGTATCTCGTAATCCAGTGACGCATTTTGTCCACCGACAACGGTCGCCCACTCGCCCCCGAACTCGCAGTGGAGGACCTGGACGCCGATCCGGTTCTCAAGGCGAAGTACATCGAGTTCTGTTCGGCGCAGCTTACGGAAGTCTTCCTCTCGCTCTCCGACGAGCGGATCTACGACCTCGTCGAAGAGGCTGCCAAGGACGAGGCTCTGGAGCCCGGGTCGCTCGGGTTCCGAGCCATGGTCCAGCTGGTGACGAGGCGGTTGCGGAACAGCGTGCCGTTGCCGGATTTCGGGACCTGGAGACAAGACTACGAGGCGGACCCCGAGCGCTACGATCGCTACTTGCTCGGGCTGTGGCGCGAGCTGGCGGCCCGCGAGCAGGTGCCGGCGGCCGAGGACGAGTGATGACAGGTGAGGATGGGGGTGGTCCGATGAGCGGGTCCGGCAACGGCGCCGGGGAGGACGCATCGCGCCGACAGCTCCACATATGGGATGAAGAGGAGCGCGACACCTCCATCGGTACGCTCGAGGACGATGGCGATTACTGGCAGATGCACGTCATCGTCGAGCCCGTCTCCGGCGACCTCGTACGCGGCCGGCTTTCGTTCCGGAGCGGCTCGGAACGATACGACACGGCGCCCGTCCTTCTCGAGGAGACCGCGGCCCGCGTCGTTCAAAGGGCCGCCGAGCTGCCGCAGGCGATGCTCCGCCAGCTCTTCCTCTCGGCGCGAGGATAATCCCGCTCGAGGCACCACCTCAGCCCGATTCAGTGAAGCGCCCTGCGCGCTCCGGAGGCGCGCGCAGGACTTCTGCCGCAAGCGTGCGCAGCATGACCCACCCTGCCGTTAACGACCCGCGCACGGACCCCGAGACCTTGGAACGGCCGAGCGATCTGCGCTCGAACGTCACCGGAATCCCGACGGTGCGCAGGTGAGCCCGGACCGCCCGGACCTGCATCTGCACGTACCAGCCGAAGTCCGGGTCGTCCAGACGGAGCCTCTCGAGATCGACCCATCGGATCGCGCGGAACGGCCCCATGTCGCGTGGCGCCGCACCGTACAACCCGCGCATGAAGGTGAGAATCAGCCGGTTGCCCAGCCGCGCGTGCCAGCGCACTCCACCGCCCGCGGACGACTGCCGTTCGCCGACGACCAGGTCGGCTTCTCCGGCGCGCAGCGGAGCGAGGAGACGCTCCACCTGAGCCGGAGCTTGAAAGTCGTCCGCGTCGAGAAACACCAGGACGTCGGGCGGCTCGGATCGCAGGGCGTGGATCCCGCTCTGGCAGGCGCGTCCGTACCCGGGACGTGGCTCGGAGACGACGCTGGCCCCCGCGCGTTGGGCGATCGCTGGCGTGTCGTCGGTGGACCCGTTGTCGACCACCACGACCCGAGCCAGGTCGCTCCCCGAAGTCACGCGCACCCGCTCGAGCAGAGCGGGGAGCGTCTCGGCCTCATCCAGCGCGGGGATCAGGAACGCGTACCGCAAGCGAGCTCCGGAGTCGGGGGCGCGACGCGGGCCGGAGGCCAGATCGGGAGCCGGTCTTGATGCGGTCTCCGGGACGACAGCCCCCCGGCGAGGCACTCGCCCGGCGCACCCCGATTCTCCTGTTCACCGCTCAGGCGGCCGCCCTGCTGGCGATGGGGTGGTGGCCGGGAGGCCGCGCCACTCCCTGGCCGGCACTCTGGCTGTGGGGGATCGCCTTCGCCGCGTACCTGGGCTCGTGGCGGTCCGCCGATGCGGTGCCTCGCCGCGCGATCTGGGCGGGTGGCGTCCTTCTCCGCACCGGGCTGCTTCCCCTCACGCCGTTTCTCTCGGACGACATCTACCGCTACGTGTGGGATGGTTGGATAGCGCGAAACGGGATCAACCCTTTCCTGTATGCGCCGGCCGATCCGCAGCTCGAAACGATCCGCACGGCCTGGTGGCCACTGATCAACCACCCCGAGATCCCCACGATCTATCCCCCGGGCGCCCAGATCGTGTTCGCCGTCCTCGCGCTGGTCGCGGCGGGCTGGCCGCTGTTCAAGCTCGCCTGGCTCGCGGCCGATCTGGGCGTGGCGTGGGTGATCGACCGCATGGTCCGGCGGCGATTCGGGTCGGCGCGGAACGGCCCGCTGCTCCTTTACCTCTGGTCGCCGCTCCTCATCGTCGAGGTGGGGTGGAGCGGACACATGGAGTCGCTGGGGATTCTTCCCATGATGGCAGCGGTCGCGCTCCTGTGGGGTGGGCCCCGAGGGGCGGGCGCCGACCCACGCGGCGCGGGCGCAGACGGGCCCGTCGAGCCTGGCAAAGCACGTCTGGCCCTGGCGGGCGGAGCGCTCCTGGGTCTCGGGGCCGCGGTGAAGTTCGCGCCCCTCGCGGCATGCCCCGCTCTGTGGCGGAGGCACGGATCCCGGTCCGCCGCGCTCGCGTTTCTCGTGCCCGCGCTCCTCTACCTGCCCTACGCGGCGGCCGGGCCGCGGCTCTTCGAAGCGCTCGGCACGTACGCGGAGCGCTGGGAGTTCAACCCCGGGTTGTTTCAAGTGCTCGTTCGCTCGGTCGGCGCCGGAACGACGCCGCGTTGGCTCGTCGCGGGAGCTGTCGTTGGGCTCGCCCTGTGGGCGGCGTGGAAGCGCTGGCCGGTCGATCGAACGCTGTTCTGGACGATCGGCGCGGCCCTCCTGCTCTCACCCACGCTGCACCCGTGGTACGTCCTGTGGATCCTGCCGTTCGCGTGTCTGTTCGAGAGCGGTCCCTGGGTCCTGCTCACCGGCACGGTGTTCCTGGGGTATGCCGGGCGCGATGCGTTCCACGCCACCGGCGTGTGGCCGCAGCCGACGTGGCTCGCGCTCCTCGTGCACACGCCGGTGGTTGTCTGGCTAGTGGCCCAGGCCGCGTCTGGCCACCTCGCGCGTGGCGGCCAGGTACCCGGCGGCGAACAGACCCGTGAACGGGACGGCGGAGAACAAGCCCGAAGCAGCCAGGCTCGCCATCGAACCGAGGAGTGACACCCCCAGAGCCGCTCGCACCCCCGCGGCGATCCCGTTCACACGGGCCCGATAGGCTCGAAGTGAAGCGCCCCCGCGCTTCGGCGTCCGGCGAAACGGAGTGCCCACCCGCAGGGCACCGCGGAAGACGGCTCCCGTGAGCGGTATTCCGAGCCCGAGACCCAGCAGGAGCGCTTCGAGCAGGCGTCGCGGAATCGAGCGCGCCGCGTAACGGCGAACGCCGGCCGCGGCGCCATAGAAGACCAGAAACGGCACCGTCGCGAACCCCAACGCCGCCCCGTGGACCCAGGCGGGGATTCCCTCGTGCGCCAATCCGAGGTATCCGAGTGCGCACAAGCACAATCCCAGCATCAGGGTAAGCGGGTGCACCGCATGACCCAGCAGGTGCGCGGTCGCCTCTAGCTTCACCGCGGGTCGCAGCGGGCTGCTCCATACGGCCGAGAGCAGCTTGTACGCCGTCTGAATCCCGCCCTGGGTCCACCTCTCCTGCTGCAGCTCGATGTCCTCCAGCTCCCGGGGGAGCTCGGCCGGGACCCGCACATCGTCCCGGTATACGAGGCGCCAGCCGCCGAGCTGTGCGCGGTAGCTCAGGTCCACGTCCTCGGTCAGCGTATCACTCTTCCAGCCGCCGCTCGCTTCGATGCACGCCCTCCGCCACATGCCGGCGGACCCGTTGAAGTTGAAGAACAGCCCGGCCCGGTAGCGAGCTGCGTGCTCGATCGCGAAGTGCGCATCCAGGAACAGGGCCTGCGCCCGCGTCAACCAGCTCTCCTCGGCGTTCAGATGGCTCCACGCTGCCTGGACCGCCCCCACATCCGGAGCGTCGAACGAGTCCAGCAGCGAGCGAATCAGGTTCGTAGGCGGGATGAAGTCCGCGTCCAGCACGAGCAGGAAATCACCGCGCGCGATCCGCGTTCCGTGCGCGAGGGCTCCCGCCTTGAACCCGGCTCGTGTCCCTCGCCGAACGTGTCGGGTGGCGATGCCCCGCCGGCGCCAGGCCGCGGTTGCTCGCTGGGCGATCCCGACGGTCGCGTCGTCGGAGTCGTCCAACACCTGGACCTCGAGCAACTCGGCCGGATAGTCCTGGCGGCACGCGGCGTCGATCAACCGCTGCGCCACGTTTGCTTCATTGTAGATGGGAAGCTGGATCGTGACCGGTGGGAGGGATCCGACCCAACCCCGCGGCCCTCGAGGCTCGGGAGTCGTGAAGCGAAGCCACAGAAGCCGCAGGCGGTGGAGCCCGAACGGGACCAAAAGGCAGAGGATGAGCAAGTACAGGGCGCCGGCCCCGAACTGTGCACTCGCTTCGGAACCCGGCATCACGCTTGCTTCATCACGAGATTATCGCCGCCGGTCACGACCCCGATCGGGAACCACCGCTGACTCGGCGGCGCCCGCCTCGACGTAGAGCTCTCCACCGTGCTCGCGGAACTCTTCGGCCTTCTCGTGTAGTCCGGTCTCCAGCGCCTCTTCCGCCGAAAGCCTGTGTGCATCAGCGTAGTCCCGTACCTCCTGCGTGATCTTCATACTGCAGAACTTCGGGCCGCACATGGAGCAGAAGTGCGCCACCTTTGCGCCCGCCGCTGGCAGGGTCTCGTCGTGATACTCGCGCGCGGTGACCGGATCCAGGCTCAGGTTGAACTGGTCTTCCCAGCGGAACTCGAAGCGAGCCTTGCTCAGCGCATCGTCCCACGCCTGCGCCCCCGGGTGACCCTTCGCGAGATCCGCGGCGTGCGCCGCGATCTTGTAGGCGATCACGCCCGCCTTCACGTCGTCGCGGTTGGGCAAGCCCAGGTGCTCCTTCGGGGTCACGTAGCACAGCATCGCGGTCCCCATCCACCCGATCATCGCCGCACCGATCGCGCTCGTGATGTGATCGTAGCCGGGCGCGATGTCCGTCGTGAGCGGCCCGAGCGTGTAGAACGGCGCCTCGTGACACCACTCGAGCTGCTTGTCCATGTTCTCCTGGATCAGGTGCATCGGGACGTGGCCCGGCCCCTCGCACATCACCTGGACGTCGTGCGCCCAGGCGACCTCGGTCAGCTCGCCCTGGGTCTTGAGCTCGGCGAACTGGGCCTCGTCGTTCGCATCGGCGATCGAGCCGGGCCGCAGCCCATCCCCGAGCGAGAAGGAGACGTCGTACACCGCCATGATCTCGCACAGCTCGCGGAAGTTCGTGTAGAGGAAGTTCTCCTCGTGGTGCGCCATGCACCATTTGGCGAGGATCGACCCACCCCGCGAGACGATCCCCGTGACCCGCTCAGCGGTGAGCGGGATGTAGCGCAGGAGGACGCCCGCGTGCACGGTGAAGTAGTCGACCCCCTGCTCGGCCTGCTCGATCACGGTGTCGCGGAACACCTCCCACGTCAGGTCCTCGGGCACGCCGCCCACCTTCTCGAGCGCCTGGTAGATCGGAACGGTACCCACGGGAACGGCGGAGTTGCGGATCACCCACTGCCGCGTCTCGTGAATGTCCTTCCCGGTCGACAGATCCATCACCGTGTCGGAGCCCCACAAGGTCGCCCAACGCACCTTTTCGACTTCCTCTTCTATCGAGGAGGTGACGGCGGAGTTTCCGATGTTGGCGTTGATCTTCACCCGGAAGTTGCGGCCGATGATGGTCGGCTCGAGCTCGGGGTGATTGATGTTGGCCGGGATGATCGCGCGGCCGCGCGCCACCTCCGAGCGCACGAACTCGGGGTCCATGTCTTCCCTGAGCGCGACGAATTCCATTTCGGAGGTGACGTCGCCTCGACGGGCGTAGTGCATCTGGGTCACGGGTCCGGTGCCGCTCAGCACCGTCTCTCGTCTGAGCGCGGCGGGGACCTCTTCGGCCAGGCGCTCGCTCGCGAACGACGAGCGGACCTTCTTTACGTCGCGTCGCCCGCGGATCCATCCGTCCCGAAGCGGGGGCAAGCCCTCGCGAGGGTCAACGTCGCGCGGGCCGCTCGTGTCGGGGACGCGGAGCGGGGACTCGCCGCCGGAGAGCTCGATCTCGCGCACGGGCACCCTCACGTCGCGCTCGCCCTCGAGGTGGACCTTCATCGACTCCGGGAAGGGATCGTCCGCACCGACCATCTTGCGGCTCGGGCCTGGCCCGGATCCGTTCGTCTCGCGCCGGTCTGACATCTTCACACGCCTCTCGTGTCGTTGGATGCTCGGAGGCCGAGTCCTGACCGGCGACCGTCGGTGTTCGGAGAGGACGCCGCGAGGTTCCGTCCCGCGGGTCCGGCACTGGGCGGGTGGATCTCTTGTTGGCGGCCGCGCTCCCTACGCCGGTGTCAACCGGATCAGGTTCCGAGGGTATCTCTCAATCCCAGGCGTCGCCGGAATACCCCTGGCAGGCCTATCCGAATGCTACGGGTGTAGCTGTGCGGGAGCAAACCCGAGCCGGTCGAGGGCGATGCGCCCGTCGCTCATGACGAACAGCACATCCTGGTAGGCGCCGATATCCTCGAGGGGGTTGCGATCCAGCACGAGGAGATCCGCCTCGTATCCGGTCGCCACGCGGCCAAGGCGATCGTCGGCGCCGAGCAGCTCCGCGGCGACGGTGGTGGCCGCCTGGATCGCGGCGAGGGGCCCGAGCCCCACGCCCACGAGCTCGATGAGCTCGTGGCTGAGACGCAGCACGCTCTCGGACCCGTACCCCGTGTCCGTGGCGGCCGCGATCTTGACCCCGAGCCGGTGGGCGGTCGTGGCAGTCTCGCGCACTCGGGGCAACATGTGGCGGCCGCGGATCAGGAGCGCGGCGTTGTCGTAGTCGCCCCCCGGCAGCGTCAGGTCGGACACGACCGCGATCGTGGGGACCAGGAACGTGCCGCGCTCCAGCATGAGCTCCAGCGTCTGCTCGCTCAGGTAGGTGCCGTGCTCGATGCTGCGGACGCCCGCCAGCACGGCCGCCCGGCCTCCGCCGTCTCCATGCGCGTGCGCGGCCACGGGCACGCCGGCGTTCTCCGCCTCCTCGACGAGGGCGCGCAGCTCTCCTTCATTGAAGAAGGCGACACGCGGGTCGGTCTCGGGCAGCCCGGCTCGCTCCGTGGCGTTGACCTTGATGAAGTCGACGCCGTGCTCGAGCATCACGCGAGCCACCCGGCGCAGCGGCGCCGCCCCGCGCACATCGACACCCATCAGGTCGGCAAGCTGCGGCGCATCGAGAAACAGCCCATCCGCAGGCCGCGGACGCACGTGATACCCGGCGGCCAGGATCTCCGGCCCCAGCATCGCTCCCGCGCGGGCCAGCTCGCGCAGTCCGACATCGGCGAAAAAGCCCGCACCCATCGAGCGGGCGGTTGTCACGCCCGAGTGCAGGGCGCGGCGCGCAGCGGCCAGGCTCGAGATGTGGACGTGGGTATCGATGAGTCCCGGGGACAGGTAACGGCCGCCGAGGTCGATCACGACAGCGTCCTGCGGGATGTCGCCGCCGGGCTGCACGCTCTCGATCCGCCCGTCGCGCACGACCACGGTCACATCGCTCATCGGCGCATCAGCGAGCGGGTCGATCACGTTCGCGTGCACGAAGACGACTGGGGCCGCCTCCTGCGGCTGGGCGACGATCCAGCCTGGCGCGGCCCCCGTCAGCGCTCCGGCCAGGACCAACCCGAGGATGCACTTGGACACCGACCGACGTGGCGAGAACGACCTCATCCGTACCTCCAGGAATCGAGACGGGCAACTTGCGGCGCAGCATATCGTGCCGATGTGGAAGGGTCGACGCCACCCTCGGCACGGAGCGGGCTCAGGATGGCTGGGCTCCTCGGCCGCGTACACGTATCTTGTGGGTCCCCTGCAACGGCTGGTCGCATCCACCTGCCAGGGTCGCAAGCGTGTTCCCCCGGAGGAGTTCCCATGTTCCAGCTCGAGGCTCGCGAGACGCTTTCGGCCGGCCTCCGGCGTCTTCTCCTCCAGCAGATCGACCTGACTCGAGATCAGGCGAACGAGAGTCGCGAGCCGCTGAACGTCCGCGTCCACGAGGCGCGCAAGGCGTTCAAACGCAGCCGCGCGCTCCTTCGCTTCGTGCGGGAGGAGCTCGGGACGGAGGCCTACACCGGGTTCAATCGGACTTTCCGTGACGCGGGACGGCGTTTGGCGACGCGGCGGACCAACTGGGTCCTGCGGAAGCTCGCCTCGCGTTTCCTCAGCGAAGCCGAGGACTCCGTCGCCATCAAGGGGTTTGCCAAGCTCGGGGCGGCGTTGGAAGACGGCGTTGACGAGGACACCCGGGAGCTGGACGACGACGGTCAGCTCGCCGCCGATCTGAATGCCTCACGCGAGCGCGTCGCGGCGTGGCCGGTGGAGCGAGACGATTTCGACCTCGTCCGCCCCGGGCTGTTCCGGGTGTATCGAACCGGGCGCAGACGAATGCGGGCGGCACAGCTCGACCCGAGCAGCGAGCGGCTCCACGAGTGGAGGAAGGTCGTCAAATACCTGTGGCATCAAGTCGAGGTGCTCGTGCCCACCAACCCGGTGATCCTCGGGCCCTTCGCGGAGACCGTGCACTCGTTGGCCGACCTGTTGGGGGATGAGCACGATCTCTGCGATCTCCTCCAAACCGCGCGTAGCGGGGGCGCGCTCGCGAGTGATGACGAGCTCCGGGCCGTGGAACGGCGGTTGGAGCAGGAGCGTTCTCGAATCCGGCGCGCCATATGGCCGATCGCGGAGGATGTGTATCGGGAGAAGCCCGGCGAGTTCTCGCGCCGGTTGGCCGAGTACTGGGGCGAATGGCGCGTCGAGGCAACGCCACAAGGCGTCGCGGGGTATGGGGTCTGATCGCGACAGGACCCCGACGGCACGACGTCCGGGGTGGACGGCGTCCGCAGTTGGCAGCGGTGGTCCGTTGATTACGGGTCGGGGGTCCGTATGAGTCAGAAGCCGACCGAAAGCGAGCGGGGCGTAGTCCGCGACCCGCGCGGGAACGGGCAGCCGAAACCGCCCGCCGAGCCGGTGGCGCGCACGATCCCGATCTCCGGGTCCACCCCCGAGACCGGCGTCCCGGCTCCGGCCGACACAGGCACCGATGAGGGCGGGGGGTTCGCGATCCCGTGGGCTGTCGCCCCCCGTGGTGTTCCCTCGGATGTAGAGTCCTCCGACCCGTCTCTCTTCTTCAACCGGGAGTTGAGCTGGCTCGACTTCAATTGGCGGGTGCTCGACAAGGCACTCGACGCGCGCACGCCCCTCATCGAGCGCGTCCGATTCCTCGCCATCACCGCCAGCAACCTGGACGAGTTCTTCATGAAGCGGGTCGGGGGGTTGAAGCGTCAGCTGGCGGCGGGCCTCATGAGGCTTTCCGTCGACGGTCGGACGCCCGCGGAGCAGCTCGCGCTCATCCGTGAAGCGGTCTCGCAAATGAGCGAGAAGATGCTGGAGACCTGGCGTGAGCTACGCGGACCGCTGGCTGACAAGGCCGAGATCAAGGTCGACCGATACGAAGCGCTCGAAGAGGACGAGCGAGAGCGACTGCACGAGCTCTTCCGTCGAGAGATCTACCCGATGCTCACGCCGCTCGCCGTCGACCCGGGACATCCGTTTCCGTTCCTCTCCAACCTGAGCGTCTCGCTAGCCGTGGTGCTTCGCCACCCCGAACGCCGGACAATGCACTTCGCGCGAGTGAAGATCCCCACGAGCCGCTCACGTTGGATCCAGCTCGAGAAAGACGGCGGGTTCCTACCCGTCGAGGAGCTCGTGCGCGCGCACGTGGACGAGCTGTTCCGGGGGATGGAGATCCGGTCCGCGCACCTGTTCCGGGTGACTCGGAACGCGGATGTTCGCCGGGCCGAGGAAGAGGCGGACGATCTGATTCGGATGATCTCGGAGGAGCTGCGTGAGCGCCGCTTCGCCCCCGTGGTCCGTCTCGAAGTCGAGCCGCAGATGCCGGAATCCGTCCGGGCGCTCCTGCTCCGCGAGCTCGAGCTGGAGACCGATGACCTGTACGAGGTCGACGGGCTGTTGGATCTGGCGGGTTTGACGGAGCTCACGGAGGCCGTGGGGCCAAAGCACCAGTTCGAGCCGTGGGAGCCGCTCATCCCACCGCAGCTCCTGCTCGAGCGTGCGACCGAGGACGCGCCCGACATCTTCGCGGTTCTTCGGGCGCAGGATCTGCTCGTTCATCACCCGTACGATTCGTTCGCCGCGTCGGTGCAGAGGTTCGTGGAGGAGGCGGCGGACGATCCCTCGGTTCTGGCCATCAAGCAGACGCTATACCGTACCTCGGACGAATCGCCCGTCGTACGGGCGCTCGTGCGTGCCGCCGAATCGGGGAAGCAGGTAGCCGTCCTGGTCGAGGTGAAGGCGCGGTTCGACGAAGCGGACAACATCGGCTGGGGTCGGGTCCTGGCAGACGCGGGCGCGCACGTCACGTACGGCGTCACGGGTCTGAAGACGCATGCCAAAGTGGCGCTCGTGCTGCGCGACGAGCCCGAGGGCATCCGCGCGTATACGCACGTGGGCACCGGCAACTACCACTCGGGCACCGCTCGGTTGTACACGGACATCGGGCTGCTTACGGGCCGACCGGGTATCGGCCGCGATGCGGTGAACCTCTTCCACTATCTGACCGGTTACGCGCCCGAGCAGGAGTACGGGAACCTGCTGATCGCCCCCCGGGACCTGCGCCCGGCTTTCATGGAGCTCATCGAGCGCGAGATCGAGTCTCAGCGCGAGTCCGGGTCAGGCCGAATCATCGCGAAGATGAACGGGTTGGACGACGGAGATACGATCGAGGCCCTATACCGCGCTTCGGTCGAGGGAGTGTGCATCGACCTGATCGTTCGGGGGCTGTGCCGGTTGCGTCCCGGTCTCCCCGGAATCAGCGAGAACATCCGGGTTCGGAGCATCATCGGACGGTTTCTCGAGCACGACCGGCTCTACTGGTTCGAGAACGGGGGCAAGCCGAGGGTCTTCCTGGGCAGCGCGGACTGGCGTCGCCGCAACCTCGACGACCGTGTCGAGGCGCTCGTGGAAGTCGAGACCAAGAAGCTGAGGAAGCAGCTTCGCCGGGTTCTGAGGGAGGCACTCAGGGACAACGAGCTTTCCTGGGAGCTGTCGCCGGATGGGTCCTGGGTGCGCTGCCGGCCCGCCGACGGGCAGAAACGGCGCAACTTTCACCGCGGGATGATGCGTCGGGCGCGCAAGCGCCGCATGAGGTTCGGGGCGTGGGATCTCCCGCCCCGTCCAGCCGCGGGTTGATCCAGCGGCCTGGCCCGGGCCGGGACACCCCCATGGCCAGCTAGGACCGCGTGTTCTTCACCAGGTGCCTGCCTGTTTCGAGTTTAGAAATGGAACTGGTACTGCGCCTTGAACGAGTTCTCGCCATCCAGCGAATCGTCCGAGAACGCGACGATGTCCCAGTTCAGCGCTAACTTGTTCCGCCCCCCGAAAAAGATCTGGAGGCCGGGAGTAAAGCCCCACACTCCGTCGTTCTCCAGATCCGCGTTCGGATCGGCCATCGTCACGCGGAAGAGCGGTTCGATGGCCTCGAAGAAGTAGGTGCCCTCCAGCGGGATCTTGTAGCTCCCGATCACCTGCCAGGTGTACATGTCCGCGAGCGACTCGTCCGCCACGAGGTCGGGAGTTCCCCCGGATTCGCTCTGCAACGCGTTCTCGCCGAACACGAACCCGGCCTGTACGTGCGGCCCCTCGCTGAAATCACCCAGCTCGCCCCACACCTCGACATTGCCGAAACGACGGGCACCCAACGATTCGTTCGGGCGCGTGAACGGGATGTCGGTGAGCGCACCGGCCACCGCGATCTGCAACGGCAGACTGCCGACGTCGAGGTTGACCGCCGCCCGCCCGATGAACTGCTTGTCGGTATCCACGTCCTCGTTGGCGGAGGGGCTGTTTCCGTTGAAGGCACCCAGCCAGTACTGAAAGCGTCCATCCGCGGTGCTGCCGTCGATCATGACCCCGATATCGCGGTCAGACAGCCGGTTCCGGGTCGTCAGCTCGTCGAGCGACAGCGCCGTGCTCCCCGAGACGCCCGGGATGTCCACATCCCGCTCGATCGTGAGGATCTGGGTCGAGCTGGTCATCAGGAAGCCATCGAAGGGCTTCTTGTACTGGCCGATCGTGATCCTCGCGTGGGAGTGCTCCGCATCGGGATTGAGATTCAACCGTCCGAAGGCGTCCTTGAGGACAACGCCGTCGACCTGGTCGAAATCCGGCTGGATGCGGCCCTCGATCCAGTCGTTGAACTTGGCGTGCAGGGTGAACCTCGCCCGCCGAATGAACATGTCGATTCCGGGTACGTCCTGACCGCATGTGGAGGATGGCGCCGCGTTGTCGGTGCTGTAGTCCGAGCACGTGCTCGTCGTCGCCTGGAGCTGAAAACGCCCCGAGAGCGAAACCTCCGCGGCTTTCGAAGTGAACGTCACCTGCGCCGCGGCCGGTCGGGCCAATGCTGCGACACAACCCGAGGCCAGGCAGACCTGTAGCGCAAACCTTCCGATCCTCAATCGGACCTCCTGTCGTGTGCTCGGGGGTTCGGCCGCCACACCCCGAGGTCGATGGTGGGGAACGGCGACGTGGAGCAACGGGCGGGCGATCGTACGGCTCGCCCTGGTGGAGGAGCCGCCTTCGCCAGCGAGCGCGGCCGCGACTCCGGCCGCTAGAAATCCACCTGCGCGACCAGCAGGAACTGCCCGCCGTCCAGGAACGGGCTCGGCGGTGAATCGTGCAGCTCGATCGCGTACTGTAGACCGAATTTCGCGTACTGCCCGGGAAAGATGTTGATGCCGAGGAGCACGAAATCGCGGTTCTCGCCTACGGCCGGGCTGAAGCCGTCGTAGCGCGCGACCGCCTCGATCGCGCCACCCCAGAACAGATAGCCGGCCTCTACGTAGCCGCCGTAGGCATCGAGGGCTACCTCCGACTCATCCGGCTCATCCGGTGACAGCTCGGCGTCGTAGTCGCCCCGCAGGTATTCGCCGGTGATGGACCAACCCCTATAGCTGGCGTGCACGTCGACCGACCACAGGAACCGATCGCCGGCAAACGCGTCCTCGAACCCGATCGAGCCCTCGCCGGGTGCCGTCCCTTCGAACCCCGGACCGAGCTCGGCCGCGGTGTCCTCCGAATAGGCCACGCTCGCGCCGGCCTGGAGGACGAAGTCCTCGTAGAACGGGACCGGGCCGATCGTATTGTACTGGACCCGGCCGGCGAACATGTAGTCGCTGCCGTCGTTCTCGAGCCGACGTCCGTTGCCGTTGAAGACGCCGGCCCCGTAGGTGAGCCTCGCGTCCACCGCCTCGCCCCGGAGCTCGACGCCTACCTGACGTCCCGGTGCGATGGCTTCCGCAGCCTGAGAGCGCTCGAGGAACGTGAGTTGGCCTTTGTCCGTCAGCGCCTCCAAGCCGAACGCGGGGCGGAACAGCCCGAGCCCGATCTCGGCCTCGGGACGGATCGGCAGCCCGGCGCGAGCGTCCAGGAGCTTGAACTCGTCATCGGCCTCGTCGTATTCGACCTGAACGAAGTAATCGAAGATGATCCCGATCTTCCCGGACAAACCGAGCCTCGCGTCGAACACGTCGAATCCGTCGCTACGCTCGGATGACGCCGGCTCCACGCGAACCCCGGTCCTCAGCAAGCCACGCACCTCGAGGTCGGATTGCGCGGCTGCGTCCCGCGGTAGCGCGAACATCGGAATGGCTGCCGAGGCCACCAGCACCGGAGTCCACAAGCTCGATGCTCGGAGCATCGCCCTACCTCGCTTCTTCCCCATCCTCATCCCTTGGTTTCTCCGTTCAGATCATCTTCCGTATCGATCCGGGTCTCTACGTCCCCCTCGGGACCGCCGTTCCCGACCGACTGCACGTTCTCCGCTGCGCCCTCGATCAACTCGTCGGGAAACAGCCACCGCCACCCACCGAGCCCGATCGCGGCATTGATCCAGAAATGGGCCACGATCGCGGGAAACAGGCTTCCCGTCAGGATCACCGGAAGAGCGAGCGTAAACCCCAACGTACCCGCACGAATGACGCCAGCGAGCCGTTGATACCCATGCGAGAGCCCGAACGAAAGTGACACCACCGCGGCTCCCAGCCATGGCGAGTCCAGCCAGGCCGTCGACACCGCCAGCAGGAATCCCCGGAACACGTACTCCTCGCACACCGCAGCCACACCAGACAGCACGAGGAACGCTCGTTTCTCGGGCGCGGTTCGCGGCATCAACAGGCGCGCGAGCGCTCCTTCGGTGAGACCGACCGCGCGTGCGCCGTGCGTCACGAGCCACGCGACCGCGAGCCCCGCGACGGTGAACCCGACTCCCCACGTGAACCCCTGCGTGGCGTCCGAGACCCGCCAGCCGAGAAGAGCCGCCTCCACATCCTGCCAGGCCGTCACCGCGAGCGTGATGCCGGCGATCAGTAGGAGCGAGAACGCCACCGAGCCGTAGATGGCCCGGCGGAATTCGAGCTGTTGCTCGTCGAGAACGCCACGCCGGGCGTCGTTCCACGCGACCAGAGGCAGCCCCGCGAGCACGAGGCCGGCGTAGATGCTGAGGATCGCGTTGGGCTCCATCTCGATCGCGGTGGCCTCGTTTGACGGGCGGAGGGGTACTGAATCCGACCGGCGGTCGAACGGCTGGCGGCGTATGAACCTCGATCGATACGGGATGTCGGTCGCTGGTGCAACACGGACCTATGGCTTTTGGCGTTGCGAGGCCATCTTTCGGAGGGCGGCCGAGCCCCTTTGCCGTAGCTCGGCGCCGTGCAGCGCGAGAATCCGGGGCCGGAGCGACGGCCGGAACCCGGCCCTCGCCCAACCGGTGGATCGCGATCGTATGAGAATCGACCTGGCCATCGCGCAGTTTCGGCCCACGAAGGGGGACACCGAGGCCACACTGGCCGATATACAGGCGGTCCTCGGCCGCGTGGCCGCGATCGAGCCCCACCCCCAGCTGGTCGTGTTTCCCGAGACCGCGCTCACCGGATACTTCCTCGAGGGCGGTGTGCGCGAGGAGGCCATGTCGGCCGACACCCTGTTCGAGCGACTGTGCGAGCGCTACGCCAACGTCAGCGATGATCCGATCGATGTCGCGATCGGGTTCTACGAGCTCCGCGATCGCAAGATTTACAACTCGGCTCTATACGCCCAGCTCGGCGCGTACGAGCCACGCATCGTGCACGTCCACAGAAAGACGTTCCTCCCGACCTACGGCGTCTTCCAGGAGGAGCGCTTCGTGGAAGCCGGGGCCGGGATCGCGGCCTTCGATACCCGCCTGGGGCGTGTGGCCGTGCTGATCTGCGAGGAGGCGTTTCACTCGATCTCGGGAACGGTAGCCGCCCTCGACGGGGCTGAGCTGATCCTGGTGCTGAGCGCGTCCCCCGCTCGAGGGGCCGAGCCCGGCGCAGGGGTGCCGGGGAACGTGGCACGGTGGGACTTGCTCGGAAGCGCGCTCGCCGGCGAGCACGGCGTGTACGTGGCCGTCTCCCAGCTCGCCGGATTCGAGGGTGGAAAGGGATTCGCTGGGGGCTCGGCCGCCTACTCGCCGCGGGGGGATCGCATCGCCCGTGGTCCGCTGTGGAGCGACGATCTCCTCGCCCTACAGGTCGACCTCGAGGACGTGATCTCGGCGCGTGCGGAGGAACCGTTGCTGGCGGACCTCGAGCGCATGTGGATGAGATTGCTCATCAACAGTCCGGGCGCGCGCATCTCGGCCCCTGACCCCCGCTCCGGCGTGCCGGGTGCCGGGGAGGAGGCGGACGCGTGAACGACGCCGTCCCCCCGCCGACGCTCGATTGGGGACACCCCTCGATCCGGAGCGCCTCGCCGCCCGCGCCCGGCGATCTCCGTCCGCTCGAGGTGGACGCGGAACTCCTGGAGGCTTGGCTGGTCGAGTTTCTGCGCGACGAGATCGTGCGGCGACGCGGCTTCCGACGCGTCGTGGTCGGTCTCTCGGGGGGGGTGGATTCGTCGCTTACGGCGGCGCTCTGCGCCCGTGCCCTGGGCCCGGACTCGGTGTACGGATTCCTCCTGCCGTACCGCACGAGCAGCCCTGCGAGCGCCGAGCACGCCGAGGCTCTCGCCCGCGAGCTGGGAATCTCGACTCGCACGATCGAGATCACGGATGCGGTCGACGGCTATCTGGAGCGGCACGAGCCGGGCGCCGGCGACCATCGACGCGGCAACGTCGCGGCGCGACAGCGGATGATCATCCTGTTCGATCAGGCCTACAAGCTGGGGGCGTTGCCCGTGGGCACCGGGAACAAGTCCGAGCGCTTGCTCGGCTACTTCACGTGGCACGCCGACGACTCGCCCCCCATCAACCCGCTCGGGGATCTCTTCAAGACCCAGGTGTGGGCGCTGGCACGTGCCGTGGGCCTGCCGTCCGAGATCGTGGACAAGCCGGCGACCGCCGACCTGATTCGTGGCCAAACCGATGAGGGCGATCTGGGGATCTCGTATCCCGAGGCGGACCTGATCCTGCACCATCTCGTGAGCGGGTACACGTCGCACCGACTCATCGAGTGCGGGTTCAGCGAGGCGCAGATCGAGATCGTATGCCGGCGGCTCGACGGCACACACTGGAAGCGCCACTTGCCGACCGTCGCCATGCTCTCATCGACCGCGATCGGCGAGTGGTACCTGCGACCGGTGGATTATTGAGCACCACGAAAAAGCCGCCGGCGATCAGCCGACGGCCTGGCAGGTCGCTCAGCGCCTGCGTCGTCCCGCGATACCCCCTAGGGGAATCGAACCCCTGTCTCCTGGCTGAGAACCAGGTATCCTTGGCCACTAGACGAAGGGGGCACGTCTGTGTTGGGGGACGGTATTCTAGGGCGCCGCATGCCCCTGTCAAGCCGGCGGCCCGCTGGATCTCGAGAGCTGATTCGAACCGATGACGTGGGAATACCTCCACCTCATAGCCCACTCCTTCCCCATCGTCCTGTCGGTGACGGGCGTGCTGGTCGGGGTCATGGGCTGGATTCGGGACAAGCCCGAGCTGGAGCGCTGGGCGTTGGTCGCCCTGCTGGTGGGAGGCGCGTTCGTGATTCCCGCGTACGTGACTGGCCTGGTCGCCGCGGACGTCGTGGGAAACCGGATATTCGTCGAGCCCTCGATCATACAGACTCACCGGTTCGCGGCGACCTGGGCGGCGATTCCGATCGTCACGGCGGGGGTGCTGGCGGGCTTCGCACTGTACGAGAGCGAGGATCGAAGGCTGCGCCGATTCGTCATCCTGGTGGGGGTTGTAGCGGCGGGCGCCATCGGCTACGCGGCCTATCTGGGGTCGCAGATCGTGCACCCGAACGAGCCCGTGGACCCGGCCGAGACGGCCCTGGAACTCTCACGGAGAGATGCATGCACGAGCATATACGCCGCCGCAGCGTCACCACCAGGTTCGGTCTTCTTCTCGCCCTCGCGTGCGTCGTGACGCCTGCGGACGCTCAGGAGGGCGCCGCCGCGGAAGCGCACGCCCTCACCCTTCACCACACGGCGATCCTCGTCGACGGTCACAACGACCTGCCGTGGCGCATCCGCGGAACCTGGGGACTCGATTTCGGCTCGGTCGATTTCTCGCAGCGACGCACCGACGGGCACACCGACCTCGTACGACTGCGGGAGGGTGGGGTCGATGTCCAGTTCTGGGCCGCGTATGTCCCCGCTCGTTTCATCGGGCCAGGCGCCAGGGTCATGGCGCTCGAGCAGATCGACCTCATCAAGCGATTCACCGGGAGCTATCCGGAGCACCTGGAGATGGCGTACTCGCTCGCCGACGTTCGGCGGATCACGGATGAGGGACGGATCGCCTCGATGATCGGCATCGAGGGGGGACACGCGATTACGAATTCGCTGCCTGTCCTCCAGGAGATGTACGCGCGCGGCGCCCGGTACATCACCCTCACCCATTCGGCCACGCTGGCATGGGTCGACGCGGCCGGCGACGAGCCGCGACACGGTGGTCTGACCGACTTCGGGCGTGAGGTCGTGCGGGAGATGAACAGGCTGGGGATGCTGGTCGACCTCTCACACGTCACGGCGCAGGCGGCGCGCGAAGCGCTCGAGGTCACCCGCGCGCCGGTGATCTTCTCGCATTCTTCGGCTCGGGCGATCGCCGACCACCCACGCAACGTCCCCGATGACGTCCTGCGCTTGGTACGCGAGAACGGGGGCGCCGTGTTGGTGAACTTCTACTCGGGCTTTCTGGACCCGGAGGGCGCCCGCAACGTGCAGGACCTCTTCCGCGAGGAGGCTCGCATCCGGCGTGAGAACCCGGACCCGGAGGCATTTCAGCGCGCGATGGACGCCTGGTACGCGGACCACCCGACACCCCCCGGTGATGTCGGGTCGATCGCTGACCACATCGACCACATCGTACGCGTCGCCGGAATCGATCACGTAGGCCTCGGCTCCGACTTCGATGGCGTCCCGATGCTCCCCGAAGGCATGGAGGACGTGTCTCGCTTCCCGGCTATCACCGTCGAGCTGGTGAGGCGCGGGTATTCGGACGAGGACGTGCGAAAGGTCCTCGGCGGTAACCTGCTGCGGGTGTTCGGCGAGGTGGAGGCGGTGGCGCAGACGCTTTCCGGTGAGCCCCCCCGGTCCGACCGGCTCCCGTTCGAGGGTCTGGAGCCCGGCGGCTGGGGGCCGGGCGGGTCCGAAGCAGCCGGCACCGAGGGCGCGACGTCGGAGACGGTTCGAGGGCGGGGCCGATCATGAGCGCGAACCGAGAGTCCGACCCCGGCGAGGATGCTCCCGCTCTCCCGGTAGTCGTCGGCCGCGGCGAGCTGGATGAGGTTCGCCCGGTCGCGCATTCCCGGGTGACGATGACGCAGCTCATGTCGCCTCAGGACACGAATCTGTTCGGTAGCGTCTTCGGCGGCGTGATCCTGGCGCTGGTGGACAAGATCGCGTATGTGAGCGCCACCCGTCACGCTGGATGTCCCTGCGTGACCGTCAGCTTCGATCAGGTCGACTTCAACTCACCCATCCAGATCGGCGAAATCGTGACGCTGGAAGCGGCCGTAGCGACCGTCGGCCGCACGTCGCTCGGCGTCGGCGTGAGGGTGTTCGCCGAGAACGTGCACGGGGGCTCGCGGCGCGAGACGAACGTGTGCCACGTGACCATGGTGGCAACCGACGAGGAGCGGCACCCCGTTCCCGTCCCCAAGCTCCGGATCGAGACCGAGGATGAGTACGCGCTCTATCTGGAGGGCGAGTTCCGGCGCGAATCCCGATTGGAGCTCGAGCGTCGACGGGACTCGCGACGAGACTGAGGCTGCAGCTGCCCGGGGCATTGATGGAGGAACTCTGCCGCGAGGGCGAAGCGGCTGGCCCGGGCGGGTGTCAGAGCAGCGCTACGAGCCCGTAGAAGATCAGCGCCGCCGAGAACATGGCGGCGCTCTGGAGCGCGATCTCGCGCCCCGGCATCTTCGCGATGACTCCCAGCATGACGGACACGACCAGCGCCGTTCCCAGCAACCCGATCAGCTGCAGCATCTCTCCCTCGGAACTTTCGTCTTCACTCGGTCAGCGCCCATGCTGAGGGCGGGTGCTCACGGCTTCGAGCTCAGCTCGGACCGAGGCGCGCGGACTGCTCGCCCCGGGTCCGCCCCCGTCTTTGCAGTTCGACAAGCTCGGGCATGCCAGCCGCCTCGGCAATCCGCTGCCCGGTGGGCGTAGCCGCCAGGCCGCCGAGCGCCGTCTCACGATAGCGCACGTCCATCTTTCGTCCCACGAAGAACGCCAGCGAGACGCGAGAAGCTCGAAGCCTGGAATCGGTCAGCTCCGGCGGACCGGCCGTCCGCTCGCCGGAAGCGAGCTAGAAGATGGTATAGATGAACGGCGCCAGTGCCGAGCCCTGCGCGAAGACCAGTAGCGAGCCGACGATGAATAGTACCAGCAGCACCGGCAGCAACCACCACTTCTTCCGAATTCGCAGGAAGGCCCACAGCTCACGGACCAAGCTCATCCTTTTTCCTCCCGATCAGAACTGCCTCTCGAGGCTGCTTTCTTGCTCCGAAGTGCGCGCCACCCAATAACTTCCGTCTCGCGGTGCGTGCTTGAGCGGGTTGCGCCCGAAGGTCCTCCGCAAGAATCCCACCGGAGAGATCACCACGAAGTAGACCAGGCTCATGAAGATGGGCGTCGTGACCTTGGAGAGCGCGTGCGCGAGGCCCATCCAGGCCCGCTGCACGGGCTCCAAACGGTCCGGGATCATAGCGCCCGAGAGGACCAAAAGGACCCCCAGGCCGCCGAGGCTCTGCCCGACGGGCGCGTGGCCTCGCCACCACACCAGCGACCCCAGCGCGCAGAACGCGAGTCCGACCGAGAGGCCGAACTTGCGCCCTTCGGCCTTCGTCAATCGAGCTCGATCACTTCTCTCCAATCCACCTCCTCCTTCCACTCGGGCTGATCCTCCTTGTCCAGCAGGTACGGCCCCATGACCAGGTAGTCCATGTTGGTTCGCATGAAGCACGTGTAGGCGTGTTCCGGCGTGCAGACGATCGGCTCGCCGCGGACATTGAACGAGGTGTTCACCACCACGCCACACCCCGTTCGTTTCTCGAATTCCTCGATCAGCTCGTAATAGTCCGGATTGTCCACGCGGTTGACCGTCTGTACGCGGGCCGTGTAGTTGACGTGAGTCACGGCCGGGATGTCGGAGCGGGGCACGTTCAACTTCTCGATCCCGAACAGGCCCTGCTGCTCCTCCGTGAGCGCGATCCGCCGGTCCTCCCTTACAGGAGCCACCAGGAGCATGTAGGGGGACTCACGGTCCAACTCAAAGTAATCGCTCACCCGCTCGGCCAGCACGGTCGGAGCGAACGGCCGGAAGCTCTCGCGGAACTTGATCTTGAGGTTCATCTGTTCCTGCATCTTCGGGCTGCGGGGATCACCCAGGATGCTGCGCGAACCGAGCGCGCGCGGGCCGAATTCCATGCGGCCGTTGAACCAACCCAGGACCTTTTCGCTGGCCAACAGGCGAGCGGCCTCCTCGAGTAACGGGCGGCGCTCCATGCGCGCATAGCCGGCGCCGACTGAATCCAGGTATTCCTTGATCTCCTCAGGCGTGAAGTCGGGCCCCAGGTAGGCGCCCCCCATACCGTCACGCCCGGGGGTGACCTTCCGGGGATGATCCAGGTGCCGGTGCCAGATCAGCTGAGCGACGCCCAGCGCCCCACCGGCATCGCCCGCGGCCGGTTGTATCCACACCTGCTCGAAGGGTCCTTCCCGCAGTATGCGACCGTTTCCGACGCAATTCAGCGCCACGCCCCCCGCGAGACAGAGCTGCCTCATGCCGGTCTCGCGGTGCGCGGTGCGCGCCATGCGCAGCATGATCTCCTCGCACACGTCCTGGACGGAGCGCGCGAGGTCCATCTCGCGCTGCGTGACCGGAGACTCGGGCCTTCGCGGCGGACCGCCGAACAGCTCGTCGAACGCCCCGCCCGTCATCGTCAGGCCCGTGAGGTAGTTGAAGTATTTCTGGTTGAGCCGGAAGGATCCGTCTTCCTGCAGATCGACGAGCTCTTCGAGTATCGGCCCCACGTACTTGGGCTCTCCGTACGGTGCCAGCCCCATCACCTTGTACTCGCCCGAGTTCACCTTGAATCCGGTGTAGTAGGTGAACGCCGAGTAGAGCAGTCCCAGCGAATCGGGCCAGTGGAGCTCCCTGAGGAGCTCGACGTCGTTGTCGCGCCCCACGCCGATCGACGCGGTGGCCCACTCCCCGACGCCATCCATCGTGAGGATCGCCGCCTCCTCGAAGGGCGAGGGCAAGAAAGCACTCGCGGCATGCGACTCGTGGTGCTCGGCGTACAGGATCTGCCCGTCGTAGCCGAGCGACCGGCGAAGATGTCGCTCCATATACAGCTTGTCCTTGATCCACAGCGGCCCGGCCATCAGGAAGGAGCGAATGCCGCGCGGCACGACGCCCAGATAGGTCTCGAGGATGCGCTCGAACTTGAGAAGCGGCTTGTCGTAGAAGCCGACGTAATCCAGCTCGTGTGCCTCGATCCCGGCCCGGGCCAGGCAATACTCCACGGCGTGAGTCGGGAAGTCGGCATCGCCCTTCTTGCGGGTGAACCGCTCTTCCTGAGCCGCGGCCACGATCTCGCCATCGCGCATTAGACACGCCGCGCTGTCGTGATAGAACGCCGAAATGCCCAGGATGTTGGTCGAACTCACGCGTGTCTCTCGCACTCCGCTCTCATGGGTTCGGTCCTCATCGCTCACGACACCCGGCTCCTCGAATCCCAGTTCGATCTCCCCTAACCAGCCAGCGGGTGCACTCGAGCGGTCCTCCGCATCGCCGGTTCGAGCAAGACCCGGGCCGAACTTCCGGCGCGGATTTGCTGGGCTGCGGTGATCGGGGCGGGTCCCGCGGCCGGCCCCGGGTCACGGGTGTTGCGAAACCGCTTCACAAACTGGCGCCGCACCTTCCGGGTCAACAACTCGGGAGAAGGCTCTCCTTCACGGTCATGCCCTCGCGTCGCCCGCCATGGGCGGCACGGCGGGGACCCTGTCACGCCAATCCAGCCGGACCCCGAGGGCGGCCGCGAAGCCGTTTGACAGCGCGCGTACCACCTCGCTTCGTTCCACGAGCACTCCCTCCGCGTGGAGGCTCGTCATGTGCGCGCCGTGGATCCCACAGGGCACGATCCACTCGAACGGCGAGAGCGGCTCCTCGGTCACGTTGAGCGCGACTCCGTGCCAGGTGATCCAGCGGCTCGCATGCACTCCGATGGAAGCGATCTTCCTCGCCTCGCCGCGGATGATTCGAGATGGAGCGGTGGTTGGATCGAGCTCCGGCACGTCCTCCCCGGAGGACATCGACGCCGGTGCGGCCTCACCCACCCAGAGACCGGTGTACCCCTCGATCCGGAACCCCCGCAGACCGAGGTCGGCCAGCGCCGTCGCCAGGGCCCGCTCGAGAGTTCGCAGATACCAATGCAGGTCGCGCCGGTAATGGTGCAGATCGAGGATCGGGTACGCGACCAGCTGGCCGGGCCCGTGATAGGTCACGTCGCCCCCACGCTCGATCTCGACGATCGGCACGCCCCGAGCCTCCAGCGCTTCGGGGGCGAGGATGACGTCCTCGGCCCCGGTGCCGCGACCCAACGTGATCACGGGCGGATGCTCGAGGATGAGTAGTATGTCCTCTTCGAGGCCACCGCGTTTCTTGGCCTCAGCCAACCGGCGCTGGATCGTGAGGGCCTCCGTGTACGGCACGAGGCCGGCGTCGACCACCTGAAGGCAGGCCTTCGAGCGCACGGCCTCGGCCGTGCGGCCGCTACGGGTCATGGGCATCGGATCGGGCGTGTGGTCAAATGTCGATCGGCCGTCCCAACGCTACCAGCGCGGCTTGCATGAGGGCCTCCGCCATGCTGGGGTGAGCGTGTGGATGGGCAGCGATCTCGTCGAGCGTGGTCTCGAGCTCGCGACCCAGGCCGGCCTCGGCGATGAGCTCGCTCACGTTGTGACCGATCATTTGCACACCCAGCAGTTCCCCATACTCGGCATCCGCGACGACCTTGACGAACCCCTCGTTGGCGCCCGCCGTCAACGCGCGACCGTGCGAGGTGAGCGGGTACTTGCCCGTCTTGACCTCGTATCCCGCCTCAACGGCCTTGGCTTCGGTGAGCCCGATCGACGCGATCTCGGGGTGGCAGTACCCGACGCTCGGGATGTTGTCGTACCGCATGGGGTGACGCGCCTGACCGGCAATGTGCTCGGCCGCTACGATCCCTTCGTGTGAGCCGACGTGGGCGAGCATCGGCTCTCCGGCCACGTCACCGATCGCGTACACGCCTTCCGCCGTGGTTTGGCACCATTCGTCGATGCGGACGAAGCCGTTCTCGAGCTCGACTCCGTTCTCCTCGAGCCCCAGATCCTCCGTGACCGGGCGTCGACCAACGGCCATCAGCACGAGATCGGTCTTTTCGATCCCCTCCGTTCCATCCGGGTTCTCGACCGTGAGGATCATCGGGCTCACGCTTCGGTCGAGCTCTTTCACCTTGCATCGGATGCGGGTGCGGATGTGGCGCTTCTTGAACGCCCGTGCGAGAGCCTTTCCGATCTCCGGATCCTCGAGCGGTACGAGGGTGTCGAGCGCCTCGATGAGCGTCACCTCGACGCCGAACGCGTTGAACACATCCGCGAACTCGACGCCCACGAACCCGGCGCCGACGATGACGAGCCGCTCCGGGAGCTCGGTCAGTGCCAGCGCTTCGCGGCTCCCGATCACTTTCTCCCGGTCGAACTCGAGTCCCGGAAAGGTCTTCATCACCGAGCCGGTCGCGATGACCACGTGAGAGGCGTCGAGCTCCTGCGAACCCTCCTCCGTCTGGATCGCGACCCGACCCTTTCCAGCCAGCCGGCCCCGGCCCTGGACGATCTCCACCTCGTTCTTCTTGAGGAGGTACTGGACGCCGCCGGTCAGCCTGTCGGCGATGCCGCGGCTGCGCTCCACGGCGGCGGCCATGTCGTATTCCACCTCGACCGGGCGGACACCCATATCGGCGCCGTGGCTCTTCACTTGGTGGGCGAGCGCGGCGCTCTCGAGCAGCGCCTTCGCCGGGATGCAGCCCCAGTTCAGGCACGTGCCCCCGAAGCCGCCTTCGTACGAGTCGCTCTCGATGCAGGCGACCCGGAGCCCGAGCTGCGCCGCCCGGATCGCGCAAACATATCCGGCCGGCCCGGCCCCGATCACGACGACGTCATAGCGTTCCGCCATACAGCGACCTCGCTTTACCTTTATGTAAAGTTGTTTCTGTGTAAGGGTTTTGTCGTCCTCGCCAAACGCATAGCAGGACCCGGCTCACGGCCGCCGCCGGTCAGAGGATCATCTCGAGCGGGTTCTCCAACATCGCTTTGAACGTCCCCAGGAACGATGCCCCGGTCGCGCCGTCGACGACGCGGTGGTCACAGGACATCGTCACGCGCATCCGCTTTCGCACCACCACTTCGCCATCGACCACGACCGGCTTCTCGATGGTCGCCCCGACAGCCAGAATTCCAGACTCCGGCGGGTTGATGATCGCCGTGAACTGGTCAATCTCGTACATGCCTAGGTTGCTAACCGAGAACGTCGATCCCTGATACTCCTCCGGAGCGAGATCTCGGGCACGGGCTCGCTCGATCAGCGCCCGAGCCTCGAGCGAAATCTGACGCAAGCCCTTCCGACTCGCATCGCGGAGCACGGGCGTGATCAGGCCCCCGTCGATCGCCACCGCGATCCCCAGGTCGACGCTCCCGTGGTACACGATCGAGTCGCCGCCCCACGACGCATTGACCTCCGGGTGACGGGACAGCGCCTCGGCGGTCGCTTTCAGCAGGAGGTCGTTCACCCCGATCTTCCCGTCCGGCCACCGCTGGTTGAGCTCGCCGCGCAGGGCGAGCGCGCGCCCCATGTCGATCTCGGTCGTGAGGAAGAAGTGCGGCACGGGACCGATCGACTCCGCCAGCCGGCGGGCGATCGCCTTCCGCATTTGGCTCGCTTCCTCGACGCGCGCGGTGAGCGCCGCGGGGGGGGCGGGGGGGGGCGCCGCCGACGGGATCGTGGCCGGAGCCGCCGCCGGTGCGATCGGGGTCGCCGGCTCGGGCGTGGCCGGAGCGCCGGCTGCCGGGGTAGGGGCAGGGGCCGGGGCACTGCCAGCCAGCGCGGCCTCGACGTCCGCCTTCACGACCCGCCCCCCTGGGCCGGAGCCGGTGATCGCTCCGAGATCGATACCGCTCTCGGCCGCGATTCGGCGGGCCACCGGGGATGCCTTCACGCGTCCGTCCGCAGGTGGCTGAGCGACCTCGGTGGCGGCTCCACCCGCCGGCGAGGGGGTCTCCGTTCCGACAGCCACCTCTGCGGGCGCCGCGGGGGGCGCGCCGTCAGTCGCCGGCGTGGCACTCGCGAGCAGGTCGTCGATGGACTCGTCCGGTGCCGCGATGATCCCGATCAGCGCTCCGACCGGCACGGTCTCGCCGGCCTGCACGAGGATCTTCCGCAGCACTCCCTCACCCATCGCCTCCACGTCCATGTTGGCCTTGTCCGTCTCGATCTCGGCTACGACATCGCCCTGGGAGACCGAATCGCCCTCCTGGACCTTCCACTCGAGGAGCTTGCCCTCCTCCATCGTCGGGCTGAGCTGCGCCATCACGACCTTCGTTGCCATCGACTCCTCAGTCCCTGTAACAGGCGTGCCGGACGGCTTTTACGATGTGGTCGGCGTTCGGGAACACGACCTTCTCCAGGTTGCGCGCGTACGGCATCGGAACATCCAGGCCCGAGACGCGTGCGATCGGTGCATCGAGGTCATCGAACGCATCCCGCTGGATATCATCCACCACCTGTGCGCCGACGTTGCACATCGGCCAGCCTTCCTCGACCACGACGGCGCGATTCGTCCGGCGCACGGAAGCGACCACGGTATCGACGTCCAGCGGACGCAGGGTGCGCAGGTCGACCACTTCCGCCTCGATACCGTCCTCCCTCGCGAGCTTCTCCGCGGCGGTCAACGATTGGTGGACCATCTTCGAGTGGGCGATGATGCTGACGTCCGAGCCGGGGCGCTTGATCTCCGCCACCCCGATCGGCGTCACGTGGTCGCCCTCCGGGACCTCGTCCTTGAGGTTGTACAGGAGCTCGCCCTCGACGAACACGATCGGATCGTTGTCCCGAATCGCGCTCTTCAGAAGCCCCTTCGCGTCCGCGGGCGTGGCGGGCGCGCACACCTTGAGTCCCGGAGCGTAGGCGTACCACGGGTCCGGCACCTGGGAATGCTGAGCCGCCAGCTGCAGCGCGGCGCCGCCCGGGCCTCGGAAGACGATCGGGACGTTGTACGCTCCACCCGACATCTGGTGCATCTTGGCGGCCGAGTTGATGACCTGATCGATCGCGAGCAGCGCGAAGTTCCACGTCATGAACTCGACGACGGGACGAAGCCCGACCATCGCCGCGCCCACGCCGAGCCCCGCGAAGCCCAGCTCGGCGATCGGCGCGTCCCGCACCCGCCATTCCCCGAAATCGTCCAACAGGCCCTTCGTGACCTTGTACGCCCCGTCGTACTCGCCGACCTCCTCGCCGATGATGAAGACGCGATCGTCGCGTACCATCTCTTCGCGCAAGGCCTGATTCAGGGCCTCCCGGTACGTGATCACCGCCATCGGTCTCTCCTGGCGATGTCGTCCGGATACTCATCCGAATAGACGTGCTCGTAGATCGCCGCGGGGTCGGGGAACGGACTCTGCTCCGCGAACTCCGCCGATGCCTCCACGATCTCGATGATCTCGCGGTCCATGGCCGTCACCTCTTCGGCGGTGATGCGGCCGGCGTCGATCATCTTGCGGCGGAAGTCGAGGATCGGGTCATCCGCCTGCCACAGCTCCAGCTCCTCCTTCGTCCGATACGTGCCGTGCGAGGGATCCGCCATCGAATGACCCATGTACCGGTAGCAGCGGGCCTCGATGTAGGTGGGCAGCTTCTCGCTCCGGGCTCGTCCGATCGCCTCTTCGGTGGCCTGGCGAACGGCGAGGACATCCATGCCGTCCACCGTGATGGCCTCCATCCCGACGTACGAGCAGGCTCGCTCGATCAGCTCGCCCGCCGCGGCGACGCGGCGGATGTCGGTGCCCATCCCGTACGCGTTGTTCTCCAGCAGGAAGACGACCGGGAGCTGCCAGCGGGCCGCCATGTTCATCGCCTCGTGGAACGAGCCGATGTTCACGACCGAGTCACCGAAGAAGCACAGACACACCTGGTCTCCTTCGCGATACCGGATCGCGTAGCCGACCCCGACCGCGAGCGGGAGGTGGCTCCCGACGATTCCATGCCCGCCGAGGAAGTTGTTGGCCTTGTCGAACAGGTGCATCGAGCCGCCCAGCCCCCCGGACGTCCCGTCCACCCGCCCGTACAGCTCCGCCATCACGGCGTTCGGAGTCGCACCCCGTACGAGGATCTGCGCGTGGTCCCGGTACGCGGTGATCACGTAGTCGTCGTCCCGCAGAGGCGAGATCGCGCCGACGGCTACCGCCTCCTGTCCGATATACAGGTGACAGAAGCCGCCGATCTTCCCCATCTGATAGGCTTCGGCGGTCTTCTCTTCGAACCGGCGGGACAGGATCAGTAGCCGCAGCAGCTCGCGGCTTTCCTTCACGGACAGGCCGAGGAAGTCGGTCCCGACCTCCACGGTCTCGAGGACGGGGCGGCCGTTGCCCGTCCCCCGGCCCGGGCGCGGGTGGTCGCCCGGCTCGTCGCCGTGCATCTTGGGCTCCGCATCGCCTTCGTGGCTCATCGTTCGCCTCCGGAGCTGTCTCGCGGGAGCGTCACTGGGCTGCCGCCGCCGCTTTGGCCCGGAGGTCGACCACCTGCTCGCGGGCGTGGTAGGAGCTTCTCACCAGGGGTCCGCTCTCGACGTGCAGCAGACCCTGTGCTTCACCGAGGCGCTTCCATTCCGCGAACTCCTCGGGCGACACGTAGCGCGCGATCGGTCTGTGGTCGGTAGAGGGCCGCAGGTACTGTCCCAGCGTCAAGATCTGGACGCCCGCGGCGACTGCATCGCTCATGAACTCGTCGATGTCCTCTTTCATCTCGCCGAGACCCAGCATGATGCCCGTCTTGACCAGCAGGCCATCGTCCAGCTCGCGGGCCAGCCGGAGCACGGCAAGCGAACGATCGTAGCGGCCCCCGGGTCGTGCGGTGCGGTGGAGGCGACGGACCGTCTCCATGTTATGGTTGAAGATCTCCGGGCGGGCCTCGATCACGGCCCGAACCGCGTCTGGATCGCCCTGAAAATCGGGCGTGAGGACCTCGATCGAGCATTGGGGGGCGCGCTGGCGAATCTCGCGGATCGTCTCGGCGAAGATCCACGCGCCTCCATCGGGCAGGTCATCGCGGTCCACCGACGTGATCACGCAATGCCGTAGCCTCAGACGCTGGACGGCTTCGGCCACGCGCCGCGGCTCGTCCTCGTCCAGCTCCGCCGGCCGACCGTGGGCGATCGCGCAATAGGGACAGTTGCGCGTGCATATTTCGCCCATGATGAGGAACGTGGCCGTCCCGGCTTCCCAGCACTCGCCGATGTTCGGACAGTGCGCTTCCTCGCAGACGGAGTTCAGCTCCAGCCCGCGCATGAGGTGCTTCAGGCGCAGGTACTGAGGCCCTCCCGGAGCACGCACCTTCAGCCACCGCGGCTTGCGCTGCGGCCAGGCGACCCCGGCATCGTCGCGGTCCTCCCGAGGCAGTATTGTGAGATCTCTCATGGCGTCGAGGTCGACTCCATCATGTCTTCAGCGAGTTGATCGTCCGCGCCCGGGGTGGATTTCGTCCATCTCGCCCCTGCCGACGGCCCTGGCGGGATTGATACACCCCTGCCAGAACCCGCTGAAGATATCCGAGCCTCCATGGGGTGTCCACTTTCCTCAGCGCCCTCCGTTCGCCCGTCGCACCCGCCAAAACGCCCTCCCGAGTGGAGTTTGCACCCCCTGAAACGCCCGCCTATCTTCCGGCGCATGACGTATATCATCACGCAACCGTGCATCGACGAGAAGGACGCATCGTGCGTCGACGTCTGCCCCGTTGACTGCATATACGAGGGCGAGGATCAGTTCTACATCCACCCCGAAGAGTGCATCGACTGCGGCGCCTGTGTACCGGAGTGTCCCGTGGAGGCGATCTTCCCGGATGACGAGGTGCCGGAGCAGTGGCAGGAGTATACCGCGAAGAACTACGTGTACTTCGACGTCCCACCACCCTAGCTGGCGGCGTGCGCCGGCGCCGGGTCGGATCCGGCCTGGGTCCAGACCCTCCTCTCATCCGACATTGACGGCGCGGCGGCGATCGACGGTAGGATCGTGACCAATCGTGTGCTCGAGATCGACGGCCTCAAGTGGACCGTGGTCGCTTTGCCTCAGGAGGCGAAGCACAGCGGGGCAGATCGATGGCATCTGTCGCGTGTTCGGTTCGAACCGCTCGGCCATTTGGAGTTCGCCCCCCGCGAGGCGTGGCTGCGCCACGAGGAGGACGTGCCGGCGCGAGACGTACTCGACCAGTACGGCGACGAGCAGCTGAGGGAGGCGTTTCTCGTCGCCGAGGAGATAAACGGAGAACCGCAGTGAGACACAAGCTCGCTCGTTACACGGTCGCGCTGGCCGCAGCGGCCACCGTCGCGGCCCCGGAGTCGCTCACGGCACAGGTGACTCCACCCGATCTGCCTCACCAGAGCGATCTCGTGCGGGTGGAGGACCACCCCGACGAGGGCTACCTGGAGCTGGTCGTCGGACCGGCCGCCCTCCCGGCGCACGGCCCGCATCTGAGACTACCGATCCAGCTGGCCACGCTACCCATCGAGGGGTGGGTGCACGGCTTCGAGTGGGAGATGCGGGATGCGGCCGGGAATCCTCTTCCGGATCGGCTGCTGCACCACTGGAACATGGTCAGCCCCGACGAGCGCGAGCTGTTCTCTCCCGTCCCTCTCCGAGTCCTGGCGGCGGGTCGCGAGACGGAACGATTCGCGCTCCCCAAGTTCCTGGGAGTGCCCATCGAGGAGGGGACCCGCTGGCTGGTCGTCTCGATGTTCGCCAACCCCACGGACACCCCGTACGACAAGGCGTACCTCCATGTGCGGGTCGACTACACGCGTGCCGAGACCGCACGACTCGCCCCGAGCGATGTTTACCCGTTCTACGTCGACGTCATGGGGCCGGTGGGAGAAAAGGAATTCCCGCTCCCGCCGGGACGGCATACCCGATCCTTCGAGGCGAGCCCGGCCGCGGATGGACGCATCCTGGTCCTGGGGGCACACCTGCATGACTACGGGGAGTGGATCCGCTTCGAGGACGTCACGGCCGGAAAGGTGCTGTGGGAGACAGCCCCCGACGTGGATGAAACGGGTGAGGTGACCGGCGTCCCGCGCGGGAATTTCTTCTGGCGGGGCGGACTCCGCGTGTACAAGGATCACGTGTACCGCCTGTCGGTACGGTACATGAACCCGCTAGATGTGCCGGCTGCGGATGGCGCGATGGGGGCTCTTGCCGGCATCGTCGTGACCGACCCTTCGGAGTGGCCCGAGTTGGACCGTTTTCATGAAGCGTACGCGCAGGACCTGCGCAACATGCTCGAGAAGCCGAACGAGGCGCACGGGCACGGTCAGATGGAGCACGGGTCCAGCCCGTAGTCCGCGTGTTCCAGCCGCGGATTCGGGCACCCCGACGGTTCATCCTGGCGCCCCGGCGCCCCGAGCGGCTGTCCGCGCCACAGCCCCGCCGCAGATCGGCTGAGGTCGCCGCGCGATGCCCGAGCTCCCCGACATCACCGTGTATCTCGAGGCGCTGGAGAGGCGTATCCTGGGCCACGAGCTGCTACGCATCCGCCTCGCCAACCCGTTTCTCCTTCGGTCCGTCGAGCCCCCCGTATCGGACGCCGAAGGGCGGCGCGCGCTTCAGCTCCGACGACTCGGGAAGCGCATCGCGATCCAATTGGAGGGGGATGTGTGGCTGGTCCTGCACCTCATGGTCGCGGGGCGCCTGCGCTGGAGAGAGCCGGAAGCCAACATCCCGAAGCGCCGAGGGCTGGCGGCGTTCGATTTCGAGAACGGTTGCCTGATTCTGACCGAGGCCGGCACGAAGAAGCGCGCGTCGCTCCACATCGTGTCCGGCGAGGAGGCCCTGTCGGATCATGACCCGGGGGGTATCGAGCCGCTCGAGGTCGATCTGCGCGAGTTCGCTGAAGCGATCACCGGCCGGAACCACACGTTGAAACGGGCGCTGACGGACCCACGTATCCTGAGCGGGATCGGGAACGCGTACTCGGACGAGATCCCTCACCGCGCGAAGCTGTCGCCCGTGAGGTGGACACAGTGCCTGACGGCCGACGAGATCACGCGACTGTTCGAGGCGACGCGCGCCACGCTCGGTGAGTGGATCGATACGCTGCGCCAGGAGAGCGGCGATGGCTTTCCCGACAGGGTGACCGCGTTTCGCGACGACATGGCGGTTCATGAGCGATTCGGGCAGCCCTGTCCAGAATGCGGATCCCCGGTGCAGAGGATTCGGTATGCGGATAACGAGACGAACTATTGCGCCACCTGCCAGACGGCCGGACGGTTGCTCGCGGATCGGGCCCTGTCCCGGCTGCTGGGGAAGGATTGGCCTCAATCATTAGAGGAGCTGGAGCGAGTGCGCGCCGGTTGAGAGAGCATGCCTCGACTCGCCATCAACATCCTGGAGGAGGAGCTCGACGAAGCGGCCGCGTTCTGTGAGCGGTCCGGCGTCGGCGCGGAGGTCACCGCATTCGCCTGGCCGGCGAATCTCGAAGACGGGTTCATGCCGCGCGTCCGCAGGCACAGCGTCGCGCTGGCCGACGTGCCCGTGGCCTCGTGTCACGGTCCGTTCCTCGATCTGTATCCCGCCAGCCGCGATCCGCTGATCGTCGAGGTGTGTCGCCAACGACATCGGCGCGCGCTGCTCGCCGCACGCGAGCTCTCGGCGACCTGCTACGTCGCGCACGTCAACTCGATCCCGCTGATTCGGTCGAAGGCCTACCTGGACGACTTCGTCGGGCGGACGGTGGATTTCTGGTTGCCGTTGGCCGAGGAGTCGGGGCGCCACGACATGACGATCGTGCTCGAGAACCTGTGGGAGCGGGGGCCCGAGGTGCAGCGTGCCATCGTGGAGGCCGCGGACCACCCGCGGCTCAAGGCATCCTTCGACAACGGGCACGCGCTGCTCCACTCCCGCATGCCTTCGAGCGAGTGGGTCGAGACCCTCGGAGACGACCTGAAGCACTGTCATCTCCACGACAACGACGGGTCCTATGATTCGCACCGACCGGTGGGAGAGGGAATCGAGTCCTGGGAGCCGCTCCTGAGGGGGTTGGCGCGTGACGCCCCGGATGCCCTGCTGGTGCTGGAGAGCGACCGGCTGGCTGAGAATCAGACCGCGTTGAACGTGCTGCGGGGTTGGTACGAGAACCTGAAAGATCACCGATGAGCTCCAAACGGCCGCTCGAGTGATCAAGTTCCACTACCACACCGCTCGCCGGGACATCCCGAGGTTGGGAATCCGGCGCGGGGCCCGCCTGTGCCACGTGTACAGCGACACGTCGCTCGAGGAGCTCCAGGACTGGGGGCGCCGGCACGGTCTTCGTGTGGAGTGGATCGACGGCGGAGCGGTACCGCACTTCGACGCGTTCGGCGAGCATATCGATTTGTGCGGCCCCGGTGTGGGATTCCGCGAGTTGGCCGCGGACATCCGCCGCTGGCGGGCCGTGCACGGGAGGCCGCGAGCTACGGAGGCCCGCCCGGGTCCTCAGTAGGCGGCCAGCTCCACGATCGCGTCGGCCAGGTCATCCACCTGCGGGAGGATCGCGTTCTCGAGCTGGGGCGCGTATCCGACGAACGTGTCCGTCGACGTCACCCTTCGAACCGGACCATCGAGCCATTCGAAAAGCTCATCGGCCAGGCGCGCCGAGATCTCCGCCCCGAAGCCCCAGGATCGGGCATCTTCGTACGCCACGAGTACCTTGTTCGTCCTCCTGACGGATTCCCCGATCGTCTCCATGTCGAGGGGTGATAGCGTCCGCAGGTCGATGATCTCCACGTCGACCGGACGCTCTTCCTTCTCCAGCTTCCGCACCGCCTTCGCGGCCCGCTCGACGAGCGCGCCATACGTGATGAGGGTCAGCGCGTTCCCGGGCCGCACGACCGAGGCCTTCCCCAACGGGATCATGTAATCGGGGCCCGGATACCGCCCCTTGTTGTACGTCTGCCGGTACAGGTGCTTGTGTTCGAGAAAGAGGACCGGATCATCACAGCGGATCGCCGTGCGGAGGAGTCCGTTGGCGTCGAGCGCGGTTGACGGGCACACGACGCGCATCCCGGGGGTGTGCGTGAACAGCGACGCGCCGGTCTGCGAGTGGTACATCGCGCCACCCTGCAGGTAGCCACCGTAGGTCGTACGGATCACGAGCGGGCACCTGAAGGCTCCGTTCGAGCGCCAGCGGAATGTGGTGACCTCGTTACGTATCTGGTGGAAGGCCGGCCAGATGTAGTCGAAGAACTGGATCTCGACCACGGGCTTCAGGCCGCGGACCGCCATTCCAAGGGCCCGGCCGACGATGTTCGCCTCGGCGAGCGGCGAGTTGAACACGCGATCCGAGCCGAATCGGCGCTGCAGGTTGGCGGTGACCTTGAACACACCCCCCTTCCCCTTCACTTCCTCCAGGTGTTGCTCGCGACTCACGTCCGCGACGTCCTCTCCGAACAGCACGATCCTGGGATCGCGCGCCATCTCGTCGCGCAGACACGCGTTCAGGAGGTCCACCATCGTCGTCGGATTGCCCTCGAGCCGTGGCTCCGTAGAGAACGCGGCCGACGTCGGGTCCACGTCGTGCGAGTACACGTGATGATAGACCGTCGCCGGGTCCGGCTGCGGGCGCTCCATCGCGCGATCCGCGGCCTCCGAGACCTCGGTATCGACCGCTGCCTGGAGTCCTTCGATGTCTTCCGCGGACAGGAGGCGCTCTCCAACCAGGTAGTCGGCGAACGTGACCAGCGGGTCGCGGCGCGCTTCCGCTTCCCGCTCGGATTCGGGCTTGTAGGCTCGCTCATCGTCCGACATCGAGTGGCTGTAAGGTCGGATCACCTTCGCGTGGACGAGCGCCGGCCCTCGCCTCTCGCGGCAGTGTGCGACGGCCTCGCGCATCACCCGATAGCTGGCCAGGGGGTCGGTGCCATCGACCTGACGAATGAGGAGGTCGGGAAACCCCCGCACGGCGTTCGATATGCTCCCGCCGGCCGTGTTTACCTCCACCGGGACCGAGATAGCGTAGCCGTTGTCTTCCACCAGGTAGACGACGGGCAGCTTCAGGTTGCTCGCGGTGTTCAAGGACTCCCAGAACTCGCCCTCGGACGTCGTACCGTCGCCCGTGCAGACCAGCACGACTTCATCGTTCTTGAAGGTGACGCCGCCCGAGCCGTCGGGCGCGAGACCCAGGCGAGCGGCGCGCACGCCGGCCTCCGCGCACCCCACGCCGGGCAGAAACTGTGTCCCGGTCGGGCTCGAGGCCGTGACGATGTTCAGGTCCGCGTGCCCGAAGTGGGAGGGCATCTGCCGGCCGCCGCTGGAAGGATCATCGGCCGCGCCGACCCCCTGGAGGAACATCTCGTAGGGCGTCATGCCGAGCTGGAGACAGAGCGCGCGATCGCGGTAATAGGTGAAGAACCAGTCGTATGCGGGTCGGGTCGCCAGTCCGGCCGCCACCAGCACCGCCTCGTGCCCGGCCCCGCTGATCTGGAAGAAGATCTTGTTCTGGCGCTTCATGGCCATCTCGCGGTCATCGATCGCCCGCGAGGTGTACATGGTCCGGTAGATCCCGATCAGTTCCTCGCTCGACAGGCCGTGCCATTCCGGCCGTGTGAGGTGCGGGATTTGCTCCGTCGGTGTCGCCATCAGCTATCCGAGGTGGCTGCCGCCGGTTCGAGTGCAGCGCGTCGAGGCAAGGGGCCGCGGCGCGCTACGAAGTTCGCTCAGGAAGCCTGCAGGTCGCTGAAAAAGCTCCAGCGGGCCTGCCAGAGAATAGTCGTTCAGCAAGGTGTAGACCACTTTTTTCAGCTTCCCAGCCTGGCAGGGAAGGAACCCCTGAGGCGCGGCCCCAGCGACCTCTGGTACCTCCGGATCCGGTCCCCCTCCCCCGTGGGCGGCATCAGCAGCATGAGGGCATGCAATTGAGCGACCACGTAGTCCGACAACTCGTCGTAGCCGGGTGAGCGATGGAAGCCCCACAGCTGCAGCGGAAGCAGCAGGATCCAGCGGAGATCACCGGCCAGATCGAGGAGGTGGGCTTCATCCAGCTCCATCCTCGGTTCGCCCATCGCGTACCGCGTGAGCGCCCCCATGAACAGCGCCGAAGCCTCCGGGGCCAGGAGCTCCAGGTCTGGGTATCGGCCCAGGATACGTGCGGCAAAGCTCGACGGAGCGCCCCCCTCACGGTCCTCGCCCGTCTCATCCGTTACCCCCTCGAGGCCGCCGGGCGCAGCCAGCCGCTGGGCGAGCTCCGTCGGCTCCCCCGCGCCACACACGAGCCAATCCAGCCTCAGTTCGGGAAAAGCCTTCTTCAGCGCCAGGATGAAGTCCGATCGCGGGCCTCCGCGGGCGGCCACGCCCTGCGCCGGCACCCGCTCGTAATTGTTGATCGTCCCGAGGCTGACCCGCGCGGGCTCGGGAAGGCGCGCGTTCACGGTATCCCGAAACTCACGCAATGACATACGCTTGACGGACACTCGCCAGTGGCGGAGTCGTTCTTGGACAGTGTTCATTATTCTGCCGTCTCCCCTGGCGGGACGGGTGGATCGACCGACCGTTCAATCGACCGTATATCGTCCAGTAATTTGAACCGGTCGAGGGCCCCGGTTCAACCCCTCCTCCCGGACACGGCCGGTCTTGGCGGATCTCGAGCGCCGTCGCGGGCTGTCCCCGACTGCGAACCGGCGCTGGGTGAGTAGCCAAGGCGGGCCCGCCTGCATTTATTAGATGGACGGCGGAACGAGAGGCGGCCGGGCCGAAGCCGCTTTTTCACGTCCTGACGCGAGGCGACCCATTGGGCGTACAGCCTGACCGCGGTTCTCGAGGCACCGGACTGCAGACCGAGCTGGCCAACGCGCTGGAGGAGCGGCTCCGCCACGAGCTCGCTCCCACCCTCGAGCTCGTTCGTCTGCTCGGACGCGGTAGCGCGGCGGTCGTGTATCTCGCCCGGGAACCCGCATTGCGGCGCCTCGTCGCGGTCAAAGTCCTCGCCCCGTGGCTCGCGCACGACCGCAAGGCTCGCCTCCGGTTCGAGCGCGAAGCACAGGCCGCGGCTCGTATCTCGCACCCGAACGTCGTCACCGTGCACTGGGTGGGAGCGCTCTCGGACGATCTTCCGTACATCGTCATGCAGTACGTGAAGGGGCGCAGCATGCAGGAGCGGATGCGAGCCGAGGGCCCGCTCGAGATCGAGGAAGTGCGCCGTATCCTCGCAGACCTCGCTTCGGGGCTGGCCGCCGCCCACCGCCAGCGAATCGTGCACCGCGACGTAAAGCCCGCCAACATCCTCTTCGAGGAGGAGACTGGGCACATCTTCCTGACCGACTTCGGTATCGCGGGGGTCCTGGCCAGCGGGAGTGAAGAGGCCACCCTGCTCACCACGGCGGGACACGTGCTCGGTGATCCCAAGTACGTGAGCCCCGAGCAGCTGGAGGGACGACACGTTACGGAGCTGGGCGATGTCTATAGCCTGGGGTTGGTCGGCTTTGAACTCGCGAGCGGCGAGAGCCCGTACCAGGCGGACGGGCACGCAGAGATGATCGCCGCGCATCTGACTGGCGAGGCTCGAAGCCTGTCCTCGCTCCGACCAGGCGTTGAGGCAGAGCTCGAACGGTTGCTGGCGAGATGTCTCGAGAGAACCCCGGAGCATCGCCCCAGCACGGCGGACATCGTGAGACATCTTCGCCGTGTCCGCGAACTCGCTGGTCGGGGGGAGAGGGCGTCCGGGGCCGCCGCCGTGCCCGACGCCTCTGGCGAGCCGCGTGCTGCGGATGAGCCTGACGCCGTGGTCTCCTCCGCCACGGCCGAGCGCACGGAGCTTACGGTACCCGCAGGCGAGGTCGGCGAGGAGGCCGACGAGCCTCGCCTCGAGCCGACGGTACAGGCCGAGCCGGGCGAGCGGCTCAGGCTTCGGACCCTGGGCTCGCTGGACCTTGCCACCTCGGACGGCCGTCGGTTGCTTTCCGTGCTCGCCCAGCCGAAGCGCATCGCACTTCTGGTGTACCTGGCGCTCGGCGCCCGCCGGGGCTTCAAGCGCCGCGACACGCTCCTGGGCATCTTCTGGCCCGAGACAGCGGAGGAGAGAGCGCGACACGCGCTCCGGCAGGCGTTGTATGTACTCCGACGCGCCATCGGGCCGAACGCGATGGTCTCGAGGGGTGATGAGGAGGTCGGGATCGAATCCGGCCGCATCTGGTGCGATGCCGTCGCGTTCGAGCAGGCCGTCGATGCCGGTCGTACGACCGAAGCGCTCGATGTGTACGAGGGCGATCTACTCCCGGGCTTCTACGTGGCCGACGCGCCGGAGTTCGAGCGCTGGCTGGACAACGAGCGTCGTCGGCTGCGGCGGCGGGCGGCCGATGCCGCTTGGGTCGAGGCCGAGCGACAAGAGTCGGCAGGTGCCCCCGCCGAAGCCGTCAAATGGGCTCGTCGGGCCCAGGAGCTCACGCCGTTCGACGAGACTTCTCTGTGCCGTCTCGTGACGCTTCTCGACCAGCTCGGAGATCGGGCGGGTGCTATCAAGGCATACGACCAGTTCGCCCGCCTTCTCGAAAGCGCCTATGACGCGGAGCCCGCGCCGGAAACGCAGGAGTTGATGCGCCGCGTCCGGGACCGCTAGACCCGGCCCTTCACGAATCACATAAGCGGGTGTGTGACAGCTGGTTAGGGCTGTCACGTCCTTCGCGATCCCACCGACCTTGACCCGACCGGTTTTTCCGGGTGACGCCCGGGAGACCGTCACGTGACACCCTCCGACCATCTTCGGGACGAATCGACGAGAGCACCTTCCCCGGCCGCAGTTCGGTCGGGTGGCTCGAGTCGAAAACGTCAGAGGAGGTCACGATGTCACGGTCTCTATTCCGCCGTTCCAAGCTCGCGAGTCCGACACTGCTCGCGGTCGTGCTCGGGACGGCGTGGCCGTTGAGTGGACAGACCATGCACGCGGGAATCGGCTACGTGGGCCGGGTGGCGGTCGGCGCCGGCCTGAGCGGCGCTCAACTCTCGCACTTCACCATCCCCGCTGACAGCCGGCTAGCGGGTTCCTTCCACGCCGTCGCGAGCCGGTTGCACGCGACGCGCGAGCGCTGGGACGACGCGGCGGTATTACACCTGTTCGCGGCTAGCCTGCGCGGCCCCGCTGACTCGAGGTCTCTCACGGACTTCCTGTTGGCTGCGGATCTGTTCTCGGGTGCCGGCGATTCCGGTGCCGCGTGTGCGGCGCTGGAGAGGGCCGCCGCGGTCGCGGTCAGGGTCGGACGGTTGGGCGATGCCCGGTATTGCCGTCAGCGCGTGAAGCTGACGGGATCCTCGGGGTGCTCGCAGGACTGGGGCACGCTCCTCACCGACCTGGTCGTGCCCGCGCCGGGCGCCATCTACGTCGAGGCCCCCGACCCGCGAACCAGGGCCCTGTTCCGGTCGGACCGGTCAGACCTGCCGGCCGCGCCGGGGCCGATCATCGTCGACCCGCCGGACCTCGTGAGGCCGATCTCGATCGATGCTGACGCCGCATGGGCCGCGCCCATCCTCGTCCCACCCCGGATTACGTGGCCCGAAGTCTAGATCTTCGGTGCCTGGGTCGCCGCCGCTGGTTCCTCACCCTCCTGCCGGCGGTGGCGGCCGCTTCCTGCGAGGGGCGACACGCTTGCTGACTTTGATGCCATGGAGTGACCCGAGATGAACCCCACCGCCGTATTCTTGATGCTTGAAGGACCACAGGTCCTCCGTCGCGAGGCCGTCTATACCCTCTCCGGGAGCCCGAGCCAGACGGTCATGGGGACCGTGATACGTCGCGAAACCTCGAAACGGGAATCGCACGATAAGCGGCTTACGGCCCGTGCGAGCGGACTCACGCCCGACGCGATGTGGCTGTTGCTCGAAGGACCTCGGGTGTCGGTGGCACCGCCGTTCCACCGGGCAGCCTGAGCCGTCCAGGGCCGCAGGGACCGGCGCTCATTCGGTTTACCGGCGCTCATTCGGTTTCGGGTACCTCGACCGGTATTTGCAGCAAGGTTTCGCCCCAATGCAGGGCGAGGACGCCGTTTCGACCATCGACGCTGGGGAAGTAGAACGCCAGGGTCTCCATGTGCGTAGCGCTCCGCGGCCGGACTCTGAACCTGAGAGCGTCTTCCGACTCACCCGGGTACGGGATGTGGTACACGTCCCATGCAGTGCTCAGGATGAGCGTCCATTCCTCCGGATCCGGTATGGCCCACACGCTGTAGTTCCCGGCGGAAACGGAATGTCCAGCGAGTCGGATGTCCCGGGTGATCTCGATCCGAGTGGCCTGGTCGGCCCCGGGGTTCCAGATCTGCCCCCACTCCACGAGGGACCCGAACAGCTCGCGTCCCCGCGCAACCGGCCGGTTGTAGACGACCCGTATTTGCGCGTCGGCGATCGTTTGAGCCACGCTCCCCGCCTGGCTCGCCTTGACCACGGTGAGACCCGCGGCAGCCAAGATGTCGGCGCTCTGCACCGCCCCTGCGCCGGCGGCGGCCGAGCCGGCGACCGCCGACCCCGACGACTCCGACTCCGACGCGCAGCCGGACGCGATCGTTAGAGCGCAAAAGACACCCGTCAGCACGACGATTCGAGGCTTCACGTACGCGCTCCTGTTGCCGGTTCGATCTTCCGGTCCTCTCGTGAGTATGCAAGCAGGTCGCTTCACCGTTGGTCGCAGCGACCGGCAAGGCCACCGAAGGGCCACCGATCAAGTAACGCCGCCCCCGACCTCGGGTTCCGAAAAGGAGAATGGACGATGTTCGGATCGATCCGTCGCACGGGCAAGCAGTGGTCCGGCACGCTGATCCCGGCCGGCCTGCTCGGCCTCACGCTCGCACACGCCCCCGCTTTGCGGGCACAGGCCCCCGAGCACCCGAGCGTGATAGTCTCGACCGAGTGGCTCGCGGCGCAGCTCGACGACCCGGACCTGGTGCTGCTGCACGTCGGGATGAGCCACCAGGGTACCCCGCAGGAGCTCATCCCGGGAGCGCGATTCCTCGACTATCACGAGGTCGCGGTGGAGCGCGACGGACTGTCCATCGAGCTACCGCCGGTGGAGGACCTGGTCTCGGTGTTTCGCGCCGCGGGCGTCTCCAATCAAAGCCGCGTGGTCGTATATGGGGCGCCGGGCCACGTTCCCGCACGGATCTTCATGACCCTCGATTACCTCGGGCACGGCGAGCGGACCTCTGTCCTGGATGGGGGACTCGAGGCCTGGAAGGCCGAGGGACGCCCCCTGGATTCGGCGGCGGCATCGGCCGAGCCGGGTGATTTCGAGCCACACGTCCGGGAGGACCTCCTGGTCACCGCCGAGTGGATCCGCGAGCACCTCGATGATCCGGGGGTCAAGCTGATCGACGCGCGACCCGCGGACGAATACACCGGTGAGCGAGCGATCCGTGACCTCCGCCCGGGGCACATCCCGGGTGCCTACAATCTGTACTGGGAGGAGTTGATCGCCTCCAGCGAGCTCCCCCGGTTGAAGGACCTGGAGACCGTGGCCGCTCGGTTCGAGGAATCCGGAGCCTCGGAGGAAAGCCTGCTCGTGAGCTATTGCACCGTGGGCATGCGAGCGAGCTTCACGTACCTCATCTCGCGACACCTCGGATACGAGGCTCGCTTCTACGACGGCTCCTGGAACGAGTGGGGCTCGCGCGATGAGCTCCCCGTCGCGACGGAGCCACCTGAGCGATGATCATTCGGGCGGCCTTCGAATAGCCTGGCCCCGGGATGCTTGATCGCATGAAGCCCCGGCTTCTCTTCGTCTGCGTGGAGAACTCCTGCCGTAGTCAGATGGCGGAGGCGTTCGCGCGCATGCACGGTGGAGACCGGGTCGAGGTTCACAGCGCCGGCTCGAAGCCCTCGGGCCGCGTCAACTCGACCGCCGTTCGGCTCATGCATGAGCTCGGGTACGATCTGTCGGCGCACGCTTCGACGTCCGTCGATGATCTGCCGGGGGGTGACTTCGACGCGATCATCTCCATGGGCTGCGGCGATGCGTGCCCCACGGTGCCCGCCGCTCGGCGTGACGACTGGGAGATCCCCGACCCCAAGGACATGCCGCTCCCCGAGTTCCGCGCGGTCCGCGACCGGATCGAGCGGGAGGTGTCGGCGTTGTTGGACGAGGTGCTCGGCGGCTCCGGAGGATGATCGAGGGCGAGACCGCGGGGTCAGCCGTGATCTTGGCGGGCGGAGAGAGCCGCCGGCTGGGAGGGCCCAAGGCGTTCCTCGAGGTGAGGGGACGTGAGATCCTCGAGCGCGAGCTCGAAGCCACGAGCGATTTCGACGACACCATCCTCGCCACCAACGACCCGCACCCGTGCGCCGCGGCGGTCCTGCGCTACGGCTGGGCGCCTGGCGACGACGATCCCTCTAGCGGGCGGGCGCTCTTGTTTCGGCGTGGAACTCGCAGCCTCCGGATCGTGACGGATCCCGTCCCGAGCCTGGGTCCGGTGGGCGGATTGGCCGCTGGTCTCGGCGCGGCCGCCGAGACGCTGTGCTGGGTCCTCTCGTGTGACCTGCCGTTCGTCACACCCGAGCTGGGGCGGCTCCTCCTGCGCGAGCTGCGTGAGGCCGAGCGGAAGACGGCGCCAAGGGCCGTGATCCCCGTCCTCGAGGGCCGCGATCAACCGCTGTGTGCCGCCTGGGACGCGGAGGCCGCCGTGATCGCCGAGCGCTGCCTGGCGGCGGGGCGTCGCAGCGTCCGAGAGCTACTCGACGAAATCGACGCGCGGCAGTTGCCCGAGGAGTGGTTGCGTCGGGTGGGGAACCCCGCGCGGCTGCTGCTGAACGTCAACACGCCCGAGGATCTGGAGAGGGCCCGGAGGCTGCCGGTCACCGCTTGAGGGCCGATCGACGGGCACCTATCGAAATCCGGTCGACGGCCAGTCGACGGCGGTCTCAGGTATCGAGCGGCGTCCGCTCGATGCAGGTGATCGTTTCCGCGAGCGCCGCGATGGCGTCGGCCAGCTGGGCGTCGCTCAGGTATGGTGCCGGGCCCAGACGCAGGATGTCGTCCCGGTAGTCGGTCAGGACCCCCCTCGCCTTGAGACCCGCATGCAGGGCCGCGGCGTGGGGTGATCCAAGGGCCAGGAACCCACCCAATCCCTCGATGGGCACCGATCGGTCGCGGGTGATGACCCGCGGATCGGCATCGATCCGATCGAACCCCTCCGCCAGCGCGGTGACCTGGTGCTGGCTCACCTCCCGCAACAACGCCGGAGTCAACTCCATCCGCTCGAAGAAGTCGAACACGGCGGAGGCGCGGTAGTGGCTGGTCGGATCGTAGGTGCTGCCGGTAAAGCGGTCGGGGCCCTCGCCGTACGCTACGACTCCCTCTCCGGCCGCCTCCCGGAGGAGGCTGAACTCGCTGAACCACCCGGTGATCACCGGGCGCAGGTCACAGCCGGAAGGAACGCGCAGGAAGCAGTTGCCCTCCCCGAGCTGGCAGTACTTGTAGCCGCCTCCGACGACGAACGCACTATCCAGACGCTCGGCCGCGAGCGACACGGGGACCACGTTCAGGGCGTGGTACGCATCGACGAGCAGCGAGGCCCCGACACGGTCACAAGCGGCGAGCGCGCGGTCCAGCCCCGGTACGATGTGGGCGCTCCGAAACAGTACCGAGGAGACGAGCGCGGCGGCCGTCCGATCGTCGACGGCGGTGGCGATCCCCTCCGACAAGGCCTCCGGAGGGGAGCTCGGCACCTTGACGATCTCGATGTCTTCCTCCGCCAAGCGGTCGAGCTGGCGACGGATCGAATGAAACTCGCCGTCGGTCGTAACCAGGCGGGGGCGCTCCCGGAGGTGAAGCGCCGAGAGGAACCGGACGACCATCTCGTGCGTGTTGGATCCGAGCGTTACCTGGCCGGTCGTGTCGTCGAGGAGCCGAGCCCAGCCGGCACGCACCCGATCGGCCCTGGCGAACGCCCGATCCCACTTCTCGTCCACCGCTTCCGCGGCGTCCAACCACGCCTGGGCGTGAGCCTCGAACCCGCAGTCCGGCCACGCCTGGTGCGAGTGCCCCGTCAGCAGCAGGCGTTCCGCGACCCGGAACCGGGAGTAATGGGAGGAGAGCGCGTTCGGGGACTCGTACAGTGCGTTCGGGCTCAGCATGCGGCGAACGCGCGGCGCGTCGGGGACGAGGCGGGCGGCAGAGGCATCAGAGTTGGGTGCGGATCAACCACAGGTCCGGGAAGACCGGAGTTCCCAGCGAGCCCCGCAGGTAGGCGGCTCCCGTGGTGCCACCGGTTCCCGGTTTTCCGCCGATCGTGCGCTCGACCATCTTGACGTGCCGGTAGCGCCACTCCTGCACGCCCTCGTCGAGGTCGACGAGCCGTTCGCACAGCGGCACGAGCCTCGAATCATCTCGATAGATCCGGACGAGCGCTGCCTGCACCGGCGCCGAAGGTTGGGGCGGCTCCCGCACGTCTCGCTCGAGGTCATCCGCCGGGATCTCGTATCCCTCGGCCGACAGGAAGCGCACGAACGCGTCCCACAGGGTCGGCTCTTCCATCCGCGCGTTCAATCGGTCCAGCGCGTCGCTGCCCCGCGGGTACCGGGAGAGCACCTCGGCCCGCTTGGCCCCCAGCACGAACTCGAGCTCGCGAAACTGGAACGATTGGAGCCCGCTGGCCTGCTCGAGACGCGTCCTGAAGGCGAGGAAGTCCACCGGTCGCATCGTCTCCAGGATGTCGAGCTGCGCCACGAGCACCTTCAGGATCGTGAGCGTTCGTTTAAAGGTGTGGAGCACCCGCGGAAGATCGCGCTCGTTCAGCAGGCGGATGGCGAAGTCGAGCTCGTGGAGGAGCTGCTTGAACCACAGCTCGTACACCTGGTGGATGATGATGAACAGCATCTCGTCGTGCTCCGGCTCGCCCCCGGGTTCGGCGGAGCGTTCGCGTTGCAGCGACAGGAGCACATCCAGATTCAGGTAGCCGGAATACGTCAGGTATTTGTCGTGCGGGCTCAAGGCGTCGATTCCTCCCAGCAGGTTGCTAATAACCCCACTCGAAACGAGCGGTGTACCCATCCAGCGTCGAGTATGGATCGGGCCACGGCAGATCGTGGCCCAGGGAATACGCCGCGTGCCGGGTCCAGTAGGGCTCCCACAAGTGGGCGCGCGCCAAACAGCACAGATCCGCCCGGCCGGCGGCCAGAATCGTGTTCACGTCCATGAACGAGGAGATGTTGCCGACGGCCATCGTGGCGATCCCCACCTCATGCCGGACCCTGTCACTGAACGGCGTCTGGAACTGCCGTCCGTATTTCGGCTTCTGATGGGGCACGGTCTGCCCGGCCGAGACGTCGACGATGTCGCACCCACCTTCCTTCAGCAGCCCGGCCACCTCGACCGCGTCGTCCGCCTCCATCCCCCCCGGTGCCCAATCCACCGCCGAGATCCGAATCGAGAGCGGCTTGTGCGCCGGCCATTCGCTCCGCACGGCCTCGAGAAGCTCGAGCGGGAAGCGCATTCGGTTCGCGAGCGGGCCGCCGTACTCATCCGGCCGTCGGTTGGTGAGCGGCGAAATGAAGCTCGCGAGCAGGTACCCATGCGCGAAGTGGATCTCGAGCATGTCGAACCCGGCCTCCTCCGCCATGCCGGTCGCACGCACGTAATCCCGTGTCACGCCCTCCATGTCGTCCCGAGCCATCTCTTGCGGCACGGGACTGTGCTCGAACCATGGAATCGGCGAGGCCGCCATGATCGGCCAGCCGCCTTCCTCGAGCGGCTCGTCGGCCCCCTCCCACGCCAGCTTCGTAGAGCCCTTACGGCCGGCGTGCCCGAGCTGGATCGCGATCTTGGCGTCGCTGTTCTCGTGCACGAAATCGACGATCCGTCGCCAGGCGGCCACGTGCTGCGGCTTGTACATGCCCGCGCAGCCCGGTGAGATCCGCCCCTCCCTGCTCACGTCCGTCATTTCCGTGAACACGAGACCCGCCCCGCCGATCGCGCGACTCCCGAGGTGGACCAGGTGCCAGTCGTTCGGCGTGCCGTCCTCGGCCAGATACTGACACATGGCCGAAACGACTACGCGGTTCGGAATCAGGAGCTCGCGCAGCTTGAAGGGCGTGAACAGGGGCGGGGGAGCAGGATCCAGCGGCACCGTAACCCCACTCTGCTCCGTCGCTCTCTCCGCATACCAGCGGTTCACCGAGCCGGTAAAGTCGGGGTCGCGCACCATCAGGTTGTCGTGGGTGATCCGCAGGCTGCGCGTCAGGAGGTTAAACGCGAACTGGATCGGCTCGGTCCGCATGAAGCGCTCGGTGCCCTCGAACCACTCGAGGCTGGCCTGCGCCGCGCGTTGGAGGCTCTCGACCTGTGGGCGCCGCGCCGCCTCGTATGCTGGCAGCGCCGCGCCGACATCGCCTCCCTGTTCGAGAAGCGCATCCCGCAGGGCGATCGCGTCCAGCATCGCGATCCGGGTCCCCGACCCCACCGAGAAGTGCGCGGTATGCGCCGCGTCACCGATGAGCACCACGTTCTCGTGGTACCAGTGCGCCGTCCGGACGGTTGGGAAGCTCCTCCAGATGGAGCGATTTCGGATCAGACGGTGCCCCTCAAGCTCCTCCCCGAACATCCGCTCGCAGAACGCGACGGTGTCCTCTTCACCCGCACGTTCCAGCCCGGCCGCACGCCACGTGTCCTCACGCGCCTCGACGATGAAGGTCGAGATCGCATCGGCGCGGGCCTCGCCGGTTCCCCTGTCGCCGGTCGGGGCGGGCCGGTACTGGTACGCGTGCACCCGCCACAGGCCGGCGTCATCCTCGCGGAAATGGAAGGTGAAGGCCGGGAACGGCTTCGTGGTTCCGAGCCATACGAATCGGTTCGGCCGATAATCGATCGCGGGGCGAAAGGCCTCGGCGTACCGATCCCGCACGGAGCTGTTCACCCCATCCGCGGCCAGCACGAGATCGGCGTCCAGGTATGGTTCGAGCGACTCCACCTCGACGCCGAATCGAACGTCGATGCGGAGCCCCTCGCAGCGGGCGCTGAGGATCTCCAAGAGGTCCGTACGCGCCATCCCGGCAAAACCGTGGCCCGTGGACGAAAGGATCTGGCCGCGATAGTGAATGTCGATGTCGTCCCAGTGGTAGAAGGAGCGCGTAATCGCCTCGTAGGAGGTGGGGTCGGCGTCGGCCAGCTCCCCCAGGGTGGCGTCGGAGAATACCACTCCGAACCCGAAGGTATCGGCAGGACGGTTTCGTTCGAGAACGGTGATCTCGTTGGCGGGGTCCGCCCGCTTCATGAGGATCGCGAAGTAGAGTCCGGCGGGACCCCCGCCCACGCTGACGATCCTCATGCGCTCATAGCCCTGATGCGCTCATAGCCGGCTTCAGATGGCCGGATCGACCCGGGCCGAGCTCGGGCCCGCACGAGGATCGCGTCACTCGGCCAACCCGGGCTCGGATTCAGTCTTCCCGCGGGTTCGGCGGATCAGGTGATCCGCGACGATCAGCCTCTGGATCTCGGTCGTGCCCTCGTAGATCCGAAGAGCACGCACCGTGCGGTAGAGCCTGTCCACCGGGTGCTCGGCGAGCACGCCGCGCCCGCCGAGGATCTGAACCGCGTCGTCCACGACACGCTGGGCCGTCTCGGTCGCGAATGCCTTCGCCATCGCGGATTCGACGTCGGTGCGCTCGGCACCGCGGTCGCGCACCCACGCAGCGCGATACACGAGCAGGCGCGCCGCCGTCAGATCGGTGGCCATCCTACCGAGTTTCTCCTGCGTGATCCCGAAGTCCGCCAGCGCTCGGCCGAACTGCTGGCGCTCGACCGCGTGCCCGAGGGCTTCCGCCAGCGCCCGAGCGGCGATCCCGCACGCGGCCGCACCTACGGTGGGGCGTAGCCGATCGAGGGTGGCCAGACCCAGCCCGAACCCTCGGCCCTCCGCGCCGACGATGCTTCCGGCGCCGACGCGGCAATCCTCGAACCGGATCTCGCCCAGCGGGTGAGGCTCCGCCAGCACCTGAGCCTTCACGAACCGAAGCCCGGGCGCGTCGGCCGGGACCACGAGCGCGCTCACCCCGCGCGTTCCCGCCTCCGGATCGGTGATCGCGAAGGTCAGGTAGAAGTCGGCGATTCCCGCGTTCGAGATCAACGTCTTGTCGCCGTTGAGGATGTAGCCGTCGCCGTCCCTGACGGCTGTCGTGCGCAGCGAGGCCACATCCGAACCGGCCTCCGCCTCCGTCATCGCGAAGGCCGCGATCGCTTCGCCGCGCAACGCCGGCTCCAGCCAGCGCTCCCGCTGCTCACCGTCGCCCGCGAGCGCGAGCGGCGTGCACCCGAGTCCCTGGAGCGCGAACACGGCGTCGGCGAGTGGTGAGGCGTGTGCCAAAGTCTCGCGCACGAGGCAGCAGCCCCTGAAGTCCTGCGCCCCGATCGGGGCGAGCCAGCCGCCCTCGCCGAGCCGAGCGCAGATCCGCCGCGCGAGCGCTCGCGCCGATTCATCGTCGCCGGGTTCGGCCAGGGGTGCGATCTCTCCGTCCACGAACGCGGCCACGCCCGCGGCGAGCTTGAGATGATGGGCTTCGAGGAAGGCCTCGATGGGTGCCGTGTCCGGTATCAATCGAGCATCGGTCGACGGCATGGATCAAACGTGCCACACGAAGTCGACGATCAGACGCATCAATCGAAGGCCGGCTTGCGTTTCTCGACGAACGCCTCGTACGCCTCGCGGAAGTTCGGGTACTGCATACAAATCGCCTGCGCCTTGGCTTCCGCGTCGAGGGCGCTCGACAAATCCATATCGGCTTCGGCGTTGAGGGGCTCTTTCGTTACCGCGAGCGCGTATGAAGGACCTCGCGCCAGCTCCTCGGCGAGCGCCAGTGCCTGCGGGAGCGCCTCGCCATCCGGGACGACCCGGTTGTAGAGCCCGATGCGGTGGGCTTCCCGGGCATCGATGAAGTCTCCGGTCATCAAAAGCTCGGTCGCGCGCCCGAAGCCCACGATGCGCGGCAGGAGCCAAGAAGCGCCCATGTCCGCACCCGAAAGCCCGACTTTCGTGAACAGGTACGCGATCTTGGCCGACTCGTCGGCGATCCGTACGTCGCACGCCGTCGCGATCACGGCACCGGCGCCCGCCACCGTGCCGTTCAAGGCCCCGATGACCGGCCGCCGGCACTCCCGGATCGCGAGGATCAGGTCACACGTCATGAGGGTGAAGTCGAGGAGTCCCTCGGCATCGCGCTCGAACAGCGCGCCGATGATGTCCTCGACATCGCCCCCTGAGCAGAACGCCCGGCCCGCGCCTGTGATCACGACCGCCCGCACGCCGGGCTCCGCGTCCAAGGCGCGGAAGGTGTTTCGGAGCTCGTCGTAGACCTCGAACGTGAGGGCGTTCAGCCGATCAGGCCGATTGAGCGTGATCGTGGCGACCGAGGTCGCGTCGTCGTGCTCGTACAGGAAAGAAGTAGGGGATAGGGCCACAGCGTCCTCCGTCAGTCTACGTGGACATCCGCGCTCGCCGGGATCACCGCAGTGGCTTCGATCTCGACCGATGTCTCCGGGTCCACGAGCGCGCTCACCTCGACGAGCGCCATGGCCGGATAGTGTCGCCCCATGCGCGCCCTGTAGACCTCGCCGAGCTCCTTCAGAGTGGCGCGATACGCGTCCATGTCGGTCACGAAGATCGTCAGGCGTCCGATATGGCGTGGCGCCCCACCCGCCTGCCGAAGGACCGACAGTACGGCGTCGAGCGCCGCGCCGAACTGGCCTGCGAAGTCGGTCGCGGCCAGGGCGCCGTCCGACCGCCGCGCCGTCTGTCCCGCGACGAACAGCACGCGGCCACCTGGAGATGCCAGGAGCCCGTGGTTGAAGCCACGCGGCTCTTCGAGCGACTCGGGATTGACGATGTCGTAGCTCACCCGTGGAACCCTCCCCCGTCGATGATGATCGCCTGGCCGTTGATGCTACCGGCAGCTTCACGACACAGGGACACGACCATGTACGCTACCTCGTCCGGGGTGATGAGTCGCTTCTGCGGGCTGGTGGCGAGGATGGCCTCGAGGGCCTCAGCCTCGGACATGCCGGTCTTCTCGACGATGTTGCCGATCGACGCCTCGGTCATCGGCGTGTCCACGTACCCGGGACAAACGGCGTTTACGGTCACGCCGTAGGTCGCGACCTCCGCCGCGGCGGAGCGCGTGAATCCGACCGCCGCGTGCTTGGAGGCCGTGTAGGCCGAGACGTAGGCGGCTCCCATGACGCCGGCCACGGATGCGACGTTCACCACGCGTCCCCACCCGCGCTCGACCATCCCCGACAGGAACGCCTGGGTGCATAGAAACGTCCCCGTCGCGTTGACCGTGAGGAGCCGATTCCATTCCTCGAGGGTTTGCCTGTGAACGGGTGCGGCGGACGCGACGCCCGCGTTGTTGACGAGGATATCGACCTGCCCGAGGCGTTCCGTCGCTTCCACCGCGAGCGCCCGGATGCTCTCGGGGTCGCCGACGTCGCAACGGATGCCCCACGCGTCGGCGCCCGCGCTGCGCAAGGCCGTGGCGACCGCTTCGATCTCCGCCCCGCTGCGCGCCGCCACGATGACCGAGCAGCCCTCGTCAGCGAGCGCGCGCACCACGGTCGCCCCGATCCCGCGGCCGCCACCGGTCACCACCGCCCCACGGCCCTCGAGGCTCACGCTTCAGAGTCCTCGTTCCAACCGATCGCCTCGAGCACGGCTTCTTCCAGAATCCCCCCGAGGATGGAGATCGTCTCCTCCCCTTCCGCCGCTGTCGCTCGTGCCGGGTAGCCGAAATACGCCCGTTCGCCACCGGCCTCCTGGAACGTGCGCTTCCCCTCCGCGATCGACGCGGAGAGCGATATCGGGATCGGTTCCAGCTCGCGTTGAACCTCCTCGCGCACCAACCGGGGGGCGCACGCCATCAGGATCGACCCTTCGTACTGCCCCGCGTGAGCGGCGCCACTTCGGAACTCATCCGTCAACCGCCCGCCCCACGGCCGTTTCGTCAGGTCCGGGAAGGCGATCGTCATCAAGCCCCGATCCCGGATGGCTTCGCACGCGGCGTGGAGCGCCGCCAGGTGATCGGGGTCGAGGTGCGCGTTGGCGAGCGCCAGCGTCGCGATGCCGTGTCGGTGGAGGCTGGTCGCGATATCCACCATCAGGGCCGCCACCGTCTCGGCGCGAGCCGAGATCGTGCCGGGGAAGCCCACCGCGAAGCCGGCGTGGGTGTACGCGAGCCCGGGTAGGATCAGCGCATCGAGACCGCGGGCCGCGAGTCGCTCGGCCCCCGCCTCGGCCATCGCTTCGGCGATCAGGACGTCGGTCGCCAACGGCAAGTGTGGACCATGCGCCTCCGTCGCACCGGAGGGGAGGATGGCCACGGTCCGCTCCCCGGTCAGGTCGCGGACCTCTTCCCACGTCGACTCGGCTAGACGAAGGACTGGCATGCAGGCGCGATTTCTCTCCCCTACCCTGGCGTGTGAAGACTCCGGCGGCCGGCAACGTCCGGCATCGGTTGCCCACCATTCTAGCCGGGGCGTAACATTCCGTCACCATGCCCGATGTCACGCCCGATCCCATGTCTGACCCGCCGAGCTTCACACCCCCCGAGACGTTCAACATCGCGGACTACTTCCTCGACGACCGCGTGCGCGAAGGGCGGGGCGATCGCCGAGCGATCCTGACCGAGGCGGGGTCGCTCACGTACGCGGACGTGCAGACGCTCGCCAACCTGTACGGCAACCTCCTGTTGGCTGCCGGCGTACAGCCCGAGCAGCGGGTGTTGATCGCCCTCCCGGACGGTCCGCAGTACGCCGCGGCCTTGTTCGGGATCCTCAAGCTCGGGGCGGTCGTGGTGATGGTGAATCCGCACGCCAAGCCGGACGAGATCGACTACTTCTACCGATACACCCGCGCCGTCGCGCTCTTCGTCGGGTCGTCGAGGGCGGAGGCCTTTCAACGGGCCGCGGCCGGGACCGCGGGAGCCTTCGCGCCCCGACACATCTTCGTCGCGGACACGCTCGAGTTCGAGGAATCCCTGGCGGACCTCTCCCCCGATCTGGACAACTTCCCGACGCATCGCGACGACGCCGCGATGTGGCTCTTCTCGGGCGGGACCACGGGTCGCCCCAAGGCGGTGGTGCAAACGCACACCGCCTTCGCCAACTCCACGGAGTGCTACGCGAAGGGTGTGATCGGTTATCGCGAGGACGATGTGACGCTCTCGGTCCCCAAGCTCTTCTTCGGGTATGCGACGGGCTCCAACCTCCTGTTTCCGTTCGCGGTGGGTGCGACCGCAGCGCTCTTCCCGGACCGGTGCACGCCCGAGGTCCTGTTCGACCGGATCGAGCGCTTTCGACCGACGATCCTCGTGAACGTCCCGACCATGATCAACCAGATGCTGGCGCACCCGGGGGCGGCCGATCGCGACGTGACGAGCCTTCGTGTGGTGACCTCCGCGGGCGAGGCGCTGCCGGCCGAACTGCACCGCCGCTGGGATGAGGCGCTCGGGGTCGAGTTGCTCGACGGGCTCGGGACCGCCGAGATGTGGCACATCTTCCTCTCCAACCGCCCGGGCGACGTCATGCCCGGGACGCTCGGCAAAGTGGTCCCCGGGTTCGAGGTGCGCGTGTGCGACGAGGAGGGGCGCGAGCTACCCGACGGCGAGATCGGATGGCTGTGGGTGAGCGGCAATTCGCGCGCGATCGGTTACTGGCAGCAGATGGAGAAGAGTCGCGAGGCGTTTCGCGGCGAATGGTACGTCTCGGGCGACATGCTCGTACGCGACCCGGATGGGTACTTCACCTACTGCGGCCGTGGCGATGACATGCTGAAGGTGAAAGGGAAGTGGCTCTCCCCCAAGGAAGTCGAGAACTGCCTCCTCCAACACCCGCTCGTGCGCGAGTGTGCGGTGGTCGGGGTCGCCGACGCCGACGGCCTTACGAGCCCACACGCCTTCGTCGTGCCCTCGGAGTCGCGAGACGAGTCCCGCGAGAACATCGAGCAGGAGCTGACCGCCTTCGTGATGGATCGGCTCGCCTCGTACAAGTGCCCGCGCGATATCACGCTCACGGACGCCCTCCCCCGCACTCACCTCGGGAAGGTGGATCGGGGTGCCCTACGGGCCCTCGCGGCACAGGCGTAGTCAACCCGACCACACCCCACTAGCTTCACCGGATTCCCGACCCAGGCTCCGCGCACCGGCTGCGGCAGCGAACCCGAAGCGAGGGGATATCCATGCGAAAGCTGCGAGTGGGAGTCATCGATCTCGTAGCCAAAGCACCGACGCAAAGGCTTTGGGGACGGACGATGAACGCGAACCTGGCCGGCATCATGGCGCAGGTGGCCGCGGTATGGTGCGAGGAAGAAGGGCACGAAGTCCACTTCGTCTGCTACACGGGGCGCGGGAACGTCATCGAGCAGCTGCCCGAGGACGTGGACCTCCTGATCATCAGCGCCTTCACGCAGGCGGCGCAGCTCGCCTACGCGATCAGCGCGCTGTGCCGAGAGCGTGGCGCCGTGACCTGCCTCGGCGGACCCCACGCCCGCTGCTACCCGCCGGACGCCCAGAAGTACTTCGACTACGTGCTGGGGTTCACCGACCAAGATGTCCTGCGCGGAGTCCTGGACGATTGTCAGCCGCACCGGCCGCTCGGGCTCCACCGCGCCGCCGCCCAGCAGCCACGTTCGCTTCCGGGGGTCAGAAAGCGCTGGAAGTACATCGAGGCCGCTCTCGCGAAGAGCCCGGTGATCAAGATCGTGCCGATGATCGGCAGCCTCGGGTGCCCCTACACCTGCTCGTTCTGCATCGACTCGGAGGTTCCCTACCAACCGCTCGACTTCGAGGAGCTCAAAGCGGACCTCCGTTTCCTGTTGACCAAGCTGAAGCGCCCCATCGTCGGGTGGCACGATCCCAACTTCGGGATCCGCTTCGACGATTATCTGGGCGCTATCGAGGAGGCGGTGCCGCCAGGAAGCATCCGGTTCATCGCGGAGAGCACTCTCTCGCTACTCTCCGAGCCGCACCTGAAACGGCTGAAACGGAACGGCTTCAAAGCACTGCTCCCCGGAATCGAGTCGTGGTACGAAATGGGGAACAAGTCGAAGACCGGGGCGAAACGGGGGCTGGACAAGGTGGAGCAGGTGTCGGAGCACGCGAACACGATTCTGCGGCACGTGCCGTACCTGCAAACGAATTTCGTGCTCGGGTTGGACGGAGACGAGGGACGCGAGACCTTCGAGCTGACGAAGCGATTCCTGGATCAGACGCCGGGGGCGCTCCCCGCCTACTCGCTCCTGACGGCGTTCGGACAGGCCGCGCCGCTAAACCTGGAGTATCAAGCGACCGACCGCGTTCGGGCATTCCCGTTCCACTTCATGAACAACAATCACGTCATGAACGTGAAGCCCAAGAATTACGAGTGGCCGCAGTTCTACGACTACGTCGTCGACCTCACCGCGCACAGCTTCTCGAGGCGCGCGATCCGTCGTCGGTTTCAGGCAAACCGCGGTGGGATCCCGCGGTTCCTCAACGTCATGCGCGCGATATCCTCCGAAGGAAAGGGGAGAATCGAGTACTTCCATCGGGTGCGCGAGAAGCTGGAGAGCGACCGGCCGTTCCGCGACTTCTTCGAGGGAGAGACCGACCGGATCCCATCCTTCTACACCGATTGGGTCAGGCGTGACCTGGGTCCCCTGTGGGAGTATCTGCCGGAGGGGGCGTTGTATCACGATCCGCACGCTTACTTGAAAGCGCACGAGGCGATCGAGACGAGCCCCCAAGCGGCCGAGGCCTGACACTGGGCGACCCACGCCTACACCCCGCGATCGAGGCCTGACGGATTCAGTGGGTCATCGCGTAGATGATGAAGTTGACCGCCAGTTGATACGCGAAGGTGGAGCGCTCGATCGGGTAATACGGCACTTCGGACCACTCCCACGCGTCACCCAGGTCGGTGTTCCAGTTGATCACCACCATGAGCTCGCCGTCATCGTCGAAGATGCCGAAGACCCGCGGCACGTATCCATCGCGCTCGTACGTGGGGCAGCCCTGGCAAACGTTATTGACCGCGGGCACCTGGAGGATCTCATCGATGTCGTAGAACTGGTGGAAGATCGGGTGATCGAGCGGAATCTCGACGATCCGCCGATCCGGAAGCACACGAGATATCTGGTACTCGAAGTTCCGCCATTCCCAGGTACCCCAGAAGTCATCGATGACCAGGAAGCCCCCCGCCTGTAGATAGCCCCGGAGCCCCTGTACCTCCGCCTCGGTCAGATCCATGTACCCGACCTCGAGCGCGTACAGGAACGGGTAGCGGCGTAGCTCGGGGTCATCCAGCCGCATGGGGTTCTCGAACTCGTACACGTGGAGGTGCTTCAGAAAACGCTGGATGATGAACAAGAACTGGCGGTCGGCCTTCGGGTAATCGATCGACCAGGCCGCTCTGCCCCGAAACCCGCGCGGGCCGGTGTACACCGCGCGTGTGAAGTAGAATTCGCGCCCGCGTTCCGGATAGATCCATGCGCGCGTGGTCGGCTCCTGCGGGGCCGTCCGCTCCTGCGGGGCCGTTTGCTCCTGCGGGGCCGTCCGCTCCTGCCGGGCCGTTTGCTCCTGCAGGGCCGTTTGCTCGTGCGGGGCGGGCTGGGCGGAGGCTGCCTGGCCGTGGGCCAAGGCCATCCGCTCCGGGGTCGCGGATGTCTGTTCCGGGGCAGTGGCGGGTGCGAGCCCGATGCTGGCGCCCACCGCCGTTGCCGCGAGGAACGTACGCTTCATGCGGTCTTCATCCCCTCCAGTCCACTCATCAGAGTATCGATGTACGCCCTTAGGCTCCCGATGTGCACCTCACCGGGCGCCAGGGCGTTCGAAGACGATCTCGCCGCCCACGATGGTCATCAGCGCTTCCGTCTCCAGGATCTCGGCCGCCGGGACGCTCATGATGTCCTTCGAGAGAACCGTCAGGTCCGCGAACTTGCCCGGCGTTATGGAGCCCAAAACGTCCTCCTCGAAGCTGGCGTACGCGGCATCCAGCGTGTAGGACTTGAGCGCTTCCAGACGGGTCAGCCGGTGCTCCGGATACCAGCCTGAGGGCGGATTGCCCTCGAAATCCTGCCGCGCGACGGCCGCGTGGATCCCCATGAACGGACTGAACGTGCGGGCGCCCTCGTCCGAGCTGCCCACGATGCGGATGCCCTCATCGAGGAACGTCCGCCACGCGTATCCGCCCTTGATTCGATCCGGGCCGACCCGCACCTCGGCCCACGGCATGTCGAGCGTCGCGTGGATCCATTGGAAGGACGCGATCAAGCCGAGCTCGGCGAAGCGGGGGATGTCCTCGAGCGCGACGATCTGCGCGTGCTCGACCCGCATCCGGTGATCCTCGACCGGGTTCTCCGCCAACACGTCCTCCACGGCATCCAGCACGATACGATTGCCGCCGTCGCCGATCGCGTGCATCGCGGCCGTGAAGCCGTGTGCGAGCGACTGCTGCAGGATCGCGCGCAGGTCCTCGGGTGTGACGCGGACGACGCCGTGCGCGCCGGGCTCATCGCTGTACGGCTCCAGCATGACGGCGCCGCGCGCTCCGAGCGCGCCATCGATCGACATCTTCACGCTCCGCACGGTGAGGCGGTGGTCTCCCTCGGCGATGATCGGGCCCATCGCGGTGAGGCTGTCCAGGATCTCACCCGACCTCCAGATGCGGATCACACCGTTGACGCGGAACGGGAGCTCGCCTTCCTCAATCAGCTCCCTGTAGGCTGCGACGGCTTCGAGGCTCGTTCCGATGTCGTGCGTCCCCGTGAAGCCGTACGAATGCGCGAGCTGGACAGACTTTCTGATCCGATCCTTCAGGCTCTCCGTCTGCTGTGGCGGGATCACGTCGCGCACGATCCACTGCGCGTTCTCGATCAGAATGCCCGTAGGCTCGCCCGTGTCCGGGTCGCGTTGGATCACTCCGTCCGACGGGTCCACCCGATCGGCTGTGATCCCGGCCGCTTCGAGCGCCCTGCTGTTGAGCCAGCTCGCGTGACTGTGCATGCCGACGAGCGCTACCGGGTTATCGGGGGCCACGCGATCCAGCGCCGCCGCCGTGGGCCACGCCTCGATCTCCCAGTTTCCGGTGTGCCACCCGCTGCCCGTGAGCCACTCGCCCGGCTGAAGTCCGCCGACGCGGCGCTCGACGAGCGCGACCGCCTCCTCGATGCTGCGTGCGCCATCCAGCTCGACCAACCGGCTCCGATCGGCGCCGAGGTTCGGGAAGTGCAGATGGGCGTCCACCAGACCCGGAACGACCGTCTTGCCGTCGAGATCGATGACCTCGGTGTCGGGGCCCTCGAGCCGTCCGATCTGTTCGGCCGTCCCGACCGCCAGGATCCGGTCGCCCGCGACCGCGACCGCCTCCGCTTCCGGCCGCGACGGGTCAACCGTAACCACGTGCCCGTTTGTCAAAATCAGGTCGGCCGCGCTGTTCCCCTCGGTGGAGACACACGCCGATCCACCGATACAGAGGAGAAGGCCCGCTGAAAACCGCGCTCGATTGATCATGTCATGTCAACATCCGTGAGGGGCTATGAGGCCGGGATGGAAACGACCACTCCGCGTAGGCTGGACCGGCCGGCGGCGGCGCGCAACGGGCGAGCACGGCGCGCAACGGGCGGGAGCGAACCTTGCAGGGACGGTAAGGCCCACAGCGTCTGGAACGACTCGTGTGTTTTCGATCGGGACGCCGAGACCCTATTCTCCTCGGCCGCGGCCGTCAGCGGCGACGACCGCTTCGTATCGCGGATGGGGACGATGAGGAACGGGAGGTGACGCGGACGATGCGACCGGTTCGACATGTGATTGCCCGCCGGACCTGGGCTCCGGCGCTCATCCTCACTCTCCCGACCCTCCTGGGCGCGATCGCACTCGAGGCGACCCCGGCGCACGCACAGACCTCTTCGACACCCAGTCTGGCCGCTTGTCTGATCCCCGACTCGATCGGCAATCAACTCCGGCGAATTGCCCGTCGGGTGGGGGGCAACGCAGGCATCTCCGCCATCCACCTTGAGTCGGGCGCTCGTATCTCGTTGAACGGCGAACGCTCGTTTCCGATGGCGAGCGTCTCCAAGGTTCCGATGGCGCTCGAGTTCCTGCGTCGAGTCGACGCGGGCGAGATCGACGTGAGGGAGACGCTCGTGGTCCCGCCCACGGATTTCCGCCCCGGAAGCAGTCCCATCGCCCGCCGGTCCGGCGGACGCGCGGTGCGGGTGTCGGTCGATAGCCTGTTCCGGCTCATGATCGGGGTCTCCGACAACACCGCGACCGATGTAATCCTGCGCATGTCGGGCGGGCCGGAGGCCGCGACCCGGCGGGTGCGAGAGCTGGGTGTGCAGGGAGTGCGGGTCGATCGGTCCGAGGCGCGCACGTTCGCGGACCTCGTCGGGATCTCAGAGTCGGTCCCCGAGAGCGACCTGCACCGGTATTCCTACTTCCGTTTGCGAAACGCTCTGTCCCGGGAGCGCCGCGACGCAGCCCGCGAGCGGTACGGGGAGGATCCGCAGGACACGGCCACCCCGGATGGCATGGCCTCGCTCCTGGCGCACCTCTATTTCGGTGCCGGGCTTAGCGAGGAATCGCGGGCGCAACTGCTCGATACCATGACCGGCACGCGGACGGGCGCAAGGCGGCTCAAGGGCCTACTACCTACCGACACGCCCGTCGCGCACAAGACGGGCACCATGGCCGGAGCGATCAACGACGTGGGGATCATCACGCTCCCGAACGGGGGCGGGCACCTGGTCGTGGCGGCGTTCGTGAACACGCTCGACGTTCGGACCCGGAGCCGCGAGCGGACGATCGCCGAGATGACGAGGCTGCTGTACGACTACTTCACGGAGGACGCGCCACCGACCATCACGGGGCGGATGGCGGCGGCGTGTTCCACGGGGGCAGGGGCCGCCGGGGCCGGTCCTTGAGCCGGTATGCCGCGGCAGGCAAGACCGCTGCCCGTTGAGAGCTTGTTGATCGAGGGCTGACGTTTCAGCTGAGGGCATTTGACACTTGGTGGACCAAGGTCAAGTGTCAGGATGCCCATGCAACGCGTCTTCACGTCGAGTCTCAGCGACACACAGGTCCAGTCGATCTTCCGTGCAGCTCGATTCGGAGATCGGACCCGGTGTCCACGGTGCGGCTACGCCCGTAGGCTGTGGCAGCTAGAGGACGAGCGCTGGCGCTGCAAACGGTGCC
>JBDHAC010000003.1:0-120854 GCA_039588275.1 Gemmatimonadota bacterium
ATTCTCCGTCTCCATGACGACGCGCTCGCCCCGACGAGCTGAGCGAGACGGCGAGGACTACCGCTTCGTGGATCGCGAGGAGTTCGAGGCCCGAATCGCGGCGGGTGAAATGCTCGAGTTCGCCGAAGTGCACGGAGAGCTGTACGGGACGCCGCGGTCGAACCTCGACGAAGCTCGGGCGGCCGGCACCCATCTGCTGCTGGACATCGATGTACAGGGGGCGCAGCAGGTGCGTCGAGCGGTGCCTGATGTCGTCTCGATCTTCATCCTCCCGCCTTCGGGAGAACGGGTGGTCGAACGTCTGCGATCCCGGGCGAGCGAGACGGAAGGGGAGCTGCGTGCGAGGCTCGGTAACGCGGTGGCCGAGCTGGAGGCCGTCGCGGAGTTCGATTACGTGGTCGTGAACGACGATCTGGAAGCCGCGATCGCCACGGTATCAGCGATCATTACGGCCGAAGAGCGAGCCGTGCGACAGCTGGCGGGAGGAGCGGTTTCACGCGCGACGGACCTCCAGGGTGAAATCCGACGCGCTTTGGAGTAATATGAGGGTCTGACCCGTCAGCCGGCCGCGGAGCCCCGACGGACGCCGTCTCGCTCCGCTTGCGGACGCGCCGCTCAGGAGTACGGGTACCAGACGACCGCGAACCGCACGCGACACGAAGGAACGAGACATATGAAGGTGTTCACGCCGGAAGAGCTGGCCGGCACCGCCAGCAACAAGTACCTGCGAGTGCTCGTCGCGGCCAAGTACGCCCGCGAGCTGAACGCGCTACCCCTGGAGCGCTCGCCCTACGGCCCCGTCAAGCTGACGACGGTGTCGCTCGAGGCTCTTACCTCCGACATGCTGGAGTACCGCCTGGTCCGAAAGCGGGTCGGCCCGGCGGGCTGACCCGCGCCTAGCGGGAGCCGCGGCCATGCGACCGTTTGACGGGCGCAGGATTCTCCTCGTCGTCTCTGGCGGGATCGCCGCGTACAAAAGCGCTTACCTGACTCGCCGTCTCATCGAGGCGGACGCCGTCGTTGACGTCGTTCTGACAGAAGGCGCACAACGTTTTATCGGGCGGACCACATTCGAGGGTCTCACGGGCAGGAGCGCGTACTCGGATCTGTGGTCACGACCCATGGCGCACCTGGATCTGGGACGGGACGCCGATGTGGCGGTGGTGGCTCCGGCGACCGCCGACATCCTCTCGAAGCTCGCGCGGGGCGCCGCTGACGATCTGGCCACGGCCACCCTGCTCGCCGCCGCCTGTCCGGTGGTCGTGTGCCCGGCAATGAACACCCGGATGTGGGAGCACCCCGCGACGGTGAGGAACGTGGCGGCGCTGCGCGAGTTCGGCTACGAGCAGGTGGGCCCGGCGTTCGGCCAGCTCGCCGAAGGGGAAATCGGCGATGGCCGGATGGCGGAGCCCGAGGAGATCGTCGCCGTGCTGGGCAGGATCCTGGAGCCGGATTCGAGCCTGACAGGTACCCGAGTCATCGTGACGGCCGGTCCGACGAGGGCTCCGTTGGATCCGGTGCGCTTCCTCGGGAACCGGTCCTCGGGGAGGATGGGCTTTGCGCTCGCTGCGGCCGCATGGCGCCGAGGTGCCGACGTCACCGTGATCACCGGCCCCGGCCACGCGGTGCGCCCGCGCGGTCCGCGCGTCGTGGAGGTCGAGACCGCGCAGGAGATGCTGTCGGCGCTCGAGACCGAGCTGGAGGAGGCGACCGTCCTCCTGATGGCCGCCGCCGTCGCCGATTTCGAACCGGCATCCGTCGCGCCGTCGAAGATCAAGAAGGGCCCGGAGGGAGGGTTGGCCCTGGAGCTGGACAGGGCGCCCGATCTGCTGGCGTCGACTCGGGAAACCCGGAAGCGAGCCGGGATCCTCAGCGTCGGTTTCGCCTTGGAGACGGAGGATGCGCTCGAGAACGGACGGGTGAAGCTGGAAGCCAAGGGCCTCGATTTCATCGCGATCAACGTGGCCGGAGAGCCGGGAGCCGGGTTCGATGTGGAAACCAACCGCGTCACGCTCCTGGATCGATCGGGTCACACGGAGGAGCTCCCGCTCATGTTGAAAGAAGAGCTGGCGGACCGTCTGCTGGATCGAGTCGAGGAGGTCTTGTCCGCGTGAGCCGTTCCTCCGCCGATATTTCAGACCTGGCCCGACGCTACCTCGAGGGTATCGGGCGCCTGGGCGAGCGCAACCTCGTTCTCGACCTTCCACGCGAGCAGGCAATCCGCATGGCCGGCGGGATCCATGCCGGTGTCGGCGGGCCCGGCGACGGTGCCCGGCATCGCGGCGAGCCGCCCGCGCAAGCCGATGCGCGGACAGGCGCGTCGAGCGGTGCCGACACCCGGCCGGGGGGGTGGGCCACGAGCGCTCCGTCCTACCCCGAGGAGGAGCTGAATCGCTTGGCCAGCGTGGGAGAGGCCGATGAGATCGGGGCGACGCCGGATCTCGCCACGCTACGCGCGATCGTCGAGCGGTGCAGCCGTTGTCTCCTGCACGAGACCCGGACGAAGCCGGTGTTCGGCGAAGGGGATGACGCGGCACGCGTCGTATGCGTGGGCGAAGCCCCCGGTGCGGTCGAGGATGAGACCGGCCGACCGTTCGTGGGCCGGGCGGGCAAGTTGCTCGATCGGCTGTTGATGACGATCGGCTTGCCACGCGAGTCGGTGTTCATCTGCAACGTCCTGAAATCCAGGCCCCCCAACAACAGGGATCCGCTCCCCGAGGAAGTCCAGGCTTGCTCGCCCTTCCTCCAACGACAACTGGAGCTGATCAATCCGGAGGTGATCGTGGCCTTCGGGGCGTTCGCGGCGCGCACCCTCCTCGAGTCGAAGGCGGCGCTGGGGAAGATGCGCGGCACCATCCACCGGTACGCCGGTTATCCGGTCGTGGTGACGTACCATCCCGCGGCTCTGCTCAGGAACCCGGGCTGGACGCGCGCCACTTGGGAAGACCTACAGCGGGTTCGTCGCATCCTGGACGGGGACGCGGACGGTATCTCCGCACCGGCCGTGAGCTCCGCGCGCCCGGATGATGTCCAGCCACGCGATCCCGTCCAACCAGAGATCTTTGGCTGACTCCGCGCTGCCCCTGCCGGGGACGGATGCTTTCACGGGCCGCCAGGCACCCTGGTCGGAGGAGGCCGAGCTGTCGGTGCTGGGCGCGATGCTCATCGATGGCGATGCGGTCGCGGCGGCGATCGACCTCATCGACGATTCCGCTTTTTACCGCGAGGCCAACCGACGCGTATTCCGCGCCATGGCTCGGATCTATAATCGCGGCGACGTGATCGACGCGGTGACGCTGACCGACGAGCTCAAGACTGCCGGGGAGCTCGAGTCGGCGGGCGGGATGGCGTACCTGGCGCAGCTGGTCGACGCCGTTCCCACCGCGGCCAACATCGAATACCACTGTCGAATCCTGCGCGACAAGGCGGTTCTCAGACGGCTCATAGAGTCCGCCACCGAAATCGTTCGGGACGCGTACGAGGCGGCCGGCGGAGAGGTGGAAGAGACGCTGGACCGGGCCGAGCAACGCGTCTTCGAGATCGCTCGGGCCCAGCAGCGGAGCGGATTCGTATGGATCAAGGAGATCCTGTGGCCCGCGTTCGAGCGAATCGAGCAGCTCCAGCGCACCCCGGGTGCGGTGACCGGCGTCCCGACGGGCTTTACGGATCTGGATCATATGACGGCCGGGCTCCAATCCTCCGACCTCATCGTGTTGGCCGGGCGTCCCTCGATGGGCAAGACCGCGCTCGCGTTGAACTTCGCTCAACACGCGGCGATCGAAGCCGAGGTTCCCGTCGCGGTCTTCTCGCTCGAGATGGCGAAGGAATCGCTCGTCCAGCGGCTGCTGTGCTCCGAGGGGCGGGTGGATTCGAGCCGGCTTCGGCGCGGGAGTCTGCACGACGATGAATACCAGCGGTTGGCCACGGCGGCTGGACTCCTCAACACGGCGCCGATCTGGATCGACGATACGCCGGCCATCTCGGCGCTCGAGCTGCGCGCCAAAGCGCGGCGTCTCAGAGCCGAGGTGGAGCTCGGCCTCATCATCGTCGACTACCTGCAGCTCATGACGGGACCGCACCAGGCCGAGAACCGACAGCAGGAGATCAGTGCCATATCGCGCGCGCTCAAGGCGGTCGCCAAGGAGCTCGACGTGCCCATCCTCGCGCTGTCTCAGTTGTCGCGCGCACCCGAGCAACGAGCGGATCACCGTCCCGTGCTCGCGGATCTGCGCGAATCCGGTGCCATCGAGCAGGACGCAGACCTCGTTCTGTTCATCTATCGCGAGGAGATCTACAGGAGCCGCGACGAGATCCAGCAAGATCCGACGCTGGAGGGGAAGGCGGACCTGATCATCGGCAAACAACGCAACGGCCCGACGGGCGAGATCCCTCTCCACTTCCACAAGTCGTACACCCTGTTCGAGCCACGACCCCAGCGGGAGCCGTTCTGAGGTGACCACGCGCCGGTGAGCGACCGGTCCGCGGCCGCCGTGATCGTCGCGGCCGGCCATGGTCTCAGGTTCGGCGGGTCGGAGCGGAAGCAGTACGCTTCGCTCGGTGGACTCCCGGTCCTACAGTGGTCCGTCCGCGCGTTCAGGGGCCACGACGCGATCGGGCACGTCGTAGTGGTGCTGCCCGCCGAGGACGTTGGCGACCCGCCCGCCTGGCTGGTCGGCGCCGACCACATCGTGGAGGGCGGCGATACCCGCGCTGCGTCCGTGGCCCGAGGGGTGGATGCGGTGCCCGGCGACGCGGATCGGATCCTCATCCACGACGGTGTGCGACCTTTCGCGTCCGCCGACCTGATCGAGCGAGTGTGCGGAGCCGCGGCCCGTGGGCCGGTGGTCCCTGTCCTCCCTCTGAGCGACACGATCAAGGAGGTGAGCGGCGTGGGGCGGATCGCGGGCACCCCGGATCGGTCGCGCATGTGCCGCGCTCAGACGCCCCAGGGGTTCCCGGGGGCCCTGTTCAGGAGGCTGTGCGCGGAGACGCCGCCGAGCGCCGACCTCACGGACGACGCGATGCTGTGCGAGCGTCATGGAATCGAGGTGGCTACCGTCGAGGGAGAGGCTCGAAACCTCAAGATCACGTCGAACGAGGATCTCGCCTACGCGAACTGGCTGGTTGAGAGCGGGTTGATCGCGCCGCCGTGAACTATCGTGTGATCCGGATCGGACCCGACGGGCCGATAGCGGAGACGGCGCGCGACGCCGCGTCGCGCTTGCTCGCCGGCCAGCTGCTGATTCACCCGACCTCGACGCTGTATGGTCTGGGTGGACTGCCGGGGAGGGAACGGGACGACGAGATCGATCGACTCAAGGGCAGGCCTCGGGGCAGCCCGCTGATCCACCTCGCCGCCAGCGAGGCCGCGCTCCGCCGGTCCCGACCAGAGTTGGAGTGGGGGAAAACCGCGGAACGGCTCGCGCGGGCGTTCTGGCCCGGCGCGCTGACGCTGGTGATGGACGATGGATCTTCCGACGGACTCGCGGTGAGGGTGGACGCGCACCCGGTGGTTATCGCACTCCTGGAGGCCGCCGACAGCCTCATGACCTCGACCAGCCTGAATCGGTCCGGAGAGCCGCCGGCGTTGCGCTCGGATGAGGTGGCGACGGTCGCCGGGTCGCTGCAGGAAGCGCGAATGGAGGTGACCTTCCTGGACAGCGGGGATCTTCCGACGTCGCCTCCGTCGACGATCGTCTCGCTCCGGGGCGGCGGGACCCGAATCGTGCGAGAGGGGGCACTTTCCGTGAACCAGATCGAGGCGGCCCTGGAGAGAGGGCCTCGATGAACCCGGACCCGGCTGCCGCGCCGCGGAAGCTCCTGTTCGTCTGCTCCGGCAACACCTGCCGCAGTCCCTTGGCCGAGGCGATCGCTCGCGCCGAAGCGAACCGTCGCGGGCTCGGTGACGTCGAGTGCCTGTCAGCCGGCACCTTCGCCTGGGGCGGCCAGCCGGCGGCGGCGAACGGGATTCTGGTCGGGCGGGAGCGCGGTCTCGATCTGGAGGAACATCGATCGCGAGAGCTCGACCGGGGACTTCTGGCATGGGCGGATCTCGTATTGGCCATGGACGCGCCGCACGTCCAATCGGCTCGGCGGCTGAATCCGACGGTCATGATCGAGCTGGTCACCGATTCGCTGCCGAGCGAGCACGCGGCCCACGGCCGATCGGTCGCCGATCCGATCGGCGGTGACCCGGACGTGTATCGGGCGACGTTCGAGCTGTTGGAGGAGGCGGTGCGAGGCCTGTTCGATCGGATCGCAGGCGAATGAGCCCGGTCGAGCCCCGGCGCTTCACCCTTCTCGGCGACCCCGTGGATCATTCCATCTCGCCCGAGATCTATACCGCGGCCTTCGAAGCGCTCGACCTGCGGGCGGCGTACTCGACACGGCGCACGAGCGTCGATGACTTGTCTCCGGTGCTGCGGGCCGCCGCGGACGGCGGTGGCGGCAACGTGACGCTCCCGCACAAGGAGCGAGTGGCCGATCTGCTCGACCTTTCGACACCGGAGGTCGCGGCTACGGGGGCCTGCAACTGCTTCTGGCTGGACCGGCGATCCCGCCTCGCCGGAGACAACACCGACGTGGGCGGTTTTCTCGCCTCGCTCCCGACGATCGGGCTCACCAGTCTGGCGGGGGCGCGGGTGCTACTGCTGGGCGCCGGCGGCGGGGCGCGCGCGGTGTTGCATGCCTGCGCCCTGCAGCGCGCGGCCGAGGTCGACGTGTTGAACCGGAGCCGCGGGCGCGCCCTCGCCATGGTGTCGGCCCTGGGCCGCGACATCAGCGCGCGCGTGCTTCCGGACTCCGATCACGTCGCGCCACCCTACGATCTGGTCGTCAACGCGACGAGCCTGGGCCTCCAGCCCGATGACCCGCTCCCTATCTCGCCTCCTGACAAGGGGATGCGGGCCGCGATGGACCTCGTATACGCCAGGGGTGGCACCGCGTGGTCACGTGCGGCCGCGGAGCGTGGTGTGCCCTCGGCGGATGGTGTGGAGATGCTGGTTCAGCAGGCCGCGCTGTCATTGCGCAGGTGGTATCCGGAGGCGGATCCGCCGCTCGAGGTGATGCGGGCGGCGGCGCGGACCGCCGCTCACGCGTAGGCTCGGGAACGGACCGCCACCCGGTGCCCGGTCGCGCACCGCTGACTCAACGGAGTCGCGCGTGGCTGCGACGGACCTCACGCCGTGCGAGGCTCGCGCTCGATACGCTCGTACAGCGCCGTTGCGTAGTCTGCGGAAGAGGCACCGCGCCGGATCGACCCCCCGTGTGCGCGCTCTGCTGGCACCGACTCCCTCGGATACCGAACCCTCGCTGTTCCCGCTGTGGAGAAGCGATCGCCCCGTTCGCGTTCCGTGGAGCGGCATCGCGACTGGTGAAGGCGCTCAAGTACGGGCGCTGGCGGACGCTCGCCGAGCCCATGGGTCGGAGCATGCGACCATCGACGGTCTCCCTCCTCGAGGAAAGCCGTTGCGAGCCGCTTCTCGTCCCGGTTCCGCTGACCCCCGCTCGCGAGCGCGAACGGGGATTCAACCAGGCGACGCTCCTCGCGGAGGCGCTCGCTCGAGACCTCGACTGGCGATGTGCGGACCTGCTCGAGCGTCGGCCGGGAGGCCGCCGGCAGGCAAGGCTCACCCGTCACGCACGAAGCGAGAATGTTCGGGATGCGTTCCACGTTAGCCGCCCCGCGACCCCCGGGACGGAAGTGGTCCTGGTCGATGATGTTCTCACCACCGGAGCGACGGCGATGGCGTGCGCGACCGCCCTGGACGAGGCTGGATTCGGCCGCGTATCCGTGGTAACCTTTGCCCGCACTCTCCGTGCGCCGGAGATCAAGCACGAAGAGGGTTGAGGGCCGCGCGCAGCGGTTGGGGAACCGGATACACGCCCTCCCTCGAGACGTCTACATAAACCCGCGAGGAACGTCGCATGGCAGTCAAGATCGCGATCAACGGATTCGGCAGGATCGGGCGACTCATGCTTCGGGCCGCACTGGATGGTGAACAAGGCGACCTGGATTTCGTGGCGGTCAACGACATTACCGACAACAAGACCCTGGCCCACCTGTTCAAGTACGACTCTGTGCACCGCCGCTTCCCGGGTGACGTCCGGCTCGAAGGCGACGACATCGTCATCGGGGACGAGCGCGTCCGCGGGCTCTCGGAGAGGGACCCGGCGGCACTGCCCTGGCGAGAATTGGGCGTCGACGTCGTGATCGAGTCGACGGGGATATTCCGCGCGCGCGATGCCGCCGCCAAGCACCTGGAGGCGGGAGCGAAGAAGGTGATCATCAGCGCACCCGGCAAGGAGCCCGACGTGACTGTCGTCCTCGGCGTGAACGCCGAGGAGTACGACCCCGAGCATCACGATATCATCTCGAACGCGAGCTGCACGACCAACTGTATCGCGCCGGTGGTGAAGGTGCTCCTGGACGAGTTCGGGTTCGAGCAGGGTCTGATGACGACCGTGCACGCGTATACCAACGGCCAGCAACTGCTGGACCTGCCGCACAAAGACCTTCGTCGGGCCCGCGCTGCGGGAATGTCGATCATCCCGACGACGACCGGGGCCGCCAAGGCCGTGGGGCTCGTGATCCCCGAGGTCCAGGGCAAGCTGGACGGGTTGGCGATGCGAGTTCCGACGCCGGACGTGTCGATCGTCGACCTCGTTGCGATGGTGTCGCGCGACACGACGGCGGATGAGCTGAACCAGGCGTTCCGGTCGGCCGCCGAAGGCCAGATGGCCGGCATCCTGGAGTTCACGGACGAGCCGCTCGTGTCGGTAGATTTCACCGGTCACCCCGCAAGCTCGATCGTCGACGGCCTCTCCACGTCCGTGATCGGTGGACGGATGGTCAAGGTGATGTCGTGGTACGACAACGAGTGGGGGTACGCCCAGCGATGCCTCGATCTGGCCCGGTTCGTGGGCGAGCGACTGCCAGCCGTGGCTTCCTAGCGGTTTTCTACGGAGGCCGATCATGAAGCGCTCGCTTGGAGCCGTCCCGGCTCAAGAGCTGCACGGGCGCCGTGTGCTCGTGCGCGTGGACTACAATGTGCCGCTCAGAGATGGGCGTGTTACGGATAGCACACGGGTGGACGCCTCGCTTCCGACGCTGGAGCTTCTCATCGAGCGGAGGGCGCGTCCCGTTCTGCTCTCCCATTTGGGTCGTCCCAAGGGTGAGCCGCGACCCGAGATGTCGCTCGCTCCAGTAGCTGACCTCCTCGCCGAGCGGTTGGGACGCGAGGTCCGCTTCGTGGCGCCGTGCGATGGCTCGGGGGCGGTCGAGGCGTCACGCGCCCTGCCCGACGGCGTCACCCTGGTGCTCGAGAACACGCGCTTTCTCCCGGGCGAAACGGCCAACGATGCCGACCTGGCCCGCAGACTGGCATCGCTCGGAGACCTGTATGTCAGCGACGCGTTCGGGAGCCTCCACAGGACGCACGCCTCTACGGTCGGCGTGACGGAGTTCCTTCGCCCCGCCGTCACCGGCCTCTTGGTCGAGCGCGAGCTCCAGGCGCTCGGCCGGCTGCGGAGCGCGCCGGAGGCCCCGTTCCGGGTGGCTTTCGGCGGCGCGAAGATCAGCGGCAAGATCGAGCTGATCGAAGCACTGCTGGACCGGTCCGACCAGCTCCTGATCGGCGGCGCCATGGCGAACACGTTCATCAAGGCTCGGGGCGCCGGTACGGGCCAGTCGCTGGTCGAGGAGGATGCGCTGGACGTGGCGGAACGGACTCTGGCGCGAGGCGGGGACAGGATCCTGCTGCCGGAGGACGTGATCGTCACGGCCGACCCGGGGGAGCCGGAGAGCCCGGCGTGGGCCACGCCCGTGGACGAGATCCCGGAGGATGCCGCGGCCGTCGACATCGGCCCGCAGACGCGGTCCACCTACGCCGAGGCGATTCGCGGCTCACGAACGTTCTTCTGGAACGGTCCCATGGGAATGTTCGAGCAGGCCCGCTTCGCGGAGGGTACTTTCGCTCTCGCGCGCGCGGCCGCGGCTGCGACACGCGATGGCGCGTTCACCGTGATCGGAGGCGGTGACTCGGCTAGCGCCGTACGCGCATCTGGGCTGATGGAGTCAGTGACGCATGTCTCGACGGGTGGAGGCGCCGCCCTCGAGTTTCTCGCAAAAGGAACGCTTCCGGGCGTGGAGGCGCTTGACGATGCGTAACTCGCGCGGCGCCTACGTGAACGAGCGCCGGGAGGATTCGTGATGACGCTGGCATCGCGCAAGTTCTTCGCGGCGAACTGGAAGATGCACATGGGTCCCGACGAGACGTCTCGCTTCGTCCGTTCGTTCGCGGCGGCCTACGAAGCACGTGCCGATCGTACCGTGGCCGTCTTCCCACCCGCCATCAGCATCGCGGCTTTCCGGGCGGCGGCGGCAGATCGGCCGGACCTCGAGGTCGGGATCCAGGACGTTCACGCCGAAGCTCACGGCGCGCACACCGGTGCGATTTCCGCCGGCATGGCGGCGGAGGCGGGAGTCGCCTGGGGGCTTGCCGGTCACTCGGAGCGCCGGTGCGAGTTCGGAGACGACGACGAGCTGGTGGGTCGCAAGTTGAGCCGCCTGCTGGAGGCGGGAGTGAAGCCGGTCCTCTGCGTTGGCGAGACGCTCACGCAGCGGGAGGAGGATCGGTTATACGAAGTGCTGTCACGTCAGGTCGCCACCGCGCTACGCGACCTGGCACCGGACGAGCGAGGGCGCCTCACGTATGCGTACGAGCCGGTGTGGGCGATCGGGACGGGAAAGACGGCCAGCCCGGACGACGCCGCGGGAGCGCACGAGATCCTCAGGAAGCGGGTGGCTCACCTGACCGACGAGGATACGGCGAACCGCGCGATCATTCTATACGGTGGAAGCGTCAAGCCGGAGAACATCGAGGCCCTGTTGGCGGCCCCAGGCGTCGACGGCGTGCTCGTCGGAGGGGCGAGTCTCGACAGCGACGGCTTCGCCCGGATCTGCGCGGCCCGAAGCGGGTAATGGTCCCGTTGCCGGCACCCGGGCGGCCGCCTAGCTTTCCGCCGCCCGGTCTCCCGGGCGCCGGGTGAGCGACGGGGCGCGGCGTCCGGGCACACGCCCCATATCACAGGAATCGGAACGAGATGTACACCGTACTCATAGCTCTTATCGTTCTTCTCGCGCTGTTGCTCTGCGTGATCATCCTCATCCAGTCGGGGAAGGGAGGAGGACTCGCCGCTTCGTTCGGGGGCGCCTCATCGTCGACCGATTCGTTCATGGGCGGACGCCAGGCGGCCACCGTGCTGACCAAGCTCACGTGGATCGGCGGGGGCATATTCCTCTTCCTGGCGCTCGTGCTGGCCGTACTCTCCTCTCGGCCGGTCGCGACCCCGGAATCGGTGTTACGGGACGGGCTCGGCGCCGGGACCCCACTCGAACAGGCACCGACGTCGGTGCTGGATGTGGAGACGGCCCCCGATCCCGCCGAGACGAGCGGAACCGAGGGTGACGAGGCAGGGGGCGACTCCGGTGGAACGACCGACACCGGGGATGAGTCGGGTGGTGGCGGCGGGGAGGAGTCGTAGCGCTCCCACCTCAGGCCTCCGCTGGAGCCGGATCGGGAACGAATGGCTCGTCGGGCGGCAAGTCCAGGAAATCTTCGAAGTGACCCGAGTCGACCTGGTCGCTGATCCACCCTTCAAATCCCGACGGCACCAATCCGTTCGACTGCTCTCCACCTCGAGCCGCGCGCACGGCGAGCATATTCGCGTATTCGTTCTTCGGGTGACCCGCATGCCCGCGTACCCACCGCCACTCGACCTCGTGTCGACGGGCTACCCCGACGAGCTCTTTCCAGAGGTCGAGGTTCTCGATCGGGCCGCCACGGCGGCGCCAGCCGCGGAGCACCCATGAGTGCACCCATTCCTTCATCCCTCGCACGAGGTACTGGCTGTCGCTCGCGAACACGACCGCGCACGGCCTGCGCAGTGCCCCGAGCCCGAGTATGCCGGACATCAACGCCATGCGGTTGTTCGTGGTGTCTGGCTCGTAGGCGTAGTAGTCACGGCGGTACCAGCCCGTCCGATCGTCGAAGCGCTCGAGCATACCGGCGGCGGCTCCCGGACGCCCGCGATCCTGAAACTGGTTGCCCAGACACGATTCGTCCGCGAAGATTTGGACCAGATTTCGCCTGGCGCTCGGTTCCATCTCCGGCTCCACTGCCGTCATCGGTACGACCGTCCAGATCGAGTCTCGTGGACGGACCCATTCGATACAACGTATGAACGATACGCAAGCACGACCCGGGTATCTTCTTCTGGAGGACGGTCGCCGGTTCGACGGCGGATACCTCGGGCCCGAGGCGGGCGCCCCGGGCGAGGCCGTATTCACCACGGTGATGACGGGCTACCAGGAGACCCTGACAGATCCCTCGTTTGCGGGCCAGATCGTCGTGATGACGGCGCCGATGATGGGCGTGTACGGGGTACGTCCAGGTGACGATCAGTCGAGACGACCCTGGGTGGCCGGCTTCGTAGTCAGACACCTGTCGAGCGTCGTGGGAGATGGCCCCGCTTCCGGGACTCTCGAGTCTTACCTGCGCGAGCACGAGATCCCGACGCTCGTGGGCGCCGACACGCGCGCGATCACCCGACATATCCGAGCCGCCGGCGCCATGCGGGCGATCATGATGCCCGGGGACATGTCCCGGGATGACGCTATGGAGCGACTCGTGGCGGAGCCGGAGATGCTCGGGCGTGATCTGGCCTCGACGGTGAGTACGCCCGAGTCGTACGATCTGCCGGCCTCGGACGGAGACCGGGGTCTCGTGCTTTGCTTGGATTACGGCGTGAAGACGCGAAGCCTGGAGCTCCTCCGCTCCAGCGGGTTCCGCGTCCGGGTCGCTCCGGCGGCGACCCCTCCCGAGGAGCTGCTCTCGCAGGGCGCGAAGGGTGTCTACATCTCGAACGGGCCGGGCGATCCGGAGGCCGTCCCGGGTGCTGTCGAGCGGATATTGGCGGTCAGCGATGCCGGTTTGCCCCTATTCGGAATCTGCCTGGGCCATCAGCTGATCGCGCGGGCCTTCGGGGGGCGTAATTACAAGCTTCCGTACGGCCATCGCGGCGGGAACCACCCGGTGCAGAACCTCGAGACCGAAGCTGTCGAGATCACCTCGCAGAATCACGGTTTCGCCGTCCTCGAAGAAGCCGGGGAAGTCGTGGGCGCCCCGGCTCTCCAAATCACACACCGCAACCTGAACGATGGCACCGTGGAAGGCATCCTCCACCGGGAGCGGCCGGTGTTCGCGGTGCAGTTCCATCCTGAATCGGCTCCCGGTCCGCACGACAGTCGCTATCTGTTCGACCGCTTCGTTTCCTCGATCGCGGAACTGTCGTAATCACAAGAGGTTGAACTCTTTGCGGCGGCGCGTTAGCTTGAATCGTGCGGCCGCGACGGTGGGATACCCCCGCGGCCGTGCCGAGCGCTCAGACGGCGCGAGGTAGATCATTGCGCCACAGCTCGGCCACCCAGACGCACCCGATCCACCGGTTTCGACCGTGACCGATAACCGTCGCAGCACGATCCTGACGATCGGCCTGATCCTGGCCCTCTTCGGCGCCGGAGTCGTGGTTTCCGCGCGGCTCCTGTTGGGACGCGGCATCCTGCCTGCCGGCGATCGGGTCGCCGTGCTTCCGATCCAGGGCGTCATCGTGTCCGAGCGTGGCATCCTTCGCCATCTGGAGACGTTTCGAGACGACGGTGGTATCCGCGCGTTTGTGGTCGAAATCCGCTCGCCGGGCGGTGGCGTGGGCGCTTCCCAGGCCATCTATCATGCGCTAAAGGAGTTACGGGACACGGAGGATCGGCCGGTAGTCGCGTGGATGGGCGACGTCGCGGCGTCGGGCGGGTACTACGTGGCGCTGGCGGCGGACAGCATCTACGCACTACCGGGGACGCTCACGGGCTCGATCGGCGTGATCATGGAATTTCCCAACGCCGAGGCGCTGTTCCGCAAGGTCGGCGTGGGGTGGGAAGTCGTTAAAAGCGGCGAGCACAAAGACATGGGATCTCCCTTCCGCCCCCTGAGTCCCGAGGATCGCGCCATCCTTGAGGGCGTCGTGCGAGACGTTCACGACCAGTTCACGGAAGTGGTGACCGAGAATCGCCCCCTGGATCGAGCGACCGTGGAGGGACTGGCGGACGGTCGGGTCTTCTCCGGCCGTCAGGCGGTCGAGCTGGGCCTCGTCGACCGGATCGCGACGTTAGACGAGGCGATCCGGGCGGCCGGGCGGATGGCCGGACTCGGAGAAGATCCCGCCATTCAACGACCCAGGGAGCGCAGAATCGGCCTTTTTGACGTGTTGCGCGGGTTTTCCGAGACGGAGGCACGGCGGTTGCTAGAGTCGTTCGTGGCACCTGGCGGCGCCCCGAGGCTGCTGTACGAGTGGAAATGACGGGTCCGGCGCTCAGGTCGGCAAGCGAGCCGACCGCGTTCGGGCTATAGGACTGCACGGAGAAGAGCCATGACGAAGGCGGATTTGGTCGAACAGGTCTACGAGGCGATAGGCCCGGGAGTCACCAAGAAGGACTGTGCGGCCGTCGTGGATCGTTCAAGGTGCGGGAGAGGCGCACGCGAATGGCGCGAAATCCGCGTACGGGGGACCCGGTCCGTGTTCCGGCGCGGGCGGTGCCGGTGTTCAAACCTTCCAGATTGTTCAAGGAAGAGGTCGCTGCGGCGCCCAAAGAAGCCGAGTCCCCCGCGGGGGACTTCGAAGCGCCGCCATCCCCGCCGTTCATGGAGCCGGGCGGGGGCGGGTTTCGCGATTTCTAGCGGGAGAAGAACTGCCGGACCCGCGTCAGCCCTTCCTCCAGAACGTCCTCTTCCACCGCGAAGTTGAAGCGCAGATAACCCGGCGAGCCGAACGGCTCGCCGGGGATGCTGGCGACCTTCGCCTCCTGTAGCAGTTGCTCGGCGACCTCGAGCGAGTTCGTTCGGGCTTCGGCCTCCGTGAGCTTCACGAAGAAGTAGATGGCCCCCTCAGGCGGGAACGTCTCCACGCCCGGCAGACCGGACAGCAACTCGAGGCCCTGGGACCGCAGGCCCTCCAGTCTGCGGACCAGAGAGCCGACCCACTCCTCCCGCACGGCCGACGCCCCGAGGGCCGCCGCGGCCGCGTGTTGGGCCGGGTGCATGGCCCCCGACGTCGTCTGGCTCTGAAGATCGGCCGCCTTCTTGATCAGCTCCGGAGGCCCCACCGCGAACCCGATCCGCCACCCCGGCATACAGAACGCCTTGGACACGCCATCGAAGAGCACGGTCCGCTCGGGCGGGAGCTCCAGGTCGTAGGCCGACGGGGCCTGTTGGCCGTAGCTCATACGGCGGTAGATCTCATCGGAGAACAGCCAGATCCCGTGCTCGCCGCACCAGTCGGCAATGGCCGTGAGCTGGTTTGCGTCGTATACCGCTCCGGTCGGGTTGCTGGGGCTGTTGATCATGAGACCACGCGTGCTCGGAGTGCGCGCGGCCTCCAGAGCTGCGGGCGTGGGGACGAAGCCCTCCTCCCATGTGGTCTCCACGATCACCGGTCGCGCACCCGCCAACTCGACGATGCTCGGGTAGCTCGGCCAGTAAGGCGACGGGATCAGAACCTCGTCCCCCGGGCCGAACAGGACGAACGTGCAGTTGAACAGGGCCTGCTTGACTCCGGCGCTGACGAGGACGCCTGCGGGCTGCACGTCGGAGGCACCGGTCGTCTCCTCCAGGTACGAGGCGATCGATTCGCGGAGCGAGAGGGTCCCCGGCGTCGGAGGGTAGCCGGTGTGACCATCCCTGATGGCCTGGATACCCGCGTCCGCGGCGTAGGCCGGCGTGCCGTACGCGGGCTCACCCGCGGATAGGTCGATGACGGGGATCCCACTCCGCTTGAGTTCCTTGGCTCGGGCCGCGAGCGCTAGGGTCGCGGAGGGCTTCAGCGCGCTGACGTTCGGTGAGAAATTCACGGGACTCGTATTTGAAGGTGCCGGGGGGCTCCCCTATCTTCGAACGACGCTCCTGGGCGTCACGGATGGCCGCAACCGGCCGGCGATGGCGCGCGTCCGTGGAGCGGGGGGCGAATTTGTCGAAGATGTTAGGCTGCACGACGCGAGGGCGTCAATAGCGATTGGCTCGCGAGGGTGAGCGAGAAGAGATGACGACCGAAACCACGACTACGCTGCCGCCGGACGAGGTCCTGGGCGCGGTACGACGCTTCTTCATGGGGTCGGATTCCCTGCATTCGGCGTGGCTCGAGACCGAGAGCGACACGCACGTTTCGTTCGGCACGTTCAGAGGAAACCTGGCGATCGCCGCCTTTCCGGATCCCCTGGACGAAGCTCAGACGCGCGTGCGAATCTCGACGCTCCGCGAGGAGAGCGCCGTCGGGAGGCTCGTTACCTATCTGCGGGCGCGAGAGGCGACCGATCGCGCGGCCCGCGAGAGTGGAGGGGCGGCTGTACCACCGGGAGGCTGATCCGACCTCGACCATCGGCCCGATCCGGGTACGAGTGTTGCTGTTCGGCGTATACGGCGAAATGGGCGGCACTCGCGAGTGCCGCGTTTCGCTCCCGGCGGGAAGCCGAGTCGCGGACATCGTGGAGACGCTCCGCGGGAGGCCGGGGCTCGAGCTCCCGGAACAGCCGGTCGTCGCCGTGAACCAGGCATACGCCGGCCCGGAGGCGGAGCTGTCGGAGGGGGACGAGGTGGCCTTGATCCCGCCCGTGGCGGGGGGCTGATGACGAGAACGTCCGAGGTGGGCACGCGTGCCTCCCCGATGATCCACGCGATCCTCACCGAGAAACCGCTCGAGTCTCTGGAAGTGTTCCAGAGCGTCGGGACCTCGGCGGACGGCGCAGTGCTGACCTTCGAGGGCCGGGTACGCGATCAGAACGAAGGCCGCCGCGTAACCGGTCTCGCCTATGAGGCGTACGCGGAGATGGCGGAGAGGGAGCTTCGGGGGATCTGTGATGAGGCGGCGGCCCGGTTCGACGTGGGAGCGATTATCACCGCGCACCGGGTCGGACCGCTCGAGATCGGAGCGCTGTCCGTGCGCATCATGATCGCGGCGCCGCACAGAGCGGAGTGCTACGAAGCATCTCGCTTCGTCATCGAGGAGTTGAAGGTGCGAGTTCCTATCTGGAAGCACGAGGTATACGCGGACGGATCCGCCCGCTGGGTCGGAGCCGCGCCCGCAGATGCCGCGCCCGAGCCTCTCTCACCCGGAAACCGGGCCTCCGAGGACACCCCGTGAGAGATCAGTTCGGACGGCGCATCCAATACCTGCGGATCTCAGTCACCGACAAGTGCAACCTGCGTTGCACGTACTGTATGCCGGTGGAGGGGCTCGATTGGATCCCCAAGCCGGAGGTCCTGACGTACGAGGAGATCGCATCCATCGTCCGCCAGATGGCCGAGCTCGGTCTGGAACGGGTACGCCTCACGGGTGGAGAGCCTCTCGTTCGACGGGATCTGGCGTGCCTGGTGAGGATGCTCGCGGACACCCCCGGGATCGACGACATCTCGCTCTCCACCAACGCCGTTCTCCTCCCGCGGCATGGGCCGACTCTGAGAGATGCGGGTGTGGAACGCGTCAACATCAGCCTCGATACGCTGCGCAGAGACCGCTTCGAGGCGCTCGCACGTCGACCCGTGCGGTTCTTCGATGAGGCAATGGCCGGGATCGAGGCGGCGGAGTCGATCGGGTTCGACCCGATCAAGATCAACTGTGTGGTTCTGCGCGGGCTCAACGATGATGAACTGCTGGACTTCGCGGCCATCACCCGAGAGCGGCCGTGGCACGTGCGGTTCATCGAGCTCATGCCCGTAGGTCGCAACCTGCACCTGACCGACCGGTTCGTCTCGGCTGACGAGATCCTGGAGCGGATCGCTTCCATCGACGCCATTGATCCGGTGGCCGGCCCCATGGGGAACGGCCCGGCACGCTACTATCGTTTCCCGAATGCGAAGGGCACGGTCGGCGTGATCACGCCCCTCTCGCACAACTATTGTGAGCGGTGCAACCGGATGCGGCTCACCGCGGACGGCAGACTTCGAACCTGCCTCTTCGGTGATCACGAAGTGGATCTCAAGACGCCGCTACGTGAGACCGGCCGGATCGACGCGGCGGTCCGCGAAGCGCTGGCCGAAAAACCGGAGCGCCACTATCTGCAGCTGGGCAACGTGTCGGGGAGCGGCGGGTTGGCCGCCCTCAGCGAAGTGGGCGGCTGAGCCGCGTGGCCCGGCGCAACAGGAGTGAACGATGACCTACGAGGACAGAGAGCGGCACCGGGTGCTCGTGGACAAGCTGGCGGCCCTGCGAGAGAGCCTGGAGTCCGGTGAATCGGACACCCCCGTCACGCGTGAAGAGGCCCTGGTGTTGGTGGCTCTCCTCGATGAGATCGCGGACAGGCTGAGCCCCCAACGCATGGACCGTTTGATGGAGACCGTCGCCGACGAAGCTTCGCGTCGGGCGGGCGCTCTGGCGCCCTCGCGCTAGCGCCGGCCGCCTCGCGGAAGACGGCTCGAAGCGGGCGACATTCTCTCACCGGGACCCGCCATTGCCGGGCCCACTGAACCCCCCTAGAGTGCTGCAGGAAGGTGTCGCGGGACTCCGCCGGCACCGGATCAGCGGGCGGGTCGTCGCCTGAGGCGCGATCGCCCAACGCCTGCCCCTAAAACGATTTGAGGGACTCACCGTGGACAGGATAACAGTCGTAGGAGCCGGTCACGTGGGGGCCACTGCGGCTCAACGCATCGCGGAGCGCGAGCTGGCCCGCGAAGTCGTGGTGGTCGACATCATCGAAGGACTTCCGGAAGGGAAGGCGCTGGACCAGTGGGAATCCGCCCCCGTGGAGGGATTCGACACGCGCGTGGTCGGGGCGCAGACGTACGAAGAGACCGCAGGTTCCGGGATCTACGTCGTCACGGCCGGACTGGCGCGGAAACCGGGTATGAGCCGGGACGACCTGGTCACGAAGAACGCCGCAATCATCCAGACGATCTCGGAGCAGATCCGGGCCCACAGTCCGGACGCGATCATCATCATGGTCACCAACCCGCTGGATGTGATGAGCTACGTGGCCAAGGAAGTGACGGGGTTCCCGCGCGAGCGTGTGGTCGGGATGGCGGGGATCCTCGATACGGCACGATTCCGCGCGTTCATCGCGACGGAATTGGATGTGAGCGTAGAGGACATCCAGGCGCTCGTGCTGGGCGGGCATGGCGACAGCATGGTCCCGATCGTCAGCACAGTGTCGGTGGGTGGCATCCCGTTGACCGAGTTGCTGCCGGCCGACCGCATAGAGGCGTTGGTCGAGCGGACTCGCAAAGGTGGGGGAGAGATCGTCGGGCTGCTCAAGACGGGCAGCGCGTATTACGCGCCCTCGGCCGCCTCGACCCAGATGGTGGAAGCGATCGTGCGCGACAAGCGTCGCGTGCTTCCGTGCGCGGTGTGGCTGGAGGGCGAGTACGGTCTTGACGGCCTCTTCATCGGTGCGCCCTGCAAGCTCGGACGCGGCGGCATGGAGGGAGTCTTCGAGGTCTCGCTCACGGACGAGGAATTGGCGGCACTCCACCGATCCGCCGAGGATGTCCGGGAGACGATGGGCGTTGTCGAGCTCCAGCCGGTCGCCTAGGTGATCGGCACCTCGGACTCATGGAGGGGGCGCTCGACGGTAATCTCGGGCGCCTGCTCCAGTACTACGACCTCGGGAGCGGCCAGAGGTGCCCAGGCCGCGTCCCACAAGACCTCGACCGTGGGGCGCATCAGGTTGCCGGGATTCGTGGCAACGACACGGCCTATCGAGCCCGTGCTCAACTTCACGTAGCTATCGAGCGGGAATACGGAGATCTCGTTCGCGAGCGCGTCGACGATCCGCCGATCGAATTGCTCGTCCCGCATCGCGATCACCTTCTCGAGCGCCTCGAATGCGGTGAACGGCGAGCGGTACCCGCGCGCGTGCGAGCACGCCTCGAACACGTCGGCCACCCCCAAGATCTGCGCGATGTCGTCGATCTGGTCGTCGGCCAGACCATCCGGATAGCCACCCCCGCGGATTCGCTCGTGCTCCTGCCGGATCGCCTTCTGTAGCCAGTCGAACCCGGGCCCGAGCTCCGCGACGACCTCGGCCCCGAGGACCGGGTGCTGCTGCATCTCTTCCCGCTCCTCGTCGGTGAGCGGTCCTTCTTTCTCGAGGATGCGGTCGGGCAGGCGAGCCATTCCTATGTCGTGCAAGAGTCCCGCCTGAATGACCTGCAGCGTTCGGTCGAGCGCGAAATCGAGACCGAGCGCGATCTTGGCGGCGAAGATCGCGACGTTGGCGCAATGCGTGTCGATCTCGAACCGCTTGTAGGGCTCGAGAGCCCGGATCAAGAGCAGATTGCTCTGGAGCAGAGACGTATGAAGCCTCTCCGCGAGCATGCGCGCCTGGTTCATGTCCGGGTGCTCGCCTCGCCCCGCGCCCTCGAGCGCCTTTCGGGCGTAGGCGACCGCATCCGCGTACAGCGGACGGGCGCTGAACCGGGCTGGTCGACGCACCTGAAGCGAGGGGTCCGAAACGGTCTTCGAAGAGGCCGCTTCTGCGCTCTGATCGAGCAGCGTCAGGCAGAGGGCGATGAGCGTCTCCGGCCGGAAGGGACGCGCCAGGAAGTGCTCCTGCCCCTGATCTTCGCCGTTTTCGACCGAAGCCTCGCCCCCTCGTGCGAGGAGCGCGAGGAGCGCGGGCGGCGTACCCTCGGCACAGGACCCGACCGCGACGCGGAAGTCGCGGGGGTCGGTCCCCGTGTTGGCGTGGTCGAAGACGACCAGCTCGACACCACCTCCAGCGATCCACGCCAAAGCGGCATCCGGATCCTTGAAGACCGCCGCCTCAGGATCGACGCGGCGAAGCGCCTCGCGGACCGGCTCATCCAGGTCAGGTCGTCCCGCGAGCAACGCGACGACCCGGCTGCCTGTCGCGGTGGCTCCCATCTCCCCCATCACACCTCCGTTGGTGCAGCGGTCGCGAACTTCGCGCACGACAGTGGCGATACGCCATACGATAACCTGTGGCAGGTCGCTGAAAAACTCGGCGACCTGCATGGTGCGCGGACACGCTCGCGTCCTAGGTTAAGAAGATGCACAGATCGTTCCTCTCGATCGGCTTTATCCTGGGGTTTGCGGGTGTGGCCGCCGGCGCCTTTGGCGCGCATGCCTTGGGCGACGCGCTCGGCCCGGATCGGATCCGGACATTCGAGACCGCGGTTCGCTACCAACTATTCCACGCGCTCGCTCTCTTCGGGATCGGGCTCGCGTCGGCTCGCTGGCCCGTTCGCGGATGGAAGGGCACCGGGGCTCTCATGACCGCTGGCACGGTATTGTTCTCGGGTAGTCTGTACGCGCTCTCCCTCTTGGACGTCGCGATCTTCGGTGCCGTGGCTCCGATCGGTGGAGTGAGTCTTCTCGCCGGGTGGCTCCTGGGACTCGCGACCGCGTGGCGCCTCCCGCTGGAGAGCTTCGACGGTCGCTAGAGCTTGGGCGGCGTGACTCCGACCTGTTTCTGGTACTTTCCTTTCTTGTCCGCGTAGCTGACCTCGCACGCTTCGTCCGACTCGAAGAAGAGCACCTGGGCGATCCCTTCGTTGGCGTAGATTCGGGCCGGAAGTGGGGTCGTGTTACTGATCTCCAGCGTCACGTACCCCTCCCACTCGGGCTCGAACGGGGTCACGTTCGTGATGATCCCACACCGCGCGTAGGTGCTTTTCCCCACACAGATGGTGAGCACGTTTCTCGGGATCCTGAAGTACTCCACCGATCTGGCGAGTGCGAAGGAGTTGGGCGGGATGAGGCAGATATCCCCCTTGTACTCGACGAACGACCGATTGTCGAACGCCTTGGGGTCCACGACGGGAGCGAGGGCGTTGTGAAAGATCCTGAACTCGTCCGCGACGCGCATGTCATACCCGTAGCTGCTGACACCGAACGAGATGACGCCCTCCCGGACCTGCCTGTCTTCGAACGGCTCGATCATGCCCTCGTTGAGTGCCTTGTCTCGGATCCATCGGTCGCTCTTGATCGTCATCGATTCTCGTCTCTACTCCGTATCGGTTCCACTTCGTCCCACACCGCGGCAATCGCTCCGGCGACCACCTCCGGCACTTGCTCGGGAAGCACGTGCCCGCCGTCGCGGATCAGCCGCAGCGGCGCCGCGAGGCGCTCCGCGAGCCTCTCGGCCAGTTCGAGCTCGATGCGGGGATCGTGCTCTCCGACGATGACCCGCATCGCGAGGGAGTGCTCCGGCAACCGGTGCTCGATCTCCGCCGGCTGCCAATCGGCCAGCAGGCGCATCAGCGCCAGAACGCGCGCGCTCTCCGCGTACGGCTCGCAGTAAGCGTTCAGCGTGCCGGCCGGGACCTGAGCCGCGGGGCCGAACGCGCGAGCGAGTATCAAACGGGCCAGGGGTCGCCGGAGCGGCCGAAAGATGCCGGCGCCGATTCGTCGCATCAAGCCCGACCGGAGCAGGGCGAGCGTCAAAGGTCGGCGAGTCCACGGGGTGACCGGGCTGCACAACACCAGTCCGCGAATCCGGGGTTCCTGCTGCGCGAGCCCAAGAGCGACCGCCGCACCCTGCGAATGCCCGGCGACCACCTGCGGGGCACCTCCGAGCCCGCGGATCAGCTCGCGGGCCCGCCGCAGCTCATCCTCCAGCCGGTAAGGCAAATCGGGGCGGGCCGTCGACCGCCCCCTGCTGAGGAGGTCGGGGATCCAGAACGTCTGGCGGTGGGCCAGAAGACGGGCCACCGGGAGCCACGTGCCTCCGTGCGCGCTCAGGCCGTGAAGACACAAAACCGGGGCGCCCCGGCCCAGGACCCGTACTCGTATGCGCCCGTCCGTGATCTCAATGTCGCGCTGTTCCACGTCTATCCTCGGCCCCATCGCTCGGCCCCAAGCCTCGCCGCGGAAGCTCCCTCTGACCTGGTAACCTCGCAACCGTGCGAGACCGTCAAAAGGAGGGGAAGGACCTTGCGGCGGCCCCCCTCGCTCCGTTTCTTGCCGGCTCGCAGACCCGACGATAACTTCGCTCTCCGAGCAAGTGAATTATTTCACAAGGAGCGCCGACGCGTGCTCGACCCGTATCTGGGCATCCTCATCCTCGGAGTGGTCGGCGTCCTCAACGCCGCTGTGATTCTGGGTCTCTCACATCTCATCGGTGCTCGGCGTCCGACCTCCATCAAGGCGAGTCCGTACGAGTCCGGGATCGATCCGCTCGGCAACACGAGGGAACGTTTCTCGGTGAATTTCTACATCGTGGCGATGTTGTTCATCGTCCTCGACATCGAGACTCTCTTCCTGGTTCCGTGGGCATCCGTGTTCCGGCAGTTCGGTCTCGTCGGGTTCCTGGAGGTGACGGTCTTCCTGCTGGTACTCGGCGTCGGTCTCTTTTACGCGTGGCGAAAAGGGGCATTGGAGTGGGACTGAGGGGCAGGAAGCGTAGATGACGAAGCTCGACGTGCTGCCGACCGACGCCGGCGTGGACACGGGGATTCCACGGAGCTGGGTGACCACGCGGCTGGACTACGTCATCAACTGGGCACGGCGCAACTCGCTGTGGCCGATGCCGTTCGGCACCGCGTGTTGTGCGATCGAAATGATGGCGGCGGCCGCCTCCAAATACGACATCGGGCGGTTCGGCATGGAGCGCATGTCCTTCACGCCCCGTCAGGCGGATCTGATGATCGTGGCCGGCCGCGTGACCTACAAGCTCGCTCCCGTGATGCGCAGAATCTGGGACCAGATGCCCCAACCGAAGTGGTGCGTTTCCATGGGGGCGTGTGCGAGTTCGGGTGGCATGTTCGACAACTACACCATCGTTCAGGGGATCGACACCATCATCCCGGTCGACGTGTACGTGCCGGGGTGTCCGCCGCGCCCCGAGGGCCTCATGTACGGCCTCCTGATGATCCAGGAGAAGATCAAAGGTGAGTCGCTGGCCCATCCGGTCGCACGAACGGAATCCCCGGACGCGGTGGGCCGTCCCAACCTGCCGCCCGATGCCATCGAGCTCGTTGCCCAACCCTTCGGGAACTCAACGAAGCAAAACCGCATCAGCGGGCTCTCGGCGACCTCGGCCGTCGCGCGGGAGCGCGACCGTATCGAGCGCCTCATGGAGCACCGAGAGTAGACGCCAGCGCGACCGGGACTCATGCCGACGACCGTCGCACCCGAGCTGCGGAAGCTGATCCGGGCCGAGCCCCGGACAGAGGAGGATCTGTCCGAGCACCCTTCGATCCGGGCGCTGCAGGAAACGTTCGCCGGTGCGGTCCGCGACGTCACCCGGGATGCGCTCGGCTATCCCGTCGCGTGGATCGAGCCCGCTCGTAACCACGACGTCCTGCGCTTCCTGCGGGACGACCCGGAGCAGACCTTCGATCTTCTGGCCGACGTCACCGGAGTGGACGTCGGAGGCGGAGCCCCGATTCAGGTATGGTACCAGCTGTGGTCGATGCAGCATGGCCGCCAACTGCGAGTGGTCTGCGAGGTACCGCTATCGGATCTGACGCTCGCCACCGTGACGGATCTGTGGCGTACCGCAGATTGGCTGGAACGCGAGGCCTTCGACATGTTCGGCGTGACATTCGAAGGGCATCCCGACCTGCGGCGGATCTTGATGCCGGAGAACTACGAGGAGGGGTTCCCGCTCCGGAAGGACTTCCCGCTGCGCGGGCGGTTCAGCCGCTCGGAGCAGGTCCGTCGCTGCCTGAGTCGCAGCCTCGAGGATGTATACGCGACCGAAGAGCTGCAACTTGCGGGGTACGGCGATGAGTCGGTGTCGATGCGAGAGTTGAACGCCGACGAAGAGCCCGAGGATGCGCTGGAAGATCGGCTCGAGGGCGAGCCGATGCTCATCAACATGGGTCCCCAGCACCCGGCGACTCACGGCGTGTTGAGACTCGTGCTGCAGCTCGACGGCGAGCGCGTGATGCGGTGCATCCCACACGTCGGATACCTGCACACGGGGTTCGAGAAGACGTGCGAGTTCCGCGAGTGGAATCAAGTGGTGCCGTACACGGACCGCATGGATTACCTCGCACCCATGCTCTACAACATCGCGTACGCCGGGGCCGTCGAAGCGCTGCTCGGGGTCGAGATCACCGAGCGGTGCCGGGTTGTCCGCGTCATCCTGTCCGAGCTGAACCGGATCCTGGGTCACCTCCTGTGGCTCGGGACGACGGCGATCGACCTGGGGGCGTTCACCGTCTTCCTGTACTCGTTCAAGGAGCGGGAGCGGATCTACAACCTGCACGAGGCCTACACCGGCGGCCGGATCACGACATCGGTCACCAGAGTCGGCGGCATGCTGGCGGATCTCCCCGTGGGGTGGGCCGATGCTTGTCGTGAGTTCGCGGAGAACTTCCGGTCGGTCCTCGACGAATGCGAGCGGCTCCTGAGCCGCAACGCCATCTGGATGGCTCGCACCCAGGACATCGGGATCATCGGACCCGATGAAGCCGTGAGCTACGGTCTGACCGGACCGAACCTGCGCGCGAGCGGCGTGCCCTACGATGTGCGTAAGGCTCGCCCCTATCTGGGCTACGATCAGTACGATTTCGACGTCCCCGTCGGCGTGCACGGGGACGTGTACGACCGATACATGGTCCGTATCGAAGAGATGCGGCAGAGCATCCACATCGTGGAGCAGGCACTCGCTCAACTCGTGGATGGCCCGATCAACGTCGATGACTACCGCGTCGTACTGCCGCCGAAGAGCGAGGCCATGGGGTCCATCGACACGATGATCTCGCACTTCAAGCTCGTGATGGAGGGCATCCGCGTGCCGGCGGGAGAGACCTGGTACTCGATCGAGGCCTCCAAAGGCGAATTGGGCATCGGGATCGTGTCGGACGGAGGGACCAAGCCGGTCCGCTGCCGATTTAGGGGACCGTCGTTCATCAACATCGCGGCGCTCCCCTACCTGGTGGAGGGCGAGCTGGTCGCGGACGTGATCGCGTGCAACGCGTCGCTGGACGTCGTGCTGGGCGAGATCGACCGGTGAACGTCCCCCTGCGCGGAGAGACAGGCGCATGAGCAGGGATCTGCATCCAGCGGTCGCAGGCGCGCAGCCGTTTCAGCGGGCCGAGCGCGAAGCCGTCGAAGGTCCGCTCTTCGAGACGGCGGAGGGGCGCGATCGTCTGCAGAAGATCCTCAGCCGCTATCCGGTGAAGAAGGCGGCGTTGCTGCCGCTGCTCAATCTCGTACAAGAGAAGAAGGGTTGGATCTCGGCCGACGACATGGTGGAGGTGGCCGCCGCGCTGGACCTCACGCCCGCGCACGTCCGCTCGGTCGCCACCTTCTATACCATGTACAACAAGCACCCCGTCGGCCGACACCTCGTGCAGGTATGCACCTGCATCAGCTGTCACCTGAACCGCGGTGATGCCGTCCTCGAACGCTTCCTGGAAGAGATCGGTGTGCGAGAGGGAGAGACATCGGAGGACGGGAAGTTCACCGTGATCGAAGCGGAGTGCCTCGGCGCGTGCGGCTTCGCCACCGTCGTCCAGGTGAACGACGAGTACTACGAGAACGTGATGCCCGAGACGGTCGCCGAGATCGTCGAAGAGCTTCGAGGCCGGTAGGCGAACGACGATGGGATATCCCCACAGCCACGACTCGGAGACGACGACGCTCCTCTCCCGATATGTCGGAGACCCTGAAGCGAAGTCGCTCGACGGGTGGTTGGAGCGGGGTGGCTACCGGACGCTCCGCGATTCACTCGAGATGTCGCCGGATGACATCACGACGATCGTCAAGGAATCCGGACTCCGGGGGCGGGGCGGGGCGGGATTCCCGACCGGGCTCAAGTGGACGTTCATGCCCAAGGATTCCGGTGACCCTCACTACCTATGCTGCAACGCCGATGAGAGCGAACCGGGTGCTTTCAAGGATCGGGAGATCATGCGCTGGACGCCTCATCTTCTGATCGAAGGTTGTATGATCTCGGCGAGGGCGATCGGGGCGGAGCACGTCTACATCTACGTGCGAGGGGAGTTCTTCCCGGTCAGCCGCGTGCTCAACGATGCCGTCGTCGAGGCGTACGAAGCCGGCTTCATCGGCGAGGACATTCAGGGGAGCGGCTGGTCCTGCGATCTCACCGTCCACCTGGGCGCCGGCGCGTACATCGCGGGTGAAGAGACCGGGCTCATGAACTCCATCCAGGGCAATCGGGCCGAACCGTGGATGAAGCCCCCGTTCCCGGCCCAGTCCGGCGTGTTCGGGATGCCGACGACGGTGAACAACGTCGAGACGCTTGCCAACGTCCCGATGATCGTGGAGAACGGGAGCGATTGGTACCGGCAGTGGGGCACCGAGAGGTCACCGGGCACGAAGCTGTGGTGTTGCTCCGGCCACCTGAAGCGTCCCGGCAACTACGAGCTCGAGCTCGGCATGCCGCTGAAGGACATCATCTACGACGTGTGTGGGGGGATCCCTGACGACCGAGCCCTGCGCGCGGTGATTCCGGGCGGTTCGTCCACGGCGTTTCTGACCGTCGATGAGCTGGACTGCTCGACCACCTACGAGGGACTCGCGGAGGCCGGAAGCTCGCTGGGCACGGCCTCGCCGATCGTGATGGACGAGAGCACGTGTATCCTGCGCGCCATGCGTCGAATCGCGCAGTTCTATGCCCACGAATCGTGTGGCCAGTGCGTGCAATGCCGGGAGGGGACCTCGTGGGTGACGAAGATCCTGCGGCGCATCGAGGAAGGGGAGGGGCGGATGCAGGATCTGGACACATTGTACGAGCTGTGCGAGCAGCTAACGGGGCGGACGATCTGCGTGCTCGCGGACAGCGTCGTTTTTCCGCTCCGCTCGTCGCTGGACAAGTTCCGCGACGAGTACGAAGCACACATCAACACGAACTCGTGCACCGCGTCATGACGAGGCCGATGATCCTAACTCACGACACGGATATCCCGATGGTCCCGAGCGCCGGGCGGAGCTCCAGGCCGTGGCCAGCCTCCGCCCTCCCTCGGGGCTCGGAGCTCTCGTCGGATGAACGGTCGTTCGCGAGGACCGCCGGCTCCCGTCTCGGGGAGGAACTGCTGCCCGACTCCCCCAACACGGGAGGGAGGGCGTGACCTCCGCGAGACGACACTCGGATCGACGAGTGAGCGGAAGCCGGCGTGCGACGGGTGCTTGCCCCCGGGCGGAAACCGGCCGGGCGAGAGCAGGCTTCGGATCTGCAAGTCCTCGAGCGGGGGTCGCGTCCTCCCTCCAGCACCAGGTGTGGCATGGCTGACGGGAACGATACGGTCACGCTGACCATCGACGGCGTCGAAGTCACGGTGCCCTCCGGCACCCGTGTCATCGAGGCTGCCGAGCGCGTCGGAGTCGTCGTCCCCCGGTATTGCTATCACCCCGGGATCCCGAGCCGTCCGGCCCAATGCCGAGTGTGTCTGGTCGAGGTGGAGGGACAGCCGAAGCTGCACCCCTCCTGCGTGCTTGAGGCCCAGGACGGGATGGAGGTTCGCACCGCGAGCGACGCCGCCGAGCTCGCCCGCAAGTCGGTGATCGAGTTCCTCCTCGTGAACCACCCGCTCGACTGTCCGATCTGCGACGCGGCCGGCCAGTGCATGCTCCAGGACTACGCCTACGAGACGCACCAGCTGCAGAGCCGCCTCGACGAAGAGAAGCAGGTGATGGGCCGCGATCGTATCGCGGAGGACATCCTGTATTTCGCGGACCGCTGCATCATCTGCACACGCTGCGTGCGTTTCATGAGGGACGTGGCCGACGACGACGCTCTGATCGTCGCGCAGCGCGGACACAAGGCGTACATCGACACGTTCCCCGGGCGTGAGCTCGACAACCCGTTCCAGGGCAACGTCGTCGATGTGTGCCCGGTCGGCGCCCTCGTGCACGAGGACTTCATCTTCAAGGCGCGGTCCTGGGATCTCGACAAGACTCCCTCCATCTGCCCCGGCTGCTCGACGGGTTGCAACGTCACGATCGACACGAAGGAGAATCAGATCGTTCGGCTCAAGCCACGACACAACGCCGACGTGAACTCCTACTGGATGTGCGATCACGGCAGGAAGCACCTGGTGATGTCGAATCGGGGCATCCGCGCGGAAGTACCCCTGATCCGCACGAACGGACGCCTGGCTCCAGCTGACTGGAAGACCGCCCTGGGCTGGGTGACGGACAGGCTGGGTGAGCTCGACGACGGGACCGGCGGTCTGGCGGTCGTCTCCGCGGGGGCCAGCAACGAGAGCCTGTTCTACCTGTCCGCGCTCGCGCGCCACCTCGGGGTCGGACGGACCATGTATCGCGTGGCGCAGGGCGAGACGGCGACGCTGCCCGGCTTCCCGAAGCTGGAGCTCCGGGCGGATCGCGCACCGAACGCCGCAGGGGCCGAGCTACTGGGCGCCGAGCGCGCACCGGAGCAGCCCGGATCGCCCTCGGGCGCGCCCCTCATCGTGCTCGAGGACTCGCTCTCGGATGCTCCCGATGACTTCGGGTCCGATGCCTCCTTCTTCCTCTATCTTGGGACCCGACTCCCGCGCGGTGCCCGTGAGGCGGACGCGGTCCTCCCCGTTACGTCGTTCACGGAGATGGAGGGCACCTTCACGAACTTCGAGGGCAGGGTTCAGCGCTTTCGACAGGCGCTGCAGCCGCCGGGGATCGCGAGACCGGCGTGGCTGGTGTTGAGCCGCTTGTTGGCAGGGCTGGGAGTCGGCGAGACCGCGATGGACGTGCGCAGCGCCTTCGGCGTGATGGTGGGTGAATTGCCCGCGCTCGGGGACCTGGATTGGGACCGCCTCGGGCTGAGGGGGGCACCTGTAAAGTCGGCCGCAACGGCAGCGGCGGAGGGCTAGGTGGATCCGGTCAGAGGGACCGCGTTCGTGTGGTTCACGGCCGGCAAGGCGGTCGTGTTCTTCACGGTGCTGTTCTTGATCGTGGCCCTGGCGACGATGGCTGAACGCAAGGTGGCCGGGTTCATCCAGGACCGCAGCGGTCCGAATCGAGTGGGGCCGTGGGGACTGTTCCAGGTCGTCGCGGACGGCATCAAGAACCTCCTCAAAGAGGAGACGATGCCGGCGCAGGCGGTTCGGCCCTTCTTCCTGCTCGCTCCGGCGATCGCGATGATCCCGGCCACGATCCTGTTTGCCGTACTCCCGTTCGCGTCTCCGCTCCCAACCCAATGGGGCTTGGTCGAGATGATCGTGGCGGATGTCCCGATCGGATTCTTGTGGGTGCTGGCGATCGGCTCCCTCGGGGTGTACGGCGTCGTCATGGCGGGGTGGGCGTCGGGCAGCAAGTACGCGTTCCTCGGAGGACTGCGCGGTTCCGCGCAGATGATCAGTTACGAGGTGGCGCTCGCGCTCAGCCTCGTTCCTCTCATCCTGCTCGCGGGCGAGGTGCGGGTTCCGGAGCTTGTCGCCATGCAACAGAGCTTCGGCGACGGACCGGCGACCCTGTCTGTGTGGATGATCCTGCCGCTGCTCATGGGGGCGTTCTTCTTCTTCATCTCCGCGCTGGCGGAGACCAACCGGCTCCCGTTCGACCTGCCGGAGGCGGAGGCCGAGCTCGTCACCGGGTACCACACGGAGTACTCGGCCATGAAGTTCGCCATGTTCATGTTGGGCGAGTTCTTCCACATCATCACCGTGGCGGCCCTGGTGACGGTCTTCTTCCTGGGTGGGTGGGACATCCCGTTTTGGGCCGGGGACAACATCCGCGTGCTGTCGGACGGGACCGTGATCGGGGATCCGACCTGGTGGAAGACGCTGCTCACGGCGGGTGTGTTCGCGATCAAGATGAGCATCATCATCGTGCTGTTCATTTGGATCCGATGGACGCTCCCCCGGTTCCGGTACGATCAGTTGATGGACCTGGGCTGGAAGTTCCTGCTCGAGGCGGTAACGGTCTACATCCTCATCATCGCGCTCGCAGTCCTGGTCATCGAAGGTGCGGGGATCCAGATGGGTCCCGTTTACGCCGCGATTCTATTCGGATTGAACGTCATACTCGCCGTGCTGGTCTTCTTCGTCCTGGATCGGGGGGTGCTCATTCGAGGTGGCAACTACCGCACCAAGCTCGAAGAGCGGAAACGAGCCGTCGAGGGGCAGCGAGCGGCGCAGGAAGGAGAGGTCGCTTGATTCGGGGAGGTCGTCGTGCCCGGTGACGTAAAGGTCGTTCAACGCCCCGAGGAGGGCGGCTCCTACGTGCGCGCGGCCATGAAGGGAATGGGCGTGACGCTTCGGCACATGGTAAACCCACGCAAAGTCACGCAGCAGTACCCGGATGAGAAGTGGGAACTGGCGCCACGCGTTCGCGGGACCCACCGCATGGCCACGCACGAGGACGGCCGTGCCAAGTGTGTGGCCTGCGGCCTGTGTCCGACCGTCTGCCCGGTCAACTGCATTAAGCTCATTCCGGCGGAGGATGAGAACGGCGAGCGCTACGCCGCCGTCTACGAGATCGACGAGTTCCGCTGCATCTTCTGCGGATTCTGTCAGGAGGTTTGCCCGGTGGAGGCGATCCACCTGGGCGTGCACTACGAGAACGCCGAATACACGCGCGAGCGCTGGGTCTACGATCTGGAGCGACTCTGCGAGCAGGACCATCCGTACACCGGCCTTTGGGAGCCGTCGGATCCGGCCTCGGAATGATTCAGGAATTCGTCTTCTTCCTGTTCGCGGCCGGCGCCGTCCTGGGCTCCATCCTGATGGTGACGCGTCGGAATCCGGTGGCCAGCGCGATCTTCTTGATTGCGGTCTTCTTCTGCGTCTCGGGCCTGTTCCTGCTCCTCGAGGCACACTTCATCGCGGTCCTCAACGTCATCCTGTACGCGGGCGCGATCATGGTGCTGTTCCTCTTCGTGATCATGCTCCTGAACCTCGGTCATGCGACGTGGCGCGACCTGAGGGGCCCGTTCGGGGCGTTGGTCGTTGGCTCGGTCGCGGTCGCGTTTCTGGGAGTCCTGACCCGGTTCCTGTTCGGTGGCGGAGAGCCGGTGGTGGGGGGCACGCCAGCGGGTGAGGCCCTCCAAGCCGCGGCGGCCGAGGAAGGCGTCGTGCGTGTGGTGGCGGAGCCGCTGTTTCGCGACTACACGGTTCCGTTCGAGATCGCGGGCCTGCTGCTGCTCGTCGCCATCGTGGGAACGATCCTGCTGGCGCGGAGGGAGACACCGTGACCGGTCTGCCGCCGCTCGGTCCCGAAGCGCTCGTGCTGAGCGCGATCCTGTTCGTGATCGGCGTGGGCGGGGTACTCCTGCGCCGGAACGCGATCATCGTGTTCATGTGCATCGAGCTGATGCTCACCGCAGTCAATCTGAGCCTCGTCACCTTCTCCAGGGTCCACGGCGTACAGGGGCAGCTGCTCGTCTTCTTCGTGATGGCAGTGGCGGCGGCCGAGGCCGCCGTCGGGCTCGCGATCATCATCGCGATCTTCCGGCACTACGAGGTCGTGGATCTCGACCGCTTCCACCTCCTGAAATGGTGATGGGAACGTGATCGGCTGGGCGGCGGTGTTGAACGGGATGCTCGTTCAGGAGCACGTCCAGGAGGGCGCGGCGGCCGCGTTCGAGCCTGTCCTGCCCGCTCTGATCCTCGCGCTCCCGCTGCTCGGGGCGATCGTCAACGGAATCGGCGCTTTTCGGTGGCGGAAGAACGTGACGATTCCGAGCCTGGTCGGACCTCTCACGGTGCTCGCCGCGTTCGTCGTCGTGCTGGTCAACTTCTTCGCGATGCGCGCGGCCGCCCCGCACGATCCGACGATCGCGCACCTGTGGACGTGGATGTCATCCGGCGACCTGCGGGTCGGCGTCGACCTGCAGTTCGACCAGCTGTCGCTCCTCATGTGTCTCGTCGTCACCGGCGTCGGCGGGATCATCCACGTCTACAGCGTCGGGTACATGCGCGACGATCCCGGCTACTCGCGCTACTTCTCGTACCTGAACCTGTTCGTCTTCTTCATGCTCGTGCTCGTCATGGGCGCCAGCCTCCCCGTGATGTTCATCGGCTGGGAGGGCGTGGGTCTGTGCTCGTACCTGCTGATCGGGTTCTGGTACGAGAACCGGGAGTTCTCGAACGCCGGGAAGAAGGCGTTCATCGTCAACCGGATCGGGGACGCGGGCTTCCTGGTCGCGATGTTCCTCTTGTTCGTGACCTTCGGCACGCTGGATTTGGTCCCCATCTTCGCCCAGGCGCCGGCGACGCTCGAGTACGGTGGGCTGCTGGTGACCGGGATCACGCTGCTCCTGTTCCTCGGGTGCGCCGGGAAGTCGGCCCAGATCCCGCTCTTCGTGTGGCTCCCCGACGCGATGGCGGGTCCGACGCCCGTCTCCGCGCTTATTCATGCGGCCACGATGGTGACCGCGGGCGTGTACCTCGTGGCCCGCGCCGGCGTGTTGTTCGCGCTCGCGCCGGTCTCGCAGGCCGTCGTGGCGGCGGTGGGCATCGGCACGGCGCTGTTCGCCGCGACGATCGCCATCCAGCAGTACGACATCAAGAAGGTGCTGGCGTACAGCACCATCTCGCAGCTCGGGTACATGTTCCTCGCGGTCGGCGTCGGCGCCTTCACGGCGGGGATCTTCCACCTCATGACGCACGCCTTCTTCAAGGCGCTCCTCTTCCTCGGCGCGGGCGCGGTGATCCACTCGGTGCACCACGCGTGGGATCACGCGGATGTGCACGGCGACCCGAACGACATGCGCAACTACGGGGCGCTTCGCCGCTTCATGCCGATCACGTGGATCACCATGTGGATCGCGACGCTCGCGATCTCCGGCGTCTTCCCGTTCGCGGGCTTCTTCTCGAAGGACGAGATCATCTGGTCTGCCGGCGCCTACGGGTACCCGATCCTGTGGGTCGTCGCGATCGCCACCGCGATCCTCACCGCCACATACATGACCCGGCTGATGGTCATGACCTTTCATGGGCAAAACCGGACGTTCGGGAGCCCCGGCGAGGTCTCCGGGCACGATTTGAAGGGTCGCCACCTGCACGAGGCGCCGGCGGTCATGTGGGTACCGCTCGTGATCCTGGCGGTCCTGTCGGTCGTGGGTGGCTGGGTCAACATCCCGGAGGCGCTTCCGCTCCCACACATCGAGGCACTGCACCACTGGCTCGAGCCGGTGTTCGAGCCGGCACGTGCGGTCGCGGCGGGGGTGGGGATCGAGGCCGCGCACGCGTCGCCGATCGGAGGAGGCGAGGCGATGTGGGCGGCCCTGTCGGTGCTCGCGGCGCTGGTCGCGATCGTCCTCACGCTACGGGCCCTGGCTCCTCGCGCCTACCGGCCGGCGGCGGAGTCTCCGGAGCCGGCCGGGTTCGCGCGGGTGCTGTATCGCAAGTGGTATGTGGATGAGCTCTACGACCGTCTCGTCGTTCGACCCCTGCTGGCGCTGTGGCGCGGTTGCTGGAAGATCGTCGACGATCGTCTGATCGACGGTACCATAAACGGGCTGGGTAATGCGGCGCGCATGTTCGGATGGATGGGCGGGCAGCTTCAGAGCGGCCGCGTGACAACGTATCTCGTCATTTTCATGCTGGGGACGCTACTCGTCCTCGGTGTCCTGGCGGGGTGAAGACATGAGCCTGTACGAGTCGCACTGGGCGCTCACGCTGCTGCTGCTGGTCCCGATGGTCGGGGCCGTGGCCTGCTTCCTCGGACCGGAGGCACGGGCAAAGGGAGTGGCGCTCGTAACCACGGTCGTGGCCTTCCTGCTATCGCTGCCCCTCTTCTGGAGCTTCGATACCGGGACGGCGGCGTTCCAGAACCACGTGTCTACCGCCTGGATCGAATCGTGGGGGATCCGCTACGCGGTGGGGGTGGACGGGATCTCGCTCCTGATGGTCCTGCTCACGACGTTCATCATGCCCATCTCGGTGGCGGGATCCTTCAGCTACATCAAGAAGCGCGAGCGCGCGTTCTACGGGATGATGCTGATCCTCATGACCGGCATGATCGGGACGTTCGTGGCGCTCGACCTGTTCTTGTTCTACGTGTTCTGGGAGCTGATGCTGATCCCGATGTACTTCCTGATCGGGATCTGGGGCGGCGAACGGCGGATCTATTCGGCGGTCAAGTTCTTCCTGTATACGGCTGCCGGGTCGCTGCTCATGCTGGTTGCGATCGTGGTCCTCGTGTTCATGCACAACGAGGCGTTCGGCGTTCCCAGCTTCGGGTACGAGGACTTGCTCCGTCTGGAGATTCCCGGCACTCCGCAGCTGTGGCTGTTCGGGGCGTTCGGGTTGGCGTTCGCGGTCAAAGTGCCGATCTTCCCGCTCCACACCTGGCTCCCGGACGCCCACGTCGAGGCGCCGACCGCGGGGTCTGTGATCCTCGCCGGCATCCTCCTGAAGATGGGCATCTACGGCTTCCTTCGGTTCAGCGTGCCCCTCTTCCCGCTCGCCGCGACCGACCCGACGGTGTTGGGGGCGATGCTGACGCTGGGGCTGGTGGGTATCCTGTACGCGGCGTGGGTCGCCGCCGTACAGCCAGATGCGAAGAAGCTCATCGCGTACACGTCCGTCGCCCACCTCGGCTTCGTGGTGATCGGCGTCTTCGGCTTCACGGTGCAGGGTCTAGAGGGTGGAATCCTGCAGATGGTGAACCACGGCATCTCGACCGGCGCACTGTTCCTGCTCGTCGGCATGCTCTACGAGCGCCGGCACACGCGGCTGATCTCCGAGTTCGGCGGGATCGCGCGCCGCATGCCGTTCTTCGCGTTCACCCTCGTCGTGGTCGCTCTCAGCTCGATCGGCCTTCCCGGCACGAACGGCTTCGTCGGTGAGTTCCTGATCCTGGTCGGGACGTTCCGCACGCACCCGGTGCTCGTCGCCGTCGCCACGACGGGCGTGATCTTCGCGGCCTGCTACATGCTTCCGATGGTTCAGCGGGTCCTGTTCAACCCGCTGGACCGCGACGAGAACAAGGAGCTCACCGATCTGTCCCCGCGCGAGCGGGCCATCCTCGTGCCCATGCTGGCGCTGATCCTGCTGATCGGGGTCCTGCCGGGGCCGTTCCTGGACCGGACCAGCGCATCGGTCGAGGCACTCCTGGAGCGCGTCGAGGCGCGAGGGCGACCGGTCGCGGCGGCCGTGGCGGTGCCGATCCGCCCGGAGATCTCGCTGCTGCCCGCTCCATCAGTCCCGTCCGAGGTGACCGGCGTTCGGGAGCCGGGGTTACCGGCCCGGCGCTCGCCTTCGAGGCGGGACCCGGCACGGCCGGGCCGGGAAGGGGAGTGAGATGAGCCCGCTCGACTTCTCGTCGCACGGCGACTACCTGATCGCTCTCCTCCCGGAGATGATCGTGGCGCTTACGGCCATGATCATCCTCATGGTCGACGTGTCCCGCCGCGGCCACAGAGGAGGCCAGAGCGGCGCCTGGGTGGGGCACCTGACCGTGTTCGGGGTCGTCCTGGCGTTCGTGGCGAATGCCTGGCTGCTCGGCGCGACCGCCGCCGGCGACGGCGCCCTCGTGGCCGTCGACGCGTACCGGGTGGTGGCGAACTTCATCGTATTGGCGGCGACGCTACTGACCGCCGCTTACGCTCAGGATTACCTGGAGCGGGAGGGGCTTCGGGTCGGCGAGTTCTACGCGCTGCTACTCCTCGCTTCAGTCGGGATGATGATCCTGGTCGCCGCGCGCGACCTGATCGTGCTGTTCATGGGTCTGGAGCTGATGTCGATCTCCGTGTACGTGCTGACAGGCTTCGCACGGCAGGATCCACGCTCCTCCGAGGCCGCGCTCAAGTATTTCATCGTCGGGGCCTTCGCGAGCGCCTTTCTGCTGTTCGGGATCGCATTGGTGTATGGTGCCGCGGGAAGCACGCACCTCGGTTCGGTTGCCGGTCAGATCGCGGAGGCGAGCGCGAGCGGCGATCTCATTCTGACCGCCGGGATCGGGCTCTTGCTCATCGGGTTCGGCTTCAAGATCGCCGCCGTGCCGTTCCATATGTGGACGCCCGACGCCTATCAAGGTGCCCCGACGCCAGTCACGGGCTACATGGCCACCGGAGTGAAGGCGGCCGCATTCGTGGCGCTGCTGCGACTGCTCACGGTCGACCTCGCGGCGGCTACCCAGATCTGGCAGACCGCCGTGTGGTGGCTGGCGTTTCTGACCATGATCGTGCCCAACCTGGTCGCGTTGGCGCAGGACGACGTGAAGCGGATGCTGGCCTACTCCTCCGTGGCCCACGCCGGCTACCTGCTGATCGGGGTGATGGCGAGCTCGAGTTCGGGACGAGCCGCGGCCTTGTTCTACCTCGCGGCGTACACGCTCATGACGGTCGGGGCGTTCGCGATCGTCTATCACGTGGCGGGACGGGGTGACCGCAGATCCGGCCTCGCCGATTTCCGCGGCCTCGGCTGGCGGCGGCCGTGGATGGGTGTGGCACTGGTCGTCTTCCTCCTGTCGTTGGCGGGCTTCCCTCCGACGGCCGGGTTCATCGGCAAGCTGTTCCTGCTTCGGGCGGCCGTCGACGTGGGGCAAACGACGCTCGCGGTCACGCTCGTGCTCACCAGTCTGGTCGCCTACTACTACTACCTGCGGGTCGTGTGGAAGATGTACTTCGAGACGACCCCGTCCGAAGCTACCGCGATCCCGGGTCCAGGCGTGGGCTTCCGCCTCGCGACCGGGATATGCGCGATCGGTCTGTTGCTCTTCGGCCTGTTCCCTCAGATGGCGCTACGCGGGATGCGTCGGGCGGCCGAGGATCTGACGCCGTCCGCGATCGTTGCCAGTCCGGTCGAGGGCGCAGCCGGGACCACGGGCTCCCTCCCACCACGGGCCCTCGCCCCCGACCGCGCCGAGTCCACGGACCCCTGACATCGCCGTCGCCCTTTCTCGGCGGTGGTCATCCCAGAGAGACGGAATGGAAATACACGAAGGCATCTTCCGGGAATACGACATTCGCGGGATCGTGGGCGATGATCTGACGACGGAGGTCGCCGAGGCGGTCGCGCTCGCGTTCGGTAGCGATCTGGCGGACCGTGACGCCCCCCGAGTGGTGGTCGGACACGACAACCGGCCCAGCTCTCCGGAGCTGGGGGAGGCGGTGTGTCGCGGGTTGAACCGGGCAGGTGCCGATGCGATCCACGTCGGGACCGTCCCGACGCCGGCCCTGTACTTCGCCGGCATCGAGCTGGCCGCCGACGCCGGGATCCAGATCACGGGCTCGCACAACCCTCCCGAGTACAACGGCATCAAGATGGTACGCGACAATCGTCCCATCTACGGCGAGCAGATCCAGGCGCTGCACCAGCGGATCGAGGCGAGCGACTACGCGAGCGGGAGCGGGGACACCGAGCGCCTCGATATCCTGGACCGATACGTGGAAGAGATCGTCGCACGCGGGAGCGTCGAGCCCGAGATCCGTATGGTCCTGGACTGCGGGAACGGGGCCGGTAGCGTCGTGGCGACACGGGCGCTCCGCGCGGCGGGCGTTGACGTGGACCCCCTGTACTGCGAGTCGGATGGCACGTTTCCGAATCACCACCCGGACCCCACCGTAGATGAGAACATCGTCGACCTCATAGCGCGCGTTCGATCGACGGAGGCGGCGTTCGGCGTCGGGCTGGACGGCGACGCGGACAGAATCGGCGCCGTCACCGAGGAGGGGAGTATCGTACGCGGTGACCACCTCCTGCTTCTGTTCGCGCGGGAGGTGCTGCAGGACCACCCCGGGTCCGAGGTGATCTTCGATGTGAAATGCTCGCAGGCGCTCCCCGAGGTGATCGAAAGGGATGGCGGCATCCCGGTCATGTGGAAGACCGGCCACTCCCTGATCAAAGAGCGGATGCGCGCAACAAATGCTCCCATAGCAGGCGAGATGAGCGGGCATATATGCTTTGGTGACAGGTACTTTGGTACGGACGATGCGATCTATGCTGCAGCTCGTCTGGCCGGCCTGCTGGCGCGCAGCGGCCGCCCGTTCTCAGAACTGGCGGGAGAGATCCCGTCCTATCCATCCACGCCCGAACTGCGACTGGACTGTTCAGAGGACCGGAAGTTCGACGTCGTCGCCGACGCCGTGCGACACTATAAGAGCACACACGAAGTGATCGACATCGACGGGGTCCGCGTGCTGTTCGACGGGGGTTGGGCCCTGATTCGCGCGAGCAACACACAGCCCGTGATCGTCGCCCGGATCGAGGCGGACTCCGATGAGCGACTACGGGAGATCGGGGCCGAGATCGGGGCCTACCTTGCCGAGCAGGGTGTGATACTGCCGCCGCTCGAACCGAGCTGACTGGAGCCGCCGATGACGCCCTCGCAACGCCCGACTGCCGTCGTAGCGGTTGGCGGCAACGCTCTCTCGCCGGCAGGCGAATCCGACACGATCACCAATCAGTTTCGGCACACGCGCGAGAGCCTGGAGCCGATCGTGGAGTTCGTATGCCGCGGCTGGAACGTGGCCGTCGTGCACGGGAATGGGCCACAGGTGGGCGATGCGCTGCTCCGAAACGAGAGCGCCCGCGATCGGGTGTCGGAGCTCCCCCTGGGCGTGCTGGTCGCTTCGACGGCCGGGTGGATCGGATACATGGTGCAGCAGTCCCTCCAGAACGCGCTCGAGGCCGCCGGAGCGGACCGGCGAGTCGTCACGGTGATCACCCAGGTGCTGGTCGATACGAAGGATCCGGAGGGCCGGAAGCCACGCAAGTTTATCGGACGCGAGGTGAGTCCCGAGATGGCCGAAGCACTGCGCGAAGAAGGTGTGCGGGTGGACCTGGACGACAGGGGACGGTTGCGCCGGCGCGTCGCCAGCCCGCAGCCCCTGCGGATCGTGGAGTCGCCGATGATCTCCGAGCTCGTCGAACAGGGGCACGTGGTCATCGCCGCCGGGGGAGGCGGCACCCCCGTGTACCGCGAGCCTCGCGGGTTCGAGGGGCTGGATGTCGTGATCGACAAGGATCTGGCCGCCTACATCCTGGCGCACGAGATTCGCGCGTCGCTGCTCCTCATCCTGACCGACGTGGACGGCGTCTACACGGGTTACGGGACCCCCCGGGCAGAGCGCCTCCAGCGACTCCGGCTCGCAGAAGCCAGGGAGCTGCTGGAAGGCGATGAGCTCGGGGCCGGATCGATGCGGCCGAAGGTGACGGCGGGGGTCCGATTCGTGGAACAGGGAGGAGAACGAGCCATCATCGCGGCGTTGGAAGACGCGCCGCAGGCGATTCAGGGCACGGCCGGAACGTGGATCGTCCCCTAGGGGCAGGCCGTGGAGAAACTCCAGCGCGGTCGACCTGCCGCGAGGCCGCCCGACCACTCGAGTCCCGGAGAGGGTCGACAGACACGACGGTGAACGCATGAACATACACGAATATCAAGCCAGGGAGATCTTCCGGAATCACGGGCTCCCGGTTCCACCCGGCGAGGTGGCGAGAAGCGCGGATGAGGCGGCCGAGATCGCGGAGCGTCTCGGGGGAGGCGTCGTTGTCAAAGCGCAGGTCCACGCAGGAGGGCGGGGCAAGGCCGGCGGTGTGAAGCTCGCAGCGAGCGCGGCGGAAGCCCGCGAGGTCGCCGACCGCATCCTGGGTATGGAGATCAAAGGGATAGAGGTCCGCGCGGTGCTCGTTGCCCCCGTCGAGGACATCGCCTCCGAGGCGTACGTCGGGATCGTGATGGACCGGGGACGTCAGGCGGATGTCGTGATGGTTTCGGCGGAAGGTGGCGTGGACATCGAAGAGGTCGCCGCCACGATGCCCGAGGCGATTCACACCGCGACGGTGGACCCCCGCTACGGCCTCCTCCCGCACCAGTCGGTGCGGCTCGGCTACGACCTGTACGTCGATCCGGCGCTCGCACGGCAGGCCTCGCAGGTCATCGGTCGGCTGTACGCGGCCTATCGGGCCTCCGGAGCCACGCTCGCCGAGATCAACCCACTGATCGTCAACTCGTCGGGCGAGGTGAAGGCCATCGATGCCAAGATGAACATCGACGACAACGCGCTCTTTCGGCTACCGGACGTCGCCGAGCTGCGCGATGTAGACGCCGAGGATCCTGCCGAGCGTCGCGCGCGCGCGGCAGGCTTGAGCTACGTCAAGCTGGATGGCAACGTCGGTTGTTGCGTGAACGGGGCCGGCCTCGCGATGGCGACCATGGACCTCGTGAAGTACTACGGGGGGGACCCGGCCAACTTCCTCGACATCGGAGGGTCGTCGAACCCCGAGAAGGTCGTGACGGCGCTGGAGCTGATCACGGAGGATCCGAGCGTCCACTCCATCCTGTTCAACATCTTCGGCGGGATCACCCGTTGCGACGACGTGGCGAACGGGATCGTCGAGGCTACGAAGCGGATGGACCTCGACGTGCCACTGACGATCCGACTCACCGGCACGAACGAGGACGAGGCCGTCGAGATCTTGGAGGTGAACGGTTTCGAGGCGATGGTGGACATGGACCGGGCCGTCCAAACGGCCGTCGAGCGCGCCGGCGTGGCCTGACCGCCCACCGGTCGCGCTCGAGTTGGGCCGGAAGGAAAGACACGGGGACTGACCAGCCATGAGCATATTCATCGGAGAAGACACCCGGCTCGTCGTACAGGGCATCACGGGCCGTGACGGGTCGTTTCACACACGTCAGATGATGGACTACGGTACGCGCGTCGTGGCCGGTGTGACGCCGGGCAAGGGCGGACAGCGCTTCGAGGAGAGCGTGCCGGTGTACAACACGGTGGCCGAGGCCGTGCAGGGGACCGGAGCGAACGCGAGCGTAATCTACGTGCCGGCCCGGTTCGCCGCGGACGCGATCTTCGAAGCGGCGGACGCGGGCATCTCGCTGATTGTGTGCATCACCGAAGGCGTCCCGGTCGCGGACATGATGCGCGCGCTTCCGTACGTTCGGGAGAAGGGGGCGCGTCTGATCGGACCCAATTGTCCGGGCCTCATCGTGCCCGGTGTAGCGAAGGTCGGGATCCTACCCGGGCAGATCGTTCGGGAGGGACCGATAGGGATCGTGAGTCGATCGGGAACACTCACATACGAGGTAATCTTCCAACTCACGCGGCAGGAGCTGGGCCAGTCGACCTGCATCGGGATCGGTGGAGACCCGCTGATCGGAACCGATTTCGTCGATTGCCTGACCGCGTTCGAGGAGGATGAGAAGACCACCGCGGCAGTCCTGATCGGCGAGATCGGCGGCACCGATGAGCAGGTGGCGGCCGAGTACGTGTCCCAGCACATGACCAAGCCCGTGGTCGGCTTCATAGCCGGGCAGACCGCGCCACCCGGACGGCGCATGGGACACGCGGGCGCCATCATCTCGGGCTCGGAGGGAACGGCGGACGAGAAGATGCGAGCGTTTCGAGAGCACGGAATCGACGTCGCCGAGCGACCAGCCGACATCGTAGGGCTGCTTCGCGAGCGACTATAGTCAAGGACGGCGCGAATGTCGGAGGAATCCGAGGGCTACATTAGCGTACACGACGTCATGACGACGCCGGTCATCACCGCTACGCCCGAGACGCCGCTGCTACGCGTCGCCGAGACGATGATGGAGCGACACGTACGGGCTGTCCCCGTGATCGATGAGAGCGGTCATGTCCTCGGGATCGTTACGGACCGGAGCGTGATGAGCCAGTTCCTTCCGCGGCTGGAGACCGATGAGCGGACGGTCGGCGAGCTCGACCTCGCCGGACCCCAGGGCGTCGCGGTGCGCGACGTCATGGACCGAAGCGTGATGTGCGTGAACGACGACCAGCCTCTAGCCGACGTCGCGACCCTGATGCTGGACAAGGAGATGGAACGGCTCCCGGTCGTGGCGGAAGGCCTGTTGGTAGGCTTCCTCACCCGCGGGGACATCATTCGAAGACTACTCGCTCGACTGACTGGGGATGCGGTCGAGCGAACCGCTGCGGAAGAGGACGAGGGCGAATGACACCTGACACCCGGGACTTGACCCTGGCCATCATCAAGCCGGACGCGTTCTCGGCGCGCAAGGCTGGTCGGATCTTGCACGAGTTGGAGGCCGCCGGGTTCGAGATCCGCGCGCTCCGCGTGCTCAGGCTCGAGCGGCCGGTGGCCGAGGCATTCTACGAAGTCCACCGAGAACGACCCTTCTTCAGCTCGCTCGTCGAGTTCATGACCTCGGGCCCCTGCGTGGCGATGGCGCTGTGTCGCGAGCGGGCCGTGCCACACCTGCGCGAGGTGATCGGGGCGACCGATCCTGCGGAGGCGGCCCCGGGTACGGTCCGGGCGCTGTACGCGGAGAGTAAGGAGAGGAATGCGATCCACGCGTCCGACTCGCCCGAGAACGCGCGCCGAGAGCTCTCGTTCTTCTTCAGCGAGTTGGAGCTGACCGGGTAGCGAAATGCTCGAGGGTCCGGCGAGCCTGCACCTCTCGCTTTCGGAGTTGCGAAGCGGCCCCGTCGATTGGAAGCGGACCCTGGAGTCTCCGCACGTCGCGATGCCCGGGCTGCCGAAACAGCTACAGGGTCCGCTCACGGTGCGGGTGCGGGCCACCCTCGGCGAGGATGGGGGCATACGCGTGACCGGAGAAGTCAGCGGCAGCGCGGTTCTCGAGTGCCGGCGTTGCCTGACCCCAGTTCGCTGCGAGATCGAGTCGACCCTCGAGGCGTGGTTCCGCCGCGACGACCTGGCCGGGCCGGAAGAGAGAGGCGTGTGGGCCTTCGATCCGGACGCGTCGGAGATCGACCTGCGCGAGGCCCTACGCGAGGAACTGTGGCTCGCCGTTCCCGAGTTCGCGCTGTGCAGATCCGATTGCCCGGGGTTATGCGCGCGGTGCGGTGCACAGCTGGAATCCGAGGAGTGCCGCTGTCCGCCGCAGGCCCCGGACCCGAGATGGGGCGCGTTGGAGGCGGCACGCGGCTCGCTCGCGAGCCGGGCAGGGAAGGCACCCGACTCGGACTGAAGCGGCCCGTTAGGTCCGATCCCCTTGACACGAGGCGGGTTTCTTCGCCAGTTACCCGGCTCAAATCCGCGCCCCGAGCGCCGCGTCCCGGGCGCCGCCGCGGTATATTGAATAATCGGAAGTTGAGAGCAGGAGAGTCCCCATATGGCGGTCCCGAAGCGACGGACTTCGAAACAGCGGAAGCGGAAGCGTCGGACGCACGACAAGGCCGAGGCGACGGCCAATCAGGCGTGCCCGCGTTGCGGTGATCCCCGCCGCCCGCACCGCGTGTGCCCGAATTGCGGCTACTACCGTGATCGCGAGGTCATCCGAATCGACGAGTTCTGAGCCGCCCGCGTTCGGTGGCAGCCTGCTGACGCGCGTAACCCTCTGCTGCCGTAGCCGGCGACTGTCGTGATACGGGTCGCACTCGACGTCCTGGGAGGTGACTCGGCTCCCGAGGCCCCGATCGCGGGGGCCCGGGCGGCGGTCGAGGCGTGGCCGGATGAGGTCGAGTTCCTCCTCGTGGGTCCCCCCGATCTGGTCCAGGAGGTCCTGGGCGACGCCCCCCCCGCCGGGTTGCTGCACGTACTGCCCGCGACGGAGCGCATCGAGCCGCACGACCCACCTGCCCTCGCCGTGCGTCGTAAGCCTGACAGCTCCATTGTCGTCGGGTTGGAGGCGCTTCGGTCCGGCGAGGCCGACGCGTTCATCTCCGCGGGCTCCACAGGTGCGGTAATGGCCGCTTCGGTGCTCAAGCTGGGAGTGCTCCCGGGCGTCGACCGCCCACCGGTCAGTGCGCTGTTCCCGACGGCCTCGGGACGGGTGCTCGTGCTGGATGTAGGTGCCAACTTGAACTGCCGGTCCAGCCACCTTCATCAGTTCGCACACCTCGGCACGATCTACATGCGCGATCTGCTCGGGATCGAAAGACCCCGGGTCGGCCTCCTGAACGTGGGAGAGGAGGCGCAGAAGGGTGGCGACCTCGCGCTCGCTGCGCACCGGCTCTTCTCGGAAGACTCCACGCTTCACTTCGTGGGTAACGTGGAGGGACACCAGATCATCGAAGGTCCTTGCGACGTCTTGGTGTGCGACGGCTTTGTCGGAAACGTGCTTCTCAAGTTCTACGAATCGATGGCAGGGTTCATCCTCGGGATCGTCAAACGCGGGGCCCCGACCGGCGAGACGGAGCTCGAGGGACTCCTCCGATTCCTCGACTACACGGAGTATGGGGGCGCACCCCTGCTGGGGGTGGAAGGCGTGTCGATCCTGTGTCACGGCTCATCCCCCGCGCGTGCGATCAAGAACGCGGTACGAGCCGCGATCGATTCCGTTCGAGCGGGTATGGTCGGCGACATGCGACGCGATCTGGAGCGGATGGCGGGTGGAGGCACCGCATGACACGAATCGCGCTTCTTCTGCCCGGGCAGGGTTCTCAGTTCGTCGGGATGGGGAGTGATCTGGTGCAGGCCTTTCCTGCCGCACGCGAGCTGTACGAGGAGGCGGATGACATCCTCGAGACTCGTCTCAGCACGCTCTGCTGGCAGGGTCCGGGCGAACAGCTCACGGCCACGGAGAACGCTCAACCCGCCATCCTCCTCCACAGTTATGCCGTGTGGGTGCTCGCTCGGGAGATGTTGGCGGATTCGGTGGTCGTGGCCGCCGGTCACTCCCTGGGGGAGTTCTCAGCTCACCTCCTGGCGGGGACGTTCACCTTCGCCGACGCGCTGCGACTCGTACGCCGGCGCGGCGAGCTGATGGCGCGGGCCGGTGCGGAACGACCGGGCACGATGGCGGCAGTGCTTGGATTGACCCTCGAGGAGATCGAGAAGGTCTGCGAATCCGCGTCGGTCGGGACGGTGGTACCCGCCAACATCAATGCCCCCGGGCAGATCGTGATCAGTGGCGAGGTCGATGCGGTATCGGCTGCCTGCGATCTCGCGACGGAGGCGGGAGCTCGTCGGGTCATGCCCCTCAACGTGAGCGGAGCGTTCCACTCACCGTTGATGGATGTAGCCGCGGTCGGACTTGAGGAGGGGCTCGCCGCCGTCGATGCCAGAGATCCGCGGTTCCCCGTGATCGCCAACGCGACGGCGGAGGCGGTGCGCGACGGGGGCGCGGTGCGGACGACGCTACGGGCGCAGCTCACGTCACCGGTCCGTTGGGTCGAGGGCGTCGCGCGCATGCGCGAGGAGGAGCCGACTCGCTGGCTCGAGCTCGGACCGGGGAACGTGCTGGCGGGGCTGTTGCGCCGGATTGACCGATCGCTGGCGGCCACCTCGGTGGGCGATGCGGAGACGTTGGATGCCCTGGCCGCCGGTTAACCAGGCCCTGCGCGCGTTAACCTTCGTTGACAGAGCAGAGGAGGATTCATGGGTGAGCTGATGGGCAAGGTCGCGATCGTGACGGGCGGCGCTCGCGGCATCGGTCTTGTCATATGCCGCGAGTTGGCGGAAGCGGGGGCGAGCGTGGCTCTCGTCGACCTCGACGCCACGCTTGCCGGCGCGGCCGCAGCGGAATTGGGTGACGGCGGGCATGGCGGGTTCGAGTGCGACGTCGCGCGGCCGGAGGTGTGCGCCCAGCTCATCGCTCGGGTCGAGAACGAGATGGGACCCCCCGCGATCCTGGTGAACAACGCCGGGATCACGCGCGACAACCTCCTCGTCCGGATGAAGGACGAGGAATGGTCCAGGGTGATCGAGACGAACCTGTTCGGGGCGTTCTGTATGATACGGAGCGTGGCTCGCGGTATGATGAAACGGCGCGATGGCCGTATCGTGAATATCGCCAGCATCGTGGCCTTGACGGGAAACCGCGGCCAGTCCAACTATGCGGCGTCCAAAGCGGGACTGATCGCGCTCACGAAGTCCGTCGCGCAGGAATTGGCGAGCCGGGGTGTGCTCGCGAACGCCGTTGCACCCGGGTTCATCGAGACGGACATGACCGCGTCGTTGCCCGCGGATGTACGGGAATCGATGCTTGCGAGCGTTCCGGTCGGCAGGATCGGGACCCCGGAGGATGTCGCCCGGGTAGTCCGCTTCCTGGTTGGACCCGCCGCCTCGTATATGACGGGTCAGGTCGTGGTAGTGGATGGCGGTATGGTGATGTGAAGAGGAAAGTGGGATTCGGCGTGCGGACGCCGGGTCCCTCGGTGACGTAGGATCGCGGGATCGTAGAGACCCCGGAATCCCGAATCGGGAAGGGAGCAGGCATGTCCGAGACTGCAGCACGCGTGAGAGAGATCATCTCCCAGGAATTGGGTGTCGAGCAGGAAAAGGTGACCGATGATGCCTCGTTCGTCGAGGATCTTGGCGCCGATTCGCTCGACACGGTCGAACTCGTAATGGCGTTCGAGGAAGAGTTCGGGATCGAGATCCCGGACGAGGATGCCGAACAGATGCAGACCGTGGGACAGGCCATCGGTTACCTTGCGCAGAAGCAGTAACCGGATCTCGCACGGCTGAATCCGACGTTTCTTCCATGACAAGTCGTCGTGTCGTCATCACCGGGGTCGGTCTGGTCACACCGATCGGACTCGACCCCGAATCTACATGGTCCGCGCTCGTTGCCGGCGAGAGCGGGGCGGGCCCGATCACGCAGTTCGACCCCGCGGAGCAGGACGTCCACTTCGCGTGCGAGGTGACCGGGTTCGATCCAGAGCTTCATATGGACCGGAAGGAGGCCCGGAGGGCGGACCGCTTCGTGCAGTTCGCGCTCGCCACTGCGAAGCAGGCCGTTGAAAGCGCCGGGTTGGAGGATTGGCTCCCGGGACCGACGCCACATCGCGTGGGCGTAATCGTGGGCTCCGGGATCGGAGGGCTACCGCTGCTCGAAGAGCAGCACATCAAGTTGTTGGAGAAGGGGCCCGGCCGCGTATCTCCTTTCTTTATCCCCATGTTCATCGCTGACATGGCGCCCGGGTTGATCTCGATGCGCTACGGGGTCCAGGGTCCGAACTACGCGACCGTATCGGCCTGTGCCTCCAGCGCTCACGCTCTGGGACTCGCGTATCGATCGGTCCGCATCGGCGAGACCGACGCGATGATCACGGGTGGCACGGAATCCACCATCACCCCGCTATGCGTCGGCGGCTTCGCGTCGATGAAAGCGCTGTCGACGCGCAACGACGATCCGGCCACCGCTTCGCGGCCGTTCGACCGGCACAGAGACGGGTTCGTGCTCGGAGAGGGAGCGGCGATGATGATCCTCGAGGAGCTGGAGCACGCACGCGCGCGCGGAGCACCTATCGTCGCCGAGATGATCGGGTTCGCTCAGAGCGCGGACGCGTACCATCTGACCGCCCCCGCACCTGATGGAGCAGGTGCGCAGACGGCGATGGCGTTGGCGCTCGAAGATGCCGGTATCCGACCTGAGCAAGTCGACTACATCAACGCCCACGGGACCTCTACGCCGGCCAACGACTCCGCCGAGACCGCGGCCGTGAAGGGCGTGTTCGGTGATCACGCCTACGATCTCGTGCTGGGCTCCTCCAAATCCATGACCGGTCACACGCTCGGTGCGTCGGGGGCCATCGAAGGCACCATCGCCGCGCTCGTGTGCCAACGAAGCGTGATCCCGCCCACGATCAACTTCGAGGAGGCTGATCCTGAATGTGACCTGGAGTACGCGCACGGTGGCCCCATCGAGCGTGAGGTGAAGTACGCGATTTCCAACTCGTTCGGCTTCGGGGGGCACAACGTGTGTCTCGCGGTAAAGCGGTGGAACGGGGACGAGTGACGCCGCTGTTCGCTCCGCACGGGGGAGTCAAGCCGTGAGTCGACCCCGCGTCTTGGCGCTCATCGGCTCAGAGTCGGATCGCCCGGTGATGGATAAGGCGGTCGAGATCCTGACCGACCGTGGTGTCGACGTGCACCTCGAGGTGAGCAGCGCGCACCGGGATCCCGAACGGACGGTCGCTCTCGCCTCCGGCGCGCGCGATGCCGGGTTCAGCGTCGTGATCTGCGGGGCGGGGCTCGCCGCCGCGCTCCCGGGCGTCGTCGCAGCACACACCACGCTACCGGTCATCGGCGTCCCGATCTCTGCCGGAACCCTCGGCGGGCTGGACTCTCTGCTCTCGATCGTCCAGATGCCGCCTGGCGTGCCGGTGGCGACCGTGGCGATCGATGGCGCCAAGAACGCCGCACATCTCGCGCTTCGCATCCTGGAACTATCGTCAGCGGGGAGCGACGCGCCCGGCTGACCGACCGTCCTCGCGGATAAGCAGGTGTCCTCATGCGAGTCGGCATCGGTTACGACTCCCACCGCTTCGATGAAGCTCGCCCACTGATCCTCGGGGGCGTCCGGATTCCGGATGCGCCCGGTCTGGCCGCCTACTCGGATGGCGACGCGGTCGCCCACGCCGTGATCGATGCGTTGCTCGGCGCGGCGGGGCTCGGTCATATCGGAGCCCTCTTCCCGGACGACGATCCCGAGTACGAGGGGGCGGATTCCCTCTCTCTCCTGGCCGAAGCCGTGCGCCGAGTGGAGATGGAGAACTACCAGGTCGTGAACGTGGACGTGTCGATCATCGCGGAACGCCCGCGCATCGCTCCCTTCGGCCATGAGATGGCCGAGCGGTTGGCCACGACGCTTCACACCGCGCCGACGTGCGTGTCGATCAAGGGCAAGTCCAACGAGGCCATGGGTTGGATCGGGCGAGGGGAAGGGATTGCGGTGATCGCGGTGGCGGCCCTCGACCAGATCGGCGACATCGACGCCCTCCTCGCCAGCATGCGCTCCGGCGGTGGCTGAGTTCGAAGCGCTTCTCGCGCTCCTGCTTGGAATCCCCACGTGGCTCGCGTACGTGCTACTCGGTGCGGGGGCGGCGGTCGAGAACGTGTTTCCCCCCGTGCCCTCCGACACGGTCGTGGTACTCGGTGGCATCTTGTCGGATCGTGGGGGGCTGCACGTGTGGACGGTCCTTGCGGTCGCGTGGGTCTCGAACGTGAGCGCGGCGCTGCTCATTTACGCGCTCGCGCGACGTCACGGTCGGGGTATCTTCCGGACACGCTGGGGACGGCGGCTCCTCCGCCCCCATCAGTTGAACCAGCTGTCGGACTTTTATGAGCGGTACGGACTCGTGGCGATCTTCGGAAGTCGCTTTCTACCCGTGCTGCGGGTCCTGATTCCGGCGTTTGCCGGCATCACGAAGCTGGGCTTCGTGCGCACGGCGATTCCGCTTGCTACCGCGTCACTCGGCTGGTATACCGTGATGGTCTTCGCCGGCGTGTTCGCGTCACGGAATATCGAGCGGCTGTTCGAGACGCTCGGGGCCGCCAACAACTGGCTCCTGGGTGTCGCGTTGGCCCTGATCGTGGGCATCACGTTCTGGTGGATTCGGAGCCGACGTGATCGAGAAGACACCTAGCAGGTTCCCGAGCCGCCGATGGAGGTAGAGACCGGCCAGCTCGCAGCCGAGCGCGCCTTCCGTCTGGAGCTCTTCCGCGACTACCTGAGCTTCGAGCGTGGGCTCTCCCCACGCACGCTGGATGCATACGAAGCCGATGCCCGCCGACTGATCGCCTATGCCGAAGGCCGCGGCGTTACGCAACCCTCGGCGGTGACCTACGATCTGCTGCGCGACTTCGTCGCCGCACTCACCGAGTCGGGGTTGGCGGCCGCCTCGGTGGCTCGAAAGTTGTCGGCGGTGCGGGCTCTGTTCCGGTTTCTCGTCGAGGAAGGAGTCCTCTCGACCGACCCCTGCGAGCGCCTCGAGTCTCCACGGCCGTCCCGGCGGCTCCCCCAGGTGCTCTCGTACCCGGAGATCGAGCGATTGTTGTCCGCCGTGACGCCGGATCTGGAGTTGGCGTACCGCGACAGGGCAATCATCGAAGTGTTGTACGGGTGTGGGCTTAGGGTATCGGAGCTCATCGATCTTCGATTGCTCGGTCTGCATCTGGATGCGGGTCTGGTTCAGGTCCTGGGGAAGGGCCGAAAGGAGCGTCTGGTACCGGTGGGAGCGGATGCGCGGGGCGCGTTGCGGCGCTACCTTCGTGAATCGAGACCCCGCTTGGACAGGGGAGCGTCGGACGGCAGGGTATTCCTCAATCGCCACGGGCGCCCGTTGAGCCGAATGGGCGTGTGGAAGATTCTGCGTCGCTACGTGGAGAGGGCCGGGCTACAGGTGCGGGTGACGCCCCACACCCTGCGGCACAGCTTCGCCACGCACCTTCTCGAGGGCGGTGCGGACCTCGCGTCCGTGCAAGAGATGCTGGGCCATGTCGACATTTCCACGACCGAGATATACACGCACGTCGACCGGAGCCACCTGCGAGAGGTCCATCGAGCCTGCCACCCGCGGGGGTGACTTGAACCGCTGTGGCGACTCGGGACCATCGGGGTCCTCGTGATCCGCGTCTCGCGCGTCGTCAGCCTGGTACGCAACCGGCGCCCCGTACACCGATTCGCCGATCGGCCGGTTCCCGCCGATGTGCTGGAGACGGTACTCGAGTCCGGGCGTTACGCTCCCTCCGCGGGTGAGGCGCAGCCGTGGCGATTCGTCGTCGTTCAGGAGGCGCTGACGCGCCTTCGAATCGCGACCGCGGCCTTCAACCATCCCCACTTGCAGACGGCTCCCGTCCTCATCGCCTGCTGCGCGCGCATTCACTCCCACGTCAGCGGGTCCGGCCGCCCAAGTCACCCGATCGATCTGGCGGCCGCGACCCAGACCATGTTGATCGTGGCCGCAGACCTCGGCCTGCACACGAGTTGGATCACAGGCTATCGCGAGCCTCACGTCCGGGCGGCCCTCGGGATCCCCGCCGATGTGCCCGTCGTGGCCATCCTGGCGCTCGGATACCCGGACGGTCTGAGCCCGTTGCCTGAGCGGCGTTCCCGTCCGGAGGTGATCGCCTGGGATCGCTGGCAATCGGATGACGCGGGGGGATCGCCGCTGTGAGGCGGTTCGGCAGGCTCGCGCGGCCGGCGGCCCTCCTTTGTCTGTTTGTCGGACCGCTGGCGGCGCAGGAAGTGCGGCTCTCCGATGAACCACGCGGGGCCGCCCAGGAGGCGCTCGCCGCGTTCCTCGCCCGTGGCGGATACGAAGTGTGGACGAGTGACACCATCCTGGCGCGTGGGGACACCGTCGAAGGGCACGTGCTCCTCCTGGAAGGTGCGGGCCGGATCGCGGGCCGCGTGGAGGGGGACGTCTATGTCGTGGATGGCGACCTGATCCTACGCGTCGGGGGCAGCATCGGAGGGGATGTCGTCGTCTTGGCCGGACTCCTGCTGGACTCTGATCTGGCAACAGTGGAAGGAGCGATCACTTACCGGCCAAACGAGCGCTTGCGGGTCATCCCGGAAGCCGGCGGTTACACGATCTTTGCGGTCCAGCGGCCGCTCCCCGCGGTCGAGCTCGACGGCCAGTACGGGTTTCATCTTCCCACGTACCAGCGCGTCGATGCGCTTACCTTCGCGTGGGGTGCAACGGTGCGCGCCGCTCATGCGGCAGGCCAGCCGGAGCTCGGCGGGGTGGTTCGGTACAAGACCGGACCCGATGACGTGGAAGGCTCCGTGCGTGCCGCATGGAACGCGAGCGAACGAGTCCGCCTGTTCGCTGCGGCGAGCCGCGCCACTCGCTCGAACGACGAGTGGATCCGGCCGACGTGGGTGAACACGCTGATGTTCGCGTTCGCGGGTGATGATTACCGCGACTACTACCGGGCCGATCGGGCAGGCGCCGGGGTCGAGTGGGGGATTCGTCGCGCGCCTGATTGGCGTGGCGGGACCGATGTGACGCTGACGGTCGGGGCCGCGTGGGAGGAAGCCCGCAGCGTCGAGGCTCGCGACGTCACGATACTGTTCGCGGCCGACGACGCGCGCTTCAATCCAGCGATCGATCCCGGTGACATCTACAGCGCCTGGGTTGGGTTGGCGGTCGAGGACCGCCGCGAGGATTCTCGAACGCGGCTGGGTCTCACGCTCGAAGGTTCGACCGAGGACATCGGCGGCGACTTCTCTTTTCTGCGAGCGGAGGCGCGCCTCGCGCTCAAGCGGCCGATCCTCTCGACCCATTCGTTGGATGTGTTCGCCATCGGTCGCGGCGATCTCGCGGGGACCTTGCCGGGCCAGCGGTGGTCCGGACTGGGCCGGATCGGAACGCTGCCTACTTTTCCGGTTCTCTCCCTGCGCGGTGAGCGGCTGCTGTACGGCGAGGCCACCTACGCGCTACCGCTCTACTCGGCAGGTACGCTTGGGGCGCTGGAGGCCTTCCTCCGGGGGAGCGCCGGCACCGCATGGAGTGAGGGCGAGAGTTTCCGCCTGAGGGAGAACGCGACGCTGGGGCTCCGTGCACGCGTTTGGGGCGTGGGGTTGGAGGTGGGCGTCGCGTCCGGGTTCGGCGGAGATAACGACGAATCGGATGTCCAGGTATACGTGGACCTGCGGCTCGACCGCCCGACCGGGGGACGTGGTCTGCCACTCTTTTGACTTCGTTCGTTGGGCCGCCTAGCTTGCCCCGATGCGGATTCAATCCACGACCGCTCCGGATCGGTGATGGGCGTCCTGTGCGTCCTTCCTGCCCGTCTCGCCAGCCGCCGTATCCCCCGAAAGCCCCTTCAGCCCCTCGCCGGAAAGCCCCTCATCGAGTGGACTTGGCGCGCGGCGTCTGGTGTCGCGGAGTTCGACCGGGTGGTCGTCGCGACCGACTCGAACGACATCGTGTCGTGCGTCTCCGCCTTCGGGGGGGAGGCGATCCTCACCGATCGAAGCCACCCATCCGGAACGGATCGCGTGTGCGAGGCCGCGCGCTCGCTCGGAGTCGGGGATGCCGACATCGTCGTGAACTTCCAGGCGGACGAGCCGTTCGTGGACGCACCGACGGTCGGACGCGCGGTGGCGGCAGTGCGAGCCGGTGCGGCCGAGATCGCGACCCTCGCGGCGCCGATCCGCAGCCTGGAGGAATGGCATTCCGCTGGCGTCGTCAAGGTGGTGGTGGGAAGCGACGGGCGCGCGTTTTATTTCAGCCGTGCGCCGATCCCGCACACTCGGGGAGGATCGCCGGAGCTCGCCTCGAGAGAACCGAGCCTCCTGCGACACATAGGCATCTACGTGCACCAGCTGAAGACGCTGAACAGGTGGGCCAACGCGCCCGAGTCGAGACTCGAACGACTCGAGCGGTTGGAGCAGCTCCGCGCGCTCGAGGCGGGAATCGGGATCCACGTGCAGGTCGGGCCGCCGACACCACCCGGTGTGGACCTGCCCGAAGACCTGGAACGCGCGGCGAAACATCTCGAGCGCGGTGTATCGATTACGGTAGATTGAACCTCCGGGAGGGCGATCGACATGTCTGAGAGCAAGACGTCGCCTACAAAGTACGTCTTCGTGACTGGCGGGGTGGTCTCATCGCTCGGGAAGGGGATCACGGCCGCGTCCATCGGCAGGCTCCTCAAGGAGCGCGGATTGCGGGTAACGATCCAGAAGTTCGACCCGTACATCAACGTCGACCCGGGAACCATGTCGCCTTTCCAGCACGGCGAGGTGTACGTAACCGACGATGGCGCGGAGACCGACCTGGACCTCGGGCACTACGAGCGCTTCATCGACGAGTCACTCTCGCAAGCCAACAACGTCACGACTGGTCGCGTTTACCAGGACATCATCACGAAAGAACGGCGGGGAGACTTCCTCGGCGCGACCGTTCAGGTGATCCCGCACGTCACCGATGAGATAAAAACGGCGGTTCGGCGACTCTCCCCGAATCAGGACGTGGTGATCACCGAGATCGGAGGCACGGTGGGTGACATCGAGTCCCAACCGTTCCTGGAGGCGATTCGTCAGTTCCGACAGGATGTGGGGAAGGAGAACAGCCTGTTCATCCACCTGACGCTCGTGCCGTACATCGCCGCCTCGGGTGAGCTGAAGACGAAGCCGACCCAGCACTCGGTGCGCGAGCTCCTGGGGATCGGTATCCAGCCCGATATCCTGGTTTGCCGGGCGGAGTCACCGCTTGGAGACGACATCAAGAAGAAGATCGCTCGATTCTGCAACGTCGACTTCCACAACGTGATCGAGTCGCGTGATGTGGAGACGATTTACGAGTTGCCGCTGCGTTACCGCGACCAACGGGTTGACGATCGGATCTGCGAGCAATTCCGTCTCGATACGGAGCCGCCCGACCTGTCCGAGTGGGAGGAGATGGTCGAGCGCATCAAGCATCCAGGGAGCGGGAGTGTACGGATCTGCGTCGTCGGCAAGTACACCGAGCTGGTGGACTCCTACAAGTCGATCGCCGAAGCTCTGGTCCACGGCGGGATCGACAGCGACGTAGGGGTCGAGGTCGAGTGGTGGTCGTCTGAAGAGGTAGAAGAACAGGGCGCGGACTTCGTCGACCGCTTCGACGCGGTCCTCGTGCCTGGCGGGTTCGGAGTGCGCGGGATCCCCGGAATGCTGGATACGGTCCGGCACATTCGCGAGAACGGCATACCGTACCTGGGAATCTGTCTCGGCCTGCAATGCGCGATCATCGAGTTCGCCCGCAACGTGTGCGGTCTGCGGACGTCGCATTCCTTTGAATTCGACAAGGAGACCACCGACCCCGTGATCTCGCTGCTGGACTCGCAGCGCAAGGTTACGGATATGGGTGGCACGATGCGGCTCGGGGCGTATCCCTGCCGTCTCGAGTCGGGGACGCTGGCCAGCGAAGTGTATGGAACCGACGAGGTGTCAGAGCGGCATCGGCACCGGTACGAGGTGAACCCGGAGTACACGGAGGTTCTGGAGAACGGAGGAATGCGCTTCAGCGGTCTTTCCCCCGACGGCCAGCTGGTGGAGATCATCGAGCTACCTGACCACCCGTTCTTCCTGGCCACCCAGTTCCACCCCGAGCTCAAATCCCGTCCCACGCGGCCCCACCCGCTGTTCGCCGCGTTCGTCGCCGCCGCGGCGCGGCGTCGAGCGGGGCGACCCACCGAGCCGGGTAGGGAGACCGACTCCACCGCGATGGCGCAGGAGAGCGAGCGCGTATCGATCGGCTGAACGGAGCGAGGGGTCCCACGGCCCGGCGTTGAGCCATGTCTGATGCAACGGGATCGCCGTTTCGGCCAGCGGCCGGATTGTTCCTCATCGCAGGCCCGTGTGTCCTGGAATCGGAGGAGCTCAACCTTCGGATCGCGGCACATCTCGCCGAGCTATCGGAGCGGCACGGAGTGCCGGTCATCTTCAAGGCCTCGTTCGACAAAGCCAACCGCACGAGCCGAAGCTCTCACCGCGGCCCCGGACTGGAGCTCGGCCTGGAGCTTCTGGCCAGCGTACGAGCGGAGACAGGTCTTCCTCTTCTGACAGACGTGCACCTGCCCGATCAAGTGCCTGTCGCAGCGCGGGTCGTGGACGTGCTCCAGGTCCCGGCCTTCCTTTCGCGTCAGACCGATCTTCTCGAGGCCGTGGGCGGTAGCGGGTTGCCGGTCAACATCAAGAAAGGGCAGTGGATGGCGCCCGAGCAAATGGCGCACGCCGTGGACAAAGTGCGCGCGGCCGGCGCCGCTGATGTCGCCGTGACCGAACGGGGAACCGCGTTCGGGTACGGTCGGTGGATCGTAGACATGCGCAGCTTCGAGCTCATGCGCGGCGCGGCTTCGTGTCCGACCATCTTCGATGGGACGCACTCCGTGCAGCTCCCGGGTGGGGCCGGGCCGGCGAGTGGCGGCGAGCCGCAGTTCATCGAGCCCCTGTGCCAGGCGGCGGTGGCGGCCGGTGCGGATGGGTTGTTCCTGGAGGTGCACCCGGAGCCCGAGACGGCCCCCTCCGACCCGTCCAGCATGTTGCCGCTGATCCGGTTGGAACCGCTCGTAAAGCGGCTCGTGCGACTGCGTCTCGCGTTGAAACACGAACCGTCCCCCATCGGCCGCTGAGCCGATGACGATCCCGGCGGAGGTCGCACGAGCGATCCGACTCGTCGTGTTGGACGCGGATGGCGTGCTCACGGACGGGGGGATTTATGTGGACGGGGGCGCCGGCGCGCGCGAGCTGCGGCGCTTCCACGCCCTGGACGGCCTGGGAATCCGCATGCTCGCGGAAGCGGGGCTCACGGTCGCGATCGTCTCCGGCAAGCGTTCGGAGGCCGTGACGCGGCGGGCGACCGAGCTTGGCATCGTCGAGGTGCATCAGGGGGCGCCGTTCGGAAAGGTCGCGGCCGTCGAGGGTATCCTGTCGAGGCACGGATGGTCCTGGTCGGCCGTGGCGCACCTCGGAGATGATCTGGCGGACGCCGCGCTCATGGAGCGAGTGCGGCTCCCCGCAGCCGTCTCCAACGCCGTGCCGGAAGTGAAAGCACGCGCCTCGTGGTGTGGGACTGTGCCCGGAGGGAGCGGGGCCGTGCGCGAATTCGTGGAGGCGCTGTTGCGCGCACGCGGAGAGTGGGAGGAGCTCGTGGAGGCGTATGTCGAGCGGAGTCGTGGAACAGCTGCGGGAGACTGAGACGGTTCGGCACGACGCCGAGCTTCTGGCGCTCGCCCGCAACGTCGTGCGGATCGAGTCCGAAGGCGTCGCCTCGCTGATCGAGCGGCTGGATGAGCGGTTTATCGAGGCGGTGCGGCTGATTCTCGGGGCGACCGGGCGCGTCGTGGTGACCGGGGTGGGCAAGTCTGGCCTCGTGGCGCGCAAGATCGCCTCGACGCTCGCTTCTACAGGTACTCCCGCGCTCTTTCTGCACCCGGTCGAGGGCGCGCACGGCGACGTGGGTGTGCTGCTGCGCGGTGACGTCCTGGTCATCGTTTCGCGAAGCGGGACCTCCGAGGAGCTCATCGCCCTGTTGCCTTCGGTACGTCGACTCGAGATCCCCATCGTAGCGATCACGGGCGTCTCGCAATCGCCCCTGGGTCGCGCGGCGAAGGCGGTCCTCGACGTCGGAGTGTCTGAAGAGGCATGCCCGCATGATCTGACTCCCACCTCGAGCAGTACAGCCGCGCTCGTGATGGGCGATGCCGTCGCGATGGCCCTGTTGCACAGCCGTGGGTTCGAGGCCGAGGACTTCGCCCGGCTGCACCCGGGCGGGGTACTCGGGCGGCGACTTCTTTGGCGCGTGGAGGACGTGATGCTGTCGGGGGACGAGGTCCCGGTGGTTGGACCCGACGTCCCGCTCGCGGAGGCGATGCACGAGATCGCACACCGTCGCGGAACCGTGCCTGTCGTGGACGCCGACCGTAGGGTGGTCGGCGTGATGACCGCCGGTGATCTGACGCGCTTCGCGGAGGAGCACGCGGACTTCCTGACCCGCCCCGCCGCAGAGGCGATGAACGCGGACCCCAAGGTGGTGGGGCCGACAGCGCTGGCTATGGAAGCACTGGGTCGAATGGAGGAGCATGGCGTGATGGCGATGCCGGTCGTCGACGCGACGCACAGGCTCGTGGGCATCGTACACCTGCACGACGTGCTACGCGCGGGGGTGCGTTGAGTATCCTCGGGCGCGTCACGGCGACCCGGATTCGGGAACGCGTCGCGACCGGTCTGGTACTGGGCGGCCTGACCGGGAGCGCCGGGTGCGCCCCGGATGAAGCGACGCCCACCGCCGGGCCCGAGGTCCTGCGCGAGGGCGTCGACATGGTGATCGTGGACATGGATCACTACCTGTCGCGGCTCGGTATCCGACGTGCGCGCCTGCTGGCCGACACGGCCGAGTACGTCAGTGAGAACGAGATCCACCTCAAGCCCGTCGAACTCGTCTTCTTCGACGACGAGGGCCGCGAGATCTCGGTCTTGATCGCGGACTACGGCGTGTTCGACGAGGTATCCGAGGACATGGAAGCGAACGGCAATGTCGTGGTTCTGGATCGGCGGGACGACCGGAAGCTCGAGACCGAGCAGATTCGCTACACCAAGGAGGAAGATCGCCTGTACGGCGACAGCCCCTTCGTGATGGAGAGCAACGGAGGGCGTACCATCCACCAGGGAGACTCGTTCGAGGCGGATCCGGGGCTCGACGACGTCATCATGTGGGGCCCGGGCGGGCGTTCGGAGCCTCGCATCGACACGCTGACGGTGGAACCGTTGGATTCGGGCGCGGACGCGACGCCGGATTCGCTGCTCGAAGTGGACCCGGATTCTCCGGCTGCGGAGGCGCCGGACTCTCTGGCTGCGGAGGCGCCGGACTCTCTGGCAGCAGAGACGCCGGATTCTCTGGCTGCCCGAGATTCTACGTCCGCGGACTCGACCGCGACCGCTCGGGACACGGCAGCCCGCGACACCACCTCTCGGGACACGACCACCGTCGCACCGGACTCCACGGCGAGGGACATGGCGGGCCGCGACACCACCGCCCACCGCTCGACGACCTCGGTAAGACGCCGGGAGCAAGCCGGCCGCGACGCCGGCTGAGATGCGCGATGCCGGCGCTTGAATCCGCGACGCTAACGGTCCGCGCACGAGCCACGGCCGCATGTGGCGGATTTGCGCTCGCGGCGCTGCTCATCCCCACTTCGCTCGCGGGGCAAGGCACGCAGCGTGGTAGCTGCACCCTGATCTGGGAACCGACCACCGCGGACACGCGCAGCGTCAGCACCCGCGAGGGGCAGGACGCGTACGTGACGCATGTGAGCGGCGGGATGCTGTGGACGTGCGGTACGGCCACGATGCGCGCGGACAGCGCAGTCAAGTACGACCTGGCCCGCCGCGTGGACCTGATCGGGAACGTGCGCTATCGGGATACGATCCGCACCCTGGAGTCGGTATACCTCACCTATTTCGAGCTCGATGACCGAGTCATCGCTACCGACAGCGTCCACTTGACGCGGCTTGTCGACGGCTCGACGCTGACGGGGCCCCGAGTGGAGTTTCTGCGGGCGGTGACGGGCGTGGATGAAGAGACGATCGCGACCGGCCGGCCCCACATGGTGCTTTACCCGGAAGGAGATGACCCTGGCCCGCCGTTCGACGTCGACGCGGACCGGGCCATCTTCGCCGGGGAGGAAGAGGCGCGCGCGTTCGGGGATGTGATCATCACCCGACCTGACCTTCGCGCCGAGGCTGACTCCACCACCTTTCGCATCCCCGAGGGGACGGGGGTCTTGTACGGATCCCCTCGGGTGGAAGCCGAGACTATCACTCTGCGCGGCGACACCATCCGGACCGGCTTCGAGGACAACGTGTTGCGGGACGTGCATGCGCTCGGCCGAGCGCATGCGCAGGGCGAGTCGTTCGAGGTCCGGTCGGAGCGCATCGACGTCGCGGTAGAGGACGACGAGGTGGAGGCAGTGTGGGCCCACGGTGCGGGCATGGCGGAAGCCATATCCGGGGACCAGCACCTGTACGGCGATTCGCTGCGCTTCGCGATGTTCGAGGGTCGGCTCGACACCATCAACGCGGTCGGCCGAACTGCGGCTGTCCAGGGCACCGGGCCGGCTCGCTTCGAATTGGAGACGGCGACCGTTCCCGAGACCGAGTCGGGCGATGAGGCTGCCGTCCCGCCCGCCGCGGACTCGATCGGCGTCGCGGAGCCGGTGGCCGAAGACTCGGTGCGCGCCCCGGACCCGGTCGTGGAGGATTCGGTCCGCCTGCCGGAGCCGATGGCCGAAGACTCGATCGGCGTCGTAGAGCCGGTGGCCGAAGACTCGGTGCGCGCCCCGGAGCCGGTCGTGGAGGATTCGGTCCGCACACCGGTCCAGCAACCCTTCGAGGCGGCCGAGGCGGTTCCGCTGGAGGAGGACCCGGGCGAAGGTGCCACACCCACCGTGGCCCGCGGCGTGGCCGACGAGAGCGTGGCAGGCGAGGCGAATGCCGACACGACCTCCCGGGCGGAGCCCGACCGATCCGACGAGGTATCGAGGTTGCGTCTGCCCACCGAAGAGGACTCCAATTGGGTGAGCGGAGATACCCTGTACGCGATCTTCGAGCGCACCCCGCGAGCGGCCGGGCCGAGTCCGCCGGAGAGCACGCGGGCAGCCCCGATTCTCCCGGACAGCGCAGGGGCAGCCCGGATTCTCCCGGACAGCGTCATCGCCATCCCGGTTCCGACCGACAGCGCGGTCGCCGTGCCGGCCGAGCCGGACTCCACGGCCGACCCCGTCTTGGAGCGACTCACGGTTATCGGTCACGCGCGCTCCCTGTACGCGCAGGTCCGTGACACGGCCGCAGCCAATCGACCCTCCCGCAATTACATGATCGGATCGCGGATAGACATCTTCTTCCGCGACGGGGAGCCTGAACGGGTGGAAGGTACGGACGCCATCGGTCTATACCTGGAGCCGCTCGAGACGCCGGAGAGCCAGGCCCCCGAGACCGGCGCGGTCCCGGCGCCGCAAGACACGACGGGCACCGGCGCCCGCGAAGACACGACGAGTGTCCGTGTTCGCGAAGACACGACCCAGGTCTCGCAACCACCGGACTCGAGCGGAGGTGTGCCGACGCGTCCTCGGGAGAGCGGTGCGCGCTCCACCGCGAGCGTGACGAACTCGGCCGCTCGAGACGGCCGTCGGGATCCACCCGCGAGAGATTCGGTGCAGGGCAAGAGGTCTGGAACCGCTGCATCCCGAGCGTCTCGCATGCGGTCGGGGCCACCACTGTCGAGGATCTTTCCATGACCGATTCGGGCTCGACCGCGCAGGATCGCACGCACGAGACGTCGGCCCAGGCCATGGACCCGGAGCCGCTGGCGCGCGAGGTCAACGCCTCGCCGAGCACGCTGCGCGCCGATGGACTCGTGAAGTCTTTCAAGCGACGGCGGGTCGTGGATGAGGTCGATTTGAGCCTGGTGCAGGGAGAGATCGTCGGGCTGCTCGGACCCAACGGGGCAGGGAAGACGACGACGTTCTATATGATGGTCGGACTCCTCAAAGCCGATCAAGGCCGCGTGTATCTGGACGACCAGGAGCTCACCACGTGGCCGATGTACAAGAGAGCGCGGGCCGGGATCGGCTATCTGCCCCAGGAACCCTCCGTGTTCCTGAAGCTGAGCGTGGAGGACAACGTGATGGCGATTCTGGAGACGCTTCCGCTGTCTCGCGAAGAGCGTCATGCGAGACTCGAGAGCCTCCTCGATGAACTGTCGATCAAGCACCTGCGGAAGAACAAGGCCTATTCACTGTCCGGGGGCGAGCGCCGGCGGCTGGAAATCACCAGGGCGCTGGTGACGCGACCCAAGTTCCTGTTACTCGATGAGCCCTTCACGGGAGTCGACCCGATCGCGATCGACGACATTCAACGCATAGTGCAAGGACTCCGGAACAAGGGTCTGGGGGTGCTCGTCACCGACCACAACGTGCGCGAGACTTTGTCCATAACCGACCGCGCGTATCTCCTGTTCAACGGCGAAATCCTCGTCGAAGGACCGGCTGATCGGCTCGTGAAAGACCCCGAGGCGCGCGCACTCTACCTGGGACAAGACTTCCGGCTTTAGGGCGCGTCAGCGGGGGTGCCATCCATCCCAGCACCGTGTATCTTTAGCTTCTGGTACGATTCTTGTGACACATGGGTGTGGGGATGAACGTGCGGAAGCCAGCCTGCCCGAAGGCCCTATCCAGGGGTGAGCAAGGAGGAACGAGGTGAGCGGAATGCGACCCGGCCTCCACACGGGCCTTCGAATGAAACAAGAGTTGAAGGTGAATCCTCGCCTGTATCAGGCGATGGACCTTCTCTATATGCCCCTCCTCGATCTTCAACAGCACCTCAAGCAAGAGCTCGTCAACAACCCGTTCCTCGACCTCGTCGAGCCGGGCGAGGACGAGTTGAAGGAAGAAGCCGAGGAAAAGGAAGACCCCGAAGAGGAGGAAGTCGATTGGGAGGAGATCCTGCTCAACGGCTTCGATGCGGGGGGACGGCGCGCGGAGTACGAGGAGAAGGAGTACTTCCGACCCACCCCGGCCGCGACGCGGGATCTGTGGGACCACCTGTTCGATCAGCTCACGTTGATGAAGCTGGTTCCGCGCGAGGTGCTGATCGGCGAGGAGATCATCGGCAACATCGACCGGGAAGGCTTTCTGACCTGTTCGCTGGGGCAGATCGTAGAGTCGGTGAACAACTATCTCGCGGACCCGGAAAACCCGCTCGTCCGTGAGGCGGAGGAGGCCGAAGAGGAGATCAATCTCGAGTCGGTCACCACGGAGGAAGTGGAGCGGATGCTCGGCATGATACAGGGCTTCGATCCCAGCGGGATCGCGGCTCGCGATCTGCGCGAGACGTTGCTCTTGCAGCTCCGAGACCGAGGCGAGGAGGACACGCTGGCGTTCCGGATCGTCCGCGATCACTTCGACGAGTTGGTGAATCATCGTTGGAGCGAGCTCTCGAAGGAGCACGGCATCTCGCCGCAGGAAGTCCAGAGCGCTGCGGATGAGATTTCGAAGTTGGACCCGAAGCCGGGGCTCAAGTACTCGGACCTGTCCGACGCCTACGTGATTCCCGATCTCGTCGTCGAGAAGATCGACGGCCAGTATTACGTCTTCCACAACGACACCTCGCTGCCTCGCCTCAAGCTCTCGCGCTCCTATCGCGAGGTCGCGCAGGACCGAGGCAAGTTCCAGGGCGAGAACAAGACCTTCATCTCGAAGAAGCTCAACAGCGCCCAGTGGATGATCCAGGCGATCGAGCAGCGCCGGCAGACCATGCTGAAAGTGATGAACTTCATCGTCGACCGGCAGCGGGACTTCTTCGAGAAGGGCGTCGAGCACCTGCGCCCGCTCACTCTCCGCGAGGTCGCCGAGCACATCGACATGCATGAGTCGACGGTGTCGCGGGTCACGAACGAGAAGTACGTGCAGACACCTCGTGGCGTATTCCCACTCAAGTTCTTCTTCTCGAGCGGGCTGTCCACCGACTACGGGGAGGATGTGTCGGCCCGCGGCGTGCGGGCGCAGATCAAGAAGCTCGTGGGAGAGGAGGATTCCACGAGCCCGCTCACGGACCAGGCCATCGTCGACATCCTGAAACGAGACGGCGTACAGATCGCGCGCCGAACGGTGGCAAAATACCGCGACCAGCTCGGGATCCTCTCCGCTCGCATGCGCAAGCGCGTATGACCGAAGCGGCCGCGGACGAACGATCCGTACCAGCGGCTCCCCCTTCCCACCCGGTCTCGGCTCCAGATGTCTCGCGCTCCGAGACCCCGCCTGCGAAGGCACCGCAGGTGACCGCGGCCTCCTCGCCGGCCCCCAGGGTCTCGATCGTGATCCCGGCGTTCAACGAAGCCGAGAACATGCCCGAGCTCTTCGACGAGCTCGCCGGAACCATCCGTGAGCACGACCTTCACGCCGAGATCATCCTCGTGGACGATGGTTCGACCGACGGCACGCTGACCGCGGCTCGCCAGGCGACCGAGGCAGCAGACTTGCGGGACGTCACGCTGCTCCAGCACCGGCGCAACCGAGGCAAGACGGAGGCGCTGATCACGGCCGCACGCGAGGCACGGGGCGAGTATCTGGTGCTGTTCGACGCCGACCTGCAGCATTCGCCGCAGGAGATCCCACGCTTCGTCGAGCGCCTGGACTCGGGCGTGGATGTCGTCGCCGGTCGTAAGGTAGGACCGTACGAAAAGCGACTCGTATCGGGCCTCTACAATTGGCTCGCGCGGAAGATCTTCCGAGTCCCGGCTCGAGACCTGAACGCCATGAAGGCGTTTCGCGCCGAGGTCCTGGATCGCATCCACCTACGCCATGATTGGCACCGGTATCTCGTGATCCTGGCGCATGCCGAAGGATACGAGATCGGGGAGATGGACATCCGGCTATACCCGCGCCGACACGGGGAGCCCAAGTACTCCGGCCGTCGGCGAATCCTCGTGGGAATCCTGGACCTGCTGGCCGTGTGGTTCCAGCTCGTGTTCAGTCGCAAGCCCATGCTGTTCTTCGGCGTGACCGGACTGGGGCTGTTGGTGGCGGGCGGGATCACGGGCGCGGTAGCGCTTGTCCTCCGCTTTGCCTTCCAGCTCGGCTTTCGACCCCTGCTCACGCTGGTCCTGCTGCTCGTGATGTCCGGGCTAGTTCTTTTCGTGCTGGGCTTCCTGGCGGAGTTGATCGCGGGGCTGCGGGGGGAGATCGAGGAGCTAAGACGAGAGCGTCGTGAGGGGCGCTGGCGGGTGGGGACCGGCGACCGCCAGGACTGAGTGAGCGACGATCCGAAGGCGGACCCGGGGAGTTCCCGCCGCTCGCGCTTCGGGTGGACGGCGGCGGGTCTCGCCACCCTGCACGCGGTGGTCGGGTTGCTCCTCTTCGAGCCCACGCTCTTTCCGGGCGGCGACAACGCAGGCTATCTGATCCTCGGCGATTCACTGAGAACGGGTAGCGGATACCGAGACCTCTACCTGCCAGGGTCCCCGCTCCACGCCAGGTATCCCCCGCTGCTGCCGTCGCTTCTAGCGCTCCTCGGCACGCTCGGCGGCACCCATCTCGCCAAGATCGCCATGCTAGCCTGCACGTCGCTCGCGGTCTGGGTCACGGCGATCCTGGGCCGCCGACTCGTTGGAGATGGCCCCGCTCTATTCGCAGCGGCGCTACTGGCCATCAACCCGACGTTGCTCGAGTACGGGCACTACATCCTGTCCGAGGCCCCCTTCGTGTTGCTGGTCGTACTGGCGTTGTGGGCGTCGCAGCGCGACGACCGTCAGGGGGCGGTACTGGCCACCGTCGCTGCGGTCGGTGCGTTCGCCACGCGTACGGCGGGACTTACCGTGCTACTGGCGCTCCCGCTGAGCTGGGTGGCCCGAAAGTCCTGGCGTCGCGCCGCCTGGGGAGGCATCGTGGCGATCTCCACGCTCGCGATCTGGGGACTCTACCAGCGCTGGGCCGCGCCGGAGCAGCCGGGCTACTTACAGGAACTCGTGCTCATCGACCCCTACACCCCCGAGGCGGGCTCGGTGGGCCTTACCGGACTTGCCTTGCGCGCGGCGGAGAACCTCTGGGCGTACGCGAGCCGCGTCATCCCGCAGACTGCGATCGGCACGGAAGGAGCGGCCACACCTCTGGTCGCGATCTTCGGGCTCACGCTGGCGGGGCTCGCGCTCGCTGGCTGGGCGATGCGCACCCGCAAGCCGCTGGACCCCCCGGAGATCTTCGTACTGCTCTATGTGGGGCTGATCGCGATCTGGCCTCAGGTCTGGACCGATCGGCGTTTCCTGCTCCCGCTCCTTCCGATGCTCACGCTGTTGGCCCTCGGCTTCGTCGCCAGCCGGGGCGACCGCGCGCGGCGCTGGGCGCCGGCCTTACTGGCGTGCGCAATCGCGCTCCCCTGTCTCGTGTGGGTTGTCAAACGGGTGCCCGCGCGCGTTGAATGCGTCGCGATGTATCGTGCGGGCCAACCGTGCGATATTCCGGCGTTCGCCAGCCTATACGAAGCCGCCCGCTGGGCCCGTGACAGCACGCCCCCCGATGCAATCATCGCCAACCGGAAGCCGCGGCTGTTTTACTGGTACTCCCGCCGGCAGGGTGACCTGTACCCGTTCTCGACCGACGAAGATATCGTGCTCGGCGGGCTCGAGCGCATGGGTGCGGACTTCGTTGTCGTCGACCAGGTGAGTGGCACCACGGGACGTTATCTGGTCCCGGCCATCCAGGCCCGGCAGCACCGTTTCGAGCCTGTATACCAGGGAGGGTCCCCACCGACCTTCGTGTTTCGGATGCTGCCGTCGTCTCCCGTGGCCGTAAAATGAGAGCTCTCCACATCGTGACAGCGTTTCCTCGCCACGAGGATGACGTGATCACGCCCTGGCTCGGGAACGTATTGCTCGGTCTTCGAGACGCGGGAGTGGACGCAGAGGTGCTCGCGCCGGCGTACCGGGGGGGCGGAGCGCGCGAATGGCGTGGGATTACCGTTCGACGGTTTCGATACGCTCCCGCCGCCCTCGAGACGCTGACCCACGACGAAACTACCCCGGACCGACTGAAGCACCGTCCGTGGTACGTCGGCCTTCTGCCTGGTTACGTTGTGGGAGGAGCCATGGCGGCCTACCGCGCGGGCCAGACGGTACCGGACGTCATCCACGTCCATTGGCCGGTCCCGCACGGACTGTTCGGAGCGATCGGTCAAGTGGCGTCGGGCGGCCGATCGGCGCTCGTCGCAAGCTACTACTCGGTGGAGCTCAAGTGGATCGAGCGACGGCTCCCTAGCCTCGTCCCCTTCTTGCGTTGGACGATCGACTGTGCCGACGAAGTGACCGCGATCTCGACAGCGACGGCCCGGGAAGTCCGTCGGCACGTGGAGCGTCCGGTCCGGGTCATCCCGTTCGCGACCGGACTCTCGGGGGAGGTCGTCGATATCGGGCGGGGAGCGCGCCCTGCGGAGCAAGCGCCCGAGATCCTGTTTGTGGGTCGACTGGTGGAGCGAAAAGGCGTCGAGGTGCTGGTTCGCGCGCTGGCCCGTTTGCGCGAGCGGCGGGACGTGCGGGTTACGATCGTCGGAGAGGGGACCTGGGAGCCGCGGATTCGCGCGGCTGTAAGCGCCGCCGGGGTGGAGGACGCCGTGACCTTCACCGGGCGCGTCGATGAGTCGGCACTCGTCGAGGCCTATGGACGCGCGAGTGTGTTCGCGCTTCCCGCCGTGGAGGACGTGAAGGGAGACACCGAAGGACTCGGCGTCGTTCTGCTCGAGGCAATACGGCTTGGGGTGCCGGTCGTCGCTTCCTCTGCGGGCGGCATACCCGATATCGTGGTCGACGGCGAAACGGGGTGGCTCGTACCGCCGCGTGATGACCGAGCGCTCGCCCGCGCGTTGCAGGAGGTTATCGATGATCCGGAGGAGGCGCGTCGACGTGTGGCGCGCGGCCGCGAACGGGTGGAACGGCGGTTTTCGCCCGAGGGGGTCGTGGCCTCGCTCGTCGAGTGCTACGAAGCCGCCATCACTCGGCGCCGAGGGTTCCAGACCGGTGGCGATCAAAGTGCGCCGACGGCGTCCTAACCCGGGGAGTCATTGATCCATGGTCAAGCTCGCGGTCGTCCGATGGTACCTCAACGCGCTGTACCTGCGTGCGCTCCGGCTGCGAGACCGCTGGCTGCGTCCCCGCGCCTTGAACGCCATCGACGCCAACCTGGCGAGCTCGCTGTTCACGGAGTACGAGTCGATCGCGGAGGAGCTCTCGCACGTGGAGCGGCTGCAAAACCGCGAGTTCAAGGTCTTCTCGCAGAATGGGGAAGATGGCCTGCTTGCCTACATCTTCTCCGAGATCGGCACGACGAATCGGCGGTTCGTAGAATTCGGAGTCGAGGACGGACGGGAGTGCAATTGCGCCAATCTCGCGATCCACTTCGGCTGGAGCGGCCTGATGCTCGAGGCCAACCCGGCCGATGTGCACCGGGCCCGGGTCTTCTACGGCAGGCTGCGAGGGGAGGATGGCCCGAGGGTGGCCGTGGAGGAGTGCCTCGTGACGATCGAGAACATCAACGAAGCGATCGCGGCGGGCCGGGTGACGGGTGAGATAGACCTGCTCTCCATCGACATCGACGGGAACGACTACTGGATCTGGGAGGCGATCGATGTCGTCAGCGCGAGAGTGGTGGTCATCGAATACAACGCGTCCTTCGGCAGACGCTCCATCAGCATCGCGTACGATCCGGGGTTCGTTCGCTTCAAGGCGCACCGCAGCGGCTGGTACCACGGCGCGTCGCTCGCAGCCTTGACGAAGCTCAGCGACCGTAAGGGATACGACCTGATCGGCACGGACAGCTTTGGCGTGAATGCTTTCTTCGTTCGGCGGGATGTGCCGAAGGGGAGACTGGAGGCATTGGAGGCGGACGAGGCGTACCGACCGCAGCGCAAGCGTATGAAGGTCGCGACGCTGGAGCAGCAGTTCGCGGCGATCGAGCACTTGGCCTACGTTGACGTCTAGGCGACACGATCGCCGTGTCCGGTGACAGATGAAGGAGACGTCGATCGAAATGCTCACGTGGGTGAGTCGGGGGAGGTGAAGGGGGGGGCACGCGGGCACGGGAAGGCCATCCTGTGGGTGTTCCTGGGTGGCGCCGCCCTGGCGAGCGTGTGGTTCTACCGCGAGTTCGTCTTCTTCGCGGAGCGGCTCATCTATGGCTCGGACATGCTGTTCGAGGGGATTTCCCTTCGGCGGTTCTACGTAGATGAGATCCGAGCCGGTCGCGGTGTTCCGCTGTGGATCCCGCACGTATACGGCGGAATGCCCTTCGTCGCGCTGCTTCCCGGACCGATCTTCTACCCGACGACTCTCCTGTACCTCCTCATGCCGCTCCATCGAGCCATTGGCTGGACCTTCGTCCTGCACACGTTCCTGAGCGGCGCCTTCGCGTATTTCATGGCCCGATCCTTCCGCCTGCGGCCGAGCTCGGCGGTAGTCTGCGGCGTCTCGTTCATGTTCACCGGGTACGTCACGTCACACCTGTTCGGAGGGCATGACGGACGGATGTTCGCCATGACCCTGATCCCCCTGGCCATCGGCTCGCTCCAGCGAGGACTCGATACCGGCGAAGCGCACTGGTTCGGAGCGCTCGCCCTCGTCGTGGCAATGCAGATCTTCACGCCGCACATGCAAGTGATGTATTTTTCATGTCTTGCACTGTCCCTATTCCTCCTGTTCCATCTCCTGGTCCGGGTACCTCGCGCTCCGGAGGGGGGGCGGAGGGGGGCGTACGCGCGACCGCTGGCCGGCTTCGCACTCGCATTGCTGGCGGCGATCGCGATCGGTGGGTTACAGCTGTTTCCGACGCTGGCACTCCTTGACGACGCGACGCGCGCCGCGACCGAGCGGGGGTACGAGTTCGCCGCCTCTTACGCGTTGCCTCCCCAGGAGCTTACGGCACTCTTTCTCCCGGACCTGGTCAGCTCGCTGCCGGGGCGGTACTGGGGCCAGAACCCACTCAAGCTCCACACGGAGTATCTGGGTGCGGTGCCGTTGGCGCTGGCGCTCTTCGCCATTGCGTCAGCATTTCGCCCCGGACTGAGCCGCGAGCACCGCCGCGTCATTGGCTTCCTGGTGGTGGCGAGTCTCCTGGGGGTCCTCTTCGCACTCGGGGCGGCGACGCCCGTCCACCGACTCGCGTACGTCGTATTGCCTATGATCCGGAGCCTGCGGGCGCCGGCGATGATGCTCGGGCCGGTCTCGGTCTTCATCGCGCTATTGGCGGGCTTCGGGTGGGAGGCCGCGGCGGCGCGGCGGGAGACTCCAGGGGATGAGGGCCCGTCGGTGTCGTGGGTCGCCCTCGCCCTCCTCGCGGGTCCCGTCTTGCTGCTCGGCGTTGTGGCGGCCGTCAATCCGCGCGGACTGCTTCGCTTCGTCCTCCTCGAGTGGTATCCGACCGGGTGGCCGCGCGAACCTGACCCGGCGCTCGTGCCGGCCCTGCGCGCCAACGGAATGCTGCTCCTGGGAGGGTTTGGCCTTGCCTGGGGAGTCGCCCTCGCGGTGTCCCGTCGTAAGGTCAGCGAGCTGGCGCTCGTGCTCGTCGTCCTGTTTGCCGTCGCGGACCTGTGGCGGGTCGATTCACGGTACCTGGAGGTGCGCGACGCCGGGGAGCTCGAAGCCGATTCCGTTCTCACGGCGCTCACGAGTGAGACCAGCCCCGGGGAACGAGTGTGGGCGCCCGCCCTCGCCGGCTCAGTGCCCAACTATCGACCGAACCGCCTCATCTACCACGGCGTCTCGTCGGCGACGGGTCGTCAGAAGTTCCTTCTTCGCCCTTTCGCGAGGCTCGTGGGAGGCATCCAGCCGGACGAGGGACTGCTCCGGTATCCTGCGCTTCTCGGACTACTCGACGTTCGGTACCTGATCACGCCGGGGGTCCAGAATGGCCTCGACCTCGTCGCGGAGGCGGGCGGCCGCTACCTGTATCGCCTTCCGGACCCACCCCACGCCTTCTTTCCGGTGGACATCGCCGTGGTCGACGATACGGCGGAGGCCCTCGCGCGCACCCGCTCGAACCCGGACCCCATGACCCTCACAGTCGTAGAGGCCAGCTCGGGTAGGGAGCCGCCGGCGCCGGGGCGTGGACGCGCGTCGATCGTGGGTTACGAGCCCGATAGGATCGAACTCGGTGCGGAGGTCGAGCTCCCCGGACTGCTGGCGGTGAGCGAGATCTTCCACCCGGGCTGGCGCGCGTACGTGGACGACGAGGAGGTCCCGGTATGGCGGGTCAACGTGGCGTTTCGGGGCGTCGAGGTGCCCGCCGGGACGCATCGAATCACCTTCGAGTACGATAGCCGTTCCTACCGCCTGGGGTTCTGGTTGAGCATGCTGACGATGATCGGGGTCGGTGTCGTGATGTGGCTTTCGTGGCGCAGGTCTCGCCTCGCGTCGAAGAGCGCGATTTGATCGGACCAGCGAGGGGGTTTCCACCCATGAAGCGCCGGTGACCGAGCTCGGGCACAGCGAGAGGGAGACCGCGGGGTCCCGGCTCCGTGACCGGAGGCGGGTACGGTTGGCTACGGGGCTCTTCCTCCTGCTCGCGCTGGTCGCCGTAGCGGTTGCCATACGAGGCGAATGGGCCGCGTGGACCACACTCGAGGACGACACGCGCACCTATGGGTGGAGAGTGTCCGTTCCATTCCTCGCGGTGGCACTCGGGTGCGGAGTCTCGGCCCTGTTGGCGTCAGGCGCGCTGTGGGCCGCCCTGTTTCGGTCGGCCGGAGGACGTACCGGATGGCGTGAGGCGATCGCGGCCTGGTTGGGCTCCAACCTCGGAAGGTACCTGCCGGGCAAGTTCTGGCAGCTCGCCAGTCTCGCGGCGTACGTGCGAGCTCGTGGCGACTCCGGAGCCCGTGCGCTCACGGTGTCCTTGGCCCTTCAGGCCGTGGTCCTCGCAGCGGGCGCAGCCGTCGCGGTGATCTTTCTTGGCGGCCAAGCGTTTGGCGCCGCGAGCCCCTGGACGATCGCCATCGCGGTCGCGGCCATCGCCTTGGCGCTCAACCCGGCGGTACTTCGGCGGTCTATCGTCTGGGCAGGGTACCTCCTTCGCGAGGAGCCGACCCCCGAGGTGTCGGGACTCGGCTATGGCGTGCTGCTCCGCGCGGCAGCATGTGCCTTTGTGCTGTGGGGCTTGTATGGAGTGGGCTTCTGGGCCCTATGCAAGGGTCTGGTCGGAGGGAGCCCGGTGTCCGTCTCGATCGCAGCGGCCGTGTTCGCAGCCGGATACATCGTCGGTTACGTCGTACTCCTCGCGCCCGGGGGCATCGTGGTTCGCGAAGGTGCGATCGCCGGCCTCCTCGGTGCGGTGGCCGGTGTCCCGCTGGGACCAGCGACGGCGATCGCGCTCGCGGCGCGGCTGTGGACCACCGTGGCCGAGCTTCTCGCGTTCGCGCTCGCCGCTGGTGCCGGGCTGCGGCGACACTCCGGATCGCGCTAGCTTCCGGTCCATGGAGGCAGAAGGGGGTGGGCGCGAGAGAGTGCCGGGAACCGACGGAGAACGATCGACCGTGAGCGGCACGATCCGGGAGAGCGCGGGTCGAGGGCTCGTGATCCTGCCTACGTACGAGGAGGTGGAGAGTCTCGGTCAGATCGTACCGCGCATCCTGGCGCTGGATCCCCGCCTCGATATTCTGGTGATCGACGATGCGTCGCCTGACGGCACGGGAGAGCTGGCGGACCGTTTGGCTTCGGAGGAGCCCAGGGTCTCCGTTATGCACCGCGAGGGGAAACTAGGACTCGGGTCGGCTTACATCGCCGGCTTTCGGACCGGGCTGGAACGCGGGTACGACCTCCTGTTCGAGATGGATGCGGATGGTTCGCACGACCCTGAGCACCTCGTTCCGATGATCGCGGCGACGGAAGAGTTCGACGTCGTCGTCGGATCGCGCTACCTGCGCGGCGTGAACGTGATCAACTGGCCGATGTCCCGTCTGCTGCTCAGCTACTACGCCAACAAATACGCCCGGGTGGTCACGGGCCTGGCTCTGGCGGACCTGACGAGCGGCTTCAAATGCTTCAAGCGCGAAGTGCTGGAGGCGATCCGCCTCGAGAAGGTCGGCTCCACCGGATACGCGTTTCAGATCGAGATGAACGTTCGAGCCTGGAAGCGGGGTTTCCGCGTGGGCGAGATCCCGATCGTGTTCGTGGATCGGGAAGCGGGGCAGAGCAAGATGTCGGGGGCCATCGTCCGCGAAGCGATATGGCGGGTGTGGGCGCTGCGCTTCAAGTCGATGTTCGGGAGGCTATAGGAGGCCGGTGAAGGAGCTCGCTGACGTTCTGCATCCGGCCCGGCGGAGGGTCCGGCCGGCGATCGACTACAAGAGCCATCCGGTGTTCGCCACGCGGCCGGAATGGCGATGCGAGGTGCACCGGATCATCTTCGGGCACCTGACGCCGGGCGGGAAGCTGTTCGACATCATCCTGATCGCGGTGATCCTGGTCAGCGTCGCCGTCGTAATGATCGAGAGCGTCGCATCCGTGCGACTGCGACACGGCACTGCCCTGAGGACCGCAGAGTGGGTGTTCACCCTGCTGTTCACGCTCGAGTACGCGATGCGTCTCGTTGCGGCGGAGAACGCGGGCCGATACGCGCGCAGCCCCCTGGGGTTGATCGACTTCCTCGCGGTCCTGCCCACCTACGTGAGCCTCCTCATCCCTGGAGGGCAGGCGTTCACCGTGATTCGGATCCTGCGCGTGATGCGCGTGTTTCGCGTGCTCAAGCTCGCGCAGTTCGTCGGGGGCGAGCAGCTGCTCATCCGGGCCCTGCGCGCGAGCTCATACAAGATCGTCGTGTTTCTCATCGCGGTGCTGACCGTCGTCGTGATCATGGGGTCGATCATGTACTTCATCGAGGGGCCCGAACACGGCTTCACGAGCATCCCGGTTGGCGTGTACTGGGCGATAGTGACGCTCACCACGGTGGGTTTCGGAGACATCACCCCACAAACGCCGATTGGTCAGGTTCTGGCGGCGATGCTCATGATCCTCGGTTACGCCGTCATCGCCGTGCCCACGGGCATCGTGACCGTCGAGATGGCAGCCGCCGGGCAGCGTCGCATACTCCCCCGCGACAAGCCGGGAAAAGCGCGGCAATCGGGCCAGCGGCGCGTGTGCCTCGGGTGCGGCGCCGAGGGGCACGATGAGGACGCCACCCACTGCAAGTTCTGCGGGGTCCATCTGCCGACATGAGGCGGATCCCGAAGGAGCACGCCGCCGCCGAGCCGCGGCCCGGTGCACGTGTGAGAAGCGCCCGGGCGCGGCATCGACGTGCACCCAGGAGCCGTAGGGAGACAAGGTGAGCGGCGAGCCGATCTTTCTCTTCCTGATCCAGGTGGTCGTCGTCCTCAGCCTCGCCAGATTGTTGGGGGAGGTGTTCCGGTGGTTCAGGCAGCCGCCCCTGGCGGGCGAGATCCTCGCCGGCGTCCTTCTCGGGCAGACCGTGCTCGGCCACCTCGCGCCCGATCTGTTCGTGGCGCTGTTTCCGCCGGACGAGCTACAGGAAGCGATGTTCGGCGTGACCGCCGAGATCGGGATCCTCTTCCTCCTGCTCGTCGTGGGTCTCGAGGTCAACGTGGCCTCGGCCTGGAAGATGCGGAACCAGACGTTCACGGTCGCCGTCACTGGCGTACTGGTGCCGTTGGCGCTCGGGACCGCGGTCGCCTGGCTCCTCTACGACCAATGGGTCGAGGTCCCGACGCCTCGCCTGGCGTTCGCCCTCCTCGTCGGAGCAGGTGTCGCGATCACGGCGATAACCGTGGTCGCACGGCTCCTCTTCGACCTCAAGATCATGAAGTCCGACCTCGGGCTCTTCCTCATCTCGGCGATGGCGCTCAACGAGCTGCTCGGGTGGGCGGTTCTCGCGGTGGTGCTCGGTCTCGTTGGAGCGGGAGCCGCGGGAGAGGGGATGGATGGCCACGGACTCGCGTGGACCATGGTCGGGGTCGTGCTCTTCGCCGCGTTCGCTCTCACCGTGGGCCGCTGGCTCGCCACACGGGCGCTTCTGTGGATGGATCGGGCGGAGCTACCCAGCCCAGCCGCCCCGCTCTCGTTGGTCGTTTGCTTCGGTCTCATAGGTGGCATCGTGACGGGCGCGCTCGGGATTCACCCCGTCTTCGGATTCCTGATCGCCGGGATCATGGCCAGCGACCCCAGAGCTCTTTCCGAGCATACGCGCGCGATCATCGAACAGATGGTGGAGGCCATCTTCGTGCCGCTCTTCTTCGCGGGGATCTGCCTGCGGATCGATTTCGTGAGCGATTTCGACACCGTCACCGTGTTGTCGGTGACCGCGCTCTCCATCGTGGGCAAGTTTGTGGGAGCGGGTTTGGGAACGCTCATGGTTCGGATGCCCGCGGCGGACCGGCTCCCGGTCGCGATTGCCCATATCCCTGGCGGTCCGATGGGTGTGCTCCTCGCCAGCGTGGCGCTGGAAGCCGGGGTGATCGGGCCCCAGATGTTCGTCGCCCTGGTGATCGCCTCGATCGTCTCCGCACTTCTGGTGGGGCCCGCGTTCACCCGGCAACTCCGGCAGGCCGAGACCCAGGACGTGTCGGCCTACATTGCGAAGGATCGCGTCGTGAGGCTGAGGGCGGCCTCGCGCGACGAGGCGATCGAGACGCTCGCGGGCGTGGCCGCCGGGGCGCCCGGAGCGCCGGGATCGGACGTGATCCGCCGCGCCGTCGCGGCACGTGAAGCGACGATGGGAACGGGAGTGGGGAAGGGGATCGCGATCCCGCACGCGCGCATCCCGAACCTGAAGACGCCGATCATAGCGATCGGGATCTGCAGGGAGGGCATCGAGTGGGACGAGGTCGACGGGAAGCCCGCGCACCTCATCTTCCTCGTGTTGACCTCGAGCAGGGACGAACGCGACACGCAGCTGAGGATTCTGGCCCAGATCGCGCGGTGCTTCTCCGATCCCCAACGGATGCGCGACGTGGTCGACGCCGTCGACACGGAAGGTGTGTGGGGGTGTCTGCAGGCCTCGCTGCAACCGGCGGCGCTAGGCTGAGGTGATCGGAGACGGGCAAACGGCGTTCGAGGCGAGCTTACGCCCTGTGGCGGGGCGCTAACATTTCCCGGCCTTTCCGGCATTGTAGATCGCCCGGACCTCAGCACCCGTGAGCGCTCGGCCCCAGTAGCCGACCTCATCAACAAGACCGTTGAACTCGAAGTCGCTCGCCGGCGGGCCGAGGCTCTCGTCACGTCGTCCGATTCCGAGCCAGGTGTCAGCCACGCGGATCGAGGTGGCGACCAGGGAGCCCGCTTCCGCACCGTTCACATAAAACCGCACCGTGAAGCCGTCCCACGTGAGCGCGAGGTGCGTCCACACGTCGATGCTCGCCGGGGCTGCGATTACGGCCGCCTGGTTGTTGTCGGCTTGGCGGATAAAACCGCGCCACACAGAACCGTTGTGGTCAATGACGTACGCCTCGGCATAGGCGGCCCCCTTGCCGACGACGGCTCCGTTGTTTGGCTGGAAGAAGTCGTGCAGCTTGGCCCAGGCATCGACCGTGAACCCCGGTGGTCCCGATGGGTTGAGATCGGGAGTGTCATCGACCCGGGCCATCGACCCGGACGACCCGTCGAAGCTGAAGGCCTGTCCCCCACGCGAGGTGACGTAGCCTGAGCTGAAGCCCGCGTTGCCGACCATCACGGCATCGCTATGGCCTACGAGGTCGTGTCCACTACCGTCGCCCGTCCACCAATGAAGGAGGCCGCTCGGAGGCGCCACGCAGTCAGTTGTTGATGTGGTCGTGATCGGGAGCGGGAGAAAGTCAGAGCAGGCGTCGAGAGCGAGGATGCAAGCGTCGAACAAGAGCACGCCCAGCGCGAGAACCGTTAACCGCCGCATCGCGTTCCTCCGCAGCTAACGAGTGAACGAGCGCGCGACCTGAGATCAAGGCGGTACCGCCGCGCCCGTCATCCACCTGTACCTCTTAGATGCCGCGAGCCGACCAGATCTTACACATCCCAAGAGCGCTTGGTGCCCTCGAGCGGTCGCGGTCGAAGGTCGGGAATGAGCTATCACACACGTCAGCCGGCACTTACACCACGACGCGACGATGGGGAGCGGGAAAGGGGACCGCGATCCCCCTGACAGCCGGTCGAGTGAGGCGATCGGGTCCCTGAAGAGGGGAACCGGCGGGAGCGCTAGTTTACAGAATGTGTGTTATGCGCCATTAGGCCCAGTGACGAAGGTTGGCCGGGCCAAGAGGGGGTTCCTAGCTGCCAGAGTCCGTGAGCCGTCCGCGCAACTCGCCGAGTCGGATCCTGTACAGCCCTGCCTCGGACGGATCGTCGGCCTCCTCCGCGATTCTCGCGTAGATGGCCACCGCCTCCTCCAGTCGCCCGAGGTCCGTGAGGATCCGCGCGGCATTTGCCGAAGCCTGCCGGCGCTGGAACGGATATCGGGCCGAGGATCCTATGTCCTGCGAGAGCTGAAGCGCTCGTTCGGGCTCTCCATTCTGTTCGTACGCGTTCGTGAGCAGCGTGCGCGCCCCGTAGCCGAGCGGAACATCGACCGGGAGGCCCACGGCCTCGAGGACGCGTATGGCGTCCTGTGAGCGGCCCCCATCGATGTAGAGCCGCGCCAGAACCAGCCGAGCCTCCGCTTCGGAGGGCGTGCCACCGAAGCGCTCGATGAACGCTTCGAGCTGGGATGTCAGCGCCGCGGGCTCCGTCCCGCCCGCCATCGCCCGGATCTGGCTCAGCTCGGCGGCTGCCCGCTCGCGCACCGTCGCCACGTACCCGCGATAGTACGTGATTCCGCCGGCCAGAAGCGCGGCCGCCCCGGTGATCAGGATCGCGCTGCGCAGGTTGTTCTTAAGCCATCGCCACAAACGCAACGTGCCGGCGACGAACGCGTCTTCCTGGGACTGTGTCGCGTCGGGCTTGCGACCGTGCGCCAACCGTTCGGGCATCTATCTAACGTCCTATCTCAACTAGATGCGTCTAAGAGTAATAAAGTATTATAGTTATATGAATTCAGCATGTGCCTGCCCGGCAGCCCGTCCAACTCGATCAGGAACCCCAATCCGCAGACGTTGCCCCCGAGCGTCTCGACGAGATTCGCCGTCGCCCGCGCGGTGCCGCCGGTCGCAAGCAGGTCATCGATCACGAAGATCTGCTCCCCTTCCCGGATGCCTCCGCTCTGCATCTCGATCTGTGCGCTCCCGTATTCCAGCGCATAGTCGATCAGGGCCGTGTCGCCCGGAAGCTTGCCCGCTTTACGCGCGAGGACGAACGGGAGCCCGGCCTCCAACGCGACCGGCACGCCAAGCAGGAAGCCGCGTGACTCGATCCCGACGATCTTCTCAGCTCCCGCGCCCAACGCCCGTTCCGTCAGCCACCCCACGATCCGTCTCAGCAAGTGCGGGTCCTCGAAGAGAGGCGTGATGTCGCGGAACAGGACCCCGGGCTCGGGGAAGTCGGGATAGACGTGAAGCGCCTCGGCGACCTCGTCGACAAGGCTCGATGCATCGCTCATATCGTCGCCAACCACCTCCGTACCGACTCGACCGCACCGCGTTGCGGATGCGGGGTCAGCCCCCTGGAATTCTGGCGCACAAAGCTACCGGCGAAGAGGTCATGCCGCCACTCGCGAAGCCGTTCACGCGGGTGCACGCCTCCGTCAGGTACCCGCCTCGGCTCGATGCCTGCGATGACTCCACCAGGTCAGCAGCGAGACGGCCACGAACCCGCCGATGGCGAGGAGGATCACGGGGGCGACGGAGTCCGCGGTGCTCGGCAAGCGCAGCGTGGTGTCGGCATTCGCCCAGGGCCACAGGGCTCGCAACGAACCGGCCATCAGGCCGATGAGGGCGGCCATGGTGGGATCGTGGTGACGGGCGAGCAGCCAGCTGAGGAACTTCGCGAACATGCCGAGGCCGAGCCCCGCCCCCAGCGCGAATACGACCAGGAAGAGGAGATCTCGCTCGTCGATGGCTCGAAACGTCGGGGTGTACATGCCGACCACGAGCAGCAGGTGGGCGCCGCTCACGCCGGGGAGGATCATCGCCGTGATGGCCACGACGGCCGTCAGGAAGATGGCGATGACGCCGGGGCTACCCGCGTCACGAGGCGGAAGTCCGACCAGCACGAAAGCGGTGACCCCCGCAGCGAGCGCGATCAGCACGTGATGGGCTCTCAATCCAGACATGCGTAACCAGGGGATCGCGAGCGAGCCGACGATCAGCCCGAAGAACAGCCCACGGCTTTGTTGCGGGTAGGTGTCGAGTAGATACGGAACGATCTTTCCGCCGACCACGAGGATCGCCACGACGCCGATGGCCAGCCCACCGATCAGCACCCAGTTGATGTCTGCCAGCTTCGTCCTCGCGCCCGCCACATCCAGCCTGGCCGCCTTCAGGAAGGCGGTGAAGCCCGCCGAGAGCGACGCTATGAGGTCCTCGTAGATGCCGAAGATGAGGGCCATGGTGCCGCCGCTGACGCCGGGAATGACGTTGGCGGAGCCGATCACGGCCCCGTGCACTACATGGGTCAGGAATCGCTTGATGGGTGCAGGCATCGAGCTCGCTTCCAGCAGATCGAAGTCAGTCAGCAGGCCGAAGTCAGTTAGCAGGCCGAAATCGGTTACCGGGCCGAAGTCAGTCTTGCTCAACCAACGGGACGAAGCGGGCCCGGTCTACGGTCTCCCGCGCGAACTCGCTCCCGTTCCGCGTGATGCGGAGCAGGGTCTGTTCGCCCTCGTCGCCGATGGGTACGAGGAGACGCCCGCCCTCCCCGAGCTGGGCAAGTAACGCGCCAGGTAGGCTCGGCGCGGCCGCGCCGACCAGGATGACGTCGTATGGGGCTCGCTCGGGCCAGCCTCGGCTTCCATCGCCGACGCGGATGTGGGCGGACAGACCGATCGCCTCGAGCCGATTACGAGCCACCTCGGCGAGCGGTTCGACGCGCTCCACCGAGTACACCTCCACCCCGAGCGAGACCAGGAGCGCGGTCTGGAAACCGGATCCCGTTCCCACCTCCAGGGCCCGCTCGCCTCCCACCAGCGCGGCGAGCTGCAGGTGGTACGCGTGGACCGAGGGTCGCGAGATCGTCTGACCGTGTCCGATCGGAAGCGCGGCGTCGTCGTACGCCTGGTGCTGGAGGGCCTCAGGGACGAAGTGGTGTCGCGGAACGCTGTCGAAGGCGTGCAGGATGGCAAGATCCTCGATTCCCGCTGCACGCAGCCGCTCGACCAGTCTGCGCCGGTCGCGCTTGAACTCGCTCAACCCGTCGTGAGCGGCCACGCGCGTACCTCTTCGATGAGTCGGAAGTTGGTGAGGTCGAGGTGGAGCGGCGTGATAGACACGTACCCGGCCTCGATGGCTCGGAAGTCCGAATCCTCTCGGCCCCGCCAGTGGCTCTTCCCTCCCCCGATCCACACGTGTTCTCCTCGGTGCGGATCGGCGCTTCGAGTGACGGAGTCCGAATAGACGCGACGCCCGAGGGCCGTTATCCGGATCCCCTCGATGCGGTCTGCCGGGAGGTCGGGCAGATTGATGTTGAAGAAGGTCTCCTCGGGAAAGTCCGGCCGCTCCACGAGCCGCCCGAGCACTTCGGTGAGCAGGGTGCCGTACGATTCGAGCACGTCGATCGAGTCCCCGACATACGAGACCGCGACCGAAGGGATCCCGAGAATCGTTCCCTCCATCGCGGCGGCCACGGTCCCGGAGTAGAGGACGTCTTCACCCATGTTGGATCCGTGGTTCACTCCGGACAGCACGAAGTCGGGTCGATCTTCGAGCAGGTCGCTCACCGCGATCAACACGCAGTCGGTCGGAGTGCCATCCACGGTGTGATGCGTGGGGTCCAGTCGAGTGACGCGCAACGGCCGGTGCAGCGAGAGCGAGTGGCTGCTGCCGCTCTGCTCTCGATCTGGCGCTACGGTGTGGACCTCACCCAGCGTCGCCGCGGCTTCGGCCAGGACCTGCAGCCCCCGGGCGTCGATTCCGTCGTCGTTTGTGCAGAGAAGCCGCGGCGGCTCGGTCGTGCTCCTCTCGCTAGCCGGCATCGGCTTGCGAGAGGAGTTCCACCAGCTCGTCCGCCTCGCGTCGCAGGTCGCTGATCGTCTCGGAGTCCCACGCGACCCGGGCGACCTTGTTCAGCTGCCCCTCTCGGCGTAGCTGCTCGAGCTTGAGACGAGCGCCTTCGATAGTATATCGCTCGGTGTACAGCAGGTGACGGAGGAGCTGGATGAGCTTGATCTCCTTCCGCCTGTAGACGCGGTTCCCGGCCTGGTTCTTGGAGGGGCGCAGAACGGAGAACTGACCCTCCCAATAGCGCAGGACGTGTGGCTTCAGGTCTGCGATCTCGCAGACTTCACCGATCGAGTAGTATTCCTTCTCGGCGATCCGGTCGGACAACTCTAGCTCCAACGTTCGGGTTTCGGCTCGCGGGCCATCAGACGCGCCAACGCCTCGCGTGGCTCCACGCCCTCGTACAGGATCGAATATACGCCCTCGACGAGCGGCATCTCCACGCCTAGCCGCCCCGCGAGCTCATGTGCCGCTTTCGTGGTTCGGACCCCCTCCACCACTTGCTCCATCTCCGCGAGCACGTCATCGAGCGAGCGTCCACCGCCGATCGCCACGCCGACCGTGCGGTTTCGACTCAGGTCACCGGTGCACGTGAGCACGAGATCTCCGAGTCCGGCCAGACCGGCCAGCGTAGTCTCTTCCGCGCCGAAGCGCCCGGCTAACCGCGTGATCTCGGCCAACCCACGGGTGATGAGGGCCGCCCGCGCGTTGCTTCCGAGTTGAAGGCCATCCGAGATCCCCGCGGCGAGCGCGATGATGTTCTTCAGCGAGCCCCCGAACTCGACACCGACGACATCCGACTGCGTGTACACCCGCAGATACGGGTTCTGGAACAGTCGTTGTACCTCCCCGGCGCTCTCCGCGCTACTGGCCGCGGCGACGACGGCCGTCGGCAATCGGCGCAGAAGCTCGTTCGCGAAGCTGGGTCCCGAGAACACGACGATCTTGTTCTCAATCGCCGGCCCGAGCACCTCGGCGATCACCTCGGACATCCGCATGTCCGTACCGATCTCGATTCCTTTGGCCGCGCTGATCAGGATCGGGTTGTCGAGGTGAGGCGACGCCGCTTCCGTGACTTCGCGCACCGCGTGAGACGGGCACGCCAGGAGGACGCACTCCGCCCCGTCGAGAACCTCCTGGAGGTCCGTCGTTGCCGTCAACGACTCCGCGAGCGTCACGCCCGGCAGGTACTTCGCGTTGGTGGACCGCTCGCGAATCTCGCTCGCGATGGCGGAGCCTCGGGCCCATATACAGGTCCCGTGGCCGTTGCGTGCCAGCACGTCCGCGAGGGCGGTACCCCAGCTCCCCCCACCGAGCACGCCGATCCTGCGCGGATTCACGGCTTGCCCTCCTGGTCCGAGCGTTCGAGCGGACGGGGCCGGCGCAATTCGATCCTCATCTCCTCGCGGCGTATGAGGCGCAGAACGTTGATACGATGCGTCCACCATACGACCCCCGCCAGCAGAAGGGCATACAGAACCGTGTGGCTCGGTGCGGCCGCGGCCCGGGCGAGCGGCGCCACGAGCGTGGCCGCGATTAGCGATGCGAGGGATGCGAGGCGCGTCAAGAGAAGCATCCCCACCCACACGAACGCGGCGATGAGCGCGGCCACCGGTGCCAGGGCGACCAGGGTCCCCGCGGCCGTGGCGACCCCCTTTCCGCCGCGGAATCTCGTGTACACCGGCCAGACGTGACCGACGATGGCCGCCATGCCATAGGCCAGCTCCCAGGCGCCGGCGCGGCCATCCCACTGAGGAAGGAACCAGACCGGCACGAAGCCCTTGAGCAGATCGATCGCCAGCACGGCCACGGCCGGCTTCAGGCCGATCACCCGGTAAACGTTGGTTCCGCCGAGGTTTCCACTCCCTTCCCGACGCAGGTCGACACCGTACAGGCGGCCGACGAAATGGCTGGTGGGGAGCGCACCGACAAGGTACGCGAGAGCCAGGAAGACGTACGGCGTCATCCGCGCCCGCTTCGCTTCTTGAGCTTGATCCGGAGCGGGCTCCCCTCGAACCCCCACGCGGTCCGAAACCCCGCCTTCAGGTAGCGCACGTAGTTCTCCTTCACGTCCTGCGGGCGATTCGACCACAGGACGAAGAGCGGCGGAGCCGTGGCTACCTGGCTACCGTAGAGCAAGCGGACATCCCCTCGCGCGCCCTGAGGAGGCTGTTGCCGCGCCACGAGCTCTTCGAGCACTCGATTCACCTCCGCGGTCGGGATGCGCACGCGTCGATTCTCTTGTACGCGGCGGGCGATTTCAAGCACCCGCCGCACCCGCTGCCCCGTCTTGGCCGATGTGGTCACGATCGGGACCCAGCGAAGATAATGTGCGCGCTCTCGCAGGTCGCGCTCGAAGCTGGCCAGAGCCTGCGGTCCACGGTCCTCGATCAGGTCCCATTTATTGGCCACGAAGACCAGCCCACAGCCGCCATCCCAGGCGGAATGGCCGATGCGGAAGTCCTGGTTCGCGGCTCCTGCCCGGGCATCGATGAGCTGGAGGCACACGTCGGCACGGCGAATCGCCGTGGTAGCGCGCAGGCGACCGTAGAACTCGACCTCGTCCTCGACACGAGCCCGCCGCCTCAAGCCGGCCGTGTCGATGAGGCAGATGCGAGTCCCATCCAGCTCGAGATACGTGTCGATCGCATCTCGCGTCGTCCCGGCCTCCTCGTGAACGATGACCCGCTCCTCGCCGAGCAGCATGTTCACGAAGCTCGATTTGCCCACGTTCGGCCGCCCGATCACGGCCAATCGGAGATCCACATCGGGCGCATCTTCGGTCGGGAGCTCGGGGAGAGCCGCCACGACCTGATCCAGCAAGTCGCCGCTTCCCTTCCCGCTCTGGGCGGATAAAGCGATCGGCGAGCCAAGACCGAGCTCGAAGAACTCGTAGTGCTCAACCGACCCGGCGAGCTCGTCCACCTTGTTGGCGGCGAGGATCGTGGGGCGGTTCGAACGGCGCAACAGCTCGGCCACGTGCCGATCCAGAGGGTGCACCCCGGCTCGAGCGTCAACCATGAAGACGATCGCATCCGAATGCTCCACGGCCGCCAGCACCTGCGCCCGAACCTCGCGATCCATTCGCTCGTCGGGCGACTCCACTATGCCACCCGTGTCGATCAGCAGGAACGGCCGCCCATCCCATTCGGCTTCCGCGAATTGCCGGTCGCGCGTCACTCCAGGGCGCTCGGCGACGATCGCGATGCGCTGCCCCAAGATCCGGTTGAAGAGCGTGGACTTCCCGACGTTGGGGCGGCCCACGATCGCCACCGTGGGGAGAGCTACTCCCGATTCAGAACGTCTATGACGTTGTCCGACGGCCATATCTCGAGCCTCGGCAGCGCCGCCCGTAGGTCATCGAGCGACATGTCGTCCAGGAAGAGATCGTCCTCGTTTAGCGCGTTGCGGCTGATGAGCGCCACGTCCCGGTCCGCAAACCGGCGCAGAGCCGTCAAGTGATCCGCTCCCGGCAGAAGGCCGGCGGTCGTGACCATCGGCCCATACAGCGTGTTGGGCACCGCGCACGCCGTGATCTCGGCCCCGCAGGCATCCGCGATCTCGTCCGCCAGCCTCGTCAACGACGGCGCCATGGAGGTGCCGGTGATGAGCACGATCCGTGTCCCGTCCAATCTCGGAAGACCCTCCAGCCCCTCACGCACCGAGTCGCGCAAGAACGAGATCGCGCCTACGCCGTTGCTCTCCAGTTCGAGGTTGTCAAAGTACTCCCGGCCCGGTGGTTCGAGGCCAGCCTGCAGGAACAGCTCGTCGGCGGCGTAACACCAACCGAAGCCGCGCTCGCTACGAGCGGTGTCTCGGACCACGTCGATTCGCCTCAGCGTCTCCACACATTCGGCCGCGGTCAAGGGGCGGACGCCGCGGTCCCGATTGTGGGCCGTCAGCCCGACGGGCACGACCGAGAGAGACGCGATGGCGTCACCACGTGCATAGAGATCGGAGATCGTCCGCTCCAACACCGCGCCGTCATTCACTTCGGGACACAATACGATCTGGGCATGGACTGCCACTCCGCCAGCCCACAGTCGATCCAGGTGCTCGCCGATGTCCGCCGAGCGCGGGTTCTTGAGCATGCTCAGCCGCGCATCGGGGTCGGTCGCATGAACGCTCACGTACAAGGGTGACAACCGCTGCTCGAAGATCCGCTCCCAATCGGGCTCTCGCAGATTGGTGAGCGTTACGTAGTGCCCGAACAGAAACGACAGACGATAATCGTCGTCCTTCACGTACAGGGCCGGCCGTAGCGTGCGCGCCTTCGGGTTCCCCTTCACGAAACAGAACGGGCACGCGTTGGTGCAGCGGCGCACCTTGTCCGGCTCCGGCACCAGACCGAGGGGCTCATCGGGCTCCTTCGCGATGTCGTACACGAGCCGTCCGCCGCCCGGCGTCTCGACCTCGAGCTCGACGTGGTCTTCCGCCTGGTAGAACAGCAGATCGAGGCCGTCCCTCAACTCGTGATCGTTGATACGGAGCAGCAGGGTCCCCGGACGGATGTCCAACTCCGTGGCGATCGAGTCGGGCTTCACCTTCGCGACACGGATCATCCGTGCGGTTCCCCCCTGAGTCGGACGTCAACCACTCTCTTCTCGGGACTCGAAGTCGGCCTCGGCGAGGGCATGACGCGCGCGGGCGTACTGGTACGCCGGAACCAGGACCCGAACGATCGCGAGTCCGCCCACCCCGACCACGTTCGCGTGATCCGTTTGGGAGAGTACCTGCGCATCGAGGCCGGAAGCCCGGAGCACGCCGGCGATCACCTCGGCGCGCAGCTCGTCCTTCGGACGGTCGATCTCCGCCCACCCCTGCAGTATGCGGATGCCCGCGTGTGTCCCGCAGAGACTCGCGTGCTTGTCGCCCTGATCGCAGTGATCGCACACCGCCGCTCCGCACACGGCGCAGGCGCGGGATGCCACGGTGCTGGGGTGCGAGCTACAGGCTTGCGGCTGACGGAGGGTTCCGCACCAACCACATCGGGAGAGAGAGGACCGCCACCCCCTCCCGCAGCGCGGGCAGCTGTTCGCGTGACTGGCGTCCACCTAGCGGCGACCTGCTAGGTGGACGCTGGCCTGTGAGGCGTGGGAGCGAGCGCCCTCAGGAGCCGCTCTTCCTGTACCGGAACCCCATGATCGGCTCGCTGACCGTCACGTTCAGCTCGAACCGCTCGCGGGACTCGGGCGCCGGTGCCGGTCTGGACAGCATCTCGGTAGCGATCACCTGGCCGTCTGCCCCGATGAACTCGAACGGGATCTGGATGGCGCCTCCCGCCGCTCGCGCCTCCAGGACGCCGCGGACCACGTAGCTTCCCTCCTCGACCTCGGCGATCTGGACGGCGTGAAACACGATCTCGGTGTTCTCCCCATCCTGGAGAATCTGCATCGCCTGTCGATCGTCGTTGTTCTGCGCCACGGCGCTGGCATACAGCTGGTAGTTCGCCGCGTCGTACGGGTACCATGTGATCAGGGTATCGGCGAGCGCGAGAATCGGGTCGGATGCATCGTCGGCCTGCACGGAGGCGTTCACGTAGTTCTCCATCGCCTCCTTGTTGTAGGGGTTCTGCGCCCGGGCATTGGCGAATGCTTCCGTCGCGCGCGCGTAATCTCCCGAGTTGTACAAGCCTACACCCACCTGGACCCATAGCTCGGCATCTAGATCGGTCCGTGACATGACGTCGGCGAAGATCGCGGACGCCTCCTCGCCCTGGCCGGTGTCCGAGAGAGCAATCGCGTAGTTCACGCGCACCGCCACGTCCTCGGGGAACTGTGCCAGATACGATTCGAAGGCTGAAGCCGCCTCCTCCTGACGGCCGTTGGCGAGGAGGAGATCGCCCAGCCCGGTGAGCGCCTGCCGGACCTGGTCTTGCTCCCCGCCCGCGTCGAGGCCTGCACGGTAGATCTCGATCGCCTTCTCCTCGTTCCCCTGCTCCAGATAAAGCAGGGCCGTGTTGTTGAAGGCGCGGATGTCCTCGTACACGATGTTGGCCAGCTCGAAATGACCCAGGGCACCCTCGGTATCGCCTCCCTGGTACGCCTCGATGGCTTCGTTGTAGATGTTCACCCACGCGTTGTAGCGCGTGTCGGAGGCCACCTGGCCGCATTCGGGCGCGATCTCGATGAACTTGTTCAGGAGGCCGTGCGCCGCCAGATAATCCTTGAGCCCGATCTGGGCGTTGGCGGCCAACAGGAAGACGGCCGGGTCGTCAGTATCCAACCAAGGCTCAAGAGCAGCCAGCGCCTCGGCGTATCCCCGCTCGGCGTCCTCCGGGCTCTCGGCGGCTTGGGCTCTCTGCAGGGCGGCCGCGCCGTCGTTGGTCGTCCTGCTCCCGGTGAGCTGACACTCCTGCGCCTGCTCTTGCTCCTGTGCCAGGGCGGCCGCGGGGAGCACCAGAAGCCATAGCGCTCCGACGCACAGCCGGCGCCGAACGTCAGCGCCCAAGAGAGTCTGTCGCATCTTCATTTGCGTCCTGATCTGCAGATTCCAGTTTCCGAAAGCTAGCGTCGGTCGCGCGATCCCGCACGACCGCGAGCCGTAACGTTCCCCCGGCTGAAAGCCGACTGAAAACCCCCGCACCGCCCACACTTGAGACGATGAGTCGGTCCGCTCCTTAGGACGATAATCCGTCCGCTCGAGTCACATTCAGGCCCCCGGGCGGAGCCGTCGGCGTCCCTCGTCGCGGAGTCCCGGATGGGGCCCCGATGACCACGTCGATCAGGTACCCTGCGCGCGGGCTCGCGGTCCGCTGGGCCTGTCCGACCGGAGCCCGCGACACCGCGATCGGCCCGCTGTCAGCCCCGGCCTAGTACGTGAGGAGATGTGCCGTGTTGAACAGTACGACGGTCTCCCCCGCCGCGAGCTCGCCGCATCGACGCAGGACGCGGGCGGCGGCGAGCGTGGCGCCCCCTTCGATCGCGGCACCGACGCCCGCGCGCCCGAGCGCTGCCGCGCCGGTCACCATGTCGGCGTCGCTGACCGCCACGGCTCCGCCATCTGAGGCGCGCAAGGCGTCGAGGATGAGGAAGTCGCCCAGTGCTCCGGGAACCCGAAGCCCGAAGGCCTCGGTTCGGGCCCCCTCCCAAGGGACGGCCCTGTCAGCCCCCTCCTCCCAGGCCCGCACGATCGGGGCGCACCCATCGCTCTGTACCGCGTACAGGCGCGTCGACGTGTCCGCGAGACCCAGCGTCTGGAGCTCGTTCAGCACCTTCCAACTGCCGATCAGGCCCGTCCCGCCCCCGGTCGGATAGACGATCGCGTCGGGCGCTTGCCAGTCGAGCGCTTCAACGATCTCGAGCATCATCGTCTTCTTGCCTTCGATCCTGTACGGCTCCCGAAGGGTCGAGACGTTGAAAGCGCCGGTCTCCGAGGCGAACTCCTGGGAGAGCCGGCCGCACTCGTCGATCAGGCCGTCGACTCGCTCGATCTCGGCTCCGTAATGCTCGCAGCGTCGTGCGACACCGGGCGGTGTGTCGATCGGCATGAACAGCTTCGCTCTGACGTCTGCGCGGGCGGCGTATGCCGCGAGGGCAGCGCCCGCGTTCCCCGCGGTCGGCACGACCAGTGCCTCGGCGCCCTCGAGGACGGCGCGCGTGACGGCAGCGGAGAGTCCGCGGTCCTTGAAGCTCCCGGTCGGATTCTGGCCTTCGTCCTTCACGAGCAGCCTGACGCCGCCCAACTCCTCTCCCAGCGCCCGCAGCTCCAGCAGCGGCGTCTGCCCCTCCCCGAGGCTGACCGGTCGCTCGCCATTAGACAGCGGGAGAAGTTCCCGAAAGCGCCACATGCTGCCCTGCCGCTCGGACCAGGCCGCCCGCAGCTCACCGCCGTCGTCGGCCTCGAGCTCGTAACGGACCAACAGCGGTTTCCCGCACGAACCGCACACGGTCGCCCCGCGTCGGTCCGCGGGCTCCCTGCAGGCCCCACACTCCAGGTGCCACTCAGCCATCGCTCCTCTCCCCGGCCCCGGCGCCTTCGAGTCGGGCGAGAACCCGCTCTCGACCGAGCGCGTAGGCCACGTCTGCCAACTCCGGCCCCCGGAGTCTTCCGGTCAGGGCCACTCTGACGGGCTGGAAGAGTGAGCGTCCGCGGACTCCGGCCGACTCCCCGGCGGCTGCGAGCGACTGTTTCAGAACCCGCCGCTCCCAGGTCGAGGTGGTCCAGGCGTCGTGGGCGACACCCAGGGCGCGGTCCGCCTCCGGGTCGGCCAGTGCCGCCAAGGCATCCGGGCCATCACGCTCGGGCTCTCGGAACAGACCGATGACCTCGTCGGCCGCTTGCGTGAGCAACTCGATTCGGTGTCCGATGACCTCGGCGCTCCTCTGCAGAGCCGCGGAGTCCAGCCCCAGCCCGGCCGGCTCCACGTAGGGAACCAGGCGACGGGCCATCCGCTCCGGAGACTCCGCCCGCACGTGCTGCCCCGAGAGCCAGCGCATCTTCTTGAGGTCGAGAGCCGCGTCGGTGGCCCCGATTCGATCGAGATCGATTTCCGCGATCAGCTCCGGAATCCGAAGGAACTCCTCGCCGCTCGCCGATGACCAGGAAAGGAGCGACAGGTAGTTGACCACCGCGTCGGGATGATATCCCTTCTCCCGAAAGCTCAGCACTCCTTCCGCGCCGGCTCGCTTGGAGAGCTTCCCACCTCCCTCCGCCAGCACGGTCGGAATGTGCACGAACTCGGGCGGCTCGACGCCCAACGCACGGTACAGGAGGATCTGCTTCGGGGTGTTGGACAGGTGGCCGACCCCGCGTATCACATGCGAGATGCGCATCATGATGTCATCGACGGCCACGGCGAAGTTGTACGTCGGTCTGTCGTCCGCCCTCAGGAGGACCATGTCACCCAGGTCGGTTCCGTCGATTGCGAGCTCTCCCTTGAGACGATCCCGGAAGCTGACCGGTCCGGGCTCCACTCGCAGCCGGAGTGCGGGGGTGCGGCCCTCGTCGGCGAGATCCGCGGCCGCCGCGTCGGTCAGCGCCCGGCAGCGCTCGTCTCGTCCAGGGGGATCCCCGGCCGCGACGGCAGCCGTGCGGCGCGCGCCCAGCTCGTCCTCCGTGCAGTAGCAGCGGAAGGCGAGTCCCTCCTCGACCAGTCGGAGAGCGTGCTCCCGATAGATGGGGTAGCGCTCGCTCTGACGATACGGGCCGTAGGGACCCCCTCGTGCAGGGTCCTCATCCGGCTCGAGACCGAGCCAGGTCAAGCTATCGAGGATCGTGTCTTCGGCTCCCTCCACGTTCCGCGCCTCATCGGTGTCCTCGAAGCGGAGGACGAAGGCACCGCCGTGGTGACGGGTGAACAGCCAGTTGAGGATCGCCGTGCGCGCGTTGCCGAGGTGGAGCTCCCCCGTCGGACTGGGGGCGAAGCGGGTACGGACCGGGGACTCACCCATCCGCGCCGCTCGCCTCCTCCGGCGTCTCCTCCGCGAGAGTGCGGCGGATCAGCGCGGCCGTGTTTGCCCCGATGCCCGGTGTTTCGCGCAGCTGTTCGAGGCTGGCGTGGCGGACGGCGTCGAGGCTCCCGAAGCGGCGGAGCAGCTCCTGCTCTCGAACGGGGCCCACACCCGGGATATCGCCGAGCCGGGACCTGAGCGTCCGACGTCGACGCAGCGTGCGGTTGTACCGGAGCGCGAAGCGGTGCGCTTCGTCACGCGCCCGCTGCAACCAGTGGAGACCCGGGTCTGTGCGCGGCAAGCGTACGGGCTCCGATAGACCGGGCCGGAAGACCTCCTCCTCACGCTTCGCCAACGCCACGGTCGCCAGATCGGACACGCTAGTCGTGTCCATCGCCTGGCGAGCGGCGGCCAGCTGACCCTTCCCTCCGTCCACGACCACGAGGTCGGGGAGGGGCTTTCCCTCGCGCACGCGACGGTGGAAGTAACGCCCCACGATCTCCTGCATCATCGCGTAATCATCCGGGCCCTCGTCAGTCCCGCGAATCCGGAAGCGGCGGTACTCGTTCTTGTCGGGTCGTCCGTCCTGCAGCCACACGGCGCTTCCGACCGATTCGCGTCCCCCGAGCGTGGAGACGTCGAAGCACACGATCGAGCGAGGCGCCTCCGCCAGGTCGAGCTCCTCCGCCAGCCTCCGCGCGGCCGCGGGTGCCGTACCCGTCGCCTCTCCGCGGTCGCGGGCGGTGCGGGATCTCTCGAGGCGGTCCTGCTCGAGGACGTGCGCCGCGTTCCGCTCGGCCGCGACGACCAGATCCCGCTTGGCCCCGCGAACCGGGAGGCGGACCGAGAAGGGGCCTTCACGACGCGCGGCCAGGTACTCCTCCACCAGCCCTACATCGTCAAAGGTTCCGGGGACGAGGAGCTCGCCGGGCGCATCTTCCTGCCTGACGTAGAAACCCTTCACCAGCGCCCCGAGGAGCGCCTCCTCGGTCTCGTCCGTGACGTTGCCCAGGTAGTGAACCTGGCGCCCGATTACCCGACCCTCCCGAACGCGGATCACCACCCCGCACGCGAGATCCCCGTCTCGGGCGAGTCCGATCGCGTCATGCGTGCCTCCGCGGAAGTCGACGGCCGCCTGCCGGCTCTCGATCGCATCGAGACCCCGCAGCACATCTCGCAGTTCCGCGGCTCGCTCGAACTCCAGCCCGTCCGCGGCCTCCTGCATCCGCCGGGTCACGGCTCGCCGCACACGCCCCGTTCGGCCACCGAGTACCTGGAGGATCTCGTCGATCATGGAACGATACTCGGCTTCGGTCTGAAGACCGGCGCACGGCGCCCTGCAACGTCCGATGTGGTAATCGAGACACGGGCGTGGAGGGAGCTCGGCCGGCATGCGGTAGTGGCACGATCGGACCGGGTACATCCGCTTGACCGTGCGCAGCGCGCGGCGCATCGCCTTGACGTCCGTGAACGGTCCGAGGTACCGGGAGCCGTCTTCCTGCAGATGGCGGGTGACGAAGATGCGGGGGAACGGCTCGTCCACCGTGATCTTGATGTACGGATAGCTCTTGTCGTCGCGCAGCTGGATATTGAAAGGAGGCCCGAACTCCTTGATGAGATTCCATTCGAGCAGGAGGGCCTCGGCCTCCGATTGCACCGGGAAGGTCTCGAGCGATGCGATGCGCGAGGCGAGGCGTGACAGCTTCACGGACCTGCTTGCATCCGCGCCCACATACCCCGCCACCCGAGCGCGGAGCGACTTGGCCTTGCCCACGTACAGCGCGCTGCCGTCCGCGTCCCGGAACAGGTAGACGCCCGGGCGACTCGGGAGGGAGCGGATCTGCTCTCGCAGTCTCTCGTCGCGCTCGTCGGAGCTCATCGGGTCTCGGGTCGAGGGGCGTGGGTCGGGGGCTTTCTCGCGATCAGCAGGTATGGTACACCCGCCGCCAACAGCGTTCCTAGCAACACGGCGACGAGGCGCACCAGGCTTGGTCCGCCGATCACCGACTCCAGCCACATACGCGCCGGGAGGGCCAGGAGCGCGGCGGTGGCACCTGCGAGGCACAACCGCAGCAGTCCCCGTCGCTCGCTTGGGCCGAAGAGCGGCCCGGTCCTATGCCCGAGGCGGTGCCACAGCAAGCTCAGGTTCAGCCACGCTCCGACGGCGCCTCCCAGGGGCAGCCCCGCCGCCGCGCGCGCGCCGAAGCCCGCTGATCGGAGCCAGAACATGAGACCGGCTCCCACCGCCACGCCGGTCACCACCGACACGGCGGCGATCCGCATCGGGGTCACCGTGTTCTGGAGCGCGTGGAAGCCGCTCGCGAACAGCTTCACGAGGCTCGAAGCCACGATGCCGATGGCGTAAGCGGCCAGAATCCAGCGTACGATCTCCGTGCTGTCCGCACCAAACTCGTTTCTCTGGTAGATGACGCCGACCACCAGATCGCCGAACAGCAGCAGGACGAGGGCAGAGGGAAGAACGAAGAACAGGATCCTGAAGAGTCCGTCCACCAGGTGGGGACGGAGCGCCGTGGCTTCATTACCGCGCGACATCTCCGGTAGAGAGGCCGCCGCTACCGAAACGCCGAACAAGCCCAGGGGCAGATAGGCGATGCGCTGCGCGTAGTACAACCCGGCGACGGCCGCGAGGCCCACGGCTCCGCCGAGCATGCTGGCGAGGACGACGTCGAGAAGGCTCGACACCTGGAAGATCCCCTGCCCTGCCGCGACGGGGGCCGCGTTGCGCGTCACGCGGCGCACCGGCTCCCACCCCCGCTCGATCGCCGGTCGCAACGTCCGGGCGAGCCTGCGCGCGGTCGGGAGCTGGATCCCCAGCTGCAGGAAGCTGCCGACGAGAGTCGACCACGCGAGTACGTGGATCAGCGGCTCCCAACCGAAGCGGGCGCCCAGGAGAAGGCCCGCGATTTGTGCCCCGTTCCAGAGCACGGGAGCGACGTAGGGGAGGAAGAAGCGGCGGTGGCTGTTGAGGACGCCCAGGCACCAGGCCCCGACGATCATCACCCCTGCCATCGGAAATAGGATCCGGACCAGGCGCCCGGTCAGCGCGGCCGACGCCGCATCGAACCCGGGCGCGACCAGGCGCGCGAGGGCCGGTGCCAGGAGGACGCCCAGTCCCGACAGAAGCACCGCCACGGTGAGGACCATCCCCAACACGCCACGAGCGAGCCGCCTGGGGGCCTGGGCGTCCGAACCGTCGCGCTCGAGCATCGAGCTGTACACGGGCACGAAGGAGGCGGAGAGCGTGCCCTCTCCCAACAGGTTACGGAGGACGTTCGGGATGCGGAGCGCCGCGGCGTAGGCTCCCGCCGCGGGTCCGGTTCCGAAGAAGGAGGCGATCGTGATGTCGCGGAGAAAACCGGTGATGCGGCTGAGGAGGATCCCCGAGCCGACCCGGAAGGCGGAACGCCCGGTTGAAGTGGGAGCGGCGGTCACGCCGTCGCGCGTCCGCGAGGCGGGCTCAGCCGTCCGACTCTTCGGACGAGATGTTCTCGTCCGGGCCTTCAGTCAGCCGGGGCGCGTCTTCGTCCGGTCCCTCGACGAGCGAGCGCACGAACTTGGATTCCTCGCTCAGGCTCTCGACGGCCTCGGTCAGGTATCGGACTTCGGCCTCGAGAGCATCGAGCCTGGGGCCGGTGCCCTTCGCATCATCTCCCGATGAGATGCGCCGGGCGAGAGCTTGTCCCACCGGTGAGTCGATCACGATCGCGAGGACCGGGATCAGGACCACGAGGGCGAGGATGAATGCGAAGGCCGCGACCATCGAGCGTATGCCTGGCTCTGTGTTGACACTGGCGGCGCGGGGTTTTCGGGTCGACCCACGTCGCGTCGGGAACCTATTCGCCTATCCTACCCCGCAGCAACGCGGCGGTGCGCGTCGGCGGTAAGAGCGGACTCCCGGCGAGCTGCCCATCTCCCCGTGCGGTCCGCCTAGGTCGGGCCACCGTCTTCGCCCGCGGTGAGCGCATCGCGCGTCCTGATCGAGAGCTCGGTGATCAGCTCCGGGCCGTAACGAGCGAGATAGTAGTACGGGCTGACAGCTCGCTCCTGCGGGTCGCCGTCCGGGAACAGGTGCGCGGCGCACTTTCGTACCGACTGTAGTCGCGAGGCCTCTCGCTCGCGCACGCCCGCGTCGATCCGGCTGCTGACCGCGCCGAGCGCGTCGAGCACCTGCTTTCGCGCCTTCCCGACCGCGGAGCGCAGCCCGGGGAGCTCCTCACCGACGGCGCCCTCGAGCGCGTCGAAACGGGGTGCGATGCCTTCGCGAAGCTCGACCAGAGCCGCATCGACGGCGGGTGGGCGAGAGTCTCGAGTAATCCGGGTGGCCACCGCTTCTCCGCCGTCCGCCAGATCCTCCGGCGACGCATCGAGCCGATCCAGCAGATGGGCGATCTTCGATTCCACGAGAGTCCACGCCGCACGAGGCTGGATGCGGGGCACCGTCACGTCATACCGGGCGAAGAGCGGCGGAAGCTGGCTCCAATACGCGATCTCGCCCGGACCCAGGACCGTCGCCGTCACGGGCAAGAGCCACGACTCGAGCACGGGCCGCGATGCCACGTTCGGGCTGAACCGCTCGGGTGCGTCATGCAGCCATGCCGTCAGCTCGTCCTCCGTCACCCTCTCCCCCTCCCTGCCCAGGCGGAATCCCTCGTCCGCCCGGTACAGGCGCTCTCTTCGCGCACCGGTGTCGAGAAACAACGGGTAGGCGTCCGGCAGCAGCGTGATCGGCGCTTCATGGCCCGCCTCGCCCAACCGCCGGGCACCCTCCGAGAGCGCCTCTTCGGCGGTGCCCTCGTCTTCGATGATGCGGCGGACGAGCGGGACGCTGGCTCGTTTTACCTCGGGATTGGCGGAGTCGAGCCACGCGAAGTCAAAGGATTCGAGCGCGTACGCAAGGACGTCGGCAAAGGCCTCACCCAGCGGCCGGCCGGCTTCGTACGCACCTCTAATCTGATTCATGTACTGTGGCGCAAACTCAGACGCAGGAAGCGCTTGCACCAGTTCACCCAGCGGTATCTCGATCGACGCATCCAGTGGCGTGGTTCCCACAGACCGGCCAGCCCGACCATCCGGCGGAGCGAGACTCAGGCGTCTCAGCGCGCCGGACGCATCGATGACGGACGCCGAACCGACCTCGGCCCAGTCATGGTCGTCCGACGCGATCCAGAAGACCGCCAGGGTCGGAGCCCCGGTGTCCGTCTCGATTCGACGTGCGAGCTCGATGGCGGTGAGCGCCTTGTAGAGCACGAACAGCGGACCCAGGAAGAGGAGCGGTTGCTGGCCTGTCGTGACGAGGTGGCCCGAGCCGGCGAGGATGGCCTCGAGCTTGGCCTCGGCGACGGGGCTCGAGCACCCGAAGACGGAGGTCTCGAGCTTCCCTGGCCGACCCGCGGGGGAGACCTCGAACGAGGATCCGCGCTCGATCAGGGGCAACTCGATCCCCGCCCTGCAGGCCACGAGGTCCCCCGTGAGTGTACCGCGCGGCGCCGCCGGCCGGGGGCGGATCTCCGGCAGGTGGCTCACGCCGCCACACCGGCGATAAGGAGCCGCGAAGAGTCGGACCCGAATGGCGCGCCCCCGTAATCTCCGAAGCGGGCGCTCACCTCGAGACCGTGGCGTTCCAGCAACGCGCCGAGCTCGTCGGGCTCGTACAGACGCACGCGCTCATGAAAGACCTGCGGTGCGTCCTCGACCGCACCATCTCGTCCACGCGGAAAGATCTCTATTCGCTTGATCACGTGCCCTGTCTCGATCCAGCGCCGCTGCCGAACCCGGCGTCCGTCCGTCTCGACGTCCGTCTCGGCCTCGAGGTTCGCCATCACCCACGGCGCGTTCATGTAATCGAGGAGAAACATGCCCCCGGGTCTCACGACGCGACGCATCTCCCGAACCACGAGACGGTCCTCATCCTCCGACGCGAAGTAACCGAACGACGTGAAGAAGTTGACCAGGGCGTCGAACGTGCCATCTCGAAAGGGCAGGTAGCGCATGTCGCCGCGGACCAGTGACCCGGCCACTCCGGGGCGTTTCGCCGCATCGCGCAGCAACCGCGCCGAAAGGTCCAGACCCACGGACCGGTATCCGGCAGCCAGGAGCTTCTCCAGGTGTCGTCCGTAGCCGCATGCCAGGTCCAGAACGCGGCCGCCGGGCTCGGGCGCCGCCTCGCGTTGGAAGAGACGCACCCCCGCCTCCGCTTCCGCCTCGTCGCGGTGCGGGTACAGGGAGAGGTAGGTCTCCCCGAACCAGTCGCGGAACCACTCGGCCGGCGCGCTCATGGGCCCTTGTGGTACGCCTCACCGCGGATGAGCGTACCGGCCCGATACAGCTGCTCCGTGAGAAACAATCGCGCCAGTTCATGCGGGAGAGTCATCTCCGAGAGCGACAGACGCATATGCGCGCGACCGAGCACCTCATCGCCGAGGCCATGCGCTCCCCCGACCGCGAACGCAGCTCCCGCCCGTCCATACGTCGCCATGTCCTCCAGGTACGCCGCGAGCGCGCGGGTGTCGAGCGCCTTCCCTGCCCTGGTCAGCGCGACCAGCTCCAGAGCGCTGGGGATGATGCGCAGCAGGGCCTCCGCCTCACGCGCTCGCGCTTCGGCCTCGCGGGCGTCGGGAAGCGAGGCCGCGCTCACCTCGACAGATCGGAGTCGGAAGTAGTGGCTCGCGCGCAGCTCGTAATGGCGGATCGCGTCAGCGAGCCCTGGGCTGCGTGGCTTCCCGACCGCGGCGATGAGGATCTCCATCAGCGAGCGAGCACCGTGTCGCGCAGGTAGCGCTCGCTATCGCGGTGCGGATGACTGTCCGTGAAGTGCAGTCCGCGACTCTCGAGACGTCGCTGGGCGCTCCGTACGATCAGGCTGGAGACGAGAATCTGGAACTCCGTTTCGCGCGCCCGCATGGCCCCGAACGGATCGGTGGGACGGGCAACGGGCTGGACAGAGAAGCGATCCAATCGCGACCGAGCTTCCGCCAGCCCTTCGTCCGAGCGGACGAGGCCCACGTGCTCCCACATCAACGAACGCAGCTCCTCCTCGATATCCGAGACATCCGCTCCGTCCTGCGGCTCCGGGGTAGCGGCGCCCAGACGGTCGGAGGGGCGTCCGAGGGCTGGGAGGTCGACGTGCAGGCGAAGCGCGGTTCGGTGCGAGAAGACCACGGCTTCGAGGAGCGAATTGGAGGCTAAACGGTTCGCTCCGTGCACGCCCGTACACGCCACTTCGCCCGCGGCGTACAAACCTGGGAGCGAGGTGCGTCCGTCCCAGTCCGTGAGGAGCCCGCCACACTGGTAATGCGCGGCCGGGACGACCGGGATCGGCTGCTCGGGCAGCTCGATTCCCGCGTCTCGGCATGCACTGAAGATCGTCGGGAAGCGCTCCTCGAATCGGTCGGTCGAGATCGACGACGCGTCCAGGAGAGCGTGAGTCTCGCCCGAGCGCTGCATCTCCGCGTGGATCGCGCGTGCCACGATGTCGCGGGGCGCCAACGATCCGGCGGGATGGACGCCGTCCATCAACTCGGTGCCATCCGATCGGCGCAGGACCGCGCCCTCTCCGCGTACGGCTTCGGAGATGAGGAACGCGCGCTCGCCGGCCGCGCCAGCCGGGTATAGCGCCGTCGGGTGAAACTGAACGAATTCCAGATTGGCCACCGCGGCGCCGGCCTCGTACCCGATCGCGATCCCGTCCCCCGTGGCTATGGCTGGATTCGTCGTGTGCCGATACAACCGCCCGCAGCCCCCGGTCGTGAGGGCGACGGCGCCGGCGCGCACGTCCACGTACTCGTCGCCGTGCACACTCAGAAGAAGGGCCCCCCCGCAGCGCGGTCGCCGCGTGTCGGAATGAGGCGCCGTCACCAGACTCCACACGAAGTGGTCGTCCAGCAGCTGGATTCGATCGCTGGACGCGACGGCCGCCAGCAGGGCCCGTTCGATCTCGCTGCCGGTCAGGTCCGCCGCATGAACGATGCGCCTGCGGCTGTGCCCGGCTTCGCGTCCCAACGAGAGCTGGCCATCGGACTCTCGGCTGAAGCGGACGCCCCAATCCAGAAGCTCCTCCACCCGGTCGGGGCCTTCACGCGCCAACTCCTCCACGGCGCGTCGGTGGCACAAGCCCGCTCCGGCCACGAGCGTGTCTCCCACGTGCAGGTCGAACGAATCGTCGTCCGACACGACCGCCGCTACACCGCCCTGCGCGTAGTTCGTGCTCGAATCGACCCGGTCCTTCTTCGTAACCAGCAACACGTCGGCATAACGTGCCGCCTTCAGGGCCAGCGTCAGACCCGCGATCCCGCTGCCGACCACGAGCACGTCGGTTTCCAGCGTGTTCATGCCAAGCTCGCCTCCCGCAGTCGCCTCCGAAGCGGGGCCAGCCCCGATATCCATTCGACCCGCTCGCCCAGGAACCAAAGCGGGACCGAATCGGGAATGCGATACGAAATCCTTGATACGTCTTTGCCGGTGATGACGAGTCCCCCGGATCCTGCTTCCGCGATCGTTCCCTTCATGTCCTCATTGCTTGGCGCCGTATGATCGGGCAGAGCGTGGCGGTGTGACACACCCGGACACATCTGCTCGACCTGCTCGAAGAAGAGATTCGGCTTCATGATCCCGGTCAAGGCGACCGTGGGCCGTGGCATCGATATCCGGGCCGCGGCGTCGTTCACGGGCACCAGCTCATCCGGCACGAGCGCGCAGCGCGCGAGGTCTGCCTCCCGGCAGCGACGCCCGATCCACTCCGCGAGCTCGGCGCCTGCTGCCCGGTCGCCATCGCGTCCCGCGAGCACGATTACGTGCGCGCGTCCGAGAGATCCGATCCGCTCCCGGAACGGGCCCGCCGGTAGCCGTCGACGGTTGGTGCGGCGCATGGCATCCAGATCGAGCACGACAATCTCCAGGTCGCGCATGAGACGCCTGTGCTGAAAGCCGTCATCCAGCAAAGCGACCGTGGCTCCGGCCCTGGCGGCCGCCAGGGCGGCAACGCGCCGGTCCTGGTGGCCCATCACAAGAGCGCGGGGGTTCATGGCGCGGTGGAGTGCCAGCTCGTCCGCATAGCCACGCGTGAGAATCGCTACCGTGCGCCCGTCAGCCGCGAGCCAGCGCGCGAACTCCGCAGCCAGGGGGGTCTTGCCGCTGCCGCCCACGGTGAGTCCCCCGACCGAGAGCACCGGGATGGAGGCACGCCAGCCGGTCAGCACCCCCGCGTCGTACAGAAGGTGGCGTGTCTCGGCCGCCGTCGAGAAGACGGCTTCGGCGCCGCGCAGGAGCGGCCCGGGGCGCCCCTTCCACGCATGCCGGACGCGGGTCTCGATACGCCGGCGGAAGGGCGAGGGCGAGGTGGTCCGTCTCTCACACCGCTCGACCTCCAGGTTCAGGGCCCGCTCGATCCTGGCCATTCCCGCGGCGAGCGACGGCTCATCCGCATCGCGTATCCAAATCGGAGCCCCGTACGACACGTACACCCGTGCGCCGGGCGACGGAATCATGAATCGATCCCAACTGTTCAGGCGCCAGCCGCGGGTCGCAGAGACTCCGACAGGGACGATCGGAAGCTCCGTCTCCGCGGCGGCCTTGAGCAGGCCGGGCTTGCAGCGCCGTCGGGGCCCTCGTGGGCCGTCGGGTGAAAACGCCAGCGTACCGCCTTCCTTGCCGGCCCGGATCATCTCCCGCAGACCGGCCGCACCCCCGCGCGTGCTGGAGCCTCGCGAGGGCGTGTAACCGAGCCGCAGCAACAGCCGTGAGATGATCTCGCCATCTCGATGGCGGCTCACGAGGACGTTCGCCCCCTCTGCGGCATGCAGCCGCGCGAGCGGCAGTAGATGCTCGTGCCAGAACGCGTAGATGACCGGCTGCCGCTCCGGGTCCGGGCGAGCGGCCGACTCGGCGAGCTGGTCGAAGTGCCACGTGCGCCCGGCCAGCAACGCCGCGCGGCCCATGACGACGGCGAGATTGACCGGCAGCTTCACATCCACCTCGGGAGTTCCTCGGCGACCTGACTACGCCGCGTCGAGAAGCTCGAGCGCATGCCGGGCCACACGCCCCGCGCAACCCGGCTGCCCGAGCCGGGAGCGGACGTCGGCGAGCCCCCGAACGACCCGTCGTCTCTCCGCGCTTTCCTCATCGAGCAGCGGCAGCACACGTCTTGCCAGCGCGCGCGGGGTCAGGTCCCCCTGTATCAGCTCGGGGACCAATCGCTCCTCCGCTACCAGGTTGGCGAGCGCGATGTGGGGCACACGCACCAACCGCTTCGCGATCTGGTACGTGATCGGATGCATCCGGTAGCCCACCACCATGGGAACCCCCGCGATCGCGAGCTGCAGGGTGATCGTGCCCGACTTGCAAAGCGCCGCCCGCGACGAAGCGATCGCCTGTTCGGCTGTCACGAGCGGGTAGGGGGCCGCCTCGTACACCTGGGGTACGAGATCCGGCTCGCGCGCGATCAGTATCTGGAGTCCGGGGTGCGCCCGCGAGATTCGGTCGGCAGCCGCCAGCAAGATTGGCAGGATCCGCTTCACTTCCTGACGGCGGGAGCCCGGAAACAGGCCGAGGGTGGCCGGCTCTTCGCCGGCGCCGGCGATGTTCGTGCGCGATGGCTCTGTATCCGGCCCGTCCGTGGGATGATCCCTCGCGACCGATGTGTCGAGCAACGGGTGCCCGACGAAGTGCGCGCGGACCCCGTAGCTGGTCAGCATCTCTTGCTCGAACGGCAAGATGACGCACACGCGATCCGTGTTCGCCGCCAGTCGTCGGGCCCGGCCCTCTCTCCACGCCCACACCTGAGGCGCGATGTAATACAGCACTCGGGTCCCGCTACGTCGAGCGGCCCCGGCCAGTTGCATGTTGAACCCGGGGAAATCGATGGGGATCAGGAGGTCGATGTTCCGCTCACTCAGGAATCGGCGGACGCGCCCACGGAGACGGGCGATGCGGGGGAGGCTCCGGACGATCTCGGCGAAGCCCATGACCGCGAGCTGACCCAGGTCGGCGAGCAGCTGCACGCCGGCGCTCGACATCCGGTGCCCGCCGATGCCGTACAGCTGCAGGTTCGGATCGAGGTTCAGGAGCGCGCGCGCCAACGCGGCCCCGTGCATATCCCCCGAGGTCTCACCCGCGGACAGGAAGACAGCGCGCCCTCGGTCGGAGCCCGTCATCGAGCGTCGCGCGACGTTGCCGGGACTCACGCTCGGCAGGCCGCTGAACGCCTGCCTACGAGATCCGCCCGAGATAGACGATCAGCAACAGCACGACCGCCAACAGCAACACCAGCACGATGGTGCGTGGGCCGCGTCGCACGGCGCCTCCGAGCTTCTTTCGATCTTCACGAATCTTGAGCAACGACATCCGCGAATTCCTCGATTTCTCGCGTGATTTCGAGAGCGACGGCGAGAGCCCGCCTTCCCTCTCGGGCGGTCACGAGCCGCGAGGCTTCACCGCGGATCGCCTGGAGAAACGCCTCCAGCTCGAGCCGTAGAGGCTCCACCTGCGCCGCCGCGATCTCGACTCGGTCCACGAGATCCTCCGGGCCGCCGGCGACGCCGAGAGGGTCGCTCCCTCGTCTCAAAAACTCGCCGCGTCCGGCCCGCAGATCCAGACTGAAGTAGCCTGAGCTCTGGAAGAGGCGAAGCTGTCTCAGCGGCCGGGCGGAAACCCGACTGGCCGTAATGTTGGCGACCGTCCCGTCCTCGAAGGCCAGGCGCGCGTTCGCAATGTCCACCGAAGACGACACGACCGGAACCCCGACCGCCCTCACTTCGACGACACGACCGCGCACCAGGCCGAGAACGAGATCGATGTCGTGGATCATCAGATCGAGGATGACCGTCACGTCCGTGCCGCGCGGCTGAAAAGGGGCCAGCCTGAGCGACTCGATGAACCGAGGCCGATCGATGTACGGCTCACATCCCATGAGCACGCCGTTGAAGCGCTCCACGTGGCCGACCCCGAGCACGACCCTACAGGCATCCGCCAGAGAGACCAGCCGATCGGCCTCCTCGAGCGTGCGCGCGAGGGGCTTTTCGACGAGGGTGTGGCAGCCGGCCTCCAGCGCGACCTGCGCCGTCTCGAGATGAGCTCGTGTGGGGACTGCGATGACGGCGCCTTCAGCGGCTTCGAGCAGGGGGGAAAGCTGCGCGAAGCTGTGTGTCCCGATCCGCTCGGCGACAGCGCGCCCGCGCTCCGCATCCACGTCGTAGACGCCGACGAGCTTCGACCCGGGCAGCTCTTTGAGAAGGCGCGCGTGCTCGGCGCCGAGACGACCGACGCCGATCACACACGTGTGAATCGGGCTCACGTGGTGATTCCGCGGCGACTCGCTCGGATAAAGGTGATCAGGCGCTCTACCTCCTCGTCGTGTCCGCCCTCCGCCTCCAGGGCATCCAACGAGTGACCGATGTTGCGATCCGATTGGAAGATCCGGCGGTAGGCGACCCGGAGGGCCTCCATGGTCTCAGGAGAGAACCCGCGACGCCGAAGCCCGACGGTGTTGAGTCCGTAGGCGGCGCACGGGTTGCCCGCGACCATGACGTACGGGGCGACGTCTTGCGGAAGCCGTGAGCCGCCGCCCACGAAGCTGTGGCATCCGATACGAACGAACTGGTGAATAGCGGTGACGCCTCCCACGGTCGCCCAGTCATCGATCCGTACGTGGCCGCCCATATTCACCGCATTCGCAAGAACGACGTTGTTTCCGATGCGGCAGTCGTGCGCGACGTGCGCATACGCCATGATGAGCGAATCGGCCCCGACCACGGTCTTACCGGAGACGGCCGTACCGCGATTCAGCGTGGCGTACTCACGAATCACGGTCCGGGGGCCGACCTCCAGAAACGTCTGCTCCCCGGCGTACTTGAGGTCCTGCGGGTCGGTACCCAGGACGGCACCGGGTCCGATTCGGCAGTCTTCCCCCACGCAGGTATCCCGTTCCAGGTACGCGTGCGGCCCGATCTGGACCCGTTCTCCCACTTCGACGCCCGGACCGATTACTGCGTACGGACCGACCCTGGCGCTCGATGCGATCTGTGCGTCGGGGTCTATGATCGCCGTCGGGTGACGTACTTCAGCCGTGGTGACTACGCCTGGTGTCTTCAACGGTCCACCACCTGCGCCATCATCGTGGCTTCAGCGGCCCTGTCTCCATCGACTCGTGCCACACCACGCATCTTGCACACCCGGCCGCGAAACTGGAGCAACTCGACCTCGAACTGGAGCTGATCACCCGGGGTCACCGGACGACGGAACTTCACGTCGTCGAGCGACATGAAGTAAACGACCTTGTCGCGCGGCTCTTCGAACTCGTTCATGAGGAGCATGCCCCCGACCTGCGCCATCGCCTCCACGATGAGGACACCCGGCATGATCGGGTGATCGGGGAAATGACCCGCGAAGAACGGCTCGTTGATCGTCACGTTCTTCAGCCCCAGGATCCTCTCACCCGCCTCGAACTCCAGGATCCGATCGACGAGCAGGAAGGGGTATCGGTGCGGGATGTGGGCCAGAATGTCCTGTATGTCGAGTCGCTGCTCTGCCTCACCGCCCGCGTCGACGAGGCTCCGAAGCCGGCGGGCGACCTCGACGTTCCCGCGATGACCGGGGCGCTCGGCCACGACGTGACATTGCAGGCGGGCTCCCACAAGCGCGAGATCGCCAATCAAGTCGATCACCTTGTGCCGGACGAACTCGTCCGGATAGCGCAGCTTCGCGTCCGGGGCGATGCCCTCATCCGTTACCAAGATCGTGTTGTCTTCCGTCGCGCCGAGCGCCAATCCGCGCGACTGCAGCGACTCCTGCCACGCTTCGAGCCCGAAGGTCCGCGCCCCGGCCACTTCACGGTAGAACGTCGGCTCATCCACCTGCAGACTGGCGAATTGTCGCCCGATGGCCGGATTCTCGAACTCGATCTCGGCGGAGATCCGGTAACCCGGATACGGCATGACCGCGTACCGGGAATCGCCCGACTTCAGGAAGAACGGGGAGTCTATCGCGAGCGAGGGGGCCGGCGCGCCTTGCTCCTCTGTCCCCAGCTCGCGGAAGACTTCGCACCACTTGGCGGAGCTTCCGTCAAACGCGGGCGGCTCGGGCCCGATCATATCGATGTCGATGTTGTCGATGCCTGCCGCGGCGATGGCCGCCAGGAGGTGTTCGACCGTACGCACGCACGCCTCATCCGGTCCGAGCACCGTCTCCCACTCGACACCCGTTACGTACTCGACGAGTCCGGGAATCTCCGGCTGACCCTCGATGTCGACCCTCCGAAACAGGATCCCGGTGTTCTCGGCCGCCGGACGGAGGGTCGTCTGCACGGGCTCACCCGTGTGCAGGCCGTAACCCTCGAGCGTCACGGTCCCAACGATCGTACGTTGGAGCGTCGTGTCGCGACCGTTGGCGCCACTCATCTGCTATCCTCTCGGTGTCGTGTGCACGAGTCGGTCGATGATGATCCGCTCCCCGACCCCTCGTCGGTCGGAGCGGGCAGGTCTCGGGGCTGGTGGAGCACTCCGCCGGGCCCGAGGAAAGCTATCCCCGGGCCTCAAACCCGATCAAGTTCGGGGCGACGCCGAGGCGTGATCCGGGAAATGAGATGACCATCCGGACGCAGCGTAGGTCCGGTGCGCTCCCGCCGACCTGCGACCTTGGGGAGCGCGTTCAGCGACCGGCTCCCTAGCGACCCGGGTCGAGCGCGGCCGTCGCGGCAGGATCTACACCCAACCGCTCCAAAACGGCCGCGGTGATATCGAGGCTCGGGTCGGCCGCGACCACGCCGGCCTCCGCGACGTCGAACACGATCGCATACTGGTTCGCTGCGCGGATCTCCTCGATGACCGCACGGACCTGGTCGAGGATGGGCGCGAGGAGAGTCTGCCGCCGTTGCTCGGAGATTTGCTCGAGCTCGATCTGCCGCTCTCGGGCGGCTTGCTGCTTCTGGAGGATCTCCTGCTGCTTCTGCTCCTTTGCGCCCTGGTCGAGCAGGGCCTCTTGGCGCCGGTAGGCCGATACGAGCGAGTCGATCTCTGCCCCGAGCGACCGCATCTCGTCCTCGTACCCCGTCAGCTCCTCCTGAAACGAGAGCTGCGCGTCGTTCGCCCCGGGGGCGATGGGCAGGATCGCCTGTGTATTCACATAGACCATCGGGGTGCCCGCGGGGGGCAAGCTCGCCTCCGCTGCCGCTGCGTCGGTTTGCGCGTGCGCCGTGACGGCCACCACGAGGGAAGCCGCGGATAGCACAGCGCCGCGAACGAAGCATCGCATCCGAACGTTCTCCTGATCCCTATTCAGAAAATGCGCCCGAACTTGAAGTGGAGCTGCCACCCCGGATCGGGCCGTCCCAACACGTCCCGCCGATCGAAGCCGTAGGCGTAATCCAGCCCGATCGGTCCGAACGGCGAAACCAGGCTCACTCCTAACCCGGCGCCGACCAGGAGATCCGTGGGGTTCAGCTCTCCCGGGTCCCTCCAGGTGTTCCCCGCGTCCATGAAGGCGCTGACGAAGATGCTGCTGGTCAGCTTGAGGCCGAACGTAGCGCCCGCCTTGAAGTAGGATTCGCCGACGCGGTCCAGATCGCTCAGGCGTGCTTCGCGCGGGATGTGGCCAAGTGGCGTGACCGTGGCCTCCTCGTACCCCCGCAACTGGATACCCGCCTGGGTGCCACCCACGAAGTACCGCTCGGTGAAGAACGGGTTCTCTCCCAGGATGACGCCGCCCGCGAAGTTCATCCCGAAGGTGAACTCCATCGGGACGCTCTGCAGTCCACCCCCGATCTGCGCGACAGGGACAAACCACTCGCTCGCGAGGTCGACCTTCTGGTAGTTCCCGGCTCCGCCCAAGAAACCACCGGTGTGACGAACCGAGATCGTGTTGCGGCTCCCGGCCGTCGGGAAGAGCGGGTTGTTTCGATTGTCCTGGACGAGGCGGAAGCTGAGGCCGCTCCGCGTCCCCGAGGTTAGGAGCTGCCGGCCAGCCTCGGAGATGTTGGTCGTGTCCAGCCCGCTCACACGGTCGTTGAACAACGAGTAACCCACGAATAGACGGACCGAGCGGAGTCCGAACACCGGGGTCCCCACCTCGATCAAGCCACCGGTCTGCCGCCGATCGCCGAGGCTAAAGCCCGTGAACCGATCTCTGGAGCTGCGCAGCGTGATCGTCGCGGATTGCCGACTCCCGAAGATCTCGGGGTCCGAGTAGCTGAGGTCGATGTCCTGCTGTCGGCTTCCAAAGATCCATCGAAACCGCCCTACCTTCGCCAGCCCGAACAGATTCGGCTGCTCGTAGCCGACGAAGCCGGCAAACCCGCTGACTCCGGAGGCCGTGACCCCGAAGTTCACGGTGCCCGTCTGCTTCTCTTGCACGCGCAGGGTTATGTCGATGTCTCCGTCGGGCCGCTCCTGGAACTCGATGGCCTGGTCGGGTGGGAGCGGCTCGAAGAACCCGAGCCCCTGGATCGCCTGGAAGCTGTTTACCAGCCGGTCCTGCGAATAAATGTCGCCGGGGAAGATGAACAGGCGGTTCCGGATGATGCGGTCGTGCGTGTAGGTGTTCCCCTCGATGTTGATCTCGCGGAAGTAGCTCGGCTCTCCCTCCTGGATGCTCAAGACCGCCGCGACCCGAGGCTGGCCTCCCGGTCCCTCCGGCGGGAGGCGCTGTACGTCGGGCAAGATCCGAGCGTTCAAGAAGCCGGCGTTGCGGTACAGATCACCGAGATCGCCGCTGGCCGTGAAGAAGGCGGGCTGGTTGAAGGGGGCCGCCTCGCCCTCATCGGCCTCCTCCTGACCCGCTCGAGCGCTTTCCTCGATCACCGAGGCGGCAAACGCCCGGTTCCCCACGACTCGCAAGTCCTCGAGCAGGTACTGCGGTCCTTCCTCGACCCATACGATGATCCGGCCCTTCCCCGTCACCGGATCCGAGATCACGGTGTCGTTGACGACCTGGAAGTCCAGGTAGCCGTGACTCGCGTAGAACTCGGGCAGGCGTTCCGCCATATCGCGCCTGTACTCGTCTTTCTTGAGCTGGCCCTGGCTGAACCAAAGAAACCCCTCCTGGTCCGTGACCATCGCCGATCGCAGCTGTCCGTCGGTGAACGCCTCGTTGCCCTCGAAGCGGATACTCGTCACGCCCAATCGCGGTCCCTCACGGACTCGGAATGCGAGGCGGAAGTCGCCCGGCCGCGATGGATCGGGCCGGATGAGGGTGTCGACCCGGGCGGTCGGGAAGCCTTCGTTCGAGAGAGCCTCGACGATGAAGGCTTGCGTGCGCGTGATCCGGTCGGGGTCCAGCGGCGCGTTTTGCGCGAGACCGATCGTATCCCGCACCGTGCCCGCACCCAGGTTTTCGAGGCCCTCGAACTCGTAGCGGGTGATGTAGGGGCGCTCTTCGACCGTGATGTGGAAGATGCCCAACTCGCGCACCTCTCCCCCGACGTGCACCTGGACATCGCTGTAATTACCGGTCGCGAAGAGCCTGCGGATCGCGTCTTGGATCTGGGGAAGCTGAACGATGTTCCCTACGCGCAATCCGCTACGGTCAATGATCTGTGTCTCGGAGTGACGGAAGTTGCCGCTGACGACGATGCTGTCGACCCGGACGCTGGTCTCTGCGAGGTTCTGCCCAAACGCAGGCGCGACCCCCGCCAGTGCGAGAATCGCGCCGATCGTGAACGCGAAGCCGGTTCGACGCCCGGTCGGGGGTGGCGACGTCACGTTGCAGAGGAAGGCGAGGCCACCTGGAACGCCAATGACTCGTCCTCGTCCTCCTCCACCGCCACCACGATCTCGTCCCCAGGTGTAAACTCGCCCATCAGGATACGCTCCGAGAGCGGATCCTCTACGTATCGCTGGATCGTCCGCTTGAGCGGACGCGCGCCGAACTTGTCGTCGAACCCGTGATCGACGATGAACAAGACGGCTTCGTCGGTCAGCTGGATCGTGAGCTGCTCCTCCGAAAGGCGGTCCTGGACGTCGCGCATCATGATGTGGACGATCTCGCCGATCTGCTCCCGATCGAGCGGATGGAAGACGATCACTTCCTCCACGCGGTTCAGGAACTCGGGCGTGAACACCCGCTCGACCTCGTCGGTCACGCGCTCTTTGATGCGGGCGTAGTCGAAGCTCGCGTCGTCGGTCCCGAAGCCCAGCTTGGACGTGGTGGTGAGATCTCGCGTGCCCACGTTCGACGTCATGATCAGGACCGTGTTCTTGAAGTCGATCACACGGCCGTAGTTGTCCGTCAGTCGCCCCTCGTCCAACACCTGGAGCAGGATGTTGAACACGTCGGGGTGGGCCTTTTCGATCTCGTCGAGAAGCACGACGCAGTACGGTCTGCGACGCACCGCCTTCGTGAGCGTCCCGCTGTCCTCGTACCCGACGTATCCCGGTGGAGCGCCGATCAGGCGGCTGACCGAGAACTTCTCCATATACTCGGACATGTCGACGCGCACGAGCGCGCCTTCGTCGACGAACAGGAAGCGCGCGAGCTGGCGCGCCAGCTCGGTCTTCCCGACGCCGGTCGGACCACAGAAGATGAAGCTGCCGATGGGACGGTTCGGGTCCTTCAGACCGGCGCGGCTGCGCCGGATCGCCCGACTGACCGCCTGGATCGCCTCGTGCTGCCCGACGATCGACTTGTGGAGCTCCTCCTCCATTCGAAGCAGCCGCTCCGTCTCGGCCTCCTGGAGCCGGGTGACCGGGATTCCGGTCCACCGCCCCACGATGAACGCGATGTCATCCTCCGCGAGGGTCGGCCGGAACTCCTCCTGCTGCCGCTCCCACTCGTCGCGCCGACGCTTGATCTCCTCCTGGATCTCCTTCTCCCGGTCCCGCAGGTAGGCGGCACGCTCGAAGTCCTGGTCGCGGATCGCCTCGGACTTCCACTCGGCGAGCTCCTCGAGCTGTTCCTGGAGCTCCTGCACCTCGGCGGGAGGCACCTGAGCACCGAGTCGCGCACGGGCGCCGGCCTCGTCCACGACGTCGATCGCCTTGTCCGGGAGGAAGCGGTCCGTGATGTACCGGTTCGCGAGCTTGGCGGCGGCCACGAGTGACTCATCGGGGATCACCACGTTGTGGTGCTCCTCGTAGTACTTGCGAAGACCCTTCAGGATCTCGACGGTCTCGTCTACCGTCGGAGCCTCGACGATCACGGTTTGGAAGCGCCGCTCCAGCGCCCCGTCCTTCTCGATGTACTTGCGGTACTCGTTCAGGGTGGAAGCGCCCACGCATTGCAGCTCGCCGCGCGCGAGCGCGGGCTTCAGCATGTTGGATGCGTCGATCGCACCCTCGGCCGCGCCCGCCCCGACCAGCGTGTGGAGCTCGTCGATGAACAGGATGATGGCCTGGTTCTGAGAGATCTCGTTGACGATCGCCTTCAGGCGCTCCTCGAACTGGCCCCGGTACTTGGTCCCCGCGATCACGGCGGCCATGTCGAGCGCCAGGACGCGGTGATCCTTCAGGCTGTCCGGTACCTCGCCCCGTACGATCGCCTGGGCCAGTCCCTCGACGATCGCGGTCTTCCCGACACCGGGCTCGCCGATCAGGACCGGGTTGTTCTTCTTGCGTCGCGAGAGGACTTCCATGACCCGTTCGATCTCCTCGTGGCGTCCGATCGTCGGGTCCAGCTTGCCTTGCGCGGCCAGCTCGGTGAGGTCTCGACAGAAGTGGTCCAGAGCCGGCGTCTTCGACTTCTTCTCAGATTTGCTGCTCGGCGGAGTTTCACTGGCGGGCGGGCCACCGCTGGGCATGTCCGTCCCCAGCAACTTGAGCGTCTCGCCGCGCGCCTCGTCCAGCCCGATCCCGAGCTCACCCAGGACCTTCGCCGCCAGCCCCTTCTCTTCGCGCAGGAGTCCTAGGAGCAGGTGCTCGGTTCCGACATAGCTGTGATTCAGCTCGCGCGCCTCGGCCATCGCATACTCGAGTACCTTTTTCGCGCGCGACGTATACGGGAGCTCTCCGATCGTGGAGGTGCTCTTACCGTGCCGGACGTTCTCCTCCACGAGTCTGTGGAGCTCATCCAGATCGGCGGAGAGGTTGGCAAGGACCGCGGCCGCGACGCCTTCTCCTTCGCGGATCAGTCCCAGGAGGATGTGCTCGGTGCCCACGTAGTCGTGCTGAAGGCGGATCGCTTCCTCGCGAGCCATCGCGAGCACTTTGCGAACACGGTCGGTGAAATTGTAGTTCATGCGCTCCTCAAGCTCGCGTCACCGGATCGGCCCCGCTTCTCCCTATGCCCCGCGCCCACGCTCCTCCGACTGATCCGCCGCCTCATCCGCGGCCAACGCCTCTCGGACGAAGGAGGCGCGAAAGACATCCGCGTCCGTTTCGTCGAGCCTGCGGCGGGCGGCGCGCTCGAGGTGCGCTGTCTGCGCGTAGATCATAATACGGCTGACCGTCTGTACACAGGGTGTTTGGAGAAGTTTCAGCGACAGCCCCAATCGCACGCCCGAGAGTAGGTTCATCATTTCCTCGAACGGAATGCTCCGGGCGTGGCGCAGAATTCCGTACGCGCGCCACACCTTGTCCTCGAGGACGGCCGGCGCCTCGTTGAGGAGAACAACCCTCGCCTGCTTCTCGTAGTCGATGACCCGAGCCACGATGCTCCCGAGGTGGTCGATCAGGTCCTCCTCGGTCTTGCCGAGCGTCGTCTGGTTCGAGACCTGGAAGAAGTTGCCGACGATCTCGGAGCCCTCTCCGTACAGCCCGCGAAACGTGAGCCCGAGTTGGCCGATCCCCTGCAGGACCTTGTGGATCTCCTTGGTCAGCACGAGCCCGGGCAGGTGTATCAGCACCGAGGCGCGGAGTCCTGTCCCGACATTGGTCGGGCACGAGGTCAGGAAGCCGAACTCGTGGTGGAAGGCGTAGGGGAGGTGTTGCCCGATCTCCTCGTCGAGCTGTTCGACGTCCTTCCACGCTTGCTCCAACTGGAAGCCGCCGGCGAGCACCTGGAGACGAAGGTGGTCCTCCTCGTTGATCATCAAGCCCAGCGATCGTCCGCGTTGGATCGCTAGCGCGGAGGCACGCAGGGGCTCACCGTCGTGTCCGCCGATCAGCTCGTAGCTTACGAGGTGGCGCTCCAGGAGACGCGTCCGCTCACTCGGCTCGAGATCGGCCATCCTCCAGAAGTCCGCATCGCCCAGGACCCGGTTGTTGTCCAGCGCGTCGTAGGCTCGTTCCAGCAGACGATCCCGGTCCTCGCCCGAGGCGCGCGTCGCGAACGGGAAGCCCTGGATGTTCCTGGCGAGGCGGACACGGGTGGAGAGCACGATCTCGTCGTCGGGTCCGCGCTCCTCGAGCCAGCTCAGCCCATGCCCGTCCACCTCGATCCCCTCCCTGAGCATCCCGGTGTCTCGTTACTCCACGGCGCTCAGCTCGAGGATCTCGTCCCGGAGGCTGGCCGCTGCTTCGAAATCCTCGATCTCGACGGCGCGCTCTAGCCGTCGACGGAGCGTCGCGAGGCGCAGATCTCGGTCGTCGAGATCGCTCGCTGCGCTCAGGTAGACCTTGCCTATGTGCTGGCTCGCTCCGTGGACGCGGCGGAGGAGACCTCTGAGTTGGGGAGCGAAATGGGCGTAGCACTGAGAGCAACCGAGCCGGCCGGTCTTCCGGAAGTCATCCGCCGTCGTCCCACAGTACGGACAGGCTTCGTGCGCTCCCGAAAACGCCGCGTCTTGACTGCCCTCGCCCATGTGAGCCAGGAAGTCGGCGATCGGCGGCTCGGGAGACGTGGTGGAGCTGACCCCCTTCTCTGCCGCACACGACGAGCAGAGATGGATGGTGGTCATCTCGTCCTGCACGATCTCCGTGAGATGGATCTCGGCGTCTCGTTCTCCGCAGTGCTCGCAGCGCATGGTGTCCTGGCGGTTCCGCCTCGTCTCCTGGGTCGTGAATGCCGCCGTCATCTATGCCGCGGTCAAGGTCGCCCACCGTGCCAGCGCATGCCTCATTCCGCCCACCCTGCGGCCCTGTGGGGCAATCCGGGTCGTAGCGAAACGGGCTTCGCTGCGACGTTCCGAAGGTGCCTCCCGCCCGGTGCCGCACAAGCCGCCAGGGACGCGGCCTACGGTGCGCGTGGCAGTCAGCCCCGTCCTTGGCAATTTACACGAGGGCACCGGTCGGCGCTCAAGCGACCTGGAGCCTCCCCGCATCCAGCCGAAGGACCCGGTCGGCTCGCTCGGCGAGCGAGCGATTGTGCGTAACCACGACAAGTGCGCTCCGGTGTTGTTCGAGCAGCCGGAACAACAAATCGTGCAGACGCTCGCTCGCCTCGATGTCCAGATTGCCCGACGGCTCGTCCGCCAGCAGCAAAGGGGGATCGTTCGCGAGGGCGCGAGCCACGGCTACGCGTTGTTGCTCGCCCCCGGAGAGCTTTCGAGGGCGGTGATGCGCCCGCTCCACCAGCTCTACCTGTTCGAGGAGCTCGAACGCTCGCTTCTCCGCCGTCTCTCGGGTCGCACCGGCGATCAGCTGCGGGACCATCACGTTCTCGACGGCGGTGAAGTCGCGCAGCAGGTGGTGGAACTGGAACACGAATCCGACATAGCGGTTGCGGAGTGCCGCCAGCGTCACGTCGTCCAGGTCGGCGACGCGCCGGTCGCCGAGCCACACATCGCCCGAGGTCGCCCGATCCAGGGCTCCGAGGAGATGGAGCAGCGTCGACTTGCCCGAGCCGCTCGGACCGACGATCGCCACCGCGTCACCCGCGCTCACTGCCAGGTGGACGCCGCGCAGCACGTGAATCTCGCCCCCATCCGCCGCCGCGAATGTGCGATGGAGATCGCGGGCCTCGATTACTGAGCGCGAACCGTTATCACTCATGGCGGATCGCGTCGACCGGTGTGAGCTTGGCCGCTTTAGCCGCGGGATAGAGCGTGGCGAGGAAGGAGATGAGGATCGAGCCCAGCACGATGAGGATCATATCCCGGGGCTCGAGGGCGATCGGCAGCTTGTCGATGAAGTACACGTTGCTCGGGAGCGTAATGAACTCGTATCGGTGTAGCAGCCAGGCCAGAAGGGCCCCCAGGGTGGCGCCCAGTGCCGTGCCGACGAGGCCGATGAACAGCCCCATGTACATGAACACGCGTCGGATCCCCTTCGCCGTGAGGCCCATGGAGCGCAGGATGCCGATCTCGCGCGTCTTGTCTCCGACCATCATCACCAGCGTCGAGACGATGTTGAAGGAGGCGACGAGCACGATCAACGTCAGGATGACGGCCATCGCGATCTTCTCCAGGAACAGCGCGGAAAAGAGATTCGCGTTCTGTTCCTGCCAGCCGTCGACCTTGTACGGGTAGCCGAGTCCTTCTTCGACCCGCGCCGCGACCTCGCCTGCCTCCCAGGGATCGCGCACATCGAACTCGACGCCGGTCACGCCATCGTCGAGCCCGAGAAGCGTTTGCGCCTCGCCCAGCTCGACGAACGAGAGCTTGGTGTCGAACTGGTACAGCCCGGTCTGGAAGACTCCCGTGATCTCGAACCGCTTGAGCTGCGGCTGGAAGCCCATCGGAGTCAACGGCGTGTTCTGGATCGAAGCCGCGGTCACCAGCTTGCCCACGTAGAGCCCGAGGCGGTCCGCCAGACCCCGCCCCACCACCATCCCGGGATGCCCGGTCTCGGTCTCGACGAAGGGGAGATCGCCGACCACGAGGTGTTCGCTGATGCCCGTCACCGTGATCGCATCGTCGTCGTCGACGACACCCCGCATGACCACGCCCTCGTTGTAGTTCTCGCCCGCGCTGAGGAGGATCTCGGTGTAGATGAAGGGTGCCGCGGCGACTACATCCGGATCCGACTGGATGCGCTCGAGCACGAGAGGCCAGGCATCCATCCGGAACGCGTTCCCGATCTGCAGTGTGACCGCGTGCGGGCCGCCGCTCAGGATCCGCTCCCGAAGGTCTCTCTGAAGACCGCTGAGCACCCCGATCACCACGATGAGCGCCATGACCCCGACGGCCACGCCACCGACCGCGATCCACGTGATGAACGACACGAGACCCCGTCGGCCACCCAGATACCGCCGGGCGACATAGCGTTCCAGCGCACGAGTGTCTTCCGACACCGGCGGTGGCACGCCGAGCGCGACGCCGATTGATTCATCGGTCCCGCCGGCCGCTGTCGCCTCCGACGCCGCCGTATCGGCTGACGTACCCTCAGGCGAGTGGACGTCTTCGGCGGGACCCCTCACTCGCCTTCCTCCGGTCGCAGGATCGGATAGAGGATCACTTCGCGGATCGCGGATCGCCCCGTCACGATCATGGCCAGACGGTCCATGCCCAACCCCAGGCCACCGGTTGGAGGCAGTCCGTACTCGAGCGCGCGCACGTAATCCTCGTCTATTCCGTGTGCCTCCGCGTCACCCTCGGCCCGCATGCGGTCCTGCTCGCTGAACCGCGTCCACTGGTCGATCGGGTCGTTCAGCTCGCTGAAGGCGTTGATGAGCTCGAAGCCGCAAACCACTACTTCGAACCGCTCCGCGCACGCCGGGTTGCCCCGCTTGGGCTTGGCGAGCGGGCTCATCTCGATCGGATGGTCGTAGATGATGGTCGGGTTGACGATTCCCTCTTCCACGTGGGCCGAGAAGAGGACGTCGAGCAGCTGGACGCGGGAAAGCTCGCCGGCATCTTCTCTCCCCGCCGCGCGCGCGAGCTCCCGCAGGGTCGCGTCCGGCGTCGAGTGCGGATCGAAGCCGGTCTCTTCCTCGAACGCCTCGGCGTACGTACGTCGCTTCCACGGTCGCGACAGATCGACGGACACCCCGTCGAACTCGAGCGACAACGAACCGCGGACCTCGCTCACGACATCGGTCACCATCTCCTCGGCAAGCGTCATTACGTCGTCGTAGTCCGCGTACGCATAGTACAGCTCGAGCATGGTGAACTCGGGGTTGTGCGTGCGGTCGATGCCCTCGTTACGGAAGTCCTTCCCGATCTCGTACACACGGTCCAGGGTGCCGACGATCAGCCGCTTCAGGTACAGCTCGTCCGCAATGCGTAGGTAGAGGGTCCGGTCGAACGTCTCGTGTCGGGTGGTGAACGGGCGCGCGAGTGCACCCCCGTACTGGGGCTGCAGAACCGGTGTCTCGACCTCGAGGAACCCGCGAGCATCGAGCCAATTCCGAAAGCCGGTCGTGAGCCGGGTCCGGATGGTGAATACCTCTCGCACGTCGGGGTTCACCGCCAGGTCCGCGTACCGCTGGCGGTAGCGTGACTCGACGTCGGAGAAGCCGCTGTGCACGATCCGCTCTCCCGTCTCCTGCACCTCCTCCTTCCCGAAGGGCAGCGGCCGGAGCGTTTTCGACAGTAGCGAGAGCTCTTCGGCTCGGACCGTCACCTCTCCAGTGCGCGTGCGAAACAGAGGCCCGGCGACGCCGACCCAATCGCCGAGGTCGAGTAGCTCCAGGAGCGCCCCATCCCCTTCGCGCAGCGCATCCTGCTTGAAGTACACCTGGAGCCGGCCGCTGCGGTCACCGAGGTGCGCGAACGCGCTCTTGCCCATGTCCCGATACGAGAGGATCCGGCCCGCTACCCGGACGGGCTTCGAGTCCTCGGTCTCGCCGGCCACCTCGGCTTCGCCGACCGCCTCGGACTCCTCGAACTCGGTTCGGGCTGATTGCAGCTCGTGCGTCGGGTCGAAGGAGTACGCGTAGGGCTCGAAGCCTAGCGCGCGAAGCTTCTCGAGCTTGGCGAAACGATCGCGCACCGGCTTGGGTCGCTCGGGCGCCTGGTACCAGCAACTCAGGCAAACCCCTTCCCGGAGCGCCTCGGTTGGCTCTCCACAACTCGGACAGGTACTCATGGCGCCTATGCGGTCGCCGCCCCCGCCTGCTGGTGCAGGAAGGCTTCGATGAACTCGTCGATCTGTCCGTTCAGCACCGCATCCACATTGCCGATTTCGACGTTGGTCCGGTGGTCCTTGACCATCGTATAGGGTTGGAGGACATACGATCGGATCTGCTGTCCCCACTCTATCTTCGTCTTGGTTCCTTCGAGTTCGGCCCTCTCGGCCTCCCGCTCCTCCAGCGCGTGCTGGTATAGCGCTGCCTGGAGCATCTTCATCGCCTTCGCCTTGTTCTTGTGCTGGCTGCGCTCCTGCTGGCAGGAGACCACGATCTTGGTCGGTTCGTGCGTGATTCGCACGGCCGAGTCCGTCTTGTTGACGTGCTGGCCGCCCGCTCCGGACGCCCGGTACGTGTCGATCCGCAGATCCTCCTCGTTGATCTCGATCTCGATGTCGTCCTCGAGGACCGGGTACACGAACACGGACGCGAACGACGTGTGTCGACGGCCCTGGGAATCGAAGGGGGAGATCCGCACGAGGCGGTGTACGCCGCGCTCGGCCGCCAGGTACCCGTACGCGTACGCGCCGTCGATCTCGAGCGTGACGGATTTGATCCCGGCCTCTTCCGCGGGTTGCAGCTCCAGGATCTCGAGGTCGAAGCGGCGCGCCTCGGCCCAGCGCGAGTACATCCGCATCAGCATCTCGGCCCAGTCCTGCGACTCGGTGCCGCCCGCCCCGGGGTGTATGGTCAGGAGTGCGCTTCGGTGGGAGTCGGACCCGCGCAGCATGTTCTTGAGCTCGAGGTCCGCGACCTGGGTTCCCGCCGACTCGATCCCACCTTCGAGCTCCTCTTCGAGCTCCGCGTCGCTCTCTTCCTCCAGCAGGGCGATTATCTCGAGCAGGTCGTCGACCCGTTCGGAGAGCTCGGTCCAGGGCTGCGTCCAGGCCTTGAGCCGGTTCGCCTCGTTGATCACCTTACGGGCACGGTCCGCTTGGTCCCAGAAGTCGGCCCGCGCCATCTGCTCTTCGAGCTCGTCTATCTTGGCCAGCTTCTCGGGGATCTCAAAGATACCCCCGTAGCTCGTCCAGTCTGCCTCGCAGCGCCTCGGCGCGCTCCTTCTGTCTCGAGATCTCGGTCATTGGTGCTCCATGCGTTTCTCCGCCCCACACGGGCGCGCGCCGCGCGCCCTCCCGACGACGCCACAATAGACTACCGTCAGCGCCGGAAGTCGATCCTTTGAACGAGACGGGCGGTCCGTGGTGACACTCGGTCGGAGGTGGCACGCGCGGGCTCGTGACACCCCGCCGGGTGACGGCACGGCGGTCTACCGGACGAGCTGGAAGTCGATCTTCCGTTCCTCCCGGTCGACCCTCACCACCTGCACCTCGACCGCGTCGCCGAGACGGAAGCTCCGCTTGCGCCGCCGGCCGACCAGGGCGTGCGCGCGCTCGTCCAGCCGGTAGTAGTCATCGCCAAGCGTGCTGACGTGCACGAGCCCATCCACCTGATAGCGATCGAGGAGCACGAAGAGACCGAACGAGGCGACGCCGCTGATCGTAGCCTCGAAGTGATCCCCCACGTGGCGCTCCATGAACTGGATCTTCTTGAGCTCGACCGAGTCGCGCTCCGCTTCGGCGGCGCGTCTCTCCTGCGCCGACGCCTGGCGGGCCGACGCATCGAGCCACTCGGCGTCCAGCGACCTCGCGCTCGCAGGGTCCGCCAGCCAACGCGTCAGCTGACGGTGAACCACGAGGTCCGGGTAACGGCGTATCGGCGAGGTGAAGTGCGCGTATGCGGTCGAGGCGAGGCCGAAATGGCCCTCGTTGCTCGGAGCGTAGCGCGCCTGCGCGAGGCTCCGCAGGGTAGCCATCGCGAGAAGCGGCTCGTGCGGCTCGCCGCGCACGGAGTCGAGGAGACGCTGGAGGTCCACGGGTCGGACACCTCCCCCTGGAACCGAGAGATCGAATTCCGCCGCGAGCGCCCGGAGGTTGTCCAGCTTTTCAGGGTCGGGCTCTTCATGGATACGGTACAGGGTGGGGACCGCCTCGCGGATGGCCCAATCGGCGACCGCCTCGTTCGCGGCGATCATCAGGTCCTCGATCAGCTGGTGGGCCGGCAGTCTCAGGACCCGCTGCACGTCCTCCGGCTCCCCCGCCGCGTCCAACACCACGCGCGCCTCGGGCAAGTCGAAATCGAGGCTCCCGCGCTCGATCCGCCGGTTCCGGAACGCCCGGCTGATCCGCAGCAGATCGCCCAGGCTCGTGGCCAGCGGATCGGGAGCGTCCTGTTCCCCGTCGAGAATCGCCTGCGCTTCGTCATACGAGAGGCGGTGACGGCTGCGGATGACGGTCTTGGCGAAGCGCGCCTCTGCGATTCGCCCTTCCTCCTCCACGCGCAACAGCACCGAGAGCGTTAGACGATCCTCGTCCGGCACCAGCGAGCATAAGTCGTTGGAGAGGGCATGCGGGAGCATGGGGATGACTCGATCCACCAGATACACGCTCGTGGCACGCTCCCACGCCTCGAGGTCGATCGATCCACCTTCCTGCACGTAGTGCGAGACGTCGGCGATGTGAACCCCCACCCATGCGCTGCCGTCCTCCAGGGTCTGGATGGACACCGCGTCGTCGTGATCGCGCGCGTCCGCGGGATCGATGGTGTACACGAGCTCGTCGCGAAAGTCTTCCCTCTCCGCCAGGTCCCGTGGGCGAAAGCCGCGCTGCGCGATCCCGTGAGCGGCCTCCTCGACTTCGGGTGGAAAAGTTTCCGGGAGCTCGTAGCCGAGCTGGATGGCCAGCACGTCGACACCTGGATCCCCGGGAGCGCCCAGCACACGCGCCACCCGCCCCACCGGTCTCGGATCCTCATCCCCCCAATCCAGCACCTCCAACAAGACGAGGTCCCCATCAGACGCCTCACCGGTCTCGGGCGGAGGGACGAAAAACTCGACGCCGAGTCGCGGCTCGTGCGACTCTACCCACGCATATCCGGGACGCGCGTGAAACACTCCGACGACGCGGGAGTGGGCGCGTTCGAGAATCTGTATGATCCGGCCGCGAGGATTGCGATTCGTGGGACGGTGCTCGATACGCGCGACGACGCGGTCGCCTTCGACGCCCCCCCCGAGATCACGGTCGCGCACGAAGATGTCCGGGGGACCGTCGTCCGGGACGACGAAACCATGGCCCGCACCGGTGACCTCGAGGCGACCGATTCTCAGGTTCAGGTCGCGGGGAACGGCGAGGCGGCCCTCGCGTTGCCGGTAGAGCTTGCCCTCCGCGACGAGGCGCTGGAGGAGCGAGCGAAAGTCGGGGTAGTCCGTGCGGCGCACGCCGAGCGCCTGAGCCAGCTCGCGAGGCTTCAGAGGGCGGTCCGCCTCTTCCCGTACGTAACGGAGGATCTCCGGCGCTTCGACCGGAGTCGACGTCCCGCCCGCGCGGGTCCCGCGTCTGCCGCCCGGGCCCTTCTTCTTCGCGTCGCTCTTCTTTCCACCGTCGCGCCTCGTCGGACCCTGCGAGGCTTTGTCCGTGCCGTGCCCTCGACCCGATTCCCCTTTTGGGCCGGCGCGTTTTCCCTTTGCCTTCTTGCGAGCCATGAGCGGCCGGGCGTCAGGTGTCGGTCGGCAGTCGAGCGTCGTCGCGGAGGGCGACCTGGCTGTCTGCGCCGTGGGTGATCAGAAGGATTGGGCCTCGTCGATTAGCATGATCGGGATGCCGTCTCGGATCTCGTACCGCAGCCGGCAGGAATGACACAACAGCGCGTCCTCTTCTTCCATGTACTCCAGGTCGCCCTTGCACTTCGGGCACACCAGGATCTCGAGCAATCGTTCGTCTACAGGCATCAAGCTTCCTCCGCGGGAACTCGGAACCCCAAGACCCTAAGGTGCTTGTACTGCTTCCGCCAGTTGGGGAGCACCTTCACGCGTAAGTCCAGATACACCCCACGATCCAGAAATCCTTCGATCTTTCGGCGCGCCGCCGAGCCGATCCGCCGGATCATCTTGCCGCCGGCCCCGATCACGATCCCCTTCTGCGACTCCTTCTCCACGTAAAGCACCGTCTCGATGTAGATGGGCAGGTCTGGGCCCCGGTCCTTGAATTCCTCCACGCGCACCGCGATCGCATACGGCACCTCTTGGCTGAGCTCCTCGAAGCAGGTTTCGCGCACGAGCTCGGCGGCGAATTCGCGTACGGGGGCGTCGGACAGCTCGTCCTCGGGATAGAACGGCGGTGATTCGGGCAGTCGCCCCAGGATACTCCGGCGAAGCTCTTCGATGCTGAAGCGCCGGTCCGCGGCGGTCGGCACGATCGCATCCCAGGGACCGCCCTCGAACCCTTCCACGATCGCGTCGAGATCGGATGCGGTGATTAGGTCTATCTTGTTGATACACAGTATTTTCGTGCCCTCGGCTCGGCGGACCCGATCCATGAACTCACGGGTCCACTCGAGGCTGGGCTCGTACGCGGCATCCAGCACGACGACGGTGACATCCGCGTCGGCGAGCGCCCCGGCAGCCTCCGCCTGCATGGCCTCCTGGAGCGCATAGCGGGGCTCCAGCCAGCCCGGGGTGTCGATGAACAGCGCCTGGTGGCCCGCATCCGTGTAGATGCCGAGCAGACGTCGACGGGTCGTCTGCGCTTTGGGCGTGACGATGCTCAGCCGCTCGCCGACGAGGGCGTTCAGCAGCGTGGACTTCCCGACGTTGGCGAGTCCGAGGATCGCCACGAAGCCGGCGCGAAATCCCGAGCTGGCTTCTCGGCGCCCCTGGTCGGCGCGGGAGGCTTCTGGTGATTCGGACTGAGTGACCACGGCGCAGAAACCTGCCCCTGCCGACGACGATCGGCAAATAGAACGAGATGAACAAAGCCTCCGCCCGCACACGGCGAGCGGAGGCTCGATTTATCAAGAAGGTGAGTGGCGTGAGGTTGGCAGGGATATCTCCCCCGAAGGGGAAGAATCGCTCCCTAGAAAGGAGGTGATCCAGCCGCAGGTTCCCCTACGGCTACCTTGTTACGACTTAGCGCCAGTCACTGAGTTTACCTTCGACGGCTCCCTCCCGAA
>JBDHAC010000004.1:0-97009 GCA_039588275.1 Gemmatimonadota bacterium
AGTACCGCTTCAACCACCGGAGCCTCAAGCCGACCGACTTCGCCGACCATCTTGTGCAGGTGATGGTCTCACCCAATGGTCCGTGAAACGTCAAATGCCCTCAGCTGAAACGTCGCACGGGGGTCCGCGCGTACGCCGGCCGTTTCGGCATCAGCCGGAACCCCGTGCTGTCCTACACGTGCGGTACCCTCGTGCCTTTGAGGAGGCGAACATGATTGCCAGGACGTGGCGAGGCGCTACCTCTTCGGAAGACGCCGAGGCCTACCACGAGTACCTGAACGAAACCGGAGTTCGCGCCTGCGAGGAGACTCCCGGGAACCGGGGGGTCTACGTGCTCCGACGAGTCGTGGAGACACGAGCGGAATTCCTCTTCGTGTCGCTGTGGGATTCGATGGATGCCGTAACTAGATTCGCGGGTGCGGATGCGCGAGCCGTGTTCTACCCTGAGGACGAACGGTACCTGATTGACTTTGATCCAGATGTAACGCACTACGAAGTACTGGTGCCCCCGCCGCGGAACGGCGAAGCGACGTCAGATAGCAGGTCAGCGAGCGGCTCGTGGCTCAGGCCGTCGAAGCGTTGAGGAATCGGTACCCATGCTGAAGACCCTCCGTTCGGTCATGCGTTTCCGGAGGTTCGAATCGGACCCGGTGGTTCGGCGGCTGTCGAGATGCGCGAACGTCGAGGATCTGCGTCGGGTCGCTGAGCGTCGATTGCCCAAAGGGGTCTTCGGGTACATCGACGGCGGGGCGGAGGACGAGCGCACGCTGGAGCGTAATCGCTCGGCCTTCGAACGACTCGAGTTTCGGCCGCGTGTGCTGCGGGACGTAGGCGAGGTCGATCCGAGCACCACGCTCCTCGGTCGTAGGCTGCCGTTTCCGCTGATCCTCGCGCCCACGGGCTTCGGCCGTATCGCCTGTTCGGGAGGCGAGCTCGATGTGGCGCGGGCGGCGGCGCGCGCCGATATCCCCTACACCCTGTCCACCCTCGGTACGCGCTCGATCGAAGAGGTGGCCGATGTAAGCGCGGGGCCCAAGTGGTTCCAGGTCTACGTGTGGCGGGACCGGGGGCTGGTGAAGGAACTGGTGGAGCGCTCGGCGGCCGCGGGCTACGAGGCGGTGATCCTCACGGTGGACAACCCGGTGCTCGGGCGTCGCGAGCGCGACGTGCGCTCGGGCTTCACGCTTCCTCCGAAGCTGGGTTTGGATACGCTGATCGACGGGATCCTCCACCCGGGCTGGACGTGGGACTTCGTCCGGGCGGAGCCGATCGTATTCGCGAACGTGGCCGGTCGAGGCGTGGGTGACGGGACCGATGCGATCTCGCTCTCCGAGTACGTGAACACCCAGTTCGATCCGGGCCTCTCCTGGAAGGACGTCGAGTGGCTGCGCTCGGTCTGGGACGGTCCGCTGATCCTGAAGGGCATCCAGACGGTCGAGGACGCCGAGCTCGCTGCGGACGCAGGCGTCCAGGCGATCGCGCTGTCGAACCACGGCGGCCGGCAGTTGGATCACGCACCTCCCCCGCTCGAGCTCGTCGCTCCCGTGGTCGAGCGCGTGGGGGACCGGGTCGAGGTGATCTGCGATGGGGGTGTTCGCCGCGGCGGCGACATCGCCAAGGCCCTCGCGCTGGGGGCGCACGCGTGTATGGCCGGTCGCGCCTACTTCTATGGACTCGGGGCCGGCGGCGAACGCGGAGTGGACCTCGTGCTCCAGTGGTTCGATGAAGGACTGCGCCGCGCGATGGCCCTGATCGGGGCGCGCACGGTAGCCGAGCTGACCCCAGAGCTCGTGCGATGGCGCTAGCCAGGCGGTGTTCCTTCGCTCCACGCGTCGCCCTCTTGGCGGCTCTCGCGGTGGGCCTCTTCCTCGGCCTCGGCTCATTGGCGTTGGCGCAAGACCCACCCGGTTGGGTGTCCGCTTTGGATTACCGGCCCGAAGAGCTGCACCGGATCGACATCGGTGCGTACGGCTACCCGTTCGTCAGGGTCGAGGTCAACGGCGTGGAGCTGGAGCTGCCCTTCGACACGGGGAACATGGTCGGTCTCAGCCTGGCTCCCGATTTGGTCGAGAGACTGGCACTTCCACGAATCGATGAGTGGCGCAGCCGAGCCTCTGACGGGACGCTGCGAGGCACGTACGGGATCCATGAGGCGGACCGTGTGGTCGCCTTCGGCATCGAGACGACAGGGGAGCGCGCTTACGAGTTCGCGCACCCGGATCTCCCCGGATTGCTGGGGCCACAACTACTACGTGATAAACGGTTTACGCTGGATTACCGAAACCGATTACTCGCAATCACGGATCGTCCGCTGCCGAGGCCGGAGAAGCTGGCTGGAGCTCTGGATCTCGTGCCTTCCTCGCACCGCGAAGACCTCCTGCTCGTGTGGGGAGAGATCGGCGGCCGCCGCGTCCTCATACAGATCGACACGGGCAAGAGTCGCTCGACCGTCGATCCCGAGGTCGCGAGCGACCTCGGCCTCACGGAAACCGAGACCGGTGTCGTCGTGGACGGGCTGCGCTTCGGGGGGCATGAGTTCTCCGTGCCTTCCGCGAAGCTCGTCGTCCTCCGTGAGATCGACCCGGATCGCTCCGAGCCGATCCTCGTCGGGATCGGATCCGACATTCTCCGTGATGTCGTGCTGACCGTGGACCGGATCGGCGGTCGGCTGATTGTGCAGGGACACTGAGGTTCGCGGGATGAGCACCGTCATTTTGTTGGCGCACGGGCTCGTGGGTTGGGCGCTGTGCGGCGCGATCATAGCCGCGGCGCGGAAGCGGACCACGTTGAGCCGGGCGCTCCTGATCCACGCGGTCGGTGCGCCGATCGTCTTCGCGCTCCTCTCGGTTCTGTACTTCAGCGTCTTCCACTACACCTCGCCGCTGACGACGGCGGGTGTGTTCGTCGGTGTGATCGTGCTGATGGACGCGGGCGTGGTGGCGCCGTTCATGGAGAACAGCTTCGACATGTTCCGGAGCGTCCTCGGAACGTGGGTTCCGTTCGGGCTGATCTTCGCGGCGGTTTATCTGACGGGCGTGTCGCTCGTCGGGTGGCTTTCATGTCGGATCGTGACGGGGACGAGGCCGTCTTCACGATGCGAGCGGACGGCACGCGAGTGGAGCGGCTGACCCGGCCCGCCCAGGATGAATCTGGCGGGCCGGGCTGACGCCCCCGCGTCTTCCTCTCGAGTCAGTTCAAGAACTCACGCATGCGATCGAAGAACTCGTCCTCGTACTCCTGCAGGCCGATCCCGAGCCTGTTCTCCAACGAGGTGGCGAACGGGATCCCATTCCCGCCGTTGATGAGGACATCTCTGACACTCGGCTTCGTGTTGCCGAGGCCCGCTGGATCTAGCAGATACGTGACGGCGAGCTCGAACATCGGGTAGTAGTAGTAGAAGCCGATCATTTCGACGTCGGGATAATCGTATCGGTGCATCGCGATCGGGTTCAGCTCCCCATAGGTGGCGACCAGCTCGTCCAGCTTCACGAGGCTTGTAACACGGCCTCCCGCGGTCCCCCCCGCCACGTATTCCGCGATCCCCTCGGTCAACCAGACGTCCACCAGGTGAGGGTTGTCGGAGCCCTTGAGCAGGCCCTCGACTGCGTGCATGAGCTCGTGCGTCACCACCCGCGTGTAATTATCCAGCTCGGTGCCCCCGATCTGCGTTCGCCACTCGTGGTCCAACGAGAAGATCATCAGGCCGCCGTAGTAGCCCCACCCGCCCCAATCCTGCGGGCTGTGGTTCTTGTACGCATAGATGTGGAGCTTCGACTGCCCGGCCGGGAAGCGGAACATCGTCTCTGGGTCGATCTCGAAGTCGGCCTTCAGGACGACCAGGAGCTCCTCGCCGATCTCGGCGAGCTTCTGGCGTGCCTCGAGGCTGGCCGCGTCGCTGTACACGACGAAATTCTGGCTCTCGTACGGCTTCCCATCGTGAGGCCACTTGAACCCCGTTCGGTACCAGGATCCGCTGTCCACCATGCCGGGTGGGAGACCGCCTCCGTCGGGACCGGTGGCATCACCGCATCCCCCGATAAGCACCAACAACGCCAGCAGTATGAATCGTCTATGTCGCATCGCTCTCATCCCCTCGTTCGTTCTTGGGCCTGCGTTCGTCTCCGGCCTGCGGGCGATCGGGAGCCCCAGGGCGCTTCCCCTGTTGCCCGCGCCTACGTTCTGAACGAGAGGGTAGTCGAGATGCGTCTCACTGCCGTCTGTCTGAGCGTCATGTGGCGCATGACGGCGCGTGGCGTTGTCGCGATCGGTGTGTGACGGTGGGCGAGCTGGTTGCTGGGGAGCGGTGAGTGGCTGTCGGAGTGACTGCGGGTCTTCGGAGCACTCCTTCCCGGGCTTCCGTATACTAGAGAGACAGCAGGGCCCAATCCTCAGGGGGAGGTCGAGGTATGGCCGCGCCGCGTCCCAGCGCTTCGGCGCGTTTTCGGGCTGCGTATCCGCGAGTTCTCGCGGTGGGCGCCGGAATCTCGGTCGCCGCGCATGCGGGGCTGGTCATAGTCGCGAGCGGGGTCGGCGTCCGACTGCCGGAACCCTCCGGGGCGCTAGCGGCGCCGCGCGTGGTGATGTTGGCGCCTGCTCCTCTGGACGCGCCCCCGGCTGTACAGATCGCACCGCCGGCGACTCCGGTCGTCAGGCCTCCCGCCCCCGAAGCCGAGCCGGTGCCGGTGCGGGAGGCGCCCGAGCCGGAAGCCCCCGAGCCCATGTACATTCCGCACGACGTGCCCCCGCGACTCATGAACCTCGATCAGGTGCTCTCGGCCCTGCGCGACGGATATCCCGAAGATCTCCCTGAAGAGGCGGGAGAGAGCGTGGTCATCCTGTGGCTGTTCGTGGATGGCGCGGGACGGATCACGCATGTGAGGCTCCGGCAGTCGAGTGGGTACCAGCCGCTGGACCAACTCGCGCAGGATGTGGCGCCCATGATGGCGTATCGGCCGGCCCTCCACCTCGACGAGCCGATCGGCGTGTGGGTCCAGCAGCAGATCCGCTTCGAGCCCCCCACATCGGGCGCCGGGCAAAGTGAACAGCCACCGCGCGTCACGGGAGCCGGATCGGGCGTCTAGCTCACGCATTGCGGCGCGGCGCACCGCTGTACATCCTCTATTCCATCGATACTTGCCGCAGGACTGACGGTCTGACCTCAGCGCGGTCTTGATTGCCTATCAGTTGATCCTTCGTTTGGAGAGTATCATGCTCGTCGATCGCTGCCGGCGCTCGCTTCTCGCGTTCGTGCTCCTCCCTTTCTGTTCATCACTGCTGGCGCAGGAGGGCCCGGAGCCCGGGAAAGGCCTCCCGCTCGAGCCCGCCCGCTGGGCCAACTTCACGACCAGCGAAGGGACGTGGATGTCGCTGGACGTGAGTCCCGACGGCCAGACGATCGCCTTCGATCTGCTGGGCGACCTGTACACGATCCCGATCGAGGGAGGCACGGCCACCCGGATCACGCACGGTCTGGAGCACGACATGCAGCCGCGCTTCAGCCCGGACGGCGAGCACGTCGTCTTCATCTCGGACCGGAGCGGTGACGACAACGTGTGGATCGCCGGCGCGGACGGGAGCGACCCGAGACAGGTCACCAAGGATGGAGGAGTCGTAAGCAACTTCCTCTCTCCGGAGTGGACGCCCGACGGCAACTACATCGTTGTCGCGCGTGGCACGCTCGCCGGCGGGCTCGAGAAGCTGTGGCTCTACCACAAGGACGGCGGAGTGGGGATCGAGCTGACTCCGGCATCACGGGGGTTCCGGTTCCAGGGCCCCGCGTTCGGTTCCAACGAGCGCTACGTGTGGTATGCGCAGCGGAACAGCTCGTGGCAGTACAACTCGGTCTTCCCGCAGTACCAGATCGGCGTCTACGATCGCGACACCGGGACCCGCACCACGATGAGCTCGCGGTACGGGTCGGCGTTCCGTCCGGCGCTGTCGCCCGACGGCCGATGGCTCACGTACGGCACCCGCCACGACACCGAGACGGGCCTGGTGTTGCGCGAGCTGGCCACGGGGGAGGAGCGCTGGCTCGCCTACCCGATCCAGCGCGACGAACAGGAGTCGGTGGCCAACATGGACGTGCTCCCCGGCTACTCCTTCACCCCGGATTCGCGCGCGGTCGTGATCTCGTACGGCGGGGGAATGTGGCGCGTGCCGATCGACGGGTCGGACGCGACCGAGATCCCGTTCACGGTGAACGCGGAGGTGGCGGTCGGTCCGGAGGTCGAGTTCGAGTATCCGATCGAGGACGGCCCCACATTCACCGCGCGGCAGATCCGAGACGCGAAGCCCTCGCCCGATGGCAGCCGGATCGCGTTCAGCGCGCTGGACCGGCTGTACGTGGTGGACCTGCCCGACGGCACTCCGCGACGGTTGACGAGCGATAACGTGGGCGAGTTCCACCCGGCCTGGTCGCCGGACGGATCCTCGATCGCGTACGTGACGTGGAATGATGCCGAAGGCCACCTCATGCGGGTCTCGTCGACTGGCGGGGCGCCGCAGCGCGTCTCGGCGGCCACGGCCTACTACCAGATGCCGGCCTGGTCTCCGGATGGCAACCGGATCGTCGCCATGCGGGCCGACGCGCGGAACCTGCACGAGTCGATCGATCCCTTCGTGTTCGATGGGCTCGGGGCCGAGTTGGTGTGGTTCCCGGCGGCGGGCGGGGACGCGACGGTGATCGGACCGACGGCCGGCCGAGCGGCCCCGCACTTCACGGCCGATCCGGACCGCATTTACACCTACGGCTTCGTGCCAGCGGCTGGCGGGCAACCCGCGACGGCTGCCCTGGTATCGACCCGTTGGGACGACAGCGACCTCAAGCAGCACCTGCGCGTCACGTGGCGGCTGCCGCTCATGGCGCGCGGCTGGGAGCTATCGCCCACCTCGGACATCATCATGCCGCGCGACTTCGAGCGCGAAGCGAGGGAACGGCGCGAGGCGGGGGTTCGCGAGGGCAGCGCCCCCGAGTTCCCGGTCGACTTCGTGATGATGGCTCCGCGGGGCGATCTCGCGCTCGCACAGGTCAACAACGACGTGTACACGATCACCGTCCCCAAGACCGGGGGACCCGTGCCGACGGTGCTGGTCAGCAAGCCGGACAGCGCCCAGATGCCGGTCCGGAAGCTGACCGACATCGGAGGCGAGTTCCCCGCCTGGGGGGCGGACGGCCGCACGGTCCACTGGTCGATCGGAAACGCCTTCGTGACGTATGACCTCGACCGAGCAGAGGCGGTCGACGACAGCCTGCGTCGGGCGGGGGCCGATTCGGTCGCGCTGCGCGAGGGGACGTACCGGCCCGAGGAGCGGCGGATCAGGATCGACGTGCCGCGCGACGTCCCGCGGGGAACCGTGGTGCTCCGCGGCGCCCGCGTCATCACCATGCGCGATGACGAGGTCATCGATAACGCCGACGTCGTGGTCGTGGACAACCGCGTCTCTAGCGTCGGTCCGACCGGCAGCGCCCCCACGAACGCGACCGTGATCGACGTGTCGGGGACCACGATCATCCCCGGCTTCGTGGATACGCACTCCCACATGTGGAATCTGTGGGGGCTCCACTGGACACGGCCTTGGATCTACCTGGCCAACCTGGCCTACGGGGTCACCACAACGCGCGATCCGCAGACCGCGACCACCGACGTGTTGACCTATGCCGACCTCGTCGATACGGGCCGCATGCCGGGGCCGCGGGTGTACTCGACCGGGCCCGGCGTGTTCTGGATCGAGGCGATCCGCGACCTCGACCACGCACGCGAAGTCCTGCGGCGGTACAGCGACTACTACGACACCAAGACCTTCAAGATGTACATGTCGGGCAACCGCCGGCAGCGACAGCTACTGATCATGGCATCGCGGGAGCTCGAGCTGATGCCGACCACCGAGGGCGGGCTCGACTACCGCCTCAACATGACGCACGCGATGGACGGGTACCCGGGGATCGAGCACACGATGCCGATCATCCCGGCCTACCGGGACGTGATCGAGCTGTTCAAGACCTCGGGCACGGTCAACTCACCCACGCTGCTCGTGACGTACGGCGGTCCGTGGGCCGAGAACTACTTCTACACCCACGAAGATCTGGTGGGGGATGAGAAGCTGGCTCACTTCACCCCCAAGGGGGAGCTCGACCAAAAGATCCGGCGCCGCAATCCCGGCCCGGGCCCCGGGGGGTGGTTCATGGAAGACGAATACGTGTTCGACAAGCACTCGGCCTGGCTCAAGGATCTGGTCGAGGCTGGAGGACGCACGGGGGTCGGGAGCCACGGCCAGCTCCAGGGCTTGGGCTTCCATTGGGAGCTGTGGGCGCTCCAGAGTGGGGGGATGAGCGAGCACGACGCGCTCCGCGCAGCGACGATCATGGGCGCCGAGGCGATCGGACTGGGCAGAGACGTGGGGACGGTCGAGGCTGGCAAGCTGGCCGATCTGATCGTGCTCGAGTCGAATCCCCTCGACGACATTCGCAACACCAACACCATCCGCTACGTGATGAAGAACGGCCGCCTGTACGACGGCGACACGCTGGATGAGCGCTGGCCCCGGCAGCTCACCGCCGCCGACGAGCCATGGAGGCACACGGCGCCTGTCGGCCAAGCGGCTCGTCAGGGAGGAGGTGTCCGATGAGGACGCCGAACGAGGTCACCAGGCGAGCGGTCGGTTCGATGGTCGGCGATTCACGCGTAGAACCCTCGCGGGCGGACGTAGCCCGTTTGGGCGTCCCGGGCGCGGCGTGGTCACGCGCGCTCCTGCTCGGTGTCGCGTGCACCGTGGTGACGTCGATGGGCGTCTCGGCGCAGGCGCCTCCAGGCGGTCCCCCGGGCGCGAAGCCGCCTCCGCCCCTTCTGCTCAAGGCGGATCGGAAGGCCGAGTTCACCGCCACGCGCGGCACGTGGATGTCGCTCGACGTGAGTCCCGACGGCCAGAGGATCGTGTTCGATCTCCTCGGAGACCTGTACACGGTTCCGATCGAGGGTGGGCGGGCCACACGGATCACCGAGGGCATGGCGTACGACGCTCAGCCGCGCTTCAGCCCCGACGGCGAGACCCTCGTGTTCGTCTCCGACCGGAGCGGGGGCGACAACGTGTGGACGATGCGGCTCGATTTCACCGACACCACCCAGGTGACGCAGGGCAACAACAGCCTGTACGTCTCCCCCGAGTGGACCCCCGACGGCGAGCACGTCGTCGTGAGCCGCTCCGGCGGCTTGGGCGGAACGCACAAGCTCATGATGTACCACGTCGAGCGACGCGCTCCACTTCCCGTGGTCGCACAGCCGGCAACGCGGAAGATGTTGGGTGCCGCACCTGCGCCGGACGGGCGTTACATCTGGTATGCGGCCCGCACCGGCGACTGGAACTACAACGCGAGGTTCCCGCAGTACCAGCTCTACCGGTACGACCGAGAGACCGGCAACTCGCTCCGCATGACGGGCCGCTACGGGTCGGGCTTTCGGCCCGCGATCTCGCCCGACGGCAATTGGCTCGTGTACGGCACGCGCGAGAACACCGATACGGGGCTCCGGGTGCGGAACCTGACGACCGGCGACGAGGAGTGGCTCGTCTTCCCGATCCAGCGCGACGACATGGAATCGCGCGCGACCCTGGACGTGCTCCCGGGCTACGCATTCACGCCCGATTCGCGCGCCGTCGTCCTCTCGTACGACGGCCAGATCTGGCGCGTGCCGATGGACGGCGGGGATCCGGTGAACATCCCGTTCGAGGCCGAGGTCAAGCTGGATGTGGGTCCCGAGGTGAAGTTCGCGTACGAGATCGACGTGAGCGAGGAGGTGACCGCGCGACAGATTCGGCACCCCACCCCCTCTCCCGACGGGGGTCGGATCGCGTTCACGGCGTTCGACCGGCTGTGGATCAAGGACATGCCGGACGGCGACGCCAGCCGTTTGACCGACGCCGAGGTGGGCGAGTACCACCCGGCCTGGTCGCCGGATGGCCAATGGGTGGCGTACGTGACGTGGGATGACGCGGACGGCGGGCATATCATGCGCGCACGCGCCGATGGGACGGGGCAGCCTGCGCAACTCACGGGCGTCCCGGCGCTCTACTACAACCTCGCCTGGTCGCCCGACGGGCAGCGCATCGTTGCGACCCGCGGCGCCGCGCGCGATCTGAAGCGAGCACCCGACATCTTCTTCGGTCCGCTGGGCGGCGAGTTCGTGTGGGTGCCGTCGGCCGGAGGGGAGGTGACGCTGATCGCCCCGACCGGTGGTCGGGACGTCGCGCACTTCCGTGCCGACGTGAACGACCGGATCTACGCCTACCGTCCTTCCGAGGGCCTGGTCTCGTTCCGCTGGGACGGCACCGACGTGAAACGACACCTGATCGTTCGCGGCGCACCGATCCCGACCGCCTCGAACCCGCACGAAGAGGCCTGGGAGGTGCTGCCGCGCAGGGTCTTCCCGGTGTTCAAGAGCGAGATCTACGGAGACGCCGAAGGAGCGAACGCCGCAGACGAGGCGCTCGAGCCCGCGGAGGGTGCTCCGCGGGCGCCGCCGGCCAGGCTCGTGCTGATCTCACCCCGGGGTGACCGGGCGGTCGCCCAGGTCGGAGCCCACATATACACGGTGGACATCCCCGAGATCGGACCCTCGGCACCCACGATCTCGGTGGCGAACCCGGCCAGGGCGCCGGTTCAGGTCCGGCACCTCACGGAGATCGGCGGGGAGTTCCCCTCGTGGAGCGCCGACGGCGAGCGTGTCCACTGGGCGATCGGGAACGCGCTGTTCACATATGACCTCAGCCGGATCGAGGCGATCGAGGACAGCACGGTGCAGGAGACGCGCGACAAGGTCCGCCAGGCCCTCATCGCCCGCGGCATCATCGACAGCCTGAAGGCGACGCGGACGGTGGTGGACAGCCTGAGGAAGGACACTACCGTCGCGGTGGTGCCCGACTCGCTCCTCGCCAAGCTGAACGGCTTGATCGCCGACTCCGTGGAGATTCAGGCCGACTCGCTGATCGCGGCGGCCGAAAAGGCGCGTGCGCGTGCCGCGGCGATCCGTGAGCGAGCGGATTCGGTACGCACCGGGCTCGACACGCTGCGGGCCGACACCGTCTACAAACCGCTCGAGCGGCGGATCGAGGTCAAGCTGCCGCGGGACATCCCACGTGGTACGATGGTGCTCCGCGGCGGGCGCGTGCTCACGATGAAGGAGCACGAGATCATCGAGAATGCCGACGTCGTCGTGACCGACAACCGAATCGTGGCGGTGGGCACGACCGGCGAGGTCGAGGTGCCAGAGGGCGCGCAGGTCATCGACGTAACGGGCAAGACGCTGATCCCGGGGTTCGTCGACACCCACTACCATGCGCAGTGGCTCGTGCCGGAGATCCATCCGGGACAGACGTGGCAATACCTCACCAACCTGGCGTACGGCGTGACGACGACGCGTGACCCCCAGACCGGGTCGACCGACATCCTGAGCTACAGCGATCGCGTCGAGACCGGCGGGATGGTGGGGCCGCGCATTTATTCGACGGGTCCCGGCGTGTTCCGGGGTGAGGCGATCCGGGACACCGCGCACGCCGAGTCGATTCTGAAGCGGTACAGCGAGTACTACGACACCAAGACTCTGAAGATGTACCTGTCGGGGAACCGGCAGCAGCGCCAGTGGATCATCAACGCGGCCAAGAAGCTGGAGCTGATGCCGACCACCGAAGGCGGGCTCGACTACAAGCTCGACCTGACGCACGCGATCGACGGCTATCCGGGCATCGAGCACGCCCTGCCGATCGCACCGATCTTCGATGACGTCGTGCAGCTGTTCAAGGCGTCTCAGACGACCAACAGCCCGACCCTGTTGGTTTCGTATGGTGGGCCGTTCGGCGAGAACTACTTCTACACCAAGGGCGGCATACACGACGACGAGAAGCTCCGCCGGTTCGCGCCGCACGCCAGCGTCGACGCGCGAACCCGCCGTCGCGGTCCGGGCGCGGGTGGCAGCCCGGGACAGTCGGGCTGGTTCCTGGATGAGGAGTACGTGTTCTCGAAGCACGCCGAGTTCATCAAGAAGCTGGTGGAGAACGATGCCCGGGCGGGTGTCGGCAGCCACGGGCAGCTCCAGGGCCTCGGATACCACTGGGAGCTCTGGGCGATGGGCTCCGGCGGGTTGTCGAACCATGACGCATTGCGCGTAGCGACGATATTCGGGGCCGAAGCGATCGGGTTCGGGAAGGACATCGGCACCGTCGAGGCCGGCAAGCTGGCCGACATCCTGGTGCTCGACGCCGATCCGCTCGCCGACCTGCACAACACCGCCCAGCTCCAGTACGTCATGAAGAACGGCCGGCTGTACGACGCCGCAACGCTGGACGAAGTGTGGCCGCGCCAGCGCGCGCTCCCGATACCGCCATGGCGGGGTCAGGAACCGGACAGCGTGGGGGCGGGGATCCCCTAGCGGAGCACAAAGACTGGATCGGCCCGCGCCGGTCACGGGCCACCATCCGGGGGATTGCGAGGCGAAAGCGAAGAGCCCCACGGTGAGTCTCACCGTGGGGCTCCGGTCAGCCCGTCACCCGTCCGGGTCGGGGACGCCCAGGTCAAGGACCACTCGCCACACCCCATCCTCCCCGCGCTTCCAGACGGTCGTGTATTGGCCTTCGGCGCGGACCGTGTCTCCTTCCGGGCTGACGACCTGCCGGAGATAGCGCCCGACCGTGTACCCCAGATCTCCGCCGCTTCCGACATCGGCGAACTGGGGCTCCCAGGTGAACCTGAGGTCGGGGTTCGCGAAGACCGGGGTCATGAACGACCGGATCGAGTCTCGTCCGCGAACTTCGCCCCCCGGAATGAGCATGACGCCGTCCTCTGCGAACGCGGCTACCCAGCCTTCAACACCGGCCCGCGCCGTCTCCTCGGCGAACAGGCGGTCCGCCTCCATGAGCTCCGCCGGGTCAGGTGGCGGTGCGTCCGGAGCCGGGAGATCGAGGCGTCCGGGCGGAGTCTCGGTCGTCGTCGGTGTGCAGCCGAGCGCGAGGGCCGTGATGGCGCTGACGATCGTCGGGGCGAGAGAGGTGTGAGTCATGACGAGACCTCGTTTGCATTTGGGTGCGGTGGAGGCTCCCGCCACTCGGCGAACTCTTCGCATAGAAGCTCGTCGGCTTCCTTCGGGCCCCAGCTCCCGGCCGCATACGTCCGCACCCGGTGCTCGGTTTCGAGCAGCGGGCTGAACAGCTCCCACGAAGCCTCGGCCTCATCGCCGTGTACGAACAGCGTCTGGTCGCCGGTCAGGACATCGAGGAGCAGGGTCTCGTACGCGTCCGGTACCGGGCCGAAGGCATCGCGGTAGAAGAAGTCGAGCGGCAGCGTCCGGAGCTGGAGCGGCTCGCCGGGGACCTTCACGTCGACGCACAACGCGAAGCCCTCGTTCGGCTGGAGCGTGAGATAGAGCACGTTCTGCTGGATCGCGCACATCCCCATGGTCTCGAACAGACACACCGGGGGCGCGTGGAAAGTGACCGCGATCTGGGTCAGGCGGCGGGGCAGGCGCTTCCCGGTGCGCAGGTAGAACGGTACGCCCTGCCAGCGCCACGTGTCGATCGACAGCTTGAGCGCGGCGAACGTCTCGGTCCTGGAGCCCGGCTCCACGCCCGGTGCCTCCAGATATCCGGGAACGGCCTCTCCATCCACCTCCCCCGAGGCGTACTGGGCGAGGACGACATCTTCGGGGCGGATCGAGGAGACCGCGCGTAAGAGTTTGACCTTTTCGTACCGCACCGACTCCGCGTCGAAGGCGCTCGGCACCTCCATTCCCACGAGCGCGAGGAGCTGTGCCATGTGGTTCTGCACCATGTCACGCAGCGCGCCCGATTTGTCGTAGTAGCCGGCCCGGCGCCCGATACCGATGTCCTCGGCGACGGTGATCTGGACGCTTTCCACCCGGTCTCGGTTCCAGAGCGACTCGAACACCGTGTTGGCGAACCGGAACACGAGGAGGTTCTGGACGGTCTCCTTGCCCAGGTAGTGGTCGATCCGGTACACCTGCTCTTCGTCGAAATGGCGGTGGATCGTCTCGTTCAGCGCCCGGGCAGAGTCGAGGTCCCGCCCGAAGGGCTTCTCGACCACGAGACGCACCCACCCGGGTCCCTCGTTCAGCCGCGCGCGCGCGAGACCCTCGATCGCTCCGGTGAACACGCGGGGCGGGAGAGCCAGGTAGAAGACCCGGTTTCCGGGGAGGCTGCAGGTGCTCTCGATCTTTTCGATGCGCTTCCGGAGCGCCTCGTGGTCGGCGTCGTCGCCCTCTGGGAACGGCTGGTAATAGAGCCGCGCCGCGTCCACGGCCTCGAGATCCGCCTCCCCGAAACCGGCCTCCTCGAGCGCCTCACGCGCCCAGACCCGGAACGAGTCATCGTCCAGCTCGGTGCTGCGCGCCACGGCGAGGACGGCGCGGGCCTTCCCCAGGTGCCCCTGTCTCGCCAGGCGGCGCAGGGCAGGGAACAGCTTGCGGCGGGTGAGATCGCCCGTGCCCCCGAGGATCACGAACAGGTGGGGCTCGACGCGATACCCGCTCATGCCCGATCCCTCCGGGGCATTGGCCCGTCAGTCATCGCGGCGCACGGCGTGTCCGCCGAACTGGTTGCGAAGCGCGGCCAACATGCGGTCCGCGTATGACTCTTCATCGCGAGAGCGAAGGCGCGCGAGCAGGGCCAGCGTGATCACCGGTGCCGGCACATCCTGCTCGATGGCCTCGGCCACGGTCCAGCGACCCTCGCCCGAATCGGACACCCAGGGTGCGATCTCGGCCAGCTCTTGGTCCCCCGCCAGCGCGCGCGCAGCGAGATCCAACAACCAGGAGCGCACCACGGACCCGTGCCGCCAGATCTCCGCGACCTGGTGCAGGTCGAGCTGGAACTCGGTCTTGTGCTTGAGGATCGAGAACCCCTCCGCGAACGCCTGCATCATCCCGTACTCGATTCCGTTGTGCACCATCTTCACGTAGTGGCCGGCGCCGCTCGGTCCCACGTAGCCCCACCCGCGGTCGGGTGCGGGGGCCAGGGTCTCGAAGATCGGCCGGAGGCGCTCGGCGGCGTCCGGATCGCCTCCCACCATGAGCGAGTAGCCCTCGGCGAGGCCCCACACGCCGCCACTCGTCCCGACGTCGATCAGCTGCAGGCCGTGCTCGGCCAGCGCCTGCGCGCGGCGCAGCGTGTCCTTGTAGTTGGAGTTTCCACCCTCGATGATCACATCCCCGGCGCTCAGGTGCGGAGCCAAGGCCTCGATCGTCGCGTCGGTCGGCGGCCCCGACGGCACCATGATCCACATGACGCGTGGTGTCTCCAGCTGGCCGGCCACGTCCTCCGCCGAGCCGGCGCCGATGGCCCCGTTCTCGACAGCTCGCGCCACTGCCTCCTCGCGGAGGTCGTAGGCGACGACCTCGTGACCGCCCTTCAGGAGCCGTTCGGTCATATTGGCCCCCATCTTCCCGAGGCCGACCATCGCGAGCTTCATGCAGTCTCTCCGTGCGTGTCCGCGTAGTTGTCGACGAGCTGAAGGAGTCGGTGCAGCCCGATCTCGGAGGGGCCGAGACGGATGCTCAGGACGCGTCGTCCGCGCTGGGACAGCGCGCCCAGGTCGCCATCCGCCTGGGCTCGGATCAGCTGCCCGAACGTGAAGTCCCGCTCGGGGACGGCGAGGTGGCTGGCGGCATCATCCACGAGTTGGAGGAAGACGCCGTTGTTCGCGCCGCCCTTGTGCAGCTGCCCTGTCGAGTGGAGGAAGCGAGGGCCGTACCCCAGGGTTGTCGCCGCACCGGTCGCGCCCGTGAGTGCCTCCCTGAGGGTTTGGAGTGTCTCGAGCTCTTCCTCGCTCCCGCCCGCCGTGTAGACCTGGATCCCCACGTAATCACCGGGCCCCGACTGCTCCAGGAAGTGGTCGAGGCGCGCCTGCAGCTCCTCGACGTCGACGCTCGCGGGGAGCGCGGAGCCCGCGTGTCCCCAGGGCGGCGTGTCCCACGCGAGGTCCAGCTCGACCTCTTCTTCGTCAGCGCCCTCGTAGATGTCCTCGCCCGCCATGGCGCGTTGGGCGAGCTCCTTGGCCACCTGCACATCGGGCTGGTTGAAGGGGTGGATGCCGAGCGCCGAACCGGCCATTGCGACGGCGATCTCCCAGATGAGGAACAGGCCCCCGATCTGTTCGGGCGCGTCCAACTCGACTCGGATTACGGCGTGACCGGCCGCCTCGAGCGCCTCCAGGCGCTCCGGCGCGTCGTCGTCCTCGCCCCATTCGCCGGCTGCCGCCACGGCCTCGGGGGAATCGAGCAACCCGACGAAGACGCGATCACTCCCGTAGTCGGCGGGATCGAACGCCGGCTCGTGCGTGATCGGCACGATGCCCACCCCGTCCTTCCCGGTGCTCTCGGCGATGAGCTGCTCCGCCCAGTCCGGGAACGCGCTCCAGACGGGGCTCGTCACGAACGTCACCTTGTCACGCCCCGCGCGGGTCATCTCTGCCAGCGCCGCCCCGAGCTGAAAACCGGGGTTGTGCTCGATGCTCTCCACGCAAGCGTCGGCGGCCCGAGTCGCACGTTCGAGGAGCATGGCCGGGTCGATCCCCATCAGCGCGGCGGGCACGAGCCCGAACGCGCTCAGGGCCGAGAAGCGGCCACCCACATCCGGGGGTGCCTCGAAGACGCGCCGGAAGCCCCGCTCGCGGGCCAGCTCGACCAGCGAGCTGCCAGGGTCCGTGATCGCGATGAAATGATCGCCTGGCGATTCCACGACCTCCTGCGTGCGGGACCAGAAGTGGTGGAAGAGTGACAGCGTCTCGAGCGTCGTCCCGGACTTGCTCGCCACGATGAAGATCGCGTTCGCCGGGTTGAGCCAGTCGAGCTGCCCGATCGCGGTCGGGTGGGTCGTATCCAACAGGGTGAGCGGCAGCCCCTCGGCTCCCAGCGTCCGGGCCAGCACCTCCGGCGCCAGGCTCGACCCTCCCATGCCGAGGAGCACCACGTCGGAAATCCAGAACGGGACTCCGCCACGCAGCTCGGCCAGTTCAGGTACAAGACCCTGCGAGGTCTCGTGCAGGTCCAACCACCCCAGCCGGTCCGCCAGCTCGGGCGGCGGCGGGTCGGACGCCCACAGCGTCGTGTCCTTCGTCCATAGACGATCGACGGCGTCCGCCGATTCCCACTCCCGGAGCCGATCCTGGACCGCGTCGCGGGCCTCGCCGAGTGAAAGCTCGATATGGATCATCGCGTGATTGCGTTCAGTCGCGTGTCGGGCAGCATGGTTGATTCTCCGGATTCCGATGTCGGGGCACGGTCGAGCACCCGTCAGGTTCACGATCGGGCGATCGAATCAGGACTCCGATAGAACTCGCTCGCTCGTCTCGAAGAATGCCGCCAGCTCCTCGTCCGAGGTCATCAGGTTGGGCGAGATGCGGACCGAGTTGAGGCCCTGCGTACGGAAAGGCCTGAACACGAACCCGTGTTCCAGCATGCGCGTCGAGAACTCGGTGCTCGACAGCCCCTCGAGCGAGATGGCGACCAGGCAGGCGCCCATCTCCCAGCGCTCGGGCGAGCTCCAGCCGAGACCGGGCGCGGTCTTCACGCGCTCGCGCAACTGCTCGAAGAAGTGGCGATAGCGGGCCACCTTGGCCTGGAGACCGATCGCGTCCTGAAAATCGAGCGCATCCCCGAGCGCCAACAGCGCCGGGAGATTGCGCGTCCCGTAGTCCTCGTACACGCGGGCGCTCCCCGCCCACCGCGTTTGCCCCCAGGTCACCCACATCGCGCGCAGCTCGGCGCGCTTCTCGGGCCGCGCGTACAGGAGTCCGAGGCCCTTTGGGCACTGCACCCACTTGTGCGGACTCGCGGCGTAGAAGTCGACGCCCGCCACCTCGGCCTCGATCGGAAGCATGCCCACGGTCTGGGCCCCGTCGACGGCCACGAACTCGACGCCGCGTTCGTGCGCCGCGCTCGCCAGCTCGGCCATCGGGTGCCTCAGACCGACGATGTTGTCGACGTGCGGGAAGGCGAGAACGCGGGTCTCGGGGCGAATCTGCTCGGCGTGGAGCTGGACGACGTCCTCAGCTGTCAGACCGGGGACGCTCTCGATCGGGATGTCGAACTGCCGGACGGTATAACCGCGGGCTTCCGCGTGGTGACGGAAGCACACGCTGGCCCCGTCGTGGTTGAGCGAGCTGAACAGCACCTCGTCCCCGGGACCGAGCGGGAGCCCCTGCGCGAGCAGGTTGAACCCCTCCGTCGTGTTGTGCGTGATCGCCACGTCCGCGGCCGGGACCCCGAGCGCCGCGGCACCCTTCGCGCGCACGGCCTCGCGCGGCTCCTCCCACGCACCGCCCCACATGTACAGCCACGGGTTCGTCTCGCACACGCCCAGGTAGGCCTTGTGGGCCTCGTGCACGACGCGAGGGATGGTCCCGATCGAAGCGTGATTCAGATAGGCGACGTCGGGGGCGAGGAGGTACTCCTCCCGCATACGGGCCGCGAATCGGCCGAGCTCGCCGTCCGCGTCCAACCGGTGGGCGCCGACCGCTCCCGAGACGTCCTCGGCCGAGCTTGCCAGCGCGCGATGCGCGTCTACCAAGGGCGCGACGGCAGCCGCGCCCAACGCCCCCGAGGCCCGCTTCAGGAACTCGCGGCGGTGTGTCATCAACCTGTCCCGGGGCCCGTCCCGCGCGCGGCCCTGTCGTCACGGTACCGTTCGATCGATGCGTTGATGAGACCGGCCGCGGCGTAGCGATCTCGCCACCCGCTGATCTTCGTCTGGATGCCCTCGAGGTCTTTGTAGATCGTGAAGAAGTGTTCCACCTCGCGGAGGAAGTGGGGCGGGACATCCTCCAGCGCTTTCGAGTGGTCGTGCAGGGGATCGCGGAGCGGCACGGCGAGGATCTTCTCGTCCACACCCGCCTGGTCTTCCATCTCGAACACGCCCAGTGGGCGCACCTCGATCAGACAGCCGGGGAACGTAGGCTCGCTGACCATCACGAGCACATCCATCGGGTCGCCGTCGTCCGCCAACGTCTGCGGGATGAACCCGTAGTCCGCCGGATAGAAAACGGCGCTGTACAGGAGCCGGTCGAAGCGGATCAGGCCGGTCTCCTTGTCCAGCTCGTACTTGTTCCGCGAGCCGCGCGGGATCTCGACGAAGACGTTGAGCTCGTCGGGGGGGTTCGGGCCCGTGGGCAAGTCGTGCAGCGGGTTCAGCGCCATATCGGCCCTCCGGGGCTCACGTCGAGGATTCCGTTCGCCGGTCAGAAGAGGCCGACGACCTTCCCGTCTTCGAGGATCTGCATCCCCTCGGCCGCCGGTACCCTGGGCAGCCCGGGCATGATCATGACCGTACCAGTCCGCGCCACCACGAACCCCGCGCCGGAGGAGGGCCGCAGCTCCTGCACGGTGATCCGGAATCCCTCGGGGCGGCCGAGAACGGCCGGGTCGTCGGTCAGGCTGTTCGGCGTCTTGGCGATGCAGACCGGTAATCCACCGAGCCCGATCGACTCGAGCTGCTTGAGGTCCTTCTGCGCGGGCTTCGTGTAGTCCACGCCGTCGGCCCCGTAGACCTGTGTCGCTATCGTCTCGATCTTCTCCGAGAGCGAGGCCTCCAGGGAGTAGAGCGGCGCGTAGTCGCTCTCGCGGGCCTCGAGGGCGTCGAGGACGGCGCGCGCGAGATCCTCGCTGCCTTCACCGCCGCGGGCATGCCCTTCCCAGCGGGCGGAGCGCACCCCGAGCGCCTCGCACGCTTCCGCCATCACGGTCAGCTCCTCCTCCGAGTCCGTGGCGAACACGTTCAGCGCCACCACCGGTGTCACACCGAATCTCCGCAGGTTCTCGACGTGCTTCTCGAGGTTGGGGGTGCCTCTGCGTACCGCCTCCGGATCCGGCTCGGTCAACGCGTCCCTGGAACCACCGCCGTGCAGCTTCAGCGCCCGTGTCGTGGCGATCAGCACGACCGCCTCCGGGCGCAGGCCACCGACGCGGCACTTGATGTCGAAGAACTTCTCGGCGCCGAGATCCGATCCGAACCCGGCCTCGGTCACGACCACATCGCCGAACGCGATCCCGGCCCGTGTCGCCATCAACGAGTTGCACCCGTGCGCGATGTTGGCGAACGGACCGCCGTGCACGAACGCGGGCGTCCCCTCGAGCGTCTGCACCAGGTTCGGGGACAGGGCCTCGCGCAGGAGGAGCGTCATCGCGCCGCTCACGTTGAGCGATTCCGCGTACACCGGCTCACCCGACGACGTGTAGCCGAGGAGGATGTTGCCGAGCCGATTCTGCAGGTCCTCGAGGCTCGAGGCCAGGCAGAAGATCGCCATCACCTCCGATGCGGCGGTGATCATGAAGCCGTCCTCGCGCGGGACGCCGTTGATGCGCCCGCCGAGCCCGAGCACGATGAAGCGCAACGCCCGGTCGTTCATGTCCACGGCTCGCCTCCAGCTGATCTGCCGGGGGTCGAGGCGGAGCGTGTTCCCCTGGTGCAGGTGATTGTCGAGGGCCGCCGAGAGGAGCGCGTGGGCCGATGTGATGGCGTGCAGATCGCCGGTGAAGTGCAGGTTGATGTCGGCCATCGGGATGACCTGCGAGTACCCGCCCCCGGCCGCGCCGCCCTTGATCCCGAACACCGGGCCGAGGCTCGGCTCGCGAAGGGCCAGGACGCTCTTCGTCCCGATGCGGCGTAGCCCATCGGCCAGTCCCACCGCGACCGTGGTCTTTCCTTCGCCCGCAGCCGTCGGGGTGATCCCCGTCACCAACACGAGTCGCCCGGAGCCCGGCTCGCTCTCGATGATGGTCTCGGGACGGATCTTTGCCTTGAAGTGACCGTAGGGCTCCAGGTCCTCCGGCGAGAGGCCCAGCGAGGCGGCGATTTCCGTGATCGGGCGCGGGGTCGCGGCCTGCGCGATCTCGACGTCCGTTAACATATCTATACCCCTCCGTTCTGAGGGTCTTCGACCTGTTCTGGCCACGATGACCCGCGGGCGGATCGGCGCGGGTGACCGGGGTTTTCAGGCTATCGACGGTGCACGCGACAGCCTGGTCCGTGAAGGACTCTACGACTCTTTGCGCCGCTGCAAAACCCGGCGCGAGACATCGTGACGAAACGGTGATGCTACGTCGAGGGCGCGGCCTCACCGGGCGGGCCGAGCCGGCTCAGGATGGCACCGATCAGGACCACCGAAACGGCCCCGACCACGTTGTACCACAGCCACGAGACATCAGTCAGCCCCCAGACGAGGAAGACCGAAGCCAGTCCGGAGAGGAGCCCGACGAAAGCGGCGGTGGCGGTAGCCCCCGGCACCAGAAACGCCAGCAGGAAGACGCCGAGCATGGAGCCGTAGAACAGCGAGCCCACCTCGTTGACCGCCTCGATCAGCGAACCCAGCTGGCCCGCGTACAGCGCGAAGGCCATCGCGAACAGTCCCCAGGCCAGGGTCACGAGACGCGATACCCACAGATAGTGGGCGTCCGCGGCGTCGGGCTTGAAGTACCGCCTGTAGAAATCGATCACCGTCGCGCTCGAAAGGGCGGTGAGCTCCGAATCGAGCGAGGACATCGCGGCCGCGAAGATGACCGCGATCAAGAGCCCCAGAATGCCCGCCGGCACGTACGTGATCAGATAGGAGGGGAAGACGTAGTTCACGTCGTTGGAAGAGGCTCCGCGCACGTCCGAGATGAGCTCCTTCGATTCGTCCCTCAGCCGCCCGAGCTCCTCGTCGTACGCGGCGATCTGCCCTCGCAGAGCGGTCAGATCGCCCCCGGACTCCCGGGCATCGAGCAGCTCGAGCGTGGCCTGCCGCCGCAGATCGTGGGTTGTCGCGTGCGCTGCCTCGAGCTGCTGGAACTCCCCCGCGCGCGGGCTCTCCTGCACGACCGCGACCTCGGCCGCGTTGAACACCAGCGGCGGACGCTCGAAGTGGTAGAACACGTACAAGAGGACCCCGATCGACAGGATGAAGACCTGCATCGGGACCTTCACGAACGCGTTGAAGATGAGCGACAGACGCGACTGCTTGAGAGAGCTGGCCGTCAGGTAGCGCTGCACCTGGCTCTGGTCGGTTCCGAAGTACGCCAGCGCGAGGAACAGTCCGCCGATCAGCCCCGACCAGACCGTGTAGGTGTTCGTCGGGTCCCACGACAGGTCGATGCTCGTCCACATCTGCCGGATGCCGCCGATATAGGCGACGTCGGTGACACCGACGCTCGCGGGCAGGGTCGTGAACAGCACCACCAGCGCGATCCCGATCCCCGCGAACATCATCAGCATCTGGATCACGTCGGTCCAGATCACCGCGGTGATCCCGCCCATGATCGTGTACGCGATCGTGACCGCGGCCATGATGAGGATGGTGATCGTCTCGTCCCAACCCATGATGACCGACAGCACGATGGCGGGCGCGTACAGCACGATCCCCGCGGCCAGCCCCCTCGAAAGCAGGAACAGGAAGCTGGTGAGCGAGCGTGTCTTGGCGTCGAAGCGCCGCTCCAGGTACTCGTACGCCGTGAACACCCGCGCGCGGTAGAAAAACGGCACGAAGATCACGCACAGGAGCACCATCGCGATGGGCTGAGCCAGGTAGACCTGGACGAACTCCATGCCGTCATCGAATGCCTGCCCGGTGGTGCCGATGTAGGTGATCGCGCTCGCCTGCGTCGCCATCACCGACAGACCGATGGCTCCCCAGTGCAAACGCCGGTTTGCGAGGAAAAAGCCCTCGACTCCCACGTTCTTGCGGCTCTGGTAGTACGCGAACACCAGCACGCCCCCGAAGTAGAGCGCGAAGACGAGCCAGTCGGAAACCGTCATCCGGCCAGTCGTGCCAAGGGAGCCGGTCGCATCAGGAGCTGAAGTCGAGGAGACGCGTGAAGACGTAAAGGAGGACGGTGAGCGCCGCCGTATACAGGACCACGGTCACGTACAGGGCTCGCCAGCTTCCGAAAATCCCGATCTGCCCATCCTCCTCGCCCGGGTGCTCGCCCTCGATGTGAGGCGCGGACTGCCCGGGCGAGGGTCGTGCCGGCTCTGGCATCTCCCCCGGCGTGGGCCGGCGGGGTGGGCCTTCGGCCGGCGTCATGGGTACCTGGGGTCGTCCCAGTCGGTGGGGTCGAGCGAGATGAGGTTGGCGAACAGCCGGTACGCCCCCGGCACGCCTGCCGGTAGCTGGCGGAAGAACGAGAGCGACGTGTGGGCGTATAACCCATCCCCGTAGCGTGCCACCAGCAGACCGCCTCTCAAGGCGTCCTCTCCCTCGTCGGACATCTCGAGAGGGGCCAGGTATCGATCGTCCCATTCGGTCGGGAAGTAGAGCCCCCGTTCCTGCACCCATCCCTCGAAGTCGGCTTCCTGCAACCGATTAGGTGTCTCGAACAACTGGAGGTCCGGAACGAGGACGCGAACTTCGGCAGTCTCGTCCGTCACCCGTGGCGCCGGCCGTCCGATTCGAATCGGGTAGGGGGCGTACTGGCCATCCATGAACTCGTACTTGTTGTACTGCACGATCAAGGTGCCGCCGGCATGGACCCACTCGAGGAGAGTCGGGGTCGCGGCGGCGAGATCCGGGCGTACCTCGTACGTGCGCACGCCGAGGACGATGGTCTCGAAGCGAGCGAGCCGCTCAGCGGTCCAATCCGCCGGCTCGATCATCTCGACCCCCAGCCCCAGCTGCCGGATCGCCGCGGGGCCCTCGTCCCCCGAGCCCATCACGTATCCGATCTTGCGATCCGCGACCCGAACGGGGATCCGCAGCACGCGGATGGTGGCATCGGTCGCGAACAAACGCCGCTCGATGTGCGGGTAGTCGATGATCTCGATCGCCTGAGAGAACGAGTCGCCGTCGCCGGTACGGGCGACCGGTCTCAGCGTGTACGTCCCCTGGCTCGCTCCGCTCGGCTGCAGGCGAAACTCGAACCGCGCCTCCGCGCCCTCACCCTCCAAGGAAAACGGCGCGGCGGCGGGCTCCGAGAGCCAGCCGTCGGGCGTCTCGAGGGTCAGCGTGCCACTCACCGGGCCCGGGTCCTCGCTGCGGATCGTGACCGTGAGGTCACGCGGCGACTCGTCGGCGCCCGCCCAAACGAGCGTCGTGGCAGAAGGGCGAACGGAAAGACGGGGCGCGATGTGAACGGGTCGCCAGAACTCGCCGCTCGCCTTGTCGACGCCGCGGTACCGGATCGCATCGGAGATCTGGAGACGCACGGGCTCGAGCCCTGGCCCCGACAACGTCAGCTCCTGCCTCATCCCGAATGGGGGCGGGTCGAACGGCTCGTTCCAGAGCGCGTCATCTTCCGGCCACGCGTATACGTCGCCGCGCCGTGGCTCGGCCAGGTAATAGGGGAGGCTCGGTCTCGCGGATCGTGGCAGCCGCAGTCGGTATCGCCACACGGCCAGATCGTCGGGCCCGACCGTCGTGAGCGAGCCGGGGTTCGTGTCGGCCATCCGCTCGCGGGAACGGAAGAACCTCCCGAACAGGCTGCCATCGGGCGGTGGCTCCTCATCCGGTGCGGGCTCGAGTTCGTACTCCCCGTTCGACGGCGTGGTCAACGACGGCGGACTCGCTTCGACGCGATACGACCCGCCGCTCCAAACGCGAGTGTCCACGAGGGCGCCCTGACCCGGGACGAGCACATCGTCGTGGACGCGGCCATCGACGAGCACGCCGGCAGCCGCGAGGATGGCGCGCACGAGCAGATCGCCCCGCCGTCCCAGCTCGCGCTCTAGCTCCACGCCCTCGTCCCCCGCGAAGGCGAGTGTGGAGATCGCTTCCTGGAGCCGGCTGCGCGCGCGAGCCAGCGGAAGCACCGCGTCCGCGGGGCTAGTGGCGCTCAGTGACCGACCCGCCGTCTGGACCTCGTCCCGATACGCATCGATCGCCCGAGCGGCGGCCTCGCGAGAATCGCCGACGAGCTGACGCGTGAGCCCCGTGAGCGTCGTATCGATGCCCGCGAACAGAGGATCTTTCGGACCCGCGTCTACGCGACTCTCCAGAAGGAGCAGCCCGGTCGTCCTCGGTCCGGGAGTCTGAGCGGTCCCGAAGTCTTGCGAGCGATGCTGGCTCCGGCTGTCCATCGCCAGCTGATGGTGAGACCGTCCGAGGAGCGGGTCCAGCCTCCCCGTGGGGAGCTGAAGCGAAGCCGTCTGCGGGTCGAAGAACGTGCGGCGGTACAGCTTGAGCGGCTTCCACGGCTCGAGGCCCGCGTCCCGGTGTTCCGGGAACCGATCGGGGTCGCCCGCCGCATCGTAGGCCTCACGCGCGAGGATCCCGGCCGCCTGGTGCTGCCCGTGCCCGTCGCTCGGCGTGCCGCTGAATATGGAGACGATGACCTGCGGGCGGAGTCGCCGCACGGCGCGGACCAGGTCCGACAGGAGCGCTTCACGGGGCCAATGCCGAAAGGTCTCATCCGCGCTCTTGGAATACCCGAAATCGTACGCTCGGCTGAAGAACTGACTGGCCCCATCCAGGGAACGGGCGGCGAGGAGCTCGCCCGTGCGCACGACCCCTAGGCCTTCTCCCAACTCGGGACCGATGAGGTTCTGACCTCCCTCGCCGCGCGTGAACGCGAAGTAGCCCACCTCGACGCCCAGGCCGCGCGCGAGAGTTGCCAGGAGAGCGGTGTCCTCGTCGTCCGGGTGTGCCGCAACGAGCAGGACGCGCTTCACCCCGTCTAGCTGACGCAGCAGGAGCCCGACCTGGTTGGCCGGGGGAGCGGGCGGAGACTGCGCCCGGCCGTCGGACGGGAGCGCGACGAGCATCCCGATGAGCGCGACCGTGGCCGGCCTGCAAATAACCCTACAAGAACCCATGGCGCACGAAACTAGGGCCCCTGGCCCTGTCGCGCTCGTGATTGTCCCGCTCGACGCCACTCGTCTCAGGTCTCGAGATTCGCGACGTGCTCTACCGCTTCGGCGCGACGCCGGGTGCGCCAGACGATCCATACGAGCAGCAAGACCGCCACGCCGAGCGCGACCCAGGGAAGGCGCTCGAGAAGCGCGGTGAGTCCCCAGCCCGATGCCGTGAACACGATCGCCCCCGGGACGATCCCGACCGCTGTGGTCCAGAAGAAGCGCCAGCGGGGGATCGGGGTGAGGCCGGCTCCCCAGTTGAGGGCGGTGAAGGCGATCAGGGGCATGAAGCGGGCTAGCAGGAGTCCGCCCCAGCCGGCTCGCATCACGACGCGATCGGCTCGTTCGAGGGCCGTGGGGCGAAGGACGCGCTCGGCGGCCGGGCGGCCCAGGGCGCGCGCGATCTCGAAGCTGGCCGTGGCCCCCGCCATGGCGCCCACCCACGTGATGACCGTCCCTGCGATAGGACCGAACAGGGCTCCGTTGATCATGGCCGGAGCCTCGGCGGGGATGGGGAGGATGGCTACGCCGGCCATGACGAGCGGGGCGATCAGGTACGCCCACCCGCCGATCGCCTCCATCCACGCACCGATATCGTAGAAGAACTGCTCCAACGAGTGCTCCTGCTCCGGGTTCAGCGTCCGGCCAATCTCGGATACGCTCGTGCGGCGGGAAAGGTTGCACACAGCCTGATCTCGTTCTCCGGCGTTATCTTGTGGGCGGGACCCGGTCCTCACAGGGTAGAGATGCCGGTTCGATCCGAACCGATCGCGGAAGGGCAGAATGACCGACGAGAGCAGACAGACGGAGGGCGTCCCCGGGGCATCGGAGCCGCCCATCATCGCATCGCTCGTCCACCTGTCGGGTCCGCTGCGGGGCACGACCCAGCGCCTCACGGATCTGGTCATTCGCATCGGGACGGCGGCAGATGCCGAGGTCCATTTCCCGACCGATCGAGCGCCGAACGTGGGAGAGCACCACGCAACGCTCACCCGGCAGGAGCGGACCTACGTGATCAGGTCGCTGGACGATCACGAAGTGCGCGTCAACGGCGGGCCGGTGGAGCGCCGCGTCCTCGAGTGCGAGGACGTGATCGAGCTCGGCGCGCGGGGTCCCATCCTCCGCTTCCGCTGTGGGGCTCGTTCCCAGGCGCGGCACAAGAGCATGCGCGAAGCGCTCGCCGATTGCGTCGACTGCGCGCGGGCCACGGGTGACAGCCGAGTGGGCGCCATCTGGGCCTTTCTCCGTACCTTCCCGCATGAGCTGATGACGCAGACGACGCCTCGCACACGTGGCGTCGTGGTGGCGATGCTGTTCGTGATGGCGGTGGGCTTCGGGGCCATCTTCCTGTACGGCCTCGGTCTCGAGCGGCGCCTCGCGCGTGAGTCGGCGCGCGTTTACGACATCGCCGCGCTGCTCGAGGGCGGGGAAGAGGCACTGCCGACCCGACAGGAGCTCGGTCGCATCCGGGCCGATCTCGAGGGGCAGGTGTCGAGTGCCGTCGAGCGGGTCGAAGCGCTCGAGGCCAGGAGCTCCGCGGCGGAGCGCGTGATCGAGACGGCGGCGCGATCCGTCGTGTTCCTGCAGGGATCGTACGGCTTCCTACAGCCACCGGATCAGCGTCCGCTCCGCGTGATGCTCGGTCCGGGTGGCCAACCGCTGACCGATGCGCGAGGCAACCCGCTCGCCAGCCCGGACGCGGACGGACCGCGGTTGGAGCGTCAGTTCACGGGCACCGGCTTCGTGATCACGGAGGGCGGTTTCCTCCTCACGAACCGTCACATCGTCGTGCCCTGGGATTTCGACCCCACCGCGCGGCGTCTCGTCGAGGCGGGGCTCACGCCGGTCATGTACCGTCTGATCGGATACGTGCCCGATACCGAAGAGCCGTTCGAGCTCGAGACCGTCGGCGCCAGTGAAAGCGCGGACGTGGCCGTGCTCCGGGCGGATGGCCTCCCGGCCCAGGTCATCCCGCTCGTACTCTCCGAGGCTCCTCCGCAGCCGGGCGCCGAGGTGCTGGTGCTGGGCTACCCGACGGGGATACGGGCGTTGCTGGCGCGGACCGACCCCGCCTTCGTCGACGAGCTGATGCAAACGCCCGGCATCGACTTCTGGGAGGTCGCGCGGCGACTCTCGCAGGCCGGGCACATCGCGCCGCTGGCGACACGCGGGATCGTCGGACAGGTGACTTCGACGCACGTCGTGTACGACGCGGAAACGACGCGCGGGGGCAGCGGCGGGCCCGTGCTGGGTCTCGACGATCGAGTGATCGCGGTCAACGCGGCCGTCCTGAACGAGTTCGGGGGATCGAATCTCGGCGTGCCTGCGGCCGAGGCCTTCGCACTGCTCGAAGCCCTGTCGACTCGGGGTGAGGCGGCGGAGGGTTCCGAGGACCCTCAAAGGCTTGAGGACCCACAGAGGCCGGGTGCGCACGGCCCGGGGACTCCGGACACCCTTCCAAGGCGCCATTGATGTGTTATATCTCTACCATTGTCCGTGACTGCCTTCGCACAGTTCGATAGACACAGACGCGCCGAAACGTCCACGGGCCGTGCTCCGCGGCGCTCGCACGTCGCAACTGACGATCCCGGGCGGAGTTGTACGCCCGTGATCCCCTGAAAGGAAGATCGATGCCTTCGCCTGCCGACAAGGTAATGACTTTCGTCGAGCGACAGCTCAAGAAAGATCCAAAGACCCCGAGCCGGAAGCTGTTCGAGCGCGCGAAGAAGATGGATCCCGCAGTCGCGCGGTTAAGCCTCCGACAGTTCCACGCTAAGTACCCGTTACAGGTGAAGCGGCGGCTCGCCCCGAAACGACGAACGAAGAAGAGAGCGCCAAAGTCTGCCGCCGCTCCCCGGGCCGGACAGGCGCCCGCCCGTCGAGCTGCGGGGGATGAGGCCGCGATTCGCGGTGTGCTGCTCCGGTTCGCCAAAGATGTGTCGGCGGCGGAGGGCAAGACGGAGACGATCGAGATCCTCGCGAACGTCGATCGCTACGTCGCGGACATCATGAAAGCGGCCCGTAGGGTGGGTTGATACGCGGGGACTAGCAGGTCGCCCGACTCTTCAGCGACCTGCACGAGACGAGGCGCGAGCCCGGAGAGACGACCCGGGCTCGCCGACCTCCACGTCACGTTTTCCTTCGCGTCAAACGAGTCCGCTCCATGGGAGGCCACGGTGCAGCAATCACTGACACTCGGCGGCCAGACGGGGCGCAGGGCGCTCAGCTTCTCGTTTGGCGTCGGCATGATCGTCTCGTCGATCATGACGGTACGGCACTACTTCGCCGCCAACTTTCCCGAATCCATCTTCGAAGGCTCCTTTTGCGACATCAACGCGTTCTTCAACTGTGACGCTTCGGCATACGCGGTCATATCACAGATAGGCGGTGTGCCGCTCGGCTATTTCGGCATGTCCGTCGGGCTGCTGGTCGTTATGGGAGCGGTGTTTCCGTCACTGGAGGTCGAGAGGACCAACAAGACGATCGCCCTGGTGAACGTGATCGGCGTCGTGGCGCTTCTTCTGTATTCCGTGTCTTACATGCGAAGCCTGTGCCTGCTGTGCGCCGGTTTCTACCTGTTCTCTATCGCCAACTTCGTCCTGTTCTGGCGGTACGGGATCGATCGGGACCAGCCGGGGCTTTTCGCCCGCTACTTTCAGCCTTCCGCGAGGCACGCCCTCGCGTTCGGAACGGTCATGCTGGGCGGAGCGTACGGCTTCGCCGAGTACCACGAGGCCAGGGAGGAAGCGCAATCAGGTAGCGTCGCCGCCCGCGTGGTGGAGGAGTTCTACAGCCTGCCGACGGTGGAGTGGCCCAGCTTCATCTCTCCGTATTGGACCATGAGGTCGACCGAGAACTTCGAGGACGCACCGATCCGGATCGTCGAGTACGTCGACCTCCTGTGCCCGGACTGCCTGTATCTCGCGGAGCAGATGGAGCGAGCGGCGCAGGACTTTCACGGGAAGATCAACCTCGCGTATCAGCTCTTCCCGTTGGAGGCGGCGTGCAACGACGTGGTCGAAAAGGACCTGCACCCGGGCGCCTGCGATGTCTCGTACATGGCCGCGTACGACCCCGACAAGTTCCATGACATTCAGGAGGACATCTGGGCCAACTTTCGAGCGGCCCGCACACCCGAAGGGCGTGAGGAGCTTGCCCGGAAGTACCAGGTCGACGCTGCGCTGACCGACTCGGCCACGATCCACCTCGTGCGCCGGATGATCGAGACGGGCCGCGAGTACGAAAAGACGTCGGAGGAGTACTCGCACGGCATCCGGTCGACGCCGACGATGATCGTCAACAACCGCATGATCATCGGCACGTTCCCCTACGAGCAGCTCAAAGCCATCTTCCAGGCGCTCGTGGATGAGCACGAGGGCGGAGGCCGGTTCATGGAGAACTGGGTGGAGGAGTAGGAGGCTGCTGACGAACCCGAGTGGGCCGCGCGCCCATCGAAGGAGAGTCACGACGCGGCTGGCATGGGTCGGAGCCTTCGCGGCGCTGTTGTACGCCCCGCTCGACGGACACGGGCAAGCGCGGCGCGATCCGGTCCTGCAGCCGGTATCGGCGGTGAAGGCGCGGACCATCCTTCTCGGCGCGGGCCTGGCCTGGGGGTCGGACCGCTCGTTCCCTCTCTCCGGACTCGAAGGCAATCTTCTCTCGATAGGGCGTCTGAGTCTCGCCTACGCGCTCGCCGACCGGGTCCTCCTCGAAATCCGGGGCGACGTGTGGCAAACGCTGTGGGTGGATGAGGCCGACCCTCCTCCAATCCCACTCGACTCCGATGCGCAGGACGGCCGCACAGGGGATGTCGGCGATTTTCGCATCGGCTTGCTCCTCGCGCCGATCGGGGGTGAGCGCGGCTTCTCGGCCGGGGCACACGTGGAGGTGAAGCTCCCAAACTCGAACGAGGCGAAAGGGATCGGATCCAACACGACGGATGTGCGGCTCGCTCTACTCGGTTCGTACGGGGCTCCCCGTTGGCGCGCGACCGTCAGCCTCGGGGTCGGGATCCTCGAGGCCCCGGTGGAGAGCTTCGAGCAGAACGACGTCTTTCTGTATGCGGGCGAGCTGCTCTATCGGGTGGGGTCGGGCTTGCGGCTCGCCCTCGGTCTGGAAGGCCGTGCCAGCACCCGTGATCGGGTCCCTCTCGGGACCGAGGACCTCGGCGAGGTCGTCATCGGGGCGGACTATCGGCTCGGATCCTGGCTCCTGGATGTGGGCCTGACCCGGGGACTCGTGGAGGACTCGTCGGAGTGGGGCGTGAGGGCGGGGTGGGCATACGCGGCCGGTGGGCCCTGAGGCGCCGGTCATGCTCGAGGCTACCCGGGCCGGTCGTGAATCGCGTCAGGGCTGCCCCCCACCTCCGACCGACCGGTCGATCCCGAGCACGAGCCCGGCCGCCAGCGTCGTGAAGGACTCGCTCCCACCCGGAGGTCGTTGGTGCCTCACGAAGATTTGGAAGCGACTCGAAGCCCCGAGATCGGCCGATAGACGGAACTGGCCCTCGAGCAGGGACCCGCTCAGGTCGTCGGACTGGCTCTCCACCGACCCGTATCCGAACACCGGCTCGATCTCGAGCGGACCGACGGGGCGGTACGCGAACCCGAGGTAGCCCCGCACTTCGCTCTCCGCGATCCGTCGGTCGTCGAGCACCGTGACCGTCTCACCGAAGTATACGGCTGGCCGTACCGCGAAACGATCGCTCGCCTGGATGTCGGCCCTCCCGTAGCCGACCCAATCGTCCCGGTCGAACCACCGTCCCAGGTACCCGCCGAACGCGATTTCACCGCGACCCTGCGTGAGCTTGACCGCTTGCTCCCCGTGGTAGACGTACTCGAACAGATCCCCCGCCTGGTTCCTCCGCCCGGCCTCGAACGAGGTGATCAGACGACGATCCTGGCCCCAGGCGAGCGCCAGCCCTCCGAAGTAGGACTCCAGATCCTGAGTGCGGCGGACGAACAACGGGTTGTGGAGTCCGAGCGCGTTGTCGTATCGACCCCATATGCGCAGGAACGGGAACGGCCAGATGGACGCCTCGACCATGATGGTCCCCGTCGTCTCGCCGGTCTCGATCGCCGTGCCGCCCCAGATGTCCAGCTGCAGCCATGGAGGCAGGCTCGGGAGGGACGCGAGCTGGGCGTCGACCTGCTCCGAGAGCTCGGGGTCAAGCTCGAGCGCGCGGCGGAAGGCGGCGCGAGCCTCGTCCATCTCACCGGCCGCTGCCCACGCGCGCCCCAGCTCGAACCAGGCCTCGGCGTCGTCGGGGTCGAGCGAGACGGCCCCCTGATACAGCCGTAGGGCTCCCTCGGCGTCTCCGCTCGCGAGCGCCTCGGCCGCCAGCTGCTTCCGCTGGAGGACGATCGCCGCTGTCTCACCCGCCTCCTCCACCGCCTGCTCGATCTGGGGTTGGCGCTCATCTGCGGGATCGGGCGCCGCCTCCTCCGGGTCGCCGGCGGTCGGTGGGCCCTGCTCTTCGGGTTCCGGTGCCTCGGCTATCGCCGTAACGGGGGACGGCATCACCGGCAACGAAGCCAGCGTGAGGCCATCGCTCTGCACTTCCAGGACGTAGCGTGCCAGCTCCGCGGTCGCCGGGACCGTGAACAGCACGGTTCCGCTCGCGTCAGCCGTGCGCGTCGACTCCTGCACGGGTGGCGGAGTGCCCACGAGCCCGCGGGAAGTCGCCCGAGCACGAAGCGTCAGAACGGCGTTGGGAACGCGGTTCCCGTACCTGTCGAACGCGACCGCCGACACCTCGAGGGTCCCGGTGGGCTCGTCCGGGAGGACGAGCCGATCCGGCTCGACTTCGACCCGCGCGGGTGAGCCCGCTGCGACATCCAGCACTACCCCTACCGGGCCGGTCAACGATTCGCCCACCGCGGTGACCACGAGCGAATGGCTTGCCGCCCCGGTCCCGGCCGGAACTCGAAATCGGGCCTGGCCCTGAGCGTCGGTGGTCGCGCGCATGGTGCTGGCCAGGCCGCCGGGGATGTTCTCGGTGCCTCTCAGGACCAGTTGTACCCCTGCTCGCGGACCCTCAGGGCCGCGCAGCTGCACCGTCAGCGTCGCGGTGCCGCCAACGCGGGCAGCCAACCTCGGCGTGGAGAGGCTGATGAGAAGCGGCGTGGGCTCAGCGGGAGTGGGTGGAGGTGACGCGCACGCGTCGATCGCGGCCAGGATCGTCGCATCAGCACCGAGCTGCCGCAGATCGGCAAGGTCACGAGCGCTGGGCTCGAAGCTCAGGCAACTGCGCTGGACTATGGCCACCACTTCGGGACGGGTATACGTCCCGCCGCTCAGGAGGCGGGTCAGATCGCTCTTCGAGAGCGGTGCCGGACGCCGGGCGCCGGGGTCCTGGCCCTGGGCGAGCCCCGGACACGCCGCCAGTACGGCGAAGAGAATCGCGGCGCCGCGCAGCATACCGACCGATCGGGTCACGGCACGATCCGTAGCCGCGTGGGTGGCGCGGGTGGAGTCGTGTCGGCCACCCGCGGCGTCGTGACGTTTACCGCGGCGCTTCGTGCGCTCTCGAGGCCCGCGCCGTTGACGGCCGAGACCTGGTAGCTGTACTGCGTGTTCGCGACCACCGTCGTGTCCGCGAACGTCGTCGTAGTGCTCGTGGCCCTGACTGCTCCGTTTCGGTAGATGCGATAGCTAGCGACGCCCGACTCGGGGTCCGTCGCGGCGCTCCACGTCAAAGTAACGCGTGTGGGCCCCTCAGGCGTGACAACGAGTCCGGCCGGCACCGTCGGCGGCGAAGTATCCGCCGAGGCGGGCGTCGTGATGCTCAGCGGGGCGCTGCGCGCGCTCTCGATTCCCTCGCCGTTGATGGCGGAGATCTGGTAGCTGTAGGTCGTGCTCGCCTGTAGGCCGGCATCCATGAAACTCGTGCTTGTGCTCGACCCGACGCGCGCGCCGTCGCGATAGATGTTGTAGCTGTCCACGCCGGACTCGGGGTCGCTTGAAGCGCTCCAGGTGAGGGTGACGCTCGTCGGAGACGTCGCGCTCGCCGCCAGGTCGGCAGGTACCGTAGGCGGCGTCGTGTCGGCCGGAGCCGGTGTGGTCACGCTTACCGCGGTGCTCAGACCACTCTCCAGGCCCTCTCCGTTCACCGCGGAAACCTGATAACGGTACGTGTTTCCACCCCGCACGCCGCCGTCCGTGAAGGTCGTGTTCGTGCTCGACCCGACGCGCGCGCCGTCGCGGTAGATGTTGTAGCTGTCCACGCCGGACTCGGGGTCGCTTGAAGCGCTCCAGGTGAGGGTGACGCTCGTCGGAGACGTCGCGCTCGCCGCCAGTCCCGTGGGCACCGTAGGTGGCGTGGTGTCGGGCGGGGGGAGCGTGGTGACCACGACGGTCGCCGTAGGCGGACCCTCCAGTCCGTCCCCGTTTACGGCTGTCACCTGATAGCTGTATTGCGTGGAGCCGGTAAGCCCCGTGTCGCTGAACGAAGTGGTCGTGCTGGAGCCGACGATGCTGCCATCGCGGTAGATGTTGTAGCTGGCCACGCCGGACTCCGGATCGCTGGCGGCCGTCCACGTGAGAGCGACCCGATCGTGAGCAACGGCCTGCGCCGCGAGTCCGGAGGGCGCGGTTGGCGGGGTATCGTCGGCCGTCTGAACCGTCACGGAGGCGCTCAGGGCACCTTCGGTGCCGGCCCCGTTCACGGCGGAGACCTCGTAGGTGTACGTCGTGTTCCCGCTCAACCCCGTGTCCGAGAAGGTCGTGGTCGTGTTGGAGCCCACGATGGCGCCATCGCGGTAGATGTTGTAGCTGTCCACGCCGGATTCGGGGTCCGAGGCCGCCGTCCACGAGAGATCCACCTGTGTCGCCCCGGCGGCAATGGCGGCCAGCGCGGTCGGGGCCGTCGGCGGCGTGTTGTCGAACGTGGTCGCCAGGATCCGGACGCTCAGCGCTCCCTCGAGACCCTCTCCGTTCACCGCGCTGACCTGGTACGAATAGGTCTGGTTCACCTGCAGCCCCGTGTCGGAAAAGGTCGTGGTGGAGCTCGACCCGACCTGTGCTCCGTCGCGGTAGATGTTGTAGCTGGCGATGCCCGTCTCTGGGTCCGAGGCCGGCGCCCACCGGAGGTCCACGCTCGTGGCCCCGATCGAAGTGGCCGTCAGGCCAGTCGGTTGCGTGGGAGGCGTAATGTCGGGGAGTGGCGTGGTGACGGTGGTGGGCGGGGTGCTGCGCGGTCCTTCCTGATCCAGCGAATCCACCGCCGAAACGCGGTACGAGTAGGTCGTGACCGGCTGAACCGTCGTATCGATGAAGCTGGTCGTCGTGGACGTGAAGACCGGACCGTCCCCCCGGTAGATGACATAGTGCTTCACGGGTGGCTGGCTGACCACCGCATCCCACGTGATCCGGACGCGACGGCTGCTGAGCGCCGTGGCTGCCACGTTGCGCGGTTTGCTGGGCGCAACGGTGGTGCGGTCCGCGTCGGGAGAGGCCCCGGAGCGCGGTGCCGGCGCCGCCCCTGCAAGCACAACGGTCAGGAGCACGAGCCCGAGCGCCATCCGGGATTCCGGTCTCCACGCCCCGCCGAGCCCGCTCATTCTCCTCTGAGCTCCGCGCTGACCTCGCCGGACAGGGCGCTCTCGTTGCCGTCCAGGTCGAGCGCCGTCACCGCGAAGTAGTAAATGCCGCCGGACAGGTGGGTCAGCGTGTGGGTCGTCTCGGAGCCTACCTCCACCATGGTGCTGGCGTCTTTCGTGAGCGGCGTCGTTTGGCTGTAATAGAGCCTGTACGAGGCCAAGTCGGTGAGCGGCGCCCCGGTGGCATCCGTGGCAGGGGGATCCCAGGCAAGGGTGATCGAAAATGTCTGGATCTGGGAAGGTGGTCCGGTGAAATCCGCCGGTGCGCCGGGCTGGCAGGCCATCCCGAGTGAAACCAGGACTGCGAGGACCGACCTGCGTCCCCGGGAAGGGAATCCGTCCATCTCGCTCTCGCTCCACCCTTTCGAGGAACTCGCCCGCGCGGGGCAATCGCGCCGCCGGAGCCCCTGCTCCGTGGCCCGCCGCGCCGGCATCTCCAGTCCCTGCGCCCGCGACAGGTGGGCGCAATCGTGAAGATGCCATGGCCGAGTCCGCCGCTCCGCACCGCGTTCGCCGACGCACGTTAGTGCGACAGGCTACTTCCCCCGGAGCAATCCGGACGTACCGAACGCATACGCGAATGACGCAGGAAATGCAAACCCGCTCGGGCTGTGGGGGCTTCCTTGCTCGCTGGAAGGAGGCCATCCAACTTCCGTCGACGGGAGGGCATGCGACCGGGGGCGCGGGGGCATGCGACCGGGTGATACGGCCGACACAGGAAGAGACGACGTGAACCAGGACTCCGACCCCACCGAGTCGATCCGCAGAATCTCGCGAGAACGTGCCGAACGAATCGGACGCAAGGCTTTCGACGAGATGGTGGATGCCTTCTACGCAGACGATGCGCAGTTGCTCCCATCGGGGGCTTCGGCCCTGCGTGGTCGAGAGAAGATTCGGCGGTTCTGGCACCTGACGCCTGACGAGGGACTCGTGTCTCTCACACTCGGGAGCCGGGAGATCGAGGCGTCCGGGGATCTGGCGTTCGAGATCGGTCGCTTCTCGAGGACCGTGCGCCCGCGTCACGGCGCGCCATTCCAGGAACATGGGAAGTACATCGTCGTCTATCGTCATGGTGCAGACGGCTATCGGGCCATTGCCGAGATGTACAACAGCGACGCGAGACGCTGATCGGCCGAAACAGTTGGAGAGCGGAGAACTGGAGACGGCATGAGCACTGACGCGACTCTGTACAGCCTGGCGGAGGTCCCCGTGGAGCCGGTGACGGACACGATTCGTCGCCAGTTGATCACGGGGGAGCGTGCGATGTTGGCGTACGTGCGCCTGGATCGGGGGTGCATCGTCCCACGGCACTCGCACGAGAACGAGCAGTTCACCTGCATCCTCGATGGCGCGCTTCGCTTCTGGCTCGGGGACGACGGAGAAGACGAGCGCGTGGTCCGGGCGGGAGAGATTCTCCACATCCCGTCCAACGTGCCCCACAAGGCCGAGGCCCTCGAGGACACGTTGGACCTGGACGTGTTCTGTCCGCCCCGCCAGGACTGGCTGGATGGAACGGACACCTACTTTCACGACGACCCCGAAGCGTGAGGTCGACATGGACCTAGGTCTGCGAGGGAAGGTGGCCTTGGTAGCGGCCTCGAGTCGCGGATTGGGGCGAGCCGTGGCCGAAGAGCTGGGGGCGGAGGGAGCCCATCTGGTGCTTTGCGCTCGGGGAGAACGAGAGCTCGAGGACGCCGCTCGCGCCATCACGGAGCAGTGCGAGGTCCGCGCTCATCCCGTGCCCACCGACCTGGCGGACCCCGAGGCGATCGAAGGCTTGGTGCGCGCGGCGCTGAGCGAGTTCGGCCGCGTGGACATCCTCGTGAACAACGCGGGCGGGCCGCCGGCGGGGCCGTTCGAGAGCCACACGCGCGAGGACTGGCGACAGGCCATCCGATTGAACCTGGAAAGCGCGCTCGAGCTCACTCGCCAGCTCCTTCCGGGGATGAAGGAACGCGGGTGGGGGCGCATCATCAACATCACGTCCCTGGCCGTAAAGGAGCCGGTCGACCAGCTCATCCTTTCCAATAGCGTGCGCGCCGCCGTAACGGGGTTCGCTCGGACGCTGGCGAACGAGGTCGCGGCACACGGGATCACCGTGAACAACGCCCTGCCGGGCTATACGCGAACGAAGCGATTGGAGCAGTTGGCGGAGACGGTCGCGCGGGACAGGAAAATCGACGTGCGGCACGTAGAGGCCGAGTGGGAGAGCACCATCCCCATGGCGCGCCTCGGCGAGCCCCGCGAGTTCGCGGCCTTGGTGGCGTTTCTCGCCTCCGAGCGCGCGAGCTACATCACGGGCACTTCGGTCACCGTCGACGGCGGGCGGGTACGCTCGCTCTTCTAGCGGGTAGCCGGGGGCGTCCGATCTCCCCGCCACCCGCCATTTCGACCTGCTCGTCCGCTCGGGTGTCGCGTCGTCGGTTGGAGAGTCGGCGTCGTCAGTTCAGGCGTCTCCGGACCGTCAACGCAGCGTGAAAGTGAAATCCGCCGCGAAGGGTGCTCCCGCGCACTCGTCGTCGATCTCGACGCTTCCAGACACGGAGCTCCCGCCCTCGGCGACGACGCCGCCGCCGGAGGCCACGCCGCTGCACCCGTTCTCCACGATCGAATACGGGACGGTCAAGGTGAGCTCGGCGCCCACGATCAGGCCTTCCAGATCGCCGTCGATCGTGACCGGGTCGCGGATCGCCATGACGCCGGTGACCGCGCCGCCGACCGCGGTCTCGAGCTGCATGGTCCCCGTGTACACTTGGCCATCGTCGGCCACGAACTCGATGGCGTACTCGCCGTTGACGTTGAAGGCGTAGCCGGGCTCGCCGGGCTCGGGGTTTCCGGCGCACGCGGCCAAACCGGCCGACAGCACCGCGGTGCCGAGTAGCGTTGTCATCCTCATGCCAGGTCTCCTGTGGAAGGGAAGGGGCGTCGGCCTCCGACGAGCGTGGGGGCGCGACGTACCGCTCTCGCGGCTCCGTACGGCTCGCGCGCGCGGCCGGTTTCGCACGCTCCGTCAGCGCTGCCGTCCCGCGCGCGAGCGTAGTAGATTCACGCGCGCCGCGCTACGGCCGCGGCGTAGCCAAGAGCATGTGAGGCGAGAAGGCACGTTCACGATATACCGGAGATCGAATCCCATGGTCGACAAAGAGGTCCAGGACGCGATAAACGAGCAGATCAGACACGAGTTTTACGCTGCGTATCAATACCTCGCCATGATGACTTACTTCGAGGGCAAGAGTCTGGATGGCTTCGCGACCTGGATGCGACATCAGGCCGAGGAGGAGGTAGCACATGCCATGCGGCTGGTGGACTTCCTGCTGGACAGGGGCGGAGAGGTCGAGCTGCACGCGATCGAAAAGCCCCACTCGGGTTTCGCGTCGCCGCTCGAGGTGATGCGCGCGGCTCTCGCACACGAGCAGAAGGTCACGGCCATGATCAACGACCTGTACGAGTTGGCGGTCGCACACAACGACTACCCGGCTCAGGTCCTCCTCCAGTGGTTCATCTCCGAGCAAGTAGAAGAGGAAAAGAGCGCCGGGGACATCGTGGACAAGCTCGAGTTCGCCGGTGACTCACCGAGCGCCATCCTCGTCCTGGACGAACGTCTTGGCCAGCGCACGGGCGACGAAGACGAAGAGGAAAAAGCGTAACGGCGCGGACAGTATCCGGGAGGCTCGAAGGCGGGCGACGTGGGTCAGGTACCGCTCCTCACGATCGGACACATCTCGCTCGCTTTCGTGCTTTCCGTGCACATCCTGCTTCACAAGCATCGCCCCGTCTCTGCAGTCCTGTGGCTCGCCGCGGTCTGGGCCGTACCCATCGCCGGCGCCCTCGGGTATGGTGCCTTCGGAGTGGATCGTGTTCGCCGGCACGCTTCCGAGCGCGCGATCGTGCAGCGGGCCCTGTATCACGGACCTTCCAGTTTGCTGGCAGTCGAATGGTCGGGCTCGACGGAGGAGGACCCGCTCAACGCGCACCCGGCCGAGCACATTCTTCGCACCACGGACCCCGCCGTGCGCGCGCATCGCGTACTCCCCGGCAACCGCGCCGAATTGCTGGTGGATGGGGACGAGTTCTACCCGGTGCTGTTCGACGCGCTCGAAGGCGCCGAGTCCTCGATCAACCTGCAGACGTACATCTTCGCCATCGATCGAACGGGCAAGCGCCTGCGCGATCTGCTGATGCGCAAAGCCGCCGAGGGTGTGCAGGTACGCGTGCTGTACGATCGGTTCGGGTCGACGTTCGCACACGTGACGGGCTTCTTCAGATCGGCGAAGAAGAACGGGGTTCGGGTCGGCTCCATCAGCCAGGCCCACCCACTCAAGGGCCGGTTCCAGATCAACCTGCGGAATCACCGGAAGGTGGTGGTGATCGACGGCCGGTCCGGCTTCCTGGGCGGTATGAACTTCGATGACCGCAATCTGAGCGTGCCCGGGCGCATCGGGCCCGACCGCGACTATCAGGTCCGTCTGGCCGGACCGGCGGTCATGGAACTGCAGGACGCATTCGTGGCCGATTGGTACTTCGCCACCCGGGAAGATCCCGAGACGTTTCGGTCCGAAGCGTTCTTTCCGACGCTCCTTCCCGTAGGTAACGGGCTCGTACAGATGGTGCCCGGAGCTCCCGAGCGGGGCGGACGCGGACTGGCGCACGCGTACTTCGCGGCGCTGGTCTCGGCGCGTGAGTCGGTCGATATCGTGACCGCGTACTTCGTGCCGGACGAGACGATACTGGAGGCACTCCGATACGCGGCGTTCCGCGGGGTGCGCGTCCGACTCGTGCTGCCCGCGAAGAGCAACCACTGGTACACGAGCTACGCCGCTCGCTCGCTGTACGGGCCTCTTCTGCAAGCAGGCGTGCGCATCTTCGAGCGCGAGCCGCCGTTCATGCATGCCAAGGCACTCGTGGTGGATGGCGTATACGCGATGATGGGCTCGGCGAATCTCGACTACCGGAGCCTGCAGCTGAACTACGAGCTGAACGTAGAGATCGCGGATCCACCCTTTCTGGAGAGGTTGACCGAGCAGGTGGAATCGGAGATCGCCGTCAGCTGCGAGATCACGCTCGCGCACCACGCCGCGCGGCCGGTCGTCCGGCGGCTGACCGAGAACCTCTGTTTCCTCTTCCAGCCCATGCTGTGATGGCAACCGCCGAGGAATGGCTCCGAGCGGAGGACGAAACCCGGCTCTTTCACCGCTGGTGGGTACCGTCCGGCGAGCCGCGAGCGGCCCTCGCCGTCATCCACGGCGTCGGCGAGCACGGCGATCGTTACGCGCCGTTCGCCGAGCTGCTGACGGCTCGACGAGCAGCCGTCCACGTCATGGATCTCCGCGGTCACGGCCGCTCGGACGGGGTGCGGGTCCACGTGGATCGGTGGGGTTCGTACCTGACGGATCTGGCCGCATTCCTTGGCGCGGTCGGGAGGGTGCGAGGCGCGTGCCCCGTCTTCCTGTTCGGTCATAGCCTCGGAGCGCTGATCGCGCTCGACTACGCGCTCGGCCCCGGATCGGGCTCGACCGACGGATCAAGGCCGGTCGGACTGATCTCGAGCTCGACGGCGATCGATCCGAAAGGCGTTGCGACCCCACTCCTGGTGACGATCGCCAGGCTGCTCTCTCGAGTGGCGCCGCGGGTTTCGCTCGACCTTGGGATCGACCCCGCGGCCCTGTCTCGCGACCCGGCGGTGGCGCATGCCTACGAGGAGGATCCCCTGGTGCACCGGAGGGCCACCGTACGGTGGGGTACCGAGGTCCTCGCGGCGACGGCGTCGATTCGGCGCAGGGCAGCCCGGCTGCGGATGCCGCTTCTCGCGTGCCACGGTACGGCCGATCGCCTCACATCGCCGGACGGCAGCCGCTGGCTCGCGGAGACCGTGTCCAGCGCCGACGTGGAGCTGAAGCTGTTCCCGGGTGCGTACCATGAGCCGCACAACGACCTGTGCGCCGGAGAGGTCGCGGCGCACTTCGTCGCGTGGATGGAGACGCGGGTCGCATGAGTCGAGGATCCCGCATGCCGTGGCGTGGCCGGAGTCGTAGCCACACTCATTCAGAAGGAACTCGCTGAACGATGACCACAGGACGGCTTCCCTTCATACCGCTCACCGGGTATCCGCCGATCCCGCCGGACGAGATGGTGACACGGGCGCGCGCATTCCGAGATGAGATGCAGCGTCGGCGAACCGTGCGTCACTTTTCAGATCGGGAGGTGCCCCGCGACGTTATTGATGCGGCTCTCGAGGCCGCCGGGACAGCGCCCAACGGCGCCAACATGCAGCCGTGGCACTTCGTCGTGATCGGCGACCCGGCCGTGAAAGGCCGCATTCGCGTGGCGGCGGAGCAAGAAGAGCACGAGTTCTACACGCGCAGAGCCCCGAAGGAGTGGCTCGAGGCGCTGGCGCCGCTGGGTACGGATGAGCACAAGCCGTTTCTCGAAACGGCACCCTACCTGATCGCGATCTTCGCCGAGAGCTATTCTCTGCGTCCGGATGGGGTGAGGGTGAAGAACTACTACGTGACCGAATCGGTCGGGATCGCGACCGGGATTCTGATCACCGCGTTGCACCGCGCCGGGCTCGCGACGCTCACCCACACACCGAGCCCGATGCGGTTCCTGAACGAGATCCTCGGGAGACCGGAGAACGAGCGCCCGTTCCTGCTCCTGGTCGTCGGTCATCCCGCGGAGGATGCGACGGTACCCGACCTGCGCAAGAAGCCCCTGGAAGAGATCGCCAGCTTCGTGTAGGCCCGGTCGCGCGCGCACTCGGGCAGTGCGCCGCCGGTAGGAGTGCTCGGGTAGCGACCTGCTAGTTCGCCCGCACGGTGCGGCCTTCAGCCCACGCCCGCAGGCCCTGCACCTTTTCGGACATCGTCCTGGAGAGCGGACGGGTCGCGGCGACTTCGGCCAACAACGCGTCAGTAGAGAGCGTCGCCTTGTCCGAGAACGCGGTGTAAAGCCCCGCGACGACCACCTGCTCGATCTCGGAGCCGCTGAAGCCGTCAGTCGCACTCGCGAGGTTGGAGAGCCCGAAGCCCGAGCTCTTCTGGCCGCGCTTACGGAGGTGGATCTCGAAGATCTTCTCGCGAGTCTCTTCATCCGGCAGGTCGACGAAGAAGATCTCGTCGAAGCGGCCCTTGCGCAGGAATTCGGCAGGGAGCCGCTGGACGTCGTTGGCGGTCGCGACCACGAACACGTCGCCACGGCGGTCCTGCAGCCAGGAGAGGAAGGTTCCCAGGATGCGCATGGTCACTCCGCCATCCTGATCGCCCGCACCCGCAAACGCCTTCTCCAACTCGTCGATCCACAGGATTACGGGAGCCATGCGCTCGGCGGCGGCTACCGCGCGCTTGAAGTTCCGCTCGCTCTCTCCGATGTACTTGTTGTACAGGTTCGATGGGTCGAGCTTGAGCAGCGGCAAGCCCCACTCCATGGCCACCGCCTTCGCGCACAGGCTCTTGCCGCAACCGGGTACGCCCAGCAGTAGGACGCCACGCGGGAACTCGAGCCCGAACTCGGAGGCACGCTCCGGGGTCTCGACAATCGCCTGACGCTTCCGGAGCCAGTCCTTGAGCGTGGCCAGGTCCGCCACCTCGGCCAGGCTCTCCTCTACCGGGTAATACTCCAGCAGCCCTTCTCGCTCGATCAGTTGCTTCTTGGCCTCGACGACCTTGCGGATATCGTCCGGCGACAGTTGTCCGTCCTCGATGATCGCCTTGGTGAGTACCTTCTCGGCCTCCAGGAGGGTGAGGCCGCGGAGGTTCTGGAGCAGCCTCTGAGTCTCGTCCGGCGTCTGATCCACGGCGATGTGACCACGGCGATTCAGATCTCGCACGATGTGCTGCAACAGTGCCCTGTATTCCTCGATGTCCGGTGGCGGCAGTTGCAGGACGGTGGCGACCTGCTGCACGGACTCCGGCAGATCGAGCCCGGCTCCGGTCAGGATGATTGCCCCGGCGACCTCGCGGTACGGTTCGGCCGCGTCGCGAAGCTTCCGCGCCAACACCGAGTCGGCCAGATACGGCTCGAAGCCCTTGAACAGATAGATGGCCGGGAAGCGCGCGCTCTCGACGTGATCCAGCGCCTGACTGGGATCGCCCGTACCGTAGATGCTTGACTCCTTGTCGGTCCGGCGCAGCCCCTTGCTGGGGGTCCACGCGAACAACGGCAGATCCAGTTGGTCGGCGAGATGCTTGAGAAGACTCTCGGCTCGGTCCTCCTCGGCGGTGTCGAGAACGACGATCGAGTGGCGAGAGCGGAGAAGGAGATCGAGGTCCTGGAGAGGGTCAGTTCGGCTCATGCCGAGCCGGCCTCCGGGTTCGCCAGATAACGCTCGGCTCTCCGTCGAGCGGCATGCACGGGAGATTCGTCTCCCGCGGCCGCTTCCTCGAAGATCGCTGCGAGCGTGGCGCCGATACCTTCCACCTCGGAGCGGATCTGTTCCTCATCGGTCACCCCGAGCTGCATGCGACCGAACGCGATCGCACCACCCGCGTTGATGATGTAGTCGGGTGCGTACAGGATGTCGCGCTCGTGCAGACGTTCAGCATCCTCGGGCGCCTGAAGCTGGTTGTTCGCGGAGCCCGCCACGATGTGACAGCGCAGACGTGGAACCGTCTCCGCGTCGAGCGTGGCACCGACGGCGCATGGCGAGTAGATGTCGACCTCGGCGTCGGCCATATCGGCCGGCGCCACGACCGTACCGACCAGTCGTTCGGCGCTCGCTCGGGCCGTCTCCTCGTCGATGTCACACATGACGAGCCGCGCCCCCGCGTCCGCCAGCATGTGGGCCAACGGCAGGCCGACATCCCCGACGCCCTGGATGAGAACCGAGCGTCCCTCGAGCGAGCTGTCTCCGAATCGGCTCTGGAGGGCGGCGCGCATGCCGGCGAGCACGCCGAGGGCGGTGTAGGGTCCGGGATCCGTGCTGTGCCCGTGGAGGATCCCCATGACATAGGGAGCGCCGCCGGAGACGACCTTCATGTCCTCCGGGGTGGTGCCCAGATCCACGCCGGTGCGGAACGCCCCCCGCAACGAGCTCAACAGCCGGCCGTACCGCTCCAGCAGGCGCTGCCTGCGGTCACCCGTGAGCGTCTCCCGTGTCGCGAGCACCGCCTTGCCGCCCCCAAACGGGATTCCGACACCCGCCCACTTGTACGTCATGCCTTCGGCCAGGCGCATGGCGTCGAGGAGGCCTTCACCCAGGGTCGGGTACGTCTTCATCCGGGTGCCACCGACGGCGGGACCCATGCGGGTGTCGTGAAGAGCGATGAAGATCCACGTGTCGGTCGCGGGGTCGCGAGCCACGACCACGGACTCGCCCGGCCAGCCCTCGATTCGTGTCGTCAGATCATCCGGTGTCAAGTTAGCCCCCCCGCGACGTCGCGCGGCGGATACGCACGGCGACGGGTCACGGACCGGACCGCACCCCGCGACCTGGAAGTGGTGGAACGAAGTGAATATGGGCGCCCGCTGGCCCGGGCGCCCGGTGCTATCTACGGATCGTAGGTGTCACCTACAGATAGTAGATGAGCAGGTAAGCAGCCAGAACGACGATCAGGATCGTGTAGATTAGCTTCCGATTCATCTGCCCCCCTCGGCTGAGAGTATCTCTCCCGGCCCCACCCGGGTCATGAACAGGGATTCGCGGGCAGACGCACCGGCCGCAAGGTGTAATTGCGATCCAGCAGCCTCGCCCCCGTCGTCTGGAAGTACTCGCTCCAGAAAGCCTTCACCCGCTGCGCGATCTGGGTGTCCACTCGAGCCCCCACCACCATGACGCACAGGTCCGTCAAGTCCGGGAGCCTGCCCTGGGCATCGGCGTCCGCTACCCAGCCTGCGGGAGGCATCTGACGAAGCCCTTCCATGTCGATCGCACGGTTAGACTGGAGCATGTCCGAAAAAAGATACAAGATCGTCTCATGATCTCGATAGGCCCGCAACTCCTCGCCCACGTCGTGCAGGGTTGAGAGGATGTCGGTGCCATTGATGTTCTGCCGGCCCGTCGTATCGGAGAACTGCGACAAGAGGATCTTCGCATCTCTCAGGAAACGGGCGCGCGAGATGGAATCCTGCATGAGCTCTCGACCGGTGAACTCCACCTCCGGGACCTGTTGCGACCAGCGCCGGGGCGGCTCGGCGAGCGAGAGCTGCAAGAGCTGCATGGCCGCCACACGATCTCCGTAGTCCAGCTCGTCCAGCCTTTGGTTCGTGAGCTCCGCGGCCAGTGTGAGGGTATGGTCCGGGATGCTGGTCGAGCGATCGAAGACGAAAATCACCTGTAGCTGCGGCCGTACGCTCGCGGGGGGCTGCGAGTCTCCACCGGGCGCGGACCCGCCGGAGCAGGCCCACGTGCCGAGTATGAGAAGAAGCGCGGTATGTAGGGCTGAACGTTGTCCGTGCCTCACCACGCGATCGCTTCCTGGTTGAACCTCTGGCGCGCCTCCTCGAACCGCTGCGCCAGACCGTGTCGCTCGCCGTCGTATTGCTCGGGCGAGCGGAGCGGCTCGATCGCCCCCGCGTCCTCCACTTCGATCTCGATGCCGAGAGCGACGGGCTCCTGGAACGCCGCAATGGTGCGCGGGTCCAGGCCACGCGCACGTCCGTTCTCCGCGCGGTAGAGGGCGATCACGGATTCAAGCTCTCGAACCATCGCGCGCGGCTCCTCCAGAGCCGATGCGACGGCTACGGTCTTCAACGAGCGGATCCTCTTCGCCAGATCGGCGAGGAAGGTCGTGACGTCGCTGGCCGTCCCCTCCGCCGCTTCGATGAACTCCAGGCGTTCTCGCTCGAACGGACTTTCGTTGAAGTGCTCCCTGCGTCTGTCCCGCCGGTGGAAGTATGCCGCCGACAGCGCGCATATCACCAATGTCGTGTTGAGGAGCAGGATGGGGAAGCTCAGGCGGCTCATCGAGCCGGCATACTCCCGCAACAACACCGCAGCGCCCTGCATGTCGTCCGCCCGGTTCAACCGCGCGTTGGCTTCGAGCAAGTTCCCGTCGGCTCTGAGGAAGCCGGCTTGTCGGCGGAGCTCCTCGACGACGATTGTGTCCTGCTGGTACTGCTCTTCGCCGACCTGACCGAGTCGGATGCGCGCCTCGTAAAGAACGCCGAGGACGAGAATCAGGCCCAGGGCCGTAAGGGCCATGGGGATCACGTTCTCCATCTTGGACTTCACGGCGACCGTATGGTGGCGCTCCTCCTGGTCGTGTTGCATCACGAGGTCGCGCAAGGAATGCCCGAAGAAGTGGGCGAGCACGCACAGGAACGTCACGACCCCCGCCGCCAGGAGGGCGGCGTCGGGCCTCAGGAGGATCTGCGCGAAGACGCGCTCGGCCCCCGCGAACCATCCCTCCGACGTCTCAGCCACCAGTCGGATCTGCCGCTCGGTGAGCACGTCTCGCGGGAGAAGCGCCTGGAACACAGGGGCGTTGGCGAAGAACTCCACGAGCCCCAAGAAGGTGATCGCGAGGAGATAAATGCGAGTCTGGATCCCACGATCCTGTGCGTCCTTGCCGAGCTCGTCCGTGACTTCGCGGTGACGAAGAGCCCGCCGCGCCTTGAGCCGCAGCAGTTCGTTGGTGAGCCGCTCGAAGCGGTCGACGGCCAGCGAGGCTCGCCCGAGCTTGTCGGTGATCTGCTCTTCGTGCTCAGCGACCTCGTTGTGCAGCCATCTGCGGTATTGAAAGCTCCAGCGATCGAAGAACGCCCGGCACCGGTCTCGAAGGTCCTGCTCGGAGCCCGTGGGGCCAGGGCTCGACTCCTGCGGAACGCCGGCCGCCGCATCCTCTCGAGCGACCCGGATGGCCTCATCGCGGAGGCGACTGACGCCGACCTCCTGAAGATCCGTCACCGGGCTTTGCAGCGCTCCCGGCGTGGTCACGTGCGAGGCTTCTGGCCCGACGACGGCGACCGGCCGCCGGTCGTCGGGCCGCACCGGCAGGCTATCGCGCGCGACGTCCTGGGGAGCGGCGCGGCGTGCTTCCATGCGCTCGAGCCAACTCGGCGATCGGTTCTCGCCATCGCCGGCGGCAGGGGGAGTGGGATCGTCGTTCAGCGTCGGGTCCGGTTGGGCGTTCGTGTCATCTGCCAATGGATCCTCTCCCTCAGATCATCCCTTCGCCGACCGGCATGTCGAGGAAGTAGGACCGACACGCGAGCCCCAGCATACGCCCGGACAGCGCCGGCTCCTCTCCCAGGTAGCGAGAGATATCCAGCAGGTGGTTGACGATGTCACGGGGGTGACAGGCTCGCGCCGGCAGCCCACGCTTCTCGTAGAACTCCTTGTAGACGAGATCGACGCCTCTCTCGGAATATTCCAGTCCAGCGGTGTCGCAGCAGCGTTGGAAGATCTCCTCGTAATCCTCGCGCGAGGGATTCCCGACCAGGACTTTGTACTGAATCCTACGGAGGAATGCTTCCTCGACCAACTCGCTGGGGTTCAGGTTCGTCGCGAAGATCAGCAGGCACTCGAACGGCACCGGGAGCTTGTGCCCCATCGGGAGGCTCAGGAAATCCATATGCCGGTCGAGGGGGACCATCCAGCGGTTCAGCAGGTCGCGAGGCCGCACGCGCTGCCGACCGAAATCGTCGATGATGAAGACGCCGCAGTTGGCCTTGATCTGAGGGGGCGCGCGGTAGACGCCCGACTGAGGATCGAATTGGAGCTCCAGCTCATCCAGCGTGAGCTCACCACCCACCATGACGACTGGTCGTCGAACCAGCGCGTATCGCTGGTCGAAGTCGGGGGCCTCTCGCAGGAAGGTCGGACCCTCCTCCTGGAAATCGACCTCACCCTGACTGCGGTGAGCGACGGGATCGAAGACGCTGATGATCTGGCCGTCGATCTCGATAGCGAACGGGATGAAGATCGTGGTGCCCAGCATCTCGGCGACGGCTTCCGCGATCGACGTCTTTCCGTTCCCGGCGTGTCCGTAGAGGAACAGCGACTTTCCCGAGTTGATCGCGGGACCGAGCGTCTCGATGAACTCCTCGTCGAACACGAGGTGGCTGAAGCCCTCGACGATCCTCTCGCGGCCGACCTGTAGGCCACGCGTGCTCTGTGAGCGGACCGATTCCCAGTACTCGGAAAGCGGGATCGGCGCCGGACCTACGTAGCGGCTCGTCTGCATGATCTCGCGGCAACGCGCACGTCCTTCACCCGTGATGTCGAACGTGTACCCGACGCGTCCGTGGCCCTCGCTCCCGCGCACCTCTACGAGCCGTCGATGCTGGAGGTCGAGAAGCTCATCGTCGAGGATGGCGAACGGGAGTCGCAGGAACCCCTCGAGCTGTCTCCCGGTTCGCGCGCCCTGGAGATAGAGCGTCTTCAGGAGCAAGTCGGATACGAACGCGTCGGAGAGACCCGTGTCCTCGAGGGTCTCCGGCACCGGGGGCGCTTTTGATGCGGCCGCCTCGGGGGCGACCGCGGCTTCGGCGGCAACGTAGGGAGTCATGGTATTCTTCGTCCTCCACCCATCACGCGGCCGCGCGGCCGCTTTCAGTCCACTCGAGCTGGTCGCCGATCTCGGTTCCCGTCGACGCGAGCGTGCCCGTTGGCAACTCGAGCGCGTACTCGGCGCTCCAGTGCATCTTCGTGCGCTTCCTGGGCTGCAGGTCCGAATACACCGCCACGACCCGCTTCGCTTTGTCCACCAGCGCCACGTCGATGGCGAACTTCATCCAGTACATGTGCACGCCCTGGCTCGGCACGATGAGGAGCCCCTCCCCAAGCTGCGGCTCGGGCTGCCCGATCAGGCCCCTGAGACGAGGCCACCAGCGGTCGGCGACCTGTATCCGGTCGCCGAGTGCCACGCCACGGCTGACGTTGGCGATCCGGATCGTACTCAACGCTAGAAGCCTCCGAAGAAGTCCCGGAAGATGAACACCGACGGCCCGACGAGGACGACGAAGATTGCCGGGAAGATGAAGAAGATGAGCGGGAACAACATCTTCACGGTTGTCTTTGCCGCGGCCTCCTCGGCGCGCTGCATGCGCTTGGACCGCAGAGTCTCTGCATGAACGCGTAGGGCGTCGGCGATCGAAGTCCCGAATCGGTCCGTCTGCATGAGCATCGACGTCAGAGAACGGATGTCGTCGACGCCGGTACGTTCGCCGAGTCGCCGAAGGGCTTCGTCGCGAGGCGTCCCCGCCCGGATCTCCAGGTTCACCACGGTGAGCTCATCGCTCATCTCGGGGCTGAGACGGTCCACCTCCTCGGACACGCGAACGAGCGCCTGGTTGAGACCCAAACCCGCCTCGACGCACACTACGAGCAGATCGAGCGTGTCCGGGAGGGCTCGGCGAAGCTCGAGCTGACGCTTCTTGACACGACCGTCCACGTACAGGTACGGGAACATCCACCCGAAGAGCCCCAGTAGAACGGCGATCAGGAAGAGAGCGGGTGGCCGCACGCCGAGGAACGCGAGCCCCAGGAAGCCTCCGATGCCCAACCCCGCGCCCCCCAGGATGCGGGTGGCCAGATAGATGGCGACCGCGTTCGGGTGCCGAATGCCGGCGTGGACCATCCACAGTCGCGTGGCGGAATCGCTGACCTGCCGAGCGCCGACCCGTTCTCCGAGCGCCTGGAGGATCCCGGAGAACCGCTCTCGCTTCGCTTGGCGGCGACGTCGCTCACGCAACTCGCGGTACGTCATCGCGCCCGTCTGGAGCGACGCCAGCCGTCGACGCACGAGCCGTGTCTCGGCCGGCGCGATGTTGGCGAGGCCGAGTACGAGCAGCCCCACCGCGAGCGCTGTCAGGGCCACGACGAGAAAGATCATCTTCCTTCCCTCAGATCAGAGCGGTCAGAAGTCGATGTCCATGATCCGCCGAATGGCGACGAACCCGATGAGCTGAAGGCCTGCAGCCATGGCTAGCATCAGCCGTCCGAGCGGCTCGGTAAACAGGACGCGCATGTACTCGGGATTCAGCATGAACATCCCAACGCCCGCGACGATCGGGGCCAGTCCGAGCACGATTCCGGTCATGCGACCGTGAGCCGTGTGCGTTCGCAGCTGTCGTCGGAAGCGGAATCGGTCACGGATGATCTTCGACAGGTTGTCGAGGATCTCCGCGAGGTTACCCCCGGATTCCAGCTGGATCAGTACGGCGGTCACGAAGATCCGGACATCGAGCAGGGTCAAGCGATCCGCGAGCGCGAGTAGGGACTCCGAAAGGGGCAACCCGAACTTCTGCTCCTCGTATACCTGCCGGAACTCGCCCGAGATGGGCTCGGTCGCCTCCTCGGAGACCACACGAAGCCCGGTGGAGAAGGCGTGCCCGGCCCGGATGGCCCGACCCAAGAGGTCGATGGCCTCGGGGAAATTCTCCTCGAAGCGGAGGAACCGCTTCTTCCGTTTACGCGACACGCTCAGGTAGGGAAACAACGCACCGACCGTCGCGCCGGCGACCGGCACGATCCAACCACCCACCGAAACGAGCATCGCGATCCCGACCGCGGCCGCGAAGCCCACCGTGAGGAGAACGAACGTGCCGACGCTCCACCCCACGTCGGCCTGCGCGAGGAAGTGCCGCATGTCCTGACGGCGCGGGAACTTGAGTAACACAGGCTCGAGCCAGTGAGGGTCGTCGGGCGATCGCTGCCGCAGGAGACTGTCGAGGCCCTCCTCATGGTCGGGGTCCGAGAGCTTCCGAAGCTCGCGGCTGATCGATCGTTGACGCCCGACCTGTCTAAGCCCCTCCCATAGCAGCGCGAGCGACGCGATGGCGAGCGCCACGATGCCGAAGGCAACCAGGGCCGCCAGAACCGGAGAGCCGCGTAACGCTTCCACCGTCAGATCCCGCTGGCGAGGTCGAGGTTCGCGAACAGCGTCTCGGACAGGTCGATACCGTGCTCCTGCAGACGCTCGGCGCACTTCGGACGGATCCCCGTCGCGCGGAAGTCTCCCGCGACCTGACCTTCGGGCGTCACGCCTTCGCGCTCGAAGGTGAACAGATCCTGCATGGTGATCACATCGCCCTCCATCCCGACGATCTCCGCGATCGAGACGATCTTTCGGTTCCCGTCCGAAAGCCGGGACACGTGGATGACGACGTCGATCGCGCTCGCGATCTGTTGACGGACGCCCTTCTCCGGGAGATTGAGGTTGGCCATCGAGACCATGGTCTCCAGACGGTGAAGCGCGTCCCTGGGAGTGTTCGCGTGCAGGGTCGTGAGCGACCCGTCGTGGCCGGTGTTCATGGCCTGGAGCATGTCGATCGCCTCGGAACCGCGGACCTCTCCGACGATGATTCGGTCGGGCCGCATGCGCAGCGAGTTGATTACGAGCTGCCGCTGAGTGACCTGGCCCGCTCCCTCGATGTTCGGTGGACGGGTCTCCAGCCGAACCACGTGCGGCTGACGGAGCTGCAGCTCCGCCGAGTCCTCGATCGTCACAATTCGCTCAGTGTGCGGGATCGATTCCGACAGCACGTTCAGAAGCGTGGTCTTTCCGGACCCGGTACCCCCCGTGATAAGCACATTGAGCTGCGCCTTCACGCACCCCTGAAGAAGCGTGAGCATCTCGCCGGTCAGCGATTGGTTGCGCCGAAGGTCATCTGAGGACAGGACATCCCGTCGGAACTTACGGATCGACAGATGAGGACCGTCGATCGCCAATGGCGGGATGATCGCGTTCACGCGCGAGCCATCCGCCAGACGGGCGTCGACCATCGGGGACGAATCGTCTATCCGCCGCCCCACCGCCGATACGATCCGGTCGATGACCTGAAGGAGGTGACGGTCGTCCCGGAACCGCACGTCGGTCTTGTGCAGCCTACCGTCGATCTCGATGAACACCTGGTCGTATCCGTTGACCAGGATATCGGAGATGCTCATGTCGTTGACGAGCGGCTCCAGCGGTCCGAGGCCGAAGACCTCGTTGATGACCTGCTCGACCAGCATCTCCCGCTCTTCGAGGTTGAGCGGAGTCTCTTCGCTCGCGAGCAAATCGCGCACGATCTTGCGGACTTCGTCCGCCGCCTCCTCCTGATCTCGCTCGCTCAGATTTGCGAGATTGAGGCGCTCCAGGAGACGCCGGTGGACGCGGGTGCGGATCTCCTGCAGCTCGGTCGGATAGTCTCCCGAGCTCACCCAACCACTGTCCAGGTCCGGCTCGCTCCCGCGCTCCCAGGCGGCCTGTCCTCCACCCGTCGAGGCCATTGCCTCCTGCTCGGGAAGATCGGCTGCACTACTCATGGCTCTTCACCTCATCCTTCGCGACCGCCCCTTGGCGCCCGTTTCGTCCGAACAAACCCGAGAGCCAGCCACCCGACCCCTCGGCTACGCGTGTCCCGGTCACCCTCGAGGCCAGCGACCGTATGTCCCTCGCGAACGTCGATTTCTGGTCCGCCACCGCCGGTCGCCCGGCGTTGATCGAGTTCATCACCGCCCGATAGTCGTTCCGAAGCGTCCAGAAGACGTCCATCTCCAAGGTCTTCTCGATCTCGGGGACCGTGATGGCCTGGTGAGGATCGAATCGGTTCACCAAGAGACGAATCCACTCGTCCGGCTTATGTCGACCGAAGCTCCGGACGAGCTGGAGGCACCGGGTCAGATTGCGAAGCGACGGGATGTCGGCGGTGGTGACCAGGTAGACTTCGTCCGAATCCTCGAGGGCGCCGAGCGTGGCCGGCGTAAACGTCTTCGGGGAGTCCACGATGATGTAGTCGTAATGCTGCTTCAGGAAGCTCAGGACCTGACGGACCCTCTCGCTGCTGACGGCCTCGTAGTCGGCGGGCTGGTAGGGTGCCGACAGGATCTCGACGCCCGTGTCGTGGCGCTCGATGTACGAGGCGAGCAACCCGGAATCGACGCGGTGGAAGTTCTTCATCAGGTCGACGACGCTGAATCGGGGCTCGACGCCCAGGACGAGGGCCGATTCACCCAACTCGAGATCGAGATCGACCAGGAGTGTCTTCCTGCGCGTAAGCCGGTGCATCTCGATCGCGAGGTTCGCCGCCACGGTGGTCGAGCCCGTACCGCCCTTCGCGCTGAAGACCATGATCACCCGGCCCGGCTCAGCCGAAAGCCGCTCGACGTGACGCCCGGACTTTCGCAGCACGCGCTCGATGGCGCTCTCCAGCTTTGCCGACTCCACCGGCTTGCCCACGAACTCGGTCACCCCGGCCTGCATGGCCGCGAGGATGATCTCGGGGGCATCGGTGCTTCCGAAGGCGATCGTCGCGGCCGCCAGGTCCGAGTCGATCACGAACTGCGCGAACTTGAGCCCGACGTGAGGGTCGCTCTCCAGATCGAGAAAGGCGATATCCGGCTTCAGGCCTCGCAACTGCTCGAGATGCGAGTCGTCGATCTCCGTGAACGGCGCGGTGATCGACTTCTCGATTGCCACATGCGTGGGGCTTTCCTCCAACCGCGCACGCAACATCTCCGTGAAATCTCCGTCCGCGGAGATCGCGACCGCCGTCAGGGAGCCGCCAGGATCTGACCGTTTATCTACAGGCGCTGCGCTCAAGGTCACTCCACCAGTCTGAGTACTTTCACCACGGGACCGGCCCCCGGGTTGCTGCTCCCGAAGCCGATAGCCGGCATGATCCGGGCGTACACGTTCGCCTGACCGGGCGGCCCCGGATCGATGCTTTCGATGAACACGCCCATGAAATGGCTGATCAAGAAGTGCGGCCCGCTGCCCTGTTGCGTAAAGGTGTTCGGGTTGAATGCGGGGACCGCACGATACCGAAGCCCGCCGGTCACGATCGCGTTCCCGTTGTTGGCATCGCGCGCGCACGTGCAGCTCGGGTCGTAGTATTGCCCCGAGTAGAGCGGGTCGTTGAGGATCTGCCGGAACGCATCCACGAGCGATTGCTTGTTCCCCGCCTCCCTCCACATAGGATCTGTCGGGACGTACCCGTCGTCAGGTCCATCGGGGCACCCCAGGATCCTCTCGCGAATCTCGGAGGTCCCGCTGACGCCCTGTGGGAGCCACAGGTCCCAGTAGCCCGGCTGCAAACGGCTGCTCGGCGGCGGACCCTTCCCCTTGCCGCCTTGCGACGGCAGGAGCGTGATCAGCTCGCCGATGATGTCGTATCCGACGTAGGCCGGGTTCGGGTTGCCGAACTGGTCGTACGGCTCCGGATAGTAATCGCCCTCGCTCGGATCCCATTCGAGGCTACCGAAGTTGACCCACCGATCCGGGAGGGCGACCGGAAGCAGGCAGCTCACGGACGCGGCATCGGGGGACCACTCGGCGGCCGCCACCGTCGCCACGTCCACGTTGGTCACGCCGAACATGCGTGCGAACAGGGTCGACACCGGGCTGCCATAGTTCTGAGTGCGCAGCACGCGGACCCGCACCTTGTCGGGGAGAAGCACGTCGATATCCTGATCGCGCAGAGCGATCTGATCGCCCCGGACGTCGTTCTGGCTCGCGTACTGCTTCGCCCACTGCCGAGCCTGCGCCGGATCTCCCGGCTTGTAGATGAGCGAGCCGGCTCCGGCCAACGCCGCACCGTCGGCCGTGCGCTGGGCCTCGCTGCGGGCGGTCATCAGCATGCCCATGTCGACCGCCAGCGCCGCGATGCTGATGAACACCGCGATGCCCAGCGCCACGAAGGCCGCGACGGCACCACGTTGATCGGTCGCCCAGCGGGCTCGTACCCGGCCCCGGCCGCGCCGTCGCTGCGCCCCGATGGGTGCGGGCGAGAACCCCGTCGTCGAATTCAACCGTCTCATCTGTCCGCTAATCCGTCGTCTACGGTCTCGAGTTCCCGACCCTATCCCCGTCGATCCGGATACCGCTACGGGTTATCCGAGCCATCCGCCGAACGATCGTCCGGGTTCCGGATCGACTTGTCCCACTTCCATGTCTCCGGCTCGTCGGTCGGAATCGGCGGCGCGTCATCGAGCGGCTGCACGATCCTCGGCGTCACCAGCACGAGTAGCTCCGACCGATTCTGGCGCATGTTCTTCGACTTGAACAGCTCACCGAGGATCGGGATGTCACCCAGGATCGGTATTTGGGCCACGTCTTCGATCAGCGTGTTGTCGACCAGACCGGCGATCGCGAACGTCTGCCCATCCTCGAGCTCGATGGTGGTCTCCGCCTTCCTCGAGAGGAGAGAGGGGATCCGGAAACCCTGGATGGTCAGGCCGTTGGCGAAGTCCAGCGAGGAGACTTCGGGTGCGACCCACAGCCGGATCGCGCCGGAATTCGTGATGTCCGGAACGAAGCTGAGCCGGATCCCGAACTCCTTGAACTGGATCGTGACCGCGTTGCTCGCCGCGCCACCTTGCAGGGTGGGGAAGGGGAACTCTCCCCCAGCCAGGAAGGACGCCGACTCGGCTGGCATCGCGAGCAGGTTGGGCTCGGCGAGGCTCTTGAACAACCCCCTGTTCTCGAGCGCCTGTACGAACGCCGCGACGCGCGAAGGGTCGTGGAAGATGAAGAAGTTCACCGCGTCAGAGAACGCCTCGGCGATCGGTGCGCCAGGCTGATCCTGATCGGCCGACCGGACGTTGTCGACGGGCCCGATGACGACGTCGACATTGCTACCGTCCCGCGTCAACAGGGTTGGTCCGAGCTCCTCCAGCCAGCTCCGGCTCACCTCGGCAAATCGCACTTGGAGGAGGATCTGTCCGAGATCCGGTACCGCCATGTTGTCGATGATCTGGACATCGCCCAGGCTACGGGCCAGCTGCAGCGCTCGGCGCGCCACCTGTCGATCCTGCACCTGACCGGAGAGGATCACGGTGTTCACGATCGCGGACGCCTGGATCGTCTCGTCAGGGAATAGGCGCTCGAACTCTCGCTGCAGCGAGGCCGCGTCCGCAGTCACTCGGACCGTGTAGCTCGCTCGCGAGCCCGCCCGGTCCCAGATGAACAAGGTAGTCGAGCCCGGCGACTTCGCGGTCACGACGATCTCCGTGCCGGAGACGGGCACCACGTCCGCCACGTCCGGATTCCCGATCGAGACGCGGGCCATCGTCGCGCCGACCGTGACGACCGTAGAGTTGCCCGTCGGGAGCACGATCTCCTGGCTCACCTGAGCCTCGAGCGCTCCTCCGCTCAGGGCCACCCAGGTCGCGACCAGGGCGATCCCCACCACACGCCGTATCTTCATCCCGTTCACCATCAGTCGAACCCTCTCTCGCTCACACCCAACGCCGCTTCCGTAGATCACGACCCACCTCCGCCGCCGCCTTCGACGGGTTCGACCGATTTCGCGGGACCTCTGTAGACTTCGACCGACACGCCGGTTGGCTCTCGCGGCACCACCCGCCGCGCGCCTGCAGGTGTGGTCACGCGCCGCGTCGTGATCAGCTCGCGCGTCCGGACGCCCTGAGTCTCCACCGTGTCCCGATCCAGCGTGTTTCGAAGTGCCAGACGGATCTTGCCGCGGTCCTCCGCGTGTGTGAGCCGCTCCGCATCGTCCGGATCCACCAGCAGCGTCACGACGGGGACCAGGACGGCCTGGTTCTCATCGTTGGTCGTTGTCATCTGGCCGATCCCCAGGACCTGGATGTCCTGAAGAACCACCTGCGTGATCGGCTCCCCGACCTGCGCGCCCTCCCCCAGAGTCACGAGAACATCGACGCGCTGGTGCGGCTGGACGAAGCCGGCCACCCCGATCACGTCGTTCACTCGCACGGCCATCGCCCGCATGCCCTCGTCGATTCCCAGCGGCACGCCGGCCCCCGCCTCGGGGCTGGCCACCTTGCTGGACAGGAAAGGCTCGTTCAGGCGAAGCGGCATCAGGAGCCCGCGCCCGACGACCTCCTCGGGGGTACTGGCAAACCCCTCGGGCACGACGGAGGCGGGCCAGTCGATCATCCGAATGTCTTGCTGCGTGATGAGCTCCCCGAAGTTCATGTCGCGGTTCGCGACCACGACCTGGACGGTCGGAGCTTCAGAGGCCTGAATCACGCCCGGCACCGCGGGCTGTCGAAGGAAGCGGAACGCCAGATACGCCGCCAACAGGCCCGACACCAGCGCCAGTACCAGAATCACTCCCACACGATTTCGCATCATCCGCCTCTCGATTCCTCTTGGATCGCCGCTGCCTTTGCCCGTCAGCGATATGTCTTGGATCGTTCTTTAGATTATGTACTCACGCGGTACACGACTCGGACTTCGATCCGCATCGCTCGCGAGCGAGGGGATCGGCATCGCAACTGTCCTTCTCTCTACTCGGTCCTCATCGGCGACCGAATCGTCAGGGTTCGTTCCTCATCGTCGAACGAGCGGTCAGGGTGATCGTCGTGTAATTGGTGCCGCACCCCACACACATCAGATCAAGAACCGGACCGAGGACCACGAACTGGTGCACGTAATCGATTTCCACCGTTTCAGATGGGTTGTTCGGCGTCCCGAAAGCGCACAGACTGCCAGGCACCCCCTGGCAGTAGTACGTGATAGTCGCGGTCGGGGGGCCGGAGGCCAGCCCGCTCTGCGTGAGCAGGGTCGTGACATGATTGTCCACGCCAGCCTGATTCTGGTTGGGCATGACGCCCATCCTCACCCCCTCGCGGGCGACGTTCGTGATGACCTGGTACGTGCGCCATGCAGCGGCGAACTCGATGATCCCGAACACGATCACCAGCAGGATCGGTAAGGCGAGGACGAACTCCACGAGCGACTGCCCTCGCTCGAGCTTGCGCCCGCGGAGTTGAGCTGCCCGACGCCTGGTCGAGTGCCACGTTCTCCTGTTGGTCATCCCAGCCAGCCTTGTAATGTCCCGATCAGGGACCACTCCGGACTTGTCCCGTACACGAACCACGAAGTCACCGCGCCGACGGCTATCGCGACGCCGTATGGCACGGTCAGCACGTCTGGCGTGTCGAGGGTGACCGCCGCCCCCGATTCCGCCCCTTTCCAGCCGCTGAACGTCCGCGCGCCGAACGTCACAATGATCGCGTGCAGATTGGACAGGGTTTGGCGAAACGCCCGATGCTTCATGATCATCAAGATCGCCATCACCCCACCGACCAGCGCCATCACGAGCAACGCGAACCAGATCCGCTGGGGGCCCAGGAAAGCGCCCACCGCGGTCAGTAGCTTCACGTCCCCACCACCCAGCCCCCCGGTCAGGAAGAACGGGAGGGCGAGGCCGAAACCGATCCCCGCCCCGGCCAGCCCACCACTCAACGAAGCGAGGCCATCCGGCACCCGCAGCAGGAGCGCGAGCACCAGCGCACCGACGGTCAGCACGTTCGGGAGCCGTCGCTCGCGCAGGTCGAACCAGATTGCTGCAAGCGCCACGGCGCTCAGAGCGCCGCCCATCAGTGCCGTCAGCACCCTCTACCTTACAGCTCGAGCGCGCGCTTCATCGCGTAATCCTCACCGTCGGCCACAAACTACGTGGGCCAGCGCGTCGAGGCGAAACGAGCGCGGGTCAAAGGAGACATCGTCTTCGACCGGGCGCGTGTGTTCACGCAGATGCCTAGGAACCGCCCGACGTCGTGTTCAGAGTCGAGGCTGCGTTGCCGAACGCACCGTTGATTCCGGACGCCAGCACGGTCATCCCCGCTGTGATGGCGAGGGCGATCAACACGACCAACAGAACGTACTCCGTAGCGTCCTGCCCGGACTCATCCTTCCAGAGTCGAGTAAGAACCCGCGACATAAAACCCCTCCTTGACCTCGTTGGCCTGTGGCTTGGCCTCGTTAGCCTTCCCTGCCGAAACGCGGCCAAGCCGGTTCCGGCGGCAATGTCGGACACCCACTCAATTGCACGAGCCGTTCCTCTCTCTCGCTCGCGTGAGGCCTGCCGCCGCCGGTGGCCAGGTCACTGACCTGCCGCGCCGGTTGAACTCACGCTCGCGGCGCTCCTGTGAAGGATGTGTGCCACGCGACCGAGGCGAACCGCTTCACGCCCGCCGAGCGTGCCGCGGATACCTGTAGTCGTTGTGCTGCTTGAACCTACCGAACACCGGCGCCCCCCCGGCCATGCCGCGGATTCCGCCGCCGGGTGCGCAGCGGGCCTGCCGCCTGCTGTCGGGCGAAGGCACCGGTGTTGGCAGGACTCGACACTCGGATACTAAGCGGTTCCGGATAGTCAAGATAGAAAGTGTCGGGAGAGCGGTCTTCCGCCCCCCATCGCGGGGTTCAGACCTACGGATGTGGCCCTACTCCGCCGGATGCCCGTCAACCCTCGGGATGGGGACCGCCGCTGCCGCCGCGTCGGTGCCACATTCTCGGGGCAGATCTCCGCGCAGCGACAGCCCCGGCATGGTGTTGCGTGCGTCCCTCACTCGTAGGAGCAGGCTGCGCCGCTCAAGGCACGCAGAGCCCGTTTCCGTCGTGCTGGACATCGGGGACGGGCGTCCCCTTGAGGACGGCGAGCTGAGGACCATCCAACCGAGCGAAGACCCCACCCAGGTCGTCCTCGTACACTTTCTCCCAGCCCGGTTGGAGCGACATCAGATTGAACGTCGGTCGAGCCTTCGGAAACAGAACGAGATCGGTCGGGCGCTTTTCCAGCACGTCTTGCCATTCTCCGATTCCGTTCTGGAATCGGAGATACTCCGTGTAGATGCTGTCCGGGTACACGGTTTCCCGCCTCCCGTCCATCGAGATGCGGATCTCGGGGGCCAGGTGCCAGAGTGCGTACTCCCCCCAGTCGAAATACACCGCGAGGTTACCCTCAACGCCGCTGCGGTCGAGCCATTCGACCGCGCGAGCCGGAAACGAGATGGAGCGCTGCGTGTCGATTCGAATGCAGCGGAGGTGCGGCGCACCACGCGCCGTGAACATGAGCGCGACGGCCAGGGTGAAGACGATGAGTACCGGGCGAAGTCGCGTAGTCGCCTCGGAAACGGGCTCCGGATCACGCGCCCACGACGCAGCCATATGGTTAGCGAGGAGGACTCCGAAGCCGAGCGCGAAGAGCTGAAGGTGCCGCACCGCCGTGAGCGGTAGCACGGCCAGGACCGCGAAGAGCAGGAGCAGCGGCGGTCTGCGGGGCACGGTGCCGCGGAGCACGGCGAGACCCGCGAATAGGAGCGAGGCGAGGTATACGACTCCGCGTGGCGTTGCGATTTGGAGCGTCCGCCACTCGACGATGTCTGGCCGCGGAACCGTGCCCGTGCGGATGAGGAAGGACGGGAGGCCCCATCCGTAGGGATTGAGGAGCAGCGCGACGCTGCAGCCGGCCACCACAACCGCCGGGAGCCACAGCTCCCGCAGCCCATGGAAGCCGTCCGCCCGGAATCGAGGCCACGCCACCAGCGCTCTGCCGACGGCCCAGATTCCCACTACGCCGAGGCCGGCGAGGACCCCACCGTGGAAGTTGATCCACACCGCGAACAGCGGCGGGAGGAACCACAACGCGCGCTCCCGCCCCGTCTCGGCCGCATACAGGATGCGCAGGGTGATCAGGAACCCCAGGTAGGTGAAAGCCTGAGGACGAATGGTCGTCAGACCCGGTATCAGGAGCACGACGACGGGAAGGAGGACCAGACCGGCGCGCAACCCGTCGAGTCCCGCCCGACACAGGTGCCGGTACACGAGTCCCGCGATGAGAAGCGCCAGCGCGAGCTTGAACAGCAGGAGCGCGCGTCCGCCGCCCAGCGCGTACAAGCCGGCGAACACCACCTCCGACAGCAATTCGTGGTTCACCCACTCATGGCCCGCCGTCAGGTACGAGAACGGATCCTCGCGGATGACGGACCCGGCCGCCCATGTGAGCTGGCCGAACCGGATGTGACCCCAGAGGTCCGGATCCGCCACGGCAGGGACCAGGAGAAAGAAGGCGATCGCCAGCATGAGGAGCGTGATACTGCGCGACCACCATCCCGAAGTGACTCCCTCACCCTGCATCGCACCACCGTGTCATGCTTGCCGCCCCCTTGTCGACTACCCGTCCATACTCACGGTTCACGCGTCGATTCACCACATGGCTCGTTCGGGCCCGAATCGCCACAGCGAACAGCCGCTCCTTTCGGACCGCTCCCTCGCAAGAACCTTGCAGGCCCACGCGAGCGTGCTCCAGCGTACATTGGAGTGGCGCAGGGCGCGAGGACGCTCGGGCCTCTTTCTTCGTGGGAACTGGCAAGCAGGGGATGGCGTGGCGAACTGGGCGATCGAACATCTTCTGTCGACGCAGAATCCCGATGGGGGATGGGCAGCCTATGCCCGGGGTCCGAGCCGCACCGAACCGTCGGCGCTGGCCGCGATGGCGCTACGTCTCACCGAGGAGACGGCTCGGGGCACGAGCACCGAGGCCAGCCTCGCCTGGCTGAGGCGTCACCAGGACCCGTCCGGCGGCTGGCCCGCGATGGAGGGCCAGCGGGCCGATAGCTGGATGACAAGCCTCGCGACGCTCGCTGTGTCACACTTCGAGCCCGAAGGCGAACCCGCTCGACGCGGCGCGGACTGGCTACTGCGGCAGGAGGGCCAGACTGCCTCGTGGTGGGTGAGGCTGCTCGTTCGGTTGCGACCGCAGAGTCAGGCGGTCGAGCTCGATCCCGACCTCATCGGCTGGCCGTGGACGGAGGGGACGTTCAGCTGGATCGAGCCGACTGCGTACGCGCTCCTGGCACTGAAGCGGCTACGCCCCACCCTTCCCGCGAGATCCGCCGCCGGCCGGATCGAGATGGGGGAACGGATGATCATCGATCGCACCTGTCGCGGGGGCGGGTGGAACTACGGGAACTCGGTCGTTCTCGGCGAGGAGCTGTGGCCTTACCCGGATACCACGGCCCTCGCGCTACTCGCGCTGCAGGGACGCGCGTCGCCGGAGATCGATTCGAGCCTGACGAGGCTGTCGCGAATGCTGGAGGAGAACCGCTCCCTGCTAGCCGTATCCCTCGCGACGCTCTGTCTTCGCGCGTACGACCGGGCCGTTGGGGCGCTGCAGTCCGAGCTGACCGCGCGCGCCGGGCCGGAGACGGCGATGTTCGAGACCCGGCCGATCGCGCTGGCGGCCTTGGCGCTTGTCGAGAGTACGTCGCCCTGGAAGGTCGCGCGCGATGGTTGACCGGCGTGAGTTCGTCAAAGCCTCCGTCGCGATCGCGGCGGTCGGTGGATTGAACGCGTGTCGGCGCGACCAGCCGGGCTGGAGTCCCGATGCCGTTCGCAAGCCCGAGGTGTCGCCTGTAGCCATCCTCCCGGCCGAGCGGTACGACGAGGCGGCCCTGAAGGACACGGTCACGCGCGGCGTGGAGATGTTCGGTCTGGACGTGCGGGATCGCCGCGTCGTCTTGAAGCCGAACCTGGTCGAGTTCGATCCCGGTGGCGTGATCAACACGCATCCCACGCTGATCGCGGCGACGATCGAGGCATTTCGCAGCCTGGGAGCGCGCGAAGTGATCATGGCCGAAGGGCCCGGACACCGGCGCGACAACGAATACCTCCTCCGGGCTTCAGGGATTCACGAGCAGCTCGAAGACATGGGAGCGCGCTTCGTGGATTTGAACCACGACGTCGTGCGTCGCGTCGCGCTGCGCTCGAGCTTCACCCGGCTCGGGGAGCTCTACCTTCCGGCCACTGTTCTCGACGCGGACCTGTTCGTCTCGATGCCGAAGCTCAAGACGCACCACTGGGCAGCCGTCACGCTTTCCATGAAGAACATGTTCGGGGTCGTGCCGGGCTCGCTGTACGGGTGGCCGAAGAACATCCTGCACTGGGTCGGGCTGGAGGGGAGCATCGTGGACATCAACGCGGCGTTGGACGTGCCGCGATTCAACATCGTGGATGGGATCGTGGGGATGGAGGGGAATGGGCCCATCCAGGGTGAAGCGAAACAGGTAGGGGTGGTCGTGTTCGGCGCCGATCCCGTGGCCGTAGACGCGACCTGCACACGGCTCATGAGCATCGACCCTTGGAGGGTCGGCTACCTGGCGGCGGTCGAACCCTTCCTCGGCAACCTCGCGACCGAGCGGATCGAGCAGCGGGGCGAGGATCTGTCCCCGCACCAGGCGGATTTCCGAGTTCTGGAGGGGTTTTCGCACACCAAGACGACACCCCCGATGGCCGCCGGCTGAGCGGCAGGGGGAAACCAGACGGACAGAACGCTGGCATACGGAATGCTCGCATGCCACTCTCGAACATGTCGGGGGTATGGAGGGCACGGTCGTGCGCGGAAGTCATCGAACGGACGCGCTCTCGATCGACGCTCGGATTCGGGATCGAGGGATGATGAACCTGTACTTCGGGGACATGCTGCCTCCCACTCGGGAGCTGAGGGCGGAACGACAGGGCGAGCAAGTCCTCGTCGGAACCGCTTCTCCAGTGCAGCTCGAGGTACGGATGGTCGCCCACCACCTCACCCCCCCGGGCACTGCCTGCATAGGCACGTTCCACGACGGGAGATCAATCGGGCGCTGTGCGATCCCGGAGGAGAGCGTCGAAGAGTTCCTCGGCATGGAGCTCTTCAAGCGGCCCGTATCGCTGGCGCTGAACGTCCGGCGAGGGGGACCGGGTCTCGAAGGCAATCTGCTCGCGCTGGTTCCGATGGATGCTCAGCTCGAGGAGCCTGAGGATGAGGCCCCCTGGAAGGCGAGCGTTCCTGGCGCTGGGTACGAAGCGGCTGCAGGCCTCGCGCCCGAAGAGGGGCAGCTCGTGGGGATCTTCCTCGGACAGATCGTCCGATTCGACAAGGATCGGCGGAGCCCCGACAATCTCCTTCGCGAAGCGGCCGACATGCTGGCAGGGATCATCCGCGGCCAGGTCGGCAGCGTAGTAGACCGCGTGATCCAGGATCTCACCGATCCCTCCGTCTGAAGCTCCGAGCGGGGCGGGTCGATCCCGCCGGCGCTGCGAATGGCCCCTCGGAGACCCCGACATGGTCGCCTACCACGACGAGGAGTGGGGCGTGCCGGTGCACGACGACCGAACCCTGTTCGAGTTTCTGCTCCTCGACTCCTTCCAGGCGGGACTCAGCTGGGCCGTCATCCTGCGAAAGCGAGCGGCGTTCCGCGCTGCGTTCGCCGACTTCGACCCGACGCGCGTCGGGTCGTTCAGTGACGCCGACGTGGAACGACTGCTCGCCGATGCAGGCATCGTACGTAACCGGCAGAAAATCCTGGCCGCGATCTCCAACGCCGCCGCGTTCCTCGAGGTTCAGGAGGAGTTCGGCAGCTTCGACCGCTTCATCTGGCGATTCGTGGGGGGGAGACCCATCCAGAATCGATGGCGGGCCCTGAGGAACATCCCACCCGCCACCGCGGAGTCCGAAGAGATGAGCTGCGACCTCAAACGACGAGGTTTCAGGTTCGTGGGCCCCACCATCTGTTATGCATTCATGCAGGGGGCCGGGTTGGTGAACGACCACGTGGTGGACTGCTTCCGCCACTCCGAGATCGAATCGCTGTCGGTCCGTTGACGCACGCCGCGCCGCTTGGCGTGGCGCGTAAACGCGTCGTCTGGTATGATCCTCGATAGCCTGGAATCCAGCCCGGTATCGCGAGGGTCGAATTGCGCCGTTTTCTACTGGCCGCCGGGCTCCTTCTTGGGGGGCACTTCATAGGAGCGGTGGGGTGTGGGGGTGAGGAGCCGACAGGGCCCGATACGCTTTCTCCAAACGAAGGACCCTGCGCTGGCGTCGCGGCGCAGTCCGGCACGGACATCGTGTGGTGTCCGTCGCTCGGGGGTGTGTGCGCCTCGGCGGCCGCCTGTAACTCCATCCGCTGACTATCTGCTGCGATCAGATCTCAGACCTCGGCTCGAACGCCTGTTTCCGTCCCCTGACGAATCGCCCACCGAGGTCGTTGGCTCACCCGAGTTCTCTTGCGCCCTCCTGAGTGCCCACCTCGATCCCTCGAGGTCGAGACTAATGCATTCGGATTGGCGCTTCGCAGGCGAGGTGCCTCAATGCTGTCGTTGAACAAAATGTGAGGTGTGCGTACATAACTAGCTGTCGTATAACGTTATACGATGATATCTATGGCGCCAACAAAATCCCGTCGAGCCTGGGCCCGGCCGTTGCACGAAAGGAGCGGCATGCGTCGATCCCGTCGTAGTCTCGGGCTCCTTTGTGTCACGGTCCTCGTCGTGCAGCTCGGAGGGTGCGGCGACGTAGCGGCGCCAACCCAGCCCACGGATCCAATCGCGTCGCTCGTCGTGAGCGTGAACCTGCATCGCGGCTCGATCGCGTGCCCGAGCCTCCAGTGGCACGATGGGTTGGCCGATGTCGCTCAATCGCACAGCGAGGACATGGCCCAGCGCTCGTTCTTCGGCCACGTCAACCCCGACGGTGAATCGCCCTTCGATCGAATGCGACGTGCCGGCATCCAGTGGGTCGGGCCCGCCGGCGAGAACCTGGCGCTCGCGCGCAATAGCGCGACCGATGTGCTGCGCCTGTGGCTGGGGAGCGAGGGGCACCGCGCCAACCTGGAGGACTGCCGTTACGGGTTCCACGCCGTAGGCCTCAGCGATGGGTACTGGACGCACCTTTTCCTCGCCCGACCCACGGACTGAGCTTCTCCGCTACGCCACAGTCATCGTCACTACCGCATCGACATGCCGGTATGGCGCCGCACCGGCCGACGGCTCGCAGCGATTTGCCCCCCCGAAGTGACCGTGTAGTATTCGCCGCTTCCTGACCAACGAAGGAGTCTGCTATGCGGAGATGTGGGGTGCCCACCCGAACCTCCTCGCGAGTCCGACGCGTTGGTCTCGCCGGACTCACGATCGTTCTGGTTGCCGGCACCGGCCTGGCGCAACAGCCGCCGGCGGAGGTCTTCGACGTCGTGCTCATCGGCGGCAGCGTAATCGATGGGACCGGCAACCCCTGGTTTCGTGCCGATGTAGGGATCCGCGACGGTCGAATCGTCGCGATAGGGGTGCTGCGCGACGCGGAAGCCGCACGCCGCATCGATGTTACGAACCGGTTCGTGGTCCCGGGGTTCATCGACATCCACTCGCACGCGGACGAAGGCCTCGACGCCGAAGGGGCTGCAGGAACCTCGGAGGCGCGCCGGCGCGCCGCCCCCAACCTCGTGAGCCAGGGGATCACGACCGTCGTCATCAACCAGGACGGGCGATCCGCCTGGCCGATCTCCGAACAGCGCGCGAAGCTCGAACGCCTGCGGATCGGTCCGAACGCCGCCCTCATGGTTGGGCACAACTCGATCCGCGCGATCGCTCTCGGAGACGACTTCCGCCGCCCGGCCACTCCAGCCGAGGTCGAGCGGATGCGTGATATGGTCCGGCAGGCCATGCAGGAAGGCGCATACGGACTCTCGGCTGGTCTGGAGTACGTACCGGGTCGCTGGAGCACGACGGAAGAGGTGCTGGCACTCGTCGATGAGGCGGGGAGAGGCGGGGGCGTCTACATCGTGCACGAGCGGAGCTCGGGCCTCGACCCTATGTGGTACTGGCCCAGTCATGATCCGCCCGGCCCCCCGACCATGATCCACACGATCATCGAAGATATCGAGATCGCTGAACGCACCGGCGTGACCACAGTAGCCACGCACATAAAGGCTCGTGGGGCGAACTTCTGGGGGAGTGGCCGGACGTTGATTGACCTGATCGAGCGCGCTCGGGCGCGAGGCGTCTCGATCTGGGCCGACCACTACCCCTACAACACGACGGGGAGCGACGGAAGCACGGTCCTTATCCCTGACTGGTTCATCGGCGACGTGTCGGGGGAAGAGCGCCCGCCCCGGGCGGACTTCGCCTCGGCACTCGAGGAAGCACTGACCGACCCCAAGCTCACCCGGGACCTGCGGACGGACATCGCACACGAGATTCGGAGACGTGGCGGCCCCGACAACCTGATCGTGTTCGAGTACCCGGATTCGAGCGCCATTGGCCGGAGCCTCGCGGCGCTCGCTTCGGCGTCCGGCGTCGATGCCGTCGAGATGGCGATTCGGCTCCAGCTCGAGGGGTTCGCCAACCGACCGGGTGGGGCGCGGATTCGCGGGTTCTCACTCTCGGAGATCGACGTCGAGGCGTTCGCCGCGCAACCCTGGGTGGCGACCGCCTCCGACGCCGGAATCGCGCTCCCGGACGATGGGCCGGTCCACGCACGCTACTACGGGACGTTCCCCCGGAAGATCTCCCGCTACGCGGTCGAGCGCGGCGTGGTGCGGATAGAGGACGCGATCCGCTCGGCCACCTCACTTCCCGCACAAATCCTAGCGATGAAAGACCGAGGCCTGCTCAGGGAAGGGTACCGGGCCGATGTGGCCGTATTGGATCTGGACGCCCTTCGGGACCGAGCCACCTTCTTCGAGCCGCACCAGCACTCGGCGGGCGTGGACTACGTGATGGTGAACGGCGAGCTGGTCGTCGATCGGGGCGAGTTCACGTACGCTCTGCCCGGACGGATCCTGACTCCGTCCGGGAACGCGGGATCCACGACGGTGGAAGAAGGGGGAGGCTCTTGAGTCCGGGCGTGCCCGAGGCGGTGTACCCCGGACCAGAGGCAGGCTCCGGCCCTGCCGGTAGGTTGCGATCTGCAAGCGAGACGGCCCTATGCAAATGTTTTCACACTCCGGGTAGGTGCCGCGCCTCCTGGAGCACGCATAACCGCGTGTACTAAAAGGATGTTACGGAATGCCCGGTCAGCCGGGTCGAGTTGAACGGTTCTTGCACCTGCCGCGTGGAAAATCTTAGTCAACAATCGGCCAGCTCAACAATCAACTAGCCACGAGGTCCGATGTTCAACGGGAAGAGAGACACGAGTGAGTCGCGCATCAAGGACCTGCTGAAAGAGCTTCGGAGCCTCGCTCTGCAGAACCCTGGAGATCCCGCGCTGCGAAGCCACCTGTCGCGTGGACTGTTCAGCGCCCTGACGTACGTGACCGAATCGGGCGACCGCGACGAGCGCGATCGGATCGTACAGGAGCTTCGCGATCTCGCGGCCGAGCACCCCGAAGACGACGTGGTGCGAGGCAACCTGGCTCGCGCGCTCTTCAACGCCCTCAATTACGCGCATACCGAAGGGAACCCAAGCGAACGCGATCGCGCTCTCGAGGAGCTCCGTGCGCTGGGTGCCGAGCACCCGAGCGACGAAGCGGTGCAGGAGCACCTGGCGAAATCTCTCTTCAACTCGCTGAACTACGCGAAAGAGGACGGAGACCTGGCGACGCGAGACACGCTCCTCGAAGAGTTGCGACGGATCCAGGAGCAGGCACCTGGTTCCGACGGGGCTCGCCTGCGATTCGCCAAGGGGCTGTTCAATGCGCTCAGTCACGCGGTCGAGGAAGACGATCCGGCGCGTGCTCGATCGTTGCTCTCCGAACTGCGTGGTCTGTCGGGGCAGCATCCCGAGGACTCCGAGATCCGAGCTCGGTTTTCGAAGGGGCTGGCCACAGTGCTCCATCAGACGTGTCAAACCCAGGACACAGCCGCCTGCACCGAGTTGTTGGATGAGCTACGGGAGATCGCGGGTGCGCACCCGGATCAACTCGTGCTACGAGAGAGCCTCGCGATGGGGCTCTCCGATACGCTCCAGGTCGTCGGTGAAGCGGGCGATCCCGGTCATCGGGCCGACCTCCTGGAGGAACTCCGCCTCCTTGCCTCCAATCACCCTGACGTGGAGAGCATTCAAGCGCGGCTCGCATCGGGCATCGTGAGTGAGCTGAGCTTGACCCGCGTGGACTGATTACTCGTGGTCTGATCTCTGGGTGTGGGCGGTGGCCATCGTGCCGCCGCCCGCTTTTCGCCTTTGCCCCGGTTCACCGGGTCAACCCCCCTCTCCATCCGCATCCGCGCGCTCGGCGCATGTCGCTCACCGCGCGTGGAATGTGAAGGCGTCGTCGATCGGCGGCCGGCCACCTGACGGGTGCAGGCTATCGCGAGTCTGCAACATCGTGTGCCGCGGGCGTCATGATGTGCCGGGAATCCTGGGATGAGAAACTCGGTATCCCGTTACGACCAAACACGTTTGCCGGGGTCGCACGGACCACTTGGCACCGGGTACGGCCCTTGCTTCGCTCAACCTTCGCCCGGGAACGGGTGGAACCATGGTTCCGTTGTTCGTAAAGGTCCCATGCGTCCGTGCATGATGAAGTCCCAGGGTGGATCCCAACTGCCGTTACCGGTCGAGGTGTGCAGGCGCCCTCGCCGGCTGGGGGCGCGGGCGCATGGGCCTTTTCTCTCCTCCTGCCGCTGGTCCGGAACCTCGCACCCCGGCAGCCCCGTTGATAGCTTGGGCGCTCACCGGGGGAGAGCCACATGAATCGACAAGCTTTGATCGCCCTGGCGTTGGGCTCGCTACTTTTTGCAGGCGTGTTCGGCCCGAGGCTCCTCTCACGGGACGACCCGAGCGATGTGGGAACGATTGTCGTGGAAGCCGCCGACGCCGGGGATGCCCAGGGTGAGCCCGCGCCGACCATCTATTTCGAGACGCTGGACGGGTCCAGCGCATCGCTGCTGGACTACGCGGGACGCGTCGTGGTGCTCAACCTCTGGGGTACGTGGTGCGCCCCGTGCAGGTACGAGATCCCGGAGTTGGCGGAACTACACGGTACGTACGAGGAGCGTGGCGCGATCGTAATCGGCCTCGCGATCGACTCGGGCGATCCCGCTCAGATTCGGGCATTCGCGGAGCGGTACGGGGTCAACTATCCGATCTGGACGTCAACGGGAACGATCGCCGTATCAGAGTTCGGCGCCGTGGGCTACCCGTTGACGCTGCTGGTCGACCAGCAGGGCCGCACCCGCAAGAAATTCCTCGGGCCGCAGACGTTCTCGACCCTCGCAGCGGAATTGGACGCGTTGTTGGCCGCCGCGGCCGAGACGCGCGGTACTCCCTGAGACCTATCCCTCGCTGAGACCTATCCCTCGCTGAGACCGATTCCTCGCTGAGACCGATTCCTCGCTCAGGCTCGCTCGACGACACGCGCGTCCCGAATCACTCCTCCGTTCTCGAACCCCAGCTGCTGCCCCTGGAACAGTCGCGCGTACAGGCCATCCTGCTCCAGCAACTCCGCGTGCGGGCCTTGCTCCACGATCCGTCCGCGGTCCAGCACCAGCAGTCGATCCGCGCGCGCCGCGGTCCGGAGCCGGTGCGCGATGATGACCGTGGTCCGCCCTCGCATCGCCTGCTGCAGGGCCTCCTCGACGAATTGTTCGCTCTCGGCATCCAGGCTGCTGGTTGCCTCGTCGAGGATCAAGATCTCGGGCGACTTCAGCAACACGCGAGCGATCGCGAGTCGCTGCCGCTGGCCACCCGATAAGCGCACGCCTCGCTGTCCGACACGGGTATCGTACCCATTGGGCAAACGTCGGATGAACTCCTCCGCGTACGCGCCACGAGCCGCGGCCTCGGTCTCCTCGTCGCTGGCGTCCAGCATCCCGTAGGCGATGTTGGCACGCACGGTGCCCGCGAACAGCGGGTGCTCTTGCGGGACGATGCCAACGCTGTCGCGCAAATCGGCGAGGCGGAAGCGGCGGATGTCGATGCCGTGCACGCGGACCACCCCTCGCGTCGGGTCCCAGAAGCGAGGGATCAATGACGCGAAGGTCGTCTTGCCCGCTCCGCTCGGTCCGACGATCGCGACGACCTCGCCGGGCTCGATGCGAAGGTTCACGTCGGCCATGGCCCAGGGTTCCTCCGACCCGTACCGGAACCAGACGTCCTCGAATACGATCTCGCCGGGGGCTCCACGGGGCATCGGCTCGGGCCGCGCTGGATCCCGGATGTCCGGTTCCCGGTCCAGGAGCTCGAAGATCCGCTTGGCCGCGCCTTGTGCCTCCTGATAGGCACTCCACAGCGTCGCCAGGGTCGAGATCGCAGCGGCCACCTGAAACGCGTACAGGAGGAACGAGACCAGCTGGCCCGCCGTGATCTGCGCCGTGATCACGAGCCGACCCCCCTGCCACAGCACCACGACGATCCCGCCGAATGCGACGACGGTCAGCACGCCGATCAACAGAGCGCGCGCCAGGGCGCGGGACAGCGCCGCATCGAGCGCGTCCCCGATGCGGTCGCCGTATCGGGTCCGCTCCACCTCTTCCCGCACGAAGCTCTGAACCACATCGACCTGCGCGAACGCCTCTTCGGCCGCGGCGTGCGCGTCGGCGAGGCGATCCTGGACGGTCGTGCTCCTCCGACGCAGAAAGCGGCCGAACGTGAAGCCCAGCAGCACGACCGCCGGCGCCACCGTCAGAGTGGTGAGCATCAGCTGCCAGTGCAGGAGCGACAGAAGCGTCAGTCCGCCGAACAGATACAGCGTCTGTCTGGCCAGCTCGGCGAGCTGGTGCCCGAGGACGCCCTGCAGCGTGGAGCAGTCCGAAGCGAGCCGGCTGGTCAGCTCGCCCGATGGAGATTCCGCGTGGAAGCCGGGCGACAATCTGATCAGATGGGCGAAGAGATCGGTGCGGAGCCGCGCCACGATGCGCTCACCGGTGGCCCCGAGCAGGTAGGCCTCGCCGAAGTTGAGGACCCCCTGAACCGCGAACAGCGCCGCCAGCCCGAGCGCGATCTGACCGAGCAGCTCGAGATCGCGGTTCACGAACGCGGCGTCCATCAGGTAGCGGACGACGAGTGGGAAGGCGAGGCCGGTGGCCGTGCTGAGGACGAGGCAGATGGCGGCGCCCGCCAACGCACCGCGATGAGGTCGGAGTCGAGGCGCCAGCCTCCGGAGCGTGAACAGGTCGAACTTCGATCCGGCGTTCGGCATCTGGCTCCTTGGCTCCCCCCCTTCCGCCACCTATCTTGCGCGCCCGCCTATCGCCTCAACGCGGCAACTTCGCACCGGCCGGGAGGCACGCGCAAACTGACCCGCCGGACTCCCGAGCGGGTCGGAGGTGGCAATCCATGAATAGTGAGGAAGCGGGCGCCAGGGGTTGGCGGCGGCTCGCGGCGATCGCGACGATCGTCAGCTATCTGCTCATAGTCCTCGGAGGAATCGTCCGGATCACCGGCTCAGGGATGGGCTGCGGCGATGACTGGCCGCTGTGCAACGGCAAGCTGATCCCCCCGATGGACCTCCCTACACTCATCGAATATGGGCACCGGCTCGTGGCGGCGGCCGTGTCGATCCTCATCGCCGGGCTCGCGGTCTGGGCATGGCGGCACCGCAGGGACGCCGGTTGGCGCGGGCGCACGCGTCTGGCCACGTGGGCCCTCGGCCTGCTCGTCGTGCAGGTGATGTTGGGAGCCGTGACAGTATGGCTCGAGCTGCCTCCGTGGTCCGTGATCTTGCACTTGGGGACGGCGATGTCGCTGCTCGCCGTGTTGTTGATCGCGGCCCTCGGGAGCCGGGGGGAGGTCGCCACGCCGGAGGCTGCGCCGGACAGCCGCGGAAGCCTGGCGTGGACACTGACCGGACTCGGTGCGGTAGCCGTGCTGCTGGGGGCCCTCGTCGCCAATCTCGACGCGGCCCCCGCGTGTCAGGGCTTTCCGCTCTGCAACGGTCGCTGGCTGCCTGGACCGAGCTGGCGCGTACAGCTGCACTGGTTGCACCGTTTCGCCGCCTACGTCCTGATCGCGGGGAGCCTTGCGCTCCCGTGGCTCGCGGCCCGCGTACGGTCGAATGGGGGACGGGCAAAGTGGGCGGCCTGGGCGAGCGCGGCGACGGCGCTGGGTCAGCTGGTCGTGGCCGCGGCCATGGTGATGGGTTACTTGCCGATCGGCTGGGCCGACCCCGGAGCGATACGGTTGCGCGCCCTTCACGTCGCGCTCGGCACCGCCGTCTTCGCGGCCCTCCTGGCGTACGCGTGGCTGCAGCGACAGGGGAGCCGAACGACCGGCTAGAGCAGTTCTTCAGCCACCTGCTAAACGGCCTCGAGCAACGCGACGTGCCCCAGACCGCCGGCCGCGCACACGCTCACGACCGAGAGCGTGCCGGCCGGCCGGTCCGCAAGCTCGCGGACCGTTTGTGAGAGCATGCGGGCTCCCGTTGCGGCGAACGGGTGACCGAGCGCGACGCTGCCCCCGTTCGGGTTAACCCGGTCGCTCGGAAAGCTACCGAAATCGCGGTCCACGCCCGACCGGTCGCTTAGCCATTCCCGTGTCTGAAGCGCCTCGATCGTGGACAGCACCTGGGCGGCGAACGCCTCGTGGAATTCCCACAGCTCGATGTCTTCGTAGCCCAGGTCGTGTCGTGCCAGGAGCCGGGCGATCGCGATCGCCGGGGCGATCAGGAGTCCGTCGCGGCGCAGGTCGATCGCCGCCTCCTCCCAATCCATCAGGCGCGCGCGGGGGAGGGTGGAAGGTAGGCGGCCGGCGCCCTCTGCTGATGCGATCCAGCACGCGGCTGCACCGTCCGTCAGCGGCGAGGAGTTCCCCGCCGTCAACGTGCCACGCGCCTTGTCGAACGCGGGGCGTAGCTGGGCAAGCTTCTCGAGGGTCGTATCCGGGCGCGGGATCGTGTCGCGGTCGGCGGGGAACGTTCCGGGCGAGACGAGCAGCGGTCGGAAGAACGCGGCTCCGTCCGCCGAGGCCCGGAGATGGCTGGCGAGCGCGAGCTCATCCTGCGCCTCCCGCGAGATACTCCACTCTTTGGCCATCTCCTCCGCGTGCCGGCCCATCGTCTTTCCGGTCTTTCGCTCCTTGACGGCCGGGACCGCGAGCTTGAGGTCCGAGAGCCGCACCTGTCCCAGGGTACGGGCCGCGCGCCCCGCGCCTCCCGCGGAGGCGACGCGTCGAATCGTCCGGCTCAGACCCTTCGAGAGACCTATCTGCGTGTGGGTCATGGATTCGACTCCGCCGCACAGCGCGAGCGCGATACCCCTCGCCCGCACCTGCCCCGCGGCGTGTGTAGCGGCGGCCAGGCTCGTGGCACATGCCTGTACGATGCCTTGGCCCGGCACGGTCGCGGCGAGGCCCGAATCGAACCATACCTCACGCGCCCAGTTGCTCACGGCGAGCGTGGGGATGACGGACCCCCAAATGACCAGATCGATCTCGCTCGCCCGATCGCGGCCAAGACCGGATTCACCGGCGACGGTCTGTTGAACGACGGGCGCGGACAGCTCGAGCGCGTCAAGCCTGCCCAACTCACGATCGATCTTGCAGAACGGGCTGCGGAGCCCGGGGAGGACGAACACTTCGGGTGACGTGTTCATGAGGCGCTCCTTGCAGGCCGCCGGAGTTCTTCAGCGGCCCGCCTCAATTGAGGTCCGCGCACCGAAGCGAGGCGCGCGGTCCAGAACGATGCATGGCATCGCGAGCGCGCGATGCGCAAGATGGTGCGCGCATCGAATGCCGATGTCTTCTGGGAACGTGGACCCGGGGGAACGCTATACGAGCCGAGCGGTGACGATGAGAGTGCGTTTCGCTCCCAGCCCCACCGGGTACCTGCACGTGGGAGGTGCCCGTACGGCGCTGTTCAACTATCTCCTGGCGCGCCGGCAGGCGGGCGTCTTCCTCCTCCGGATCGAGGACACCGACCGGGACCGGTCGAGCGATGAGATGACCCGGGCCATCCTGGACGGATTGAGCTGGTTGGGTCTCGAAGTCGACGAAGGACCGGTCCACCAGGCGGATGGCCTCGATCGGCACCGCCGGGACGCACTGGGGCTGCTCGACGCCGGGAAGGCGTACCGGTGCTTCTGCACGCCGGCGGATCTGGCGGCCCGCCGCGCAGAAGCGGAGCGACGAGGGGAGGGCTTCGGATACGACGGACGTTGCCGCCGGCTGGGCGCCGACGAATCCACGTCGCGGGCCGACGGGGGAGAGCCCTTCGCGATCCGCTTCGCCGTCCCCGACGGGGCGACATCCTGGGGTGATCTCGTACACGGCGAGCTAGCGTTCGACAACTCGACCCTGGACGACTTCGTCATCCTGCGCTCCGACGAGACGCCCGTGTACAATCTCGCCGTAGTGTCCGACGATGCGGAGTCACGAATCACGCACGTGATCCGCGGCGACGACCACATCTCCAACACACCCAAGCAGATCCTCATCTACCAGGCGCTCGGCCACGATCCGCCCGCGTTCGCCCACGTGCCCATGATTCTCGGACCGGACGGCAAGCGGCTCTCGAAGCGACATGGCGCCATGGCGATCGGGGCGTACCGGAAGATGGGCTTCTTACCCGAGGGCATGGTGAACTTCCTGGCCCTCCTGGGCTGGTCACCCGGGGATGACAGAGAGGTCATGGGGCTCGAGGAGATCATCGAAGCCTTCGACCTGGCCCGCGTCCAAAAGAAGAGCGCGGTGTTCGACACCGAGAAGCTCGAATGGCTGAACGGCCAGCACATCGCCCGCACCCCCGGGGCGCAGCTGCTGCCGCTGGTCGTGGATGCGCTGCGACCCGGGGCGGACGCTGACGAGACACAAGCGGTGGCAGCGATAGTCGCGGAGCTGGACGCCGACACGGAGCGCGCCGTCCGGGTGATCGACTTCGTAAAGGAACGGCCGCGCACGATACCGTCCCTCGCGGCGCAAGTGAGCCCGTTCTTCGGAGAGACGGTCGCCTACGAGGAAGGCGCCGTGGCCCGATTCTGGAGACGCCCTGCGGAAGCGGCGCATCTGCTTCGCGCGTTTCAGGCTCGGGTGGCCTCGCTCGATACGTGGGCGGCCGAACCGCTCGAGAGCGCGCTCCGAGCGCTGGCGGACGAAATGGAGATCGGGGCTGGCAAGATGATCCACCCCCTGCGGGTGGCGCTCATGGGTCAGGCGGTGAGCCCCGGCATCTTCGAGGTCCTCGTCGTGATGGGGCGCGAGCGAACCCAGGACAGGATCGAAGCGGCACTCGGCTACCTGGATGCCAAGGCTGCGGTCGAAGCCTTGGAGGAGAGACCTCGGACGTGAGCGGTCCGGCGCCGGAACCGTCTGATCCTCCGCCCGAGGACCTCCGCTGGATGCGCAGGGCTCTCGAGCTCGCAGCCCGCGCGGCCGATCACCATGAAGTGCCCGTCGGAGCCGTGTTGATCGGACCTGAGGGGCTCGCGGCCGAGGACCACAACCGAACCCGCGAGCTGGCCGATCCGACCGCGCACGCGGAGACGCTCGTGCTTCGAGCAGGAGGGCGGCAGCTGGGCGACTGGCGCCTCCTCGATCACACGCTGTACGTGACGCTGGAGCCGTGCGCCATGTGCACGGGCGCCGCAGTGCTCGCTCGCATCCCACGCCTCGTGTTCGGCGCCCGGGATCCGAAGGCGGGAATGTGCGGCTCCCTCGAAGACCTCACCCGTGACCCCCGGCTCAACCATCGAATCGAGGTGACGAGCGGCGTGCTCGCCGAGGAGAGCTCCCGCTTACTCAGGGAGTTCTTCGGACAAAGGCGTTGAGCGTTCCGAGGTGTTCAGGCGGCCGACGAAGCGGAGCGTGAGGTAAAGGCTGGCGATCCCCAGGCCGTACGAGACCGCCGGGTGGAGCCCGTAGGCGGTGGCCAGGTAACCGAACAGCACGGCGGTTACGGCCACGGTCAACGCGTACGGGAGCTGGGTGCGGACGTGATCCATGTGGTCGCACGCCGACGCCATCGAGCTCAACACGGTCGTGTCCGAGATCGGCGAGCAGTGGTCGCCGAAGATTGCCCCGGCGAGCACGGCGCTCACCGTGCCAAGCAGTAGCGTCGAGCTCAGGCCGCCCACGGCCGGCGAAGCCCCTCCCATCGCGACGATCAGCGGGACGACGAGCGGCAGCAGGATCGCCATCGTCGCCCACGAGGTACCCGTCGCGAACGAGATCGCCGCCGCCGTGATGAACACCAGCGCCGGCAGGAGACGCGGATCCAGGTTGTCGGAGAGGATCTGCGTCAGATAGCGGGCCGTCCCGACCTCCTCCGTCACGAGCCCCAGCGACCACGCCAGGATGAGGATCGCGAAGGCCACCATCATCGCCTTCACTCCGGCCAGCAGTGCCTCGATCGACTCCCTCAACGTGAGGATGCGCTGCGTGACGGCGAGCAGCATCGCCACCGTGGCGCCCGCGAGAGACCCCCACAGGAGTGTCTTGAACGGGTCGGCCGCGCCGAAGATGTCCCACAGCGACCCGTCGCCCGCGCCGGTCCGACCATCGAAGTAAAGGCCGAGCACCACGACGATCACCACCGTGATGACCGGGATCGCCGCGTTCAGCCAGCGGTGCGGGGCGCCCTCCTTCGCGTCCAGCCCCCCGGCCTCCGTGTCCATCATGAGCTGGGCGCCTTCGCGATATACGCCGCCGCCGCCCCGGGCGCGGCTCTCCGCTCGGTGCATGGGTCCGAAGTCGCGCCGGGTGAAGACGATCAGCCCGACCATCACCAGCGCGAGGATCGGGTAGAAGAGGTAGGGGATGGTCTCCAGGAACACCGTGAACGGACTCGCGCTCGCGAGGCTCGCCGCCAGCGCCGGATCGCTGGTCTGCTGCGACGCGATCCGCAGGCCATCCTGAATGCGCGAGATCTCGAACCCCACCCACGTGGAGACGAACACGATCGTCACGACCGGCGCGGCGGTCGAGTCGACGATGTAGGCGAGCTTCTCGCGCGACACCCGGAGCTTATCGGTGATGGGCCTGAACGTGTTTCCGACGATCAGCGTGTTCGCGTAGTCGTCGAAGAAGATCGCGAGCCCGGCCAGGAACGTCGCCAGCTGCGCCCGGCGGGGCGACGACGCCAACGGGCGGACGGCCGCCACGATCCCGCGGCTGCCGCCGCAGCGGCCGATCACTCCCACCATGCCGCCGAGGAGCGCCGTGAACATCAGGATCGAGGCGTTGCTGATATCCGCGACCGAAGGCGTGATGAAGGTGTCGATCGATCTCCAGAGCGCGGACAGCGGGTTGAGGCCTGCTGCGAAGAACGCCCCGATCCACACGCCCAGGAATAGAGAGATCACGACCTCGCGAAAGATGAGCGCGAGCGCGATCGCCACCAGCGGCGGGAGGATGCTGATCCACCCCGGGAAGATCGGCCGGTCCAGCGACCCCTCACCGGTCTCGCCGGCCGCCCCCGCAACCTCGATGCGGAGCGGGAGCTGCGCTCCGCCGCTCACCTGTAGGTCGCGAACCAGAACATCCTCGCGGGGCGAAAGCGCGCCTGCGGCCAGCTCGCGCCCATCGGCCGTCAGCACGCGGTACGACGCATCACCCAGGTCCTCGAGGCGCAGCGTGAGGTTGAAGGACACACCGCTCAACAGGACGGCAGGGGCGTCGACGCTGATGGACAGACCGTCCGCCGGCTCTTGGCCGGAGGTAGGGCTTGGCCCGCACGCGAGAGCGAGAAGCGCGGCAACGACTGCCGGTGAGCCCCGTGAGCGCGAACGCGTGCATGAATACATGCGCCGTACGGTACGGCGCGCTCGACGGATGGGTCAAATCACCGAAGGTCCGCCGTGGAAGGAAGGTCCACCAAGGAGCGAAGGATAGAGCCCCAGGGCGGCGCCGAACGTTGATCGGGCGATTCGCCTCTCCTATACTCCGCGCGACGCGTCGACCGGACCGGCCCGGTCAGCGTCGGTGGCTCCACCCGGTTGATCTCGGGTTCGGCCCACCGGCCATGAGCCGGCGTATGTGGACGAGCGTGCCCATCCAGGCCAACAAACGAGTACAGACGGTGATCGAGGCGGCCGAAGCAGCCGCCCTTCTCGCGCATCTCGCGGACGAGATCCACGCCGCGGTCCCGGCCGACGCGTCTCTTGTGCTCGTCGGGATTCAGAGACGGGGGGTCGAGCTCGCGGACCGGATCGCGGAGCTTCTCGAGGATCGGCGATCGCAACCGACACCCACCGGCTCGCTGGACATCACGCTCTACCGGGACGACTTCAACCAGATCGGCCCGCGCCCGCTGATCGGTACCAGTGACCTTCCCGGAGACATCACCGACCGGCACGTCGTGATCGTCGACGATGTCTTGCATACGGGGCGGACGATCCGCGCCGCGCTCAACGAGCTCGCGGACTTCGGGCGCGCCAGCATCATCCAGCTCTGCGTGTTGATCGACCGTGGCGGCCGCGAATTACCTATCCAGCCCGATTTCGTCGGTCGTCGGTTCGCCGTACGCTCCGGAAGCGAGATCTCGGTGCGGGTGCCCGAGCTGGACGGGGCTCTGGGGGTGGACCTGGTCTCCGACACGGGCGGCGACGGCCCGATGCACGAGGGGACGGAATGAGCGCGACGACGGCCGATCTCGAGCTCGGCAAGGACCTGATCGGTCTGCAGGACCTCTCTCGTGAGCAGATCCTCGGAATCCTGGACACCGCGGAGCCGTTCAAGGAGATCAGCGAGCGGCAGATCAAGAAGGTCCCCGTCCTCCGGGGACAGACGATCGTCAACCTGTTCTTCGAGCCTTCGACCCGCACGCGCATCTCGTTCGAGTTCGCGGAGAAGCGGCTGGGCGCGGACACGGTCAACATCTCCTCTTCCGGCTCCTCCGTGCAGAAGGGCGAGACGCTCGTCGACACGGCGCGGAACCTGGAGGCGATGCGGATCAACATGGTCGTAATCCGTCACGGGTCCGCGGGGGCCGCGGGCTTTCTGGCGGATCGAATCCCCTCCAAGGTGATCAACGCGGGCGACGGCCAGCACGAGCACCCGACCCAGGGCCTCCTCGACCTCCTCACGATCCGCGACCGGTTCGGGTCGATCGAGGGGCGCCGGGTGTGCATTGTGGGAGACATCCTTCATTCACGGGTCGCCCGCTCGAATATCTGGGGATTGGTCAAATGCGGAGCCGAAGTCGCCGTTTGTGGTCCGAAGACCCTGATTCCGAAGGGGATCGAAGGGCTGGGCGTGCACGTGATCCCGCGCGTAGAAGACGCGATCGAATGGTGTGACGTGCTCTACGTCCTCCGCCTCCAATTGGAGAGGATGGACGCCGGATACGTGCCGTCGCTGCGTGAGTACAACCGGGTCTTCGGCATCAGCTCGGAGCGGCTGGCCCGCGCATCCGAAGAGATGGTCGTGCTTCACCCCGGTCCGATGAATCGCGGCGTGGAGATCGACTCGGACGTCGCTGACGGGCCCCGCTCGGTGATACTACCCCAGGTGACGAACGGCGTCGCGGTCCGGATGGCGGTTCTGTATCTGCTCTCCGGGGGTAAGCCCGAACGAGCCGAAGCGGCGAAACGGGGGGACGCATGAGCCGTCCCCTGCTACTCGTCGGGGGACACACCCTCGACCCGTCGCAATCCCTCGACGAGCCCGGCGATGTGCTAGTCGTCGACGGTCGCATCGAGGCGCTGGGGAAGGTCACGGACGTCCCCGAGAGTACGGAGCGTATCGATGTCGGCGGTCTGGTCGTCGCTCCCGGCCTGATCGACCTGCACGTACACCTCCGCGAGCCGGGAGGCGAACATAAGGAGACGATCGTCAGCGGCGCCCGTGCGGCGGTGGCGGGAGGCTTCACGACCGTGTGGGCGATGCCGAACACCGATCCTCCGATCGATGATCCCGCGGCCGTAGGTTTCGTGCTCGCCGCCGGCGCGCGAGCTCGGGGGGCGCGTGTCTCGCCCGTGGGCGCGGCGTCGCTGGGACTGAAGGGCGAGCAGATGACGGAGGTCGGCGAGCTGGTCGCGGCGGGTGCGGTCGCGGTCACCGACGACGGTCACCCGATCTGGAATGGCGCGCTCATGCGCCGGCTGCTCGAGTATACGCAGACGTTCGGGATCCCCGTGGTGCAGCACGCCGAAGACCCCGTCCTCTCGGCCGGCGGCGTGATGAACGAAGGGACGGTCGCGACCGCGCTGGGTCTGAAGGGGATTCCGAACGCGTCGGAGGCCGCGACCGTCGCCAGGGATGTGTACCTGACCGAGCTGACCGGCGGACACCTCCATGTTCAGCACGTCTCGACGCGCGAGGCGGTCGACATGATCGAAGCCGCGCGATCGCGCGGTGGGCGTGTGACGGCGGAGGTCACCCCGCACCATCTCGCGTTGACCGAAGAAGCCGTGCGCGGGTATCGGACCGAAGCGAAGATGAACCCGCCGCTCCGAACCGCGGCCGATCGGGAGGCGCTCCGTCGTGGGCTGGCCGAGGGCGTGATCGACGCGATCGCGACCGACCATGCACCACACGACTATCAGGGGAAGGAGCGGGAGTTCGACGACGCCCCGTTCGGCGTGGTCGGTCTCGAGACCGCGCTGGGCATCTGCCTGCGCGAGCTGGTTCAGACCGGGCATCTGACGCTGTCTGAGTTGGTGGATCGACTGTCCTGCGGCCCGGCGCGGATCATGGGTCTCGAGGGCGGCACGTTGCGTCCGGGCAGTCCGGCAGACATCGTCGTATTCGATCCCGAGGAACGTTGGACGGTGGACCCGGCCCAGTTCCGGTCCAAGAGCAGAAACACTCCCTTCGCGGGGCGCGAGGCTCAGGGGCGGGTTCGAAGGACCATCGTTGGCGGCGAGACGCGATTCCTCGAGCCGCAGGAGCAAGCGGCTCGCTCCCTCACTCGAGCCGGCTGAGATGAGCCGCCCGCGCAGCAGGCTGGGGCTCGGAAATTGCGGAGCCTCCTGAGCGGGAGGCAGCACACTAAGGTCCACGCGTTCGATCGCGGACGCGGCAGCAGCAAACGGGCGTGATATGGCCGACACGAAGGGTAGCACGGACTCCGTAATCCCCGCCGAAGTTACCGAGCTCATCGGAGAGTCTCAGAAGATCCAGGGGTGGATCGAGAAGCTTGCCGAGCTCCGTGACGAGACGACCCCCGCCGTCTACGAAAAAGTCCACACGGACTACAAGGCCCGACTCGCGGAGGTGACGTCGCGCCTCTCGGAGCACCAGTCCGACCTGACCGAGACGCTCGACAAGCGTCGCACTGGTGTCGAGAAGCTCCGTGCGGAGCGCGACGAGCAGGCCGCCGATCTCGAAGAGGCCAAAGTGCGCTTCGCGGTGGGCGAATACGGATCCGACGAATGGGACGAGCGGCGCGAGCGGATCGAGAGAGGGCTCCAATCGATCAAGGACCGGCTCTCCGCGGAGGACACCGCGCTCGAGGAGCTGGAGTCGATCCTGGCGAGCATCCCCCCGGAAGGTGGGGCCGCGGAGGTGGAGGGGGTCGAGAGACCGGCCTGGATGGCGAGCGTCGAGGCCGCGGAGACGATCCAGGAGGACGTGCAAGCGGAGGTGACGGCGGAGGCGGTACAGGAGGAGCCCCCGAAGGCCGCGGAAGAAACGCCCCCGAAGGAAGCCGAGAAGATCGCCGCTGCCGCCGCTACGTCGGCTAGCGCGGCGGACGAGGCCGTCAAGGATCCCGAGGCCGCAGGGGAGGAGGAGGGAGAGTACCTCGACGAGCTCGAGTTCCTGGAGTCTCTCTCGCTCGAGGAATCAGATCGGTTCGATGCCGTGTCCGCGATGCTGGATGAGGAAGAAAGCGGGAAGGGCGGTTCCGAGTAACCCGGGCGAGCACCCTCGATAGCCCGGGCCGCAGCTCACTCCTGGGTGAGACTCAAGACGTGGCGCGCGACGCGCGCTTTCTGCCGCGCGGCGGCGTTCGGTTGAATGATTCGCCGCTGCGCGGCCCGATCCAGTACCGCGTACAGCTCGGGCAGTGCCGAGTTGGCCTCTTCGGCGGACTCCATGCTCAGGAGGTTCTTGGTTCGCGTACGGATCTCCGATCGGACGGTCCGATTTTGAAGACGCTGGGCGCGCGATTGGCGCAACCGTTTCTTCGCGCTGGCGTTGTTTGGCACGTGATCGTCTCTCGTGTCGTTCGTGGTTCCGGCCGCGGCTCGGGAGTGGCCAGGGGGCGATTCCCATCCGCGCGTAGATTGGAAACCCATAAACTTACCCTGCGATGCGATCGTGCTCAAGGGCGGGCACGGGGTCGCGCTCGAGTAGCCTGGCCGGCCTCCTCACTCGTGATGATGCAGGTACCCTCTCGTGATGATGTAGGGACCCTCTCGCGATAATGCAGGGACTCTCCGGTCTTCTCGTCTTCTTCCCGGTTCTCCTCGTCTCCATCGTCCTGCATGAATACGCACACGCCAGAGTCGCCGTGGCGCAGGGCGATCCGACTCCGGCGCAGCTGGGCCGAGTCACTCTGAATCCGCTCCCGCACATCGATCCCGTGGGCAGCATCGTCGTCCCCGCTGCCCTGTGGATCATGTCCGCCGGCTTCCTCTTCGGATGGGCGCGCCCGGTCCCCGTGGTACCGCGCAATTTCCGCAACTTCCGTCGCGGCGATCTCCTGGTTTCACTGGCCGGTGTGGCCGCGAATTTCACCCTGGCCCTGTGCTTCATCCTTCTCGCCGTGGGCTTTGAACACCTCGAGCGAAACCTGGCCGGAGGCGCCGCAACCGTTGCCGGGGACCTGAACCGCATGGTCCGATTCGGGTTGTGGTTCAACATCCTCTTGGGGTTCTTCAATCTGCTCCCGATCCCTCCGCTGGATGGCTCGCGCGTGCTCTATCACCTGCTGCCCCCCGCGCTCGGAGCCCGCTATCGCGAAGTCGGCCAATACGGCATGTTGCTGCTGTTCGCGGCCTTCTTCATCCCGGGCATGCTCGGCATCCTGTTGTGGCCGGTCGGGGCGCTCACCGGCCTCGCGAACGACTTGATCGCGTTGTTGACCTGAAGGGGCACCGGAGGGCAGGAGAAGAGGTGCGGAGTCGCGGACACATCACCCACGAGGGCGGGAGTTGACTCCCGTCAGGGCACCGGATCGCCTCCCGAGCCAACACGGCTTCGAGCCGTTCGTCGTCGAGCTCGAGCGCTTCCAGGGCCCGCTCGATCTGCTTCTCCACCTGATTCGAGCTCAGGACATCGACATCTTCGATATCCCGATCGCGAGGATCACGTCACAGTTCCAGGCGGTTCTCACCGACGGCCTCGAGCGCGTCGAGCTGGATAGGGCCGGCGAGTTCCTCGAGCTGGCGGCGACGCTGGTGCGCATCAAAGCGCAGCTGCTCCTCCCACGCCCAGGCGAGGCGGATTGGACCGAAGACCCGCGCGCCGAGCTCGTGCGGCGGCTGCTCGAGTACGAGCTGTTCCAGGAGGTCGCGCATGTGCTGGCCGGAGCCGAGGCCAACCGCGCGAGGCATTTCGCAAAGGGATACGTGGAAGCACGCCCGCGTTTGCGCGACCGCGCCCCCCTCACGACGACGCTCGAGGAGTGGCTGGGCGCGGCCTGGGAGGTCCCGGAACCGCTGCCCGAGCTGCAACACCTCGCGCCCATCCAGATGATCACCGTCGAGGAGAAGATGTCGCTGATCGAAGCGCGGCTGGGGCGGAAGGACCGGCTCCTGTTCAGTCGGTTGTTCAGCTCCTGGAAGCAGCGTTCACACGTGGTCGCGTCGCTCCTGGCGTGCCTCGAGCTGGCCAGGCAGCAAGTATTGAAGATCGAGCAAGTGAAGCGATTCGGGTCCATTTGGCTGTTCTCCCGCAGAAAACCCACGCAGGAGCCGGAGGAGACCGCATGACCCCCGAGCAGATCGTCGAGGCGACGCTGTTCGCGAGCCAGACACCTCTTACGCCCGCCGAACTGGCGCGTGCCGACGAAGCGCTGGATGTCGCCCGCGTGAGAGACGCGCTGCAGTCGCTGAGAGAGCGGTACGATGAAGAGGAGCATGCCTTCCAGCTTTATCAGCTCGGCGACGGATACCAGCTCCTCACACGCCCCGAATACGCACCCTACCTGGAGCGATTCGACTCGATCGCCCGCCCCCCCGCGCTGTCGCGAGCCGCCCTGGAGACCCTGGCGATCATCGCGTATCGGCAACCGATCGGCCGGCTCGAGATCGAGGAGATCCGGGGCGTCGTATCCACCACCGTCCTCCGTACGCTTCAGGATTGGGAGCTGATCGGCGTTGTCGGTCGTGGCGAGGGGCTGGGTCGTCCGATGCTGTACGGAACGACTCCGGTGTTCCTGGACCACTTCGGCTTCCAGGACCTGGCGGAGCTGCCGAGACCCGAGGATCTGCCGGTCGCGCTTCGCGGATCGGAAGTAACTACCGAGCGAGCGGTGGCAGACAGACCCGATGTCGAGGCATCTCGAGCGGTGGAGCCAGCTCCGGAGGGAGCGGCCCCGCACGCGGAACACGCGGAACACGCCGAAGATGTGTCCCAGGAAACCTCGTCGAACGGTCGCGGTCAGAGCGAGGATGGCTCCAGTAGCTCCGGCAACGGGTCGCGTCCGACGCTGCGAGGATCTGCCTGACGCGTGCGGCTGCAGAAGTTCCTCGCTCGTGCGGGCGTCGCCTCACGCCGTAGGAGCGAGGAGTTGATCGCGGCGGGCCGCGTGCGGGTGGACGGCCAGGTCGTCACACGCCCGGGGTCGAGCGTGAATCCCACCACGCAGACGGTGGAGGTGGATGGCCGGGCGGTGCAGCTGGAACCGACCGTTTGGCTGGCGTTGCACAAGCCTCCGGGCGTGCTCTGCAGTCGAGGAGACCCGCGCGGGCGGCCCACGATCTACGGGTTGCTGCCCGATGAGGCGGCGGGCCTCTTTCACGTGGGCAGGTTGGATTACCTGAGCGAGGGGCTCATCCTCCTATCGAATGACGGGGACACGACGCACGGGCTCCTGCACCCGAGCCGCGAGGTCCCCCGTCGCTACGAAGTGGAGCTGGTCGGGCCCGTGCCGCGCGATCTGCCCGGCCGTCTTCGCGAGGGGCTCCTTCTCGAGGACGGCCCGGCCGCTGCCGATCGGGCGCGCTTCCTGACGCCCGCCGAGTCGGAGCGGCCTCGGGTCGAGATCGAGCTGCACGAAGGGCGGAATCGCGAGATCCGCCGAATGATGAAAGATTTCAATGTTCGGATTCGAACGCTAAAGAGAACCGCGCTCGGCCCCATCGAGCTGGGTGAGCTGCCACGCGGGGCGTACCGATCCCTCGACGGAGAGGAAGTGGATGCCTTGCGGACGATCGCCGGCACGCAGAACGGGCGTTGAGTAGCGGATAGGAGGATAAAGTGCTGGTCACCGGCCGGTGCGTTCTCATACTCGGAGGCTCCGGCCTCGTGGGGCGCGCCATCGCTGCGCGGCTGCTGCCGTTCCGACCGTCTCGACTCGTCATCGGTGCACTGCGGGAGGACGAGACACAGGAGGCGGTCGAATTCCTTCGCGCCCAACCGGACGCGTCCGATATCGAGATCGTGGCGGAGTGGGGCAACGTCTTCCAGCGAGAGTCCCTCCGCTACCGGGATCGGAGCGAGGCGCTCGACGATCCGGAAGCGAGGCGCGAGCTGCTGTGGGATGTGTTCGGGGTTCTTGACGAGGAGGCGTTCGCACGCTCGACGCTCGTGACCCAGCTCGCGCGCCACCGACCGGCGGTCGTGATCGATTGCATCAACACGGCTACCGCGATCGCGTACCAGAACGTGTACGATACGGCGGGCCGCCTGTGGAAAGAGGGGATGGAGGGGAGAGCCGACCTGTCCGTGATCGAAGCGCACCTCACGACGCTCTACCTGCCACAGCTCATCCGGCACGTCCAGCTTCTTCTCGAGGGACTCCGGCGCGCCGAGAGCGCCGCATACGTGAAGATCGGAACCTCCGGCACGGGGGGCATGGGGCTCAACGTCCCCTTCACGCACTCCGAGGAAAAACCTTCTCGCGAGCTTCTGGCCAAGGCAAGCGTCGCGGGCGCGCACTCGGCCCTGTTGTTCCTGATGGGTCGGACGCCGGACGCACCGGCGGTGGTCGAGATCAAGCCGACCGCCGCGATCGCCTGGAAGCGCATCGGGTTCGGGCCGATCACGAGAGGAGGCCACCCGATCCCGCGCTACGACGCGACGCGTCCCGTGACGATCGAGGAGGCATTCGCCGAGGACAGCGCGAGCGCGTGCGAGGACACCGGAGAGGTGCTGGAATCGGTGTACCTGGACGCCGGCGAGAACGGGATGTTCTCGCTCTCCGAGTTCGAGACGATCTCCTCGCTGCGAATGATGGAGATCGTGACGCCGGAGGAGATCGCCGACGCGGTGGTCGACGAGCTCGAAGGACGCCCCACGGGGCGCGACGTCGTGGCCGCCCTCGACGGGAGTGTGCTGGGGCCTACGTATCGGGGAGGTATGCTGCGCGAGGTGGCGCTCAGTCGTATGGAGGCGCTCGAGGAAGAGCACGGAGTCCGGTCGGTCGCGTTCGAGATGCTGGGGCCGCCGCTCCTGAACAAGCTGCTGTTCGAGGCGACGATTCTGGAGCGCCTGTTCGAGGACATACCCGTGGCGATGGAGCTGGACCCGGCGGAGACCTCGGAGCGAGCGCACCGGTTGATCGAAGAGGATGCCCGCTTGAGAACGGATATCCTGTCCATCGGGATACCGATCCTTCTCCCCGACGGCCGGCTGCTGCGGGGAGAGAAAGTGAAGATCGGCCCGCGCGACGGAGAGGAGGCGGACGTCGATCGTCTCGCGTACCATGGGTGGGTGGATCTTCGGCCCGCGTGCTGGGTCAAATGGCGGGATCGCTGCGCGCGTCTGGACGAGATTCGTCGAACGTCGCCCGGGGCGGACGCGGGTTCGAGCTCGGATCTGGATGTGCGCGCCTGGTCGACTCGCATCCGGGCTGGCGCGCTCGCGGCCCTTGTCCTTCGGGAGGAGGAGGGCGGTACCCGCATCAAGCAATGAGACGATCCGGAAGACAGGGAAACCCGGGCCACGTAGCCGGTTAGCCTGAATTCACATACCGAAACGGAGCCCATGAACTCAGACGCAAGCGCCGTCGGGACCATCACCGACGCCGATCTGGAAAGCCAGACAGAAGCGATCCGCGACGCGAGCCACTTCATCGAGGATGTGAGGACCGCGCTCGGGCTGCGCATCGTGGGTCAGGAAGCCCTCGTTGACCGGGTGCTCATGAGCGTGCTCACGGGCGGACACATTCTGCTCGAAGGAGTGCCGGGCCTCGCGAAAACCCTGACGGTCCGCACGCTCGCCGATGCGATCCACGCCACGTTCAGGAGGATACAGTTCACGCCGGACCTCCTGCCCGCCGACGTGGTCGGAACGCTGGTGTGGGAAGAGCGCTCCGGTCAGTTCACGGCCAAGCACGGCCCGATCTTCGCCAACATCGTCCTGGCCGATGAGGTGAACCGCGCGCCCGCCAAGGTGCAGTCCGCCTTGCTGGAGGCCATGCAGGAGCGACAGGTCACGATTGGCGAGGACACCCATCCCCTGCCGGTGCCGTTCCTGGTGCTCGCCACCCAGAACCCGATCGAGCACGAGGGCACCTATCCCCTGCCCGAGGCGCAGGTGGATCGGTTCATGTTCAAGGTGTGGGTCGACTATCCGAGCCGCGAGGAAGAGCGTGAGGTCATGCGCCGGATGAAGGACGAGATCCTGGCGCCGGTGGACCCCGTCGTAGAGCCGGCGGACATTCTGGCTGCTCGGAGTCTCCTCTCATCGATCTACCTGGACGAGCGCATCGAGGACTACATCCTGAACCTGGTGCTCAGCACCCGCGAGCCCGAAGAGGCAGGGCTGAAGGAGCTCGCGGACTGGGTGGAGTACGGCGCGTCACCGAGGGCCACCATCTATCTGGCCCGGGGGGCCCGCGCGCATGCGTTCCTGCGGGGGCGCGCGTACGTAGTGCCCGAAGACGTCCAGGCGATCGCGCGCGACGTGATGCGCCACCGGCTCGTGCTCACTTTCCAGGCCGAGGCGGAGCAGGTGGACCCGGAGCAGATCCTCGATCGCCTGCTGGAGGCCATACCCCTACCGTGAGGCTGCCGAGGCTCCTCCGGCTGCGCGAGCCGGAGCCGTCCGCGGCGGATCGGCAGGAACTGGCCCGTCAGGTCCGCCGCATCGAGCTGACGGCACGGCGCCTGATGGACAGCCCCGCGTTGGGCCAGTACGAATCCGTCTTTCGCGGCCACGGCATCGAGTTCTCGGAGGTGCGCGCCTACCAACCCGGCGATCCGTTTCAGGCGATCGACTGGAAGGTCACCGCGCGGATGCGACGCCCGTACGTGAAGCGGTTCGTCGAGGAGCGGGAGCTGACGGTCCTGCTCGTCGTCGACGTTTCGGCCTCCAACGACTTCGGGACGCGCGGGAAGCTCAAGCGCCGACTCGCGGCGGAGGTTGCGGGCGTGCTCGCGCTCGCCGCCATGCGGAGTCAGGACCGCGTCGGCTTGCTGCTGTTCACGGATCGCGTCGAGCGTTTCATCCGTCCTGTGCGCGGCCGCAACCGCAGCCTCCGCCTCCTGTACGAGCTCCTCTCGCACCGACCCCAGGGGCGCGGTACGGACATCGGGCTCGCGCTGACCACCGCCGCTCGCATGCTGCCTGTCCGCTCCCTGGTGTTCGTGCTCTCGGACTTCACCGGCGGAGGTCGCCTCACGCAGCCCTTCCTGGCCGTTTCGGCCCGGCACGACGTGGTGGCCATCGACATCCGCGACCGGGCCGAAGAAGCCCTGCCGGAGGCGGGGTTGCTCGAGGTGGAGGATCCGGAAACGGGTGAGCGTTCGGTGGTGGATCTGATGGACCGCCGCGTGCGAGCCGCCCTCGAACAGCACGCCGACGACGAGGCCCGCTCGCTCACGTCCGCCCTGCAGCGGTCCCGCGTGGACAGAATACGCGTCCGCGGGGACGAGCCGTACGTGCCGGCCCTCGCCGCGTTTTTCGCGGCGCGCGGCCGTCGGAGACGGCGATGACGAACGAGAGGGCGGTGCCGGGCGAGGCGGCCCGTGAAGATCCCCGAGGTGGGGCCGGAGCGGGGTTCCGGCCGCCGGTGCTCGTATTGCTGGCTCTCGTGGTGGTGGCCATCTGGCTGCTGTTCCTGGAGCCCATCGGTCGCCCGCGCGCCGATTCTCCGATCCCCGGCGGAGGCGCGGACCGGCAACTCGTCGTGGCGCTCGATCCGGATTCCGTACGGGTCGGCGAGCCCTTCATCCTCGGCGTGACGATGCGGACCGATGCGCCGGGCGAGGTTCGATTCCCACCGACCCTCACGCTCACCGACGAGCTGGAGCAGACCGGCGGGGCCGAGGTCAGGGCGTCGGAGGACCAGCTGGAGTGGCGGGCCTACTACCCGCTGGTCGCATGGCGAGCCGAGCAAATCCAAGTTCCGGAGTTTTCGGTCGGGACCCTCGTGGCCGGGGCCGACGCCCCAAGCGAGGTCCTCGTACGGCCTCCCGCCGTGGAGGTCCTGTCGGTCTTGCCCGATTCCACGGAGGAGGAGCTGGAACTGCGCGAGGCGCGTCCTCTTCTGCGGATTCGCGGACCGACCTGGCTGTGGCTCCTGCTCGGTTTGTTGGCGTTGGCCCCGTTGTGGTGGTGGTGGAGCCGCCGCCTCTCGCCGGCCGGGATCGGTCCCCCGCTCGGGCCGGCCGAGCGCGCGCTCCAGGCGCTGGCCGAGCTGAGAGGTCGCTCCAAGCGTGGCGAGCTCAGCGGTGCCGAGCTGTTCGACGGAATCGAGAGCGCGCTGCGCGGGTACGTCGCGGCCACCCGGGCCTGGCGGCCGAGCCAGACGCTCGGGGCCCTCGGTCGAGGCGACGCCGGGCTCGCGACGGCGTTGGCACGCTCTGCGCTCGCGCGGTTCGCTCGGCTTCGCACCACGCTCGATAGCTCGCTGGCCGCGATCGATGCGGCGATCGGGTTCGTACGACGTGACTCGGAGCCCGAGCCGGCGACCGAATCAGCGACGCCCGAGGTCGACGACCAGCCCCGAGACGACGGGGCCGGGAGCGGCCCCCGCGACGACGCGGTCGGAGACGGCATCGCCGGGGCGGACGAGGCATGAGCAACTTCACGGCCACCGGGTGGCCCTATCTGGTGCTACTGCTCCTCCTGCCCCTGGGCTGGTGGTGGATGCGGCGTCACCGGGTCCGGCTGCCGTACCCGAGCCCCGGGAAGCTGGCGATCACTCGTCGCTCCGGATCGCGCGTTTGGTGGCATTGGCCGACCGTCTTCAGGTCCGTGGCGCTCGGTCTCGTGGTGATCGCTCTCGTGCAGCCCGTGCGCCTGTGGGAGCGAGTCGAAGCGGAGCGTGAGGGCGTCGCGATCATGCTGGCGGTGGACATCTCCTCTTCGATGCTCGCGGAGGATTTCCGCCCCGACAACCGGATCGAGGTCGCCAAACGCGAGGTGGTCCGCTTCGTGGAGGGCCGGGAGTCGGATTGGATCGGGTTGGTCGCGTTCGCGGGCGAGGCGCTCACCATGGTCCCCGGCACGCTGGACCACGCCGTCGTCGAGACCGCGGTCGAGGGCCTCGAGGCCGGCCAGCTCCGGGATGGCACCGCCATCGGCGTCGCGCTGGCGACCGCGGCGAATCGCCTGCGCGAGCTCGAACCGGAGTCTCGCATCGTCGTCCTGCTCACCGATGGCGACAACAACAGTGGCAGCATCTCGCCCGAGGAGGCCACGGCGGCCGCCGCTTCGCTCGGCATTCGTATCTACACGATCGGCGTCGGGCGTGACGGCGTGGCGCCCGTACCGGTCGCGCGAACGGCGTTCGGCTACCAGTACGCGAACGTGCGCGTACATGTGAACGACGAGCTCCTCGAGCAGATGGCGACGTCGACCGGTGGGCTGTACTTCCGGGCCACCGAGCCCGAAGGGCTCATGCAGATCTACGATCGCATCGATGAGCTCGAGACGACGCCCCTCAAGGAGGTGCGTACCGTCGAGCGCGTCGGTCTCCGCCGCGAGCTGCTGCTTCTGGCGCTCGGAGCCCTCTTCCTCGAATTGCTGGGGAGCGCGACCCGCGCGCGTCGAGTGTGGGCATGATCGCGTCCGACCCCCTACTTCTGGCCCTCGTGGCGGGCGGATTAGCCCTGCTGCTGCGCGCGTGGTCGCTGCGCAGGACCGGGCGCGAGCGCGCGGACCTCGCCGAGCCCGGGTTGCTGGCGCAGTTTGCGCGGCTGCCCACCAACGAGCTCGCGTGGGTGCGCGGAGGCCTGCTCGCGCTCGGGGTAGCCGCGCTCGCGCTCGCGAGCACATCGGCGTCGACCGACACGACGCGCGAGGAGACGGAGGGAGCGGAGACGATCCTCGTCCTCGACGCGTCCAACTCGATGCTCGTCGAAGACGTCGAGCCGAATCGCCTCGAGGTCCAGCGTCGCTTGGCGCGCGAGCTGGCGAGCCAGCTGCCGGGACGCGTGGGGGTCGTGTACTTCGCGGGCCGGGCCTACGTGCTCTCCCCGCTCACCACGGATTTCAGCGCCGTACAGATGTTCGTGGAGGGGGTACGGCCCGCCTCGGTGGGACGAGGCGGCTCGTCACTCGCCATCGGCATCACGCAGGCGCTCGACCTCCTTTCGGGTGGTGAAGAGGACGCGCGCAAGGCGGTCGTGCTCTTCTCGGACGGTGAGGAAACCGTCGGGCAGCCACTCCAGGACGCGCTCGATCGAGCGCGCGATGAGGGCGTGTCCGTGTACGCTATCGGGATCGGTACGGTGCAGGGCGGCCAGATCCCGCTTACACGGGATGCCTCGCTGGATCCGTCGACCGCCCTCGGGCGGCGACGCGGGCCGGCCTTCCTCCAGGGTCCCGACGGACAACCCGTGGTGAGCCGGCTGGAGGCGGGGAACCTGCGCACGATCGCGAGCGAGACGAGCGGTCGCTACCTGCCAGGAGTCGAGTCCAGCGTTCGACGGCTCCGCTCCGAGCTCGGCCAGGCGGGAGTCGGCGAGACCGCATCGGGGAACCCGCTCGTGAGCCTGCTCCTCATCACCGCATTCGTGAGCCTATGGGTAGAAGCGTTCGTCCTGCCTCGCGGCTGACCGGGCGCATCCGCGTCTGGCCCCGTCTCGCCGCACTCGGCGCGCTCCTCGGAGGGGCGGTCGTGCTCGTGCGGGCACTTCCGGCGCAGGATCCGACGACGCCCGCCCCCCAGCTGGAGTCGGAAGAGGTCGCTCGATATCGACAGGAGGCCGAGGGCTCCGACCGTCCCATCGACCACTACAACCTGGGGACGGCGCTCCTGCGGGACGGTCGTCCCGCGGAGGCGCTCGAACCGTTGGGGCTCTCGCTCCGCAGCGAGCGCCCACTCGTCCGTCAGAACGGGTTCTACAACCTCGGGCTGGGCAGCGCGATCGAGGGGCACTTGGGAGATGCCGATGCGCAGGCGCGGCGTGCCCAGCTCATCGGCGCCCGGGACGCGTTCCGGCAAGTCCTGCGCGAGCGCGAGGACGATGAAGACGCGCGCTGGAACCTGGAGCTGGTGGAGCGGTGGCTCGAGGAGGACGAGCAGTCAGGCGACGACGGGGACGAGGGCGGTGAGGCTCAGGCGCCAGGAGGGGCCGGGGCAGGTGGGGCGCCGAGCGGGGGAGCGGGTCAAGAGCGGATGATCAGTCCCGAGGAAGCCGCGGCGCTGCTCGACTCCGCGGGCCGGGCCGAAGCATCGATCCGGGACCGGGTGATGGGACGCAACCGCTTTCGGGATCCGGTCGTCGAGAAGAACTGGTAGCGACATGGCCCGCCCGCTCCGAGGACGGGTCCGGGATGACGGAAATCCTCCGGCTCAGGTGATGTCGGTCACCAGGGGAACGAACCGCGCCCCGATCAGCCTCTCCTCTTTCAACGTCCCCTCCTCGTGCTTCGTGTAGCGGCTGATCTGCTGTGACCCCGCCCCGCCGATCGGGGCGACCAACCGGCCGTCCGTGCCCAGCTGGGAGATGAGAGCCTCCGGCACCTCGCCCGTCGCAGCCGAGATCAATACCCCGTCGAAGGGGGCTTCCTCGACCCACCCCCGCGCCCCGTCTCCGAGTCTGAGCTGAACGCGATCCGCGTACCCGGAATCTTCCAGCGCCTCGCGCGCCGTGTCGAATAGCTGCGGGATTCGCTCGATCCCGAACACCTGCGCGCCACAGGCGGCCAACACGGCCGCCTGGTATCCGGATCCGGCACCCACCTCGAGCACCTTGCAGCCGTCCGTGAGCTTCAGCGAAGCCGCCATGAACGCGACGATGTACGGTTGCGAGATCGTCTGCCCGTGCCCCAGGGGGAGGGCGTGGTCGTCGTAGGAGAGATCGCGATCACCGGCGGGGACGAAGAGGTGCCGGGGCACCTCGCGCATCGCGGCGAGAACGCGAGGATCGGTCAAGCCACGGCGGCGGATCTGGCGCTCGACCATGTGGTCCCGCCACCGTTCGTATTCGTGTTCCAGCGTTTCGGGCGGCTGCTGCCGGCGGCCGCCAAGCAGGATCTTGCGGGCCATCAGATACCTCCCGCCACTCGAAAGATAGTCGCTGGCGAGCCCGAGGGAACGGCCCCGGAGGGCGCGTTGCCGTCCTTCGCGCGCCCGCGGTAGGTTCGGGGCCATGAACACGCCGAGCGCGGAGGCGGCGCGCCTCACACAATACTCACACGGCGCGGGGTGAGCGTGTAAGCTCGGTCCGGAGGATCTGGACCGTATCCTGGCGTTCATTCCCCCGATGCGGGACGAGCGGTTGATAATCGGGCTGGACGGGCCCGATGACGCGGCCGTGTACCGTCTCGACGAGGATCGTGCGCTCGTGGCCACCCTCGACTTCTTCACACCGCTCGTGGACGGCCCCGAGGACTTCGGGGCGATTGCCGCCGCCAACGCGCTCAGCGATCTGTACGCGATGCGCGCTCGACCGCTGTTCGCGCTCAACATCCTCGCGATTCCTTCCGGCGAGCTCGCTCCCGAGATCGTCGCGGGGATCCTGCGCGGGGCGGCGAAGGTGTGCCAGGAGGCGGGCATCCCGATCGCCGGCGGGCATTCCATCGACGATCCCGAGCCCAAGTACGGTCTTGTCGCCGTGGGTCTCGCTGACCCCCGGGCCCTGTATCGGAAGGCAGGAGCGCGCCCGGGCGACGCGATCGTGCTTGGGAAGGCGCTCGGGACCGGGATCATCACCACCGGGATCAAGCGTGGCACGGCGAGCGCCGAAGCGATGGATGCGGCGATTCGCTCCATGCGACGGCTGAACCGCGGTGCGCTCGATGTCCTGGAGCGGTTCGACGTGCGGGCGGCAACCGACGTGACCGGGTTCGGACTGTTGGGGCACCTGCTCGAGATGTGCCAGGCGTCCGGACTGTCTGCCCGCGTCTCGGCTGGCTCGCCCGTCGTGCTTCCCGACGTCTTTTCGCTGATAGAGCAGGGGTGTGTGCCCGGCGGGACCGATCGCAACCGGAAGGCCGTCGACGATGCCGTGACTTGGAGCGTCGAAGTGGACGAGGCCCGTAAGACACTCCTGTGCGACGCTCAGACTTCTGGGGGGCTGCTCGCCGCCGTTTCCGAAGCGGAGGCCGAGCCCCTTCGTGAGGCGCTCGCCGACGCCGGGTACGCCTCGGCGGTCGTGGGTGCTTTCGGTTCCGGGGCGGAGGCCGCACCGTTCATCCAGGTGGATCCATAGGCGGGCCGAGAGAGACGGCGTGAGCCCCTCACGATCGACAGGCCTACCGGTGGATCTACGTGAGTGGGCCGACAAGAACGCCGTGAGTGCCCGACAGTCGAGGGACCGATGACGCAGTCCACGCAGACGGAGACGACCCCGGTGGCGGAATTCCCGAACCTGGTCGTGCTCGACCACCCGCTCCTCAAGCACAAAGTCAGCCTGCTGCGCGACGTGAACACCTCGAAGAAGGTGTTCAAGGAGGTGGTCGACGAGATCTCGATGCTGATGGCGTACGAGGTGACGGCGAAGTTCGCGACCGAAGCGTACGAGGTCGAAACCCCGCTGGAGACTACCACCGGCCACCGAGTGGCCGGGTATCGAATGACGCTCGTCCCGATCCTACGGGCGGGTCTGGGGATGGTGGAGGGAGTGCTCCGACTGCTTCCGACCATGCGCGTCGGTCACATCGGCCTGGAACGCGAGCACGAGACGCTCGAGCCGATCGACTACTACTTCAAGATCCCCCCGAACCCGGCCGACGGGCACTTCATCGTCACCGACCCGATGCTCGCGACCGGTGGCTCGGCGAGTGCAGCGGTCGGCTACCTGAAGAAGTCGGGTGCGACCTCGATCCAGCTCATGTGCATCGTGGCCGCTCCCGAAGGGGTCGAGCGTATGGGGAAGGACCACCCCGAAGTGCCTGTGTTCACCGCGGTGCTCGACCGTGAGCTGAACGAGCACGGATACATCCTCCCCGGTCTCGGGGACGCGGGGGATCGCCTGTTCGGAACGATCTAGGTGTGCGTCGCAATGACGTCGGTCACCGCGAGCGGTGCCCCACGCAGTGTTCAGAGCGCGTTGATCGGGCGACGTATCGTGAAACGGACGGTCATTCGGCCTTGGAGAGAGGGACCCGATGGAAAGCGCGACGTTCGTCGTTCGGACCTCGCCGACGATGCATGACGTCTTGTCCGGCGTGGTTCATGACACGCAGGGTGAGACGTTGAGCCGGGACGCTCGAGCCCGGGGAACAGGACGTTTCAGCTGAAATTTCTCGAGCTGAAATGTCCCAATCGGCCTACGAATGGATGTTCTTTGGGGGCGCGATCGCTCCTACCGGTTAGCCACTATCGACACGCAGCATCTGCGTAGCGCGCTCATTCGCGCCGCGATCACGCCGGTCGACATGCCTGGTCTCGCCCCGTTATGATGAATCACGCTCAGGGCCCGTAGCTCAGTTGGTCAGAGCAGGGGACTCATAATCCCAAGGTCGCAGGTTCGAGTCCTGCCGGGCCCACTCACTCAACTCCACATCATCCCGTCGTTTACGTGACAGGGGGCGTTCGGACTCCATGCCCAGATGCCCCCTTGTCTTTGCCGAGACTTTGCCGCTCACGCTGGCCGCCCACCGCGGGCACCGCCCTCGACGGCCCTGAGAATCCACCGGAGGCCCCTGGCGATTTCAGCCTCGGCGACTTCCTCTGGCGCAATCGCGCGGGCCACCTCGCGCCCGTCACGCGTCGTCGCGATCAGGACCTTCGACCCATCGGCTGCACGGTGCCGCATACGCCACACGCCAGCACCGACTGAGCTTGATCCCGATTTGGTGTCCGGAAACTCGATCACGCGCGTCATGATCTTCCCTCC
>JBDHAC010000005.1:0-98308 GCA_039588275.1 Gemmatimonadota bacterium
AGGTGCGCGTCGCTCGCGGCCACCTCGGGTGTGAGCTGCTGAATCGAGGAGATGTCGTCCAGGATCCAGAAGCCACGACCGTACGTGCCCACGACCAGATCGTTGAAGTGCTCCTGGATCACCATCCAATAAACCGGTGCGTGGGGCAGGTTGGATTGGAGCGGCTGCCACACGTCGCCGTCGTTGAACGACACGTACAGCCCGTTCTCGGTGCCGGCGTACAACAGTCCCTGCCGCACGGGGTCTTCGAGCACCGACCGTGTGAAGCTGAGCGGGGTGCGCTGGATCCCGTTCACGATCAGCTCCCACGACTCGCCGTAGTCCCGGGTGCGGTAGATCCAGGGGTCGCGGTTGTTGGCCTGGTGTCCGTCGACGGCGAAGTACGCCGTTCCGGGATCGTAGCGCGATGCCTCGATGTTGCGGATCGATCCCCAGTCCGGCATGCCGGGCACGTTCGCGGTCAGGTCGGTCCACGTGTCGCCACCATCTCGCGTCAGGTGGATGAGCCCGTCGTTCGTGCCGGCCCAGATGAGCCCCGGAGTGATCGGCGACTCCTCGATCGCGAACACCACGCCAGCGTATTCGACCCCGATGTTGTCCGGCGTGAGGCCGCCCGAGAGACCCATCCTGGAAGTGTCGCTCCGGGTGAGATCGGGGCTGATCAAGTCCCAGCTGCGACCCCCATCGGTCGTCACGTGCACGTACTGCGATCCTGTGTACACCCTCTCGTTGTCGTGCGGTGAGATGGTGAGCGGTGCGTCCCACACGAAGCGGTACCGGAGCTCGCCCGCTGGCCAGCCGATCGTACTCTTGGGCCACACCTCGACGTCGTGCACCTGACGCGATTCGAGATCCATGCGCGTCACGATGCCGCCGACCGCGCCCGAGCCCGAAGCGCTCGACCAGATGATGTCGGGGTTCACGGGGTCCGGGGTGGCGAACCCGCTCTCGCCCCCGCCCACGTCGTGCCAGTCACCCCGCGGGATATTGCCCACCGAGCCCAGAAACCCGCCGTAGAAGGTGCGGCTCGGACCGCGCATCGATTGCCCATCCTGTCGGTTGCCGTACACGTAGTACGGAATCCGCGTGTCGACCGTCACGTGGTACATCTGAGCCACGGGGAGGGCGATCTGCCGCCACGTCTGCGCGCGATTGACGGAGATGTCGACGCCCCCGTCGTTCGCCACGATCATGCGGTCCGGGTTCTCCGGATCGATCCAGATGTCGTGGTTGTCGCCCCAGGGCTCCGCGCGGCCGTCGTGGTCGATCGTGCTCTCGCCGCCGTTCGTGCTCGAGCTGAACGGCGCGGCGAGAAAGTAGGCTTCCATATCGTCGGCGGGGGACACCTCCACGCGGCTGTAGTAATGCGTGCGGCCCGCGAGATTGCGGTCGTACGAGATGAGCTCCCAGGTGTCCCCGCCATCGTCCGAGCGCCACAACTCGCCGCTCTCGGTCTCCGTGCCATCGGGCAGCGGCACCCCGTCGCCGGTCTCGATGAGCGCGTAGATGCGCTCCGAGTTGGTCGGCGCGATCGCGAGCGCCACCTTGCCGACGTCCTTCTCGGGTAGGCCGTGTGCCTCCAGCCGCGTCCACGTGTCGCCGCCGTCGCGCGACATCCAGATCCCGCTCCCCGGCCCGCCGCTCGTCCGGCCCCAGGTATGGATCTCGATCTGCCACATGCCCGCGAACAGGATGCGCGGGTTGTTGGGATCCATGACCAGATCCGACGCGCCCGTGTTCTCGTCCACGAACAGCACCTGTTCCCACGTCTGCCCGCCGTCACGTGTGCGGAAGATCCCGCGCTCGGGCTGAGGTCCGTAGGCGTGGCCGAGCGCCGCCACGAAGGCCACGTCCGGGTCGCGCGGATCAACCTGGATGCGGCTGACCCGGCCGGTGTTCTCCAGCCCGAGGAAGCTCCACGTCTTCCCCGCGTCGGTGGACCGGTATACCCCTTTGCCCATCGAGATGTGGCTCCGGATGTTCGGCTCCCCGGTACCGACCCACACGACGTTGGGATCGGACGGCGCGAGGGTGATCCAACCGATCGACAGGGCGTCCTCCTCATCGAAGATCGGCTCCCACCAGGTGCCGCCATCCGTGGTCTTGAAGATCCCGCCCGACGCCGCGCCCGCGTAATACGTGTTGGGATCCCCCGGCACCCCCTCGACGGCCGAGATCCGGTTCCCCTCGGGGCCGATGTGGCGGTACTTCAAGGCGTCGAAGGCGCTCGCGTCGACTTGCTGGGCTCCGGCGGGCGCAGCGGATGAAGCGAGGGCGACGACCCAGGCGGCCACGACGCCCCGTGGCAGGAAAGAGGCACGGGCGGCTGCGAAAAGACGCATCGGGACGGTATCGAAGAGGCGACGGATGTACATGAGCTCGCTCCGGCTTACGGGTGGAACAGGGGAGGGAAGTATGCGGTCGCGGACTCGGGTTGGCGATGGTCGGGCGACCGTGGATCGGTGGCCGGGGATCGTAGCAGTCCCTATCGTGGGCCCGTGGACATGCGCACCAAGCTCGTCTTCGCCCTGGTCGCCGTCGCTCTGGGAAGCATGCTCGTCCTGGGCGGCATCATGTACACCCGCGCCCGCGGTCTCCTGCGCGACAGCAAGCTGGAGCAGCTCGACAGCCTCGCCGAATCCCAGAGACAGAGCCTGGAGAGCGTCATCTCCGGCTGGTACGACGAGATCGAACTGCTCGCGAGCGGGACCCAACTTCGGCTCACGCTCCGCGAGCACAACGCGGGCCGAAGCCAGGAGGCGTCGGCTCGCATCCGGCGGATCCTCGAAGACGCGCTGGGCTCAGTGGACGACGTCGAGGCGCTCCATGTCCTCGACCACGAGGGACAACTGGTGGCATCGGCAACTCGCGAGGCCGGGACCGAGCTGCCCGAACCCCAGCCCGAAGCCCTGCCCGCTCCGCCCGACCGGTCCGCAAACGGCATCGTCTATCGCGGCGTCGCTTTCTCCTCCGACCATGAGCCCCGCGTCCGCTTCAGCGCCGACCTGACGCTCGAAGCCGAGCGCCTCGGGACGCTTCAGGCGGCGTTGAACGCCTCGAGGCTTCTCGAATTGGTGGAAGACCGCCGTGGACTCGGAGCGACCGGCGAAACGATGATCGTGACGCGGGACGAGCGCGGTGCGGCCCGGGTGCTGCATCCCGTTCGCCATCCAGCACCTGCAGGCACCGAGCTCATCCGCAGCGAGGACCGGAGCGATCCGGCGAACCTGGCGCTGTACGGCGAGGAGGGGAGATACCGGGATGGCATCACCGACTACCGTGGGGAGCCGGTCTGGGCGGCGGTTCGATTCCTCCCCGAGCCCGGCTGGGGCCTGGTCGTGAAGTTGGATGCAGGCGAGGAGCAGGGTGCGATCGCCGATTTTCGCCGAGAATCCACGCGGCTCGGTCTGTCGGTCTCCGCCTTCGCGATCCTCTTCGGCATCCTGCTCGGTCTTCACTTCGCCAGGCCGATCCACGACTTGGCCGGGGCCGCGACCCGGATCCGGGACGGCGAGCTGGAGGCGCGGGCCAACGTAGCGGCGCGGGACGAGATCGGCTTCCTCGCGCACACGTTCAACGAGATGGCGGAGGAGCTGGAGCAGCGGGTCACGGAGCTACACGAATTCCACCGGTTCTTCGACGTTTCGCTGGACATGCTGTGCATCGCCGGGACAGACGGTTACTTCAAGAGGACCAACCCCGCTTTCGAGCGCACGCTGGGCTGGGGGAGCGAGGAGCTGTTGAGCCGCCCGTTCAACGACCTCATCCACCCCGACGACATCGAAGCGACCGACCACGAGATCACCACGCTGTCACAGGGGATCCCCACGATCTCCTTCGAGAATCGCTTCCGATGCGCGGATGGCACGTACAAGCACTTGCTGTGGACCTCGCATCCGGAGCCGGCTACCGGATTGCTGTATGCGGTAGCCAAGGACATCACCGAGCTGAAGCAGGAACAGGAGCGGTTTCGCCTGGCCCTCGAGTCGTCATCGACCGCGATGATCATGGTCGACGACCACGGGACGATCGTTCTGGCAAACAAGGCCGCCGAACGCCTGTCTCAGTACTCGGTCGAGGAGCTGATCGGCCAGCCGATCGAGCTACTCGTTCCGTCGCACCTGCACGAGGTGCACCAGCAACACCTCGCCGAATTCATGCGCGAGCCCACCGCCAGGGCCGTGGGTCAGGGACGCGAGCTGCACGCGAGACGCAAGGACAGATCTGAGGTCCCGGTCGAGATCGGCCTGAGCCCGATCCACACGTCGGAGGGGCTTCACGTGCTGGGCTCGATCACCGATCTGACCGCCCAAAAGGAGGCAGAGCGGAAGATCCGAACGCTCACCCGGGAGCTCGAGCAAGCCAAAGCCAAGCTGCGGGTGACCTAATGACGCTCGCGCCCAGTGGCACCTGACCCTACCCACTCTTCGAAGGTCTCCGGAGGATCCATGAGGAAGTCGATCGCTCTCACGCTCGTCTCGCTGGCCGGCCTCTCTCTGGCCAGCTTCTCGCCCGTCGAGATCGCCGCTCAAGACACGGCGACACGAAACGGCCCGGATGGCGATGGCGCCCCCTCGGGTGCCGAGCCCGCACCCGCTCGTTGGGAGAGCCGCCACTCGATCGTGGTCGAGGGCCAGACGGTCGAGTACGACGCAGTGGTCGGCAGCATCATCCTGCGCGACAATGCCGAGAAGGCGACGGCCGAGCTGTTCTATACGGCGTACTTCCGCAGCAACGTCCCGGACCGCGCGCGACGACCGCTCATCTTCGCGTACAACGGCGGGCCCGGCTCCGCGTCGTTCTGGCTGCACATGGGCATCATGGGTCCGCGCCGAGTCGTAACCCCGAACGTGGGGCAACAACAGCCGCCCCCCTACCCGCTCGAGGACAACGAGTACACGCTCCTCGATATGGCGGACATCGTGATGGTCGATCCGGTCGGTACCGGGTTCAGCCGTCCCGCGGGCGAGGCGGAGGGGGAAGACTTCTGGGGGTTGGACGAGGACGCCCGCTCGCTGACGCAGTTCATCCGTCGATTCCTGAGTGACAACGAACGCTGGAACTCCCCTCGCTATCTCCTCGGCGAGAGCTACGGTACGACCCGATCGGCCGTGCTCGCGCGGCACCTTCAGGGCGCGAACATCGACCTGAACGGCATCGTGCTAGTGTCGGCGGTTCTCGACTTCAACACGATCCGCTTCCCGCCCGGCGCGCAGATCCCGTATGTGGTGAACCTCCCGGCCTACGCGGTCACCGCGGCGTACCTGGATGCGCTCCCCGGCGGGGCGCCGAGCGATCTCGAGGCGTTCATGGCCGAGGTCGAGGAGTGGGCGCTCAACGATTACGCGACGACGCTGCTCGCGGGCGGCACTGTGGATCCGGACCAGAGGACCCGTACCCTCGACCAGATGCACCAGTACACGGGTCTCGACCGCGACTTCCTGGACAAGGCCGATCTGCGCGTGTCGGCGCCCGAGTTCGAGAAGGAGCTGCTGCGGGATCGGGGGCTCGTCGTGGGGCGGCTCGACGCCCGCTTCACCGGTCCCACGGGCGATCTTCTCGGGACCCGGCCGGAGCACGACCCGCAATCCACGGCGATCAGCTCGGCGTACACGTCCGCCTTCAATACGTACGTCCGTGAGGAGCTCGGGTACGACGGCGACCGTGAGTACGTCCCGAGTGGGATGGCGAGGCCGTGGAAATGGGAGCGGGGAGGCGGGGGCGGATTCGGCTTCTCCGGGACCCCGAACGTCGCGCCGGACCTGGCGACCGCGATCCGGCGAAACCCAAACCTGGAGGTGCTGCTCGTCAACGGGATCTACGATCTCGCCACGCCCTACTTCGCGGCCGTGTGGACGATGGATCAGATGGGGCTGCCGCCGGACCTGCGCGACAACACCCAGCGCGCGGACTTCGCGGCGGGGCACATGATGTACGTGGAGCAGGGCCTCCTGCCGCAGTGGCGGCAGACGCTGGCCGCGTTCATCAGGCGAACGTCGAGCCCGGCATTGGTTCCGTAGAAGGCCCGTCATGATCCGTCACCGCCAACGGCTCCTCGCCGCGTGGCTCGTCCCGCTCCTCTTCTTCGCGGCCTGCGATGCGGACCGCGAAGCCGATCCGCGGTCCCGGGAAACGGCGCCGACCGAAGGCGTGACCCGTGCGCGAGCACCGACGCCGCGGGCAGCACCGGGACCGAGACCCAACATCGTCGTGGTCGTGGTCGACGACTTGCGCTGGGACGAGTTCGGAGCAGCGGGTCACCCATACCTCGAGACCCCCAACATCGATCGCCTGGCGGCCGAGGGGGCTTTGTTCACGAATTCCTTCCACGCGGTCCCGCTCTGCTCGCCGAACCGAGCCAGCATCTTGACCGGCCAGTACCCGTCCAGGCACGGGATCATCGACAACGTGGCCCGTAACCGCGTGAGTCACTCGCTCCAGACCTTCCCCGCCGCGCTCCAGGCGGACGGTTACGAGACCGCGTTCCTCGGCAAGTGGCACATGGGGAACGATCCCACGCCCCGACCCGGCTTCGACTACTGGGTGGGGCTCCCGGGCCAGGGACGCACGGGGGACCCGGAGCTCTTCGAGGACGGCCGTCTGAACGTCGTCGAGGGCTACGTGACCGACGTGCTCACCGACAAGGCAGTCGAGTTCATCGAGCAAGAGCGCGACCGGCCGTTCCTCGTCTATCTGGCGCACAAGGCGGTTCATCCGGATGTGCGCCAGCTCGACGACGGATCTGTCGATACCGGCTCGTCGCTCGGCTACATGCCTGCCACTAGACACCGCGGCCGCTACGAGGAAGAGATGTTCGAGCGCCGGCCGAACGTCGTCTCCAGCCTGGAGGACCTAGCCGACAAGCCGGCCCTGCGCCGCGCCCTCGCCTACCGCGCCAGCCCCGACATCACGGAGGCTTTCGGGGGGATCCTGGATCCGGGTACGAGCGAAGAGACCATCCGCCGCCGGGCCGAGATGCTCCTGGCCGTGGACGAGAGCCTCGGGCGGCTCATGTCGACGCTCGAAGGGCTCGGTGTCCTCGATCAGACGATGATTCTGTTCACCAGCGACAACGGGTTCTTCTACGGAGAGCACGGGCTGAGCCTGGAGAGGCGGCTGCCGTACGAGGAATCGATCCGAAACCCTCTCCTGGTTCGCTACCCACCGCTCGTCGCCGCAGGCGCGAGGATCGCGGAGATCGCACTCTCCGTGGACATCGCGCCGACGGTTCTGGAAGCCGCCGGCTCGCCGATCGGCGACCATATTCAGGGAAGCTCGCTGGTCCCCCTGTTCGACGGCGCCGCAGACGGGTGGCGGGAATCGGCGCTCGTCGAGTTCTACACGTACGAGAATCCCATGCCTTGGCTGATGGACATGGATTACCGTGCGGTCCGGACCGAGCGGTTCAAGTACATCCATTGGATGAAGCACCCGGGGCTCGACGAGCTGTACGATCTCGAGTCGGACCCGTTCGAGATTCGTAACCTTGTCAGCGATCCCGAGTTCGCCGACGTCAAGCGGGATCTGCAGTCCGAGATGAGGCGTCTCGTGCTCGATGCGATGGGCTTGAGTGTCGAGCGCTGACGCCCCCGGCTGGCTACGCCGCACGTCCCTCACCACGCGCGTCCTCATCGGGCTCGGCCTGGGCATGGCCGGCGGGCTCGCCGTGTCGTTCTCCGACGGCGGTTTCCTACCCTCGGTCCCGGGCGCCGTCGAGCCGATCGGCACACTCTGGGTGAACGCGATCCGTATGACTGTCGTCCCCCTGGTCGTGTCGCTGCTGGTGGTCGCGATCGCAGGGGAGCGAGAGAGCCGCACGGTTGCCACGGTCGGAGCCCGCACCATCGGCCTGTTCGCCGTCATGGTGGCGGCCGTGTCGCTGTTCAGCGCGCTCGCCGCGCCTCCGCTGCTCTCGCTGCTGCAGCTGGATCCGGCCACGGCCGAATCACTGCGCGCCGCCACGAGCGAGGTCACGCCGGACGCGGTCGAGCTTCCTCCGTTTCGCGATTGGCTCGTGGACCTCGTGCCCGCGAACCCTTTCCAGGCGGCCGTGGATGGAGCAATGCTCCCGTTGATCGTATTCACCGCCGCCTTCGCCTTTGCGCTGAACCGGACCGGTGAAGACGCGCGTGACGTCATCCTCCGATTCTTCGCGGCGGTCAAGGACTCGATGTTCGTGCTGATCGGCTGGATCCTCGACGTGGCACCGATCGGCGTCTTCGCCCTCGTCCTGCCCCTCGCCGCGCGCATGGGCGCGGCGGCGGTGGGCGCCTTCGGCTACTTCATACTCATCGCGTGTGGACTGGTCATCGTGTCGATCCTGGCGCTGTACGTCTTCACGGCACTCGTCGGCAGGATTCCGCTCGGACGCCTGGTGCGCGCGTACGCACCGGCCCAGGTAGTCGGTTTCAGCACGCGCTCCTCTCTCGCGTCACTCCCGGCGATGCTGACGTCCACCGAGATGCTGGCTCTCCCGGCCAGGGTCACCGGACTTGTGCTCCCGGTCGCCGTCTCGATCTTCAAGTTCTCGTCGCCGATCGTGCGGGCCACGGGTACCTACTTCATCGCGCGGTTGTACGGCATCGAGCTGGGCCCCCCCGAGATCGCCGCAATCGCTGCCGCCATTGGGTTGCTGAGCTTCTACTCGCCCGGCATCCCGAGTGGCGGGCTGTTCGTCATGACCCCGGTCTATCTCTCGCTCGGACTCCCGGTGGAGGGAATCGGGATCCTGATCGCGCTCGACATGATCCCCGACATGTTCATCACGACCGCCAACGTCACGGCCGATATGACGGCTGCGGTGGTGTTGTCGCGGTCCGCTCCGGAAGGAGGGGTTGAGGCTTGACTCGATCGATGTCCAGGACCGCGCGCCGTCGGCTCCTCCTCGCCCTCGCCCTCCCCGCGCTCACGGGTGCCGCGGCGACCTGGGGCTGTGATTCTGGCCGACCCGAACCCGACCCGAACGGCTCCGGATCGGAAGGTCTCGGATTCGACGCCGAAGCCGAATTGGGCGCGTGGGTCGAACTATGGGCGACTTACGACCTGGAGCGCGTCGACGACCTGTTCTTGGACGACCCGCGGCTCACCTACTTCTCCTCCGAAACGGAAGGACTGATGGTGGGTCCGGCCGCCATCCGGACGCACCACGAAGGCTTCGATTTCGTCGAGGGAGGTAGGGCTCCGGGGCAGGAGCTGTGGGTGGAGGAGATCCACGTCAGCGAGTTCGGGAGGGTGGCGGTCGTGGGGGCGACGTGGCACTTCGGGGACCGAGCGATGCCGGATGAGGCATCCCGCGGTCCGATGACGGTCGTGTATGTGGACGAGGGCCACGGACCCAAGATCGCGCACATGCACTTCGCGGACTATTAGCAGCCGAATCCCGGTCTCCAGCGTCTCATCGGGCGGCCTGACGAGCGGGTACCTCGCTTCACACGGCGATTCCGCAGCCGGTTCCAAACGTTCAAGACACGCCACCCATGAGCGGGCATCGTACGAGTGGGGTGATTCAATACGTGGGACCCGAGAATCCCGTGGGCCCGCTCGGATGGAACGGAGGTAGCCGAAGATGATGAGACGCGTAGCGTTGCTCACTGGTCTGCTGTTGGTCTCACCGCTCGCCGAGGCTCGCGCCCAGGAGGAGGCACCCGCCCAGGAGGAGGCACCCGTGGACAGCCTCGCGCTGGCGCGGCAATACACGGCCTGGCTCTACGATGGTGTCGCCGACAGTCTCATCGCGCACAGCTCCGAAGGGGCGAAGGCCAACTTCTCGACCCCGGAGCGTTGGGCGCAGTACAGCGAAACGATTCTCGAGCGCGGCGGGATCGAGCTCGAGGTCGTCGAGGAGACCTGGAAGCTGCGCAACGGCCAGTGTCAGTATTGGCGCACCGCCAGCTTCAGCGGGATGGATGAGCCTCTTCTCGTCAGGTGGGTCCTGAACAAGGCAGGCGAGATCGTGGCGGTGGGTCTCGGGCCCGCGAGCCAACCCCCTATGGTCGAGAGCGAAGAGTGCTGATCTGAGGCTCCGCCCGCGGGGTGCCGAGCCCGGTCCCCCGGTCGTGCCGCCACCCTTGCCGCGCCCGGGCGATCGGGTCTAGTCTCGCGCCGTCCACGCCGTGCGCCCGGAACCCACCCGGGACCCATCAAGAACTCTGTGGAGGCTGAAATGAGACGGACCCTCGCTACAGGCTCGCTGCCGCTCCTCCTCGCGCTTCTCTTCTCGACCCCGGGCACCGCCCAGCAATGGGACGCGGAGCAGCTCGAGGTGTGGGGCGTGATCCAGGCTCAATGGACCGCCACCATGGAGAAGGATGCCTCTTGGCCCGACACCTTTCTCGCCGACGATTTCCTGGGGTGGGGAAACGAGCAGCCGGCTCCCAGGGACGGCGCGTCACAGCGGATGTGGGCCCGGTACGACATGCAGAACTCCACCACGCTCGTTCAGGACCTTTACCCGCTGGGCATCGTGGTTCACGGAGACGTGGCCGTCGCCCATTACTTCTATTCGACGGCAGCGGAGACCCCGCAGGGTGAGCGGGAAACGACCCACGGACGGTACACCGACGTGCTCGTCAGGGACGGCGGGACATGGCGCTTCGTCGCCTGGCACGGCGGCGACGAGCCCGACGACAACGACTGAGCCGATCCACTGAGTCAATGGGCGGAGACGCCTAGCGCCGACCGACAGGCGTTATGACCGATCCATCCGCGGCGGCGTATGGCGGGCCGAATTGGCGCCCGCGCTCGACCGATCTGAGAGCCGAGCTCGGTGACATCTGGGCCCCGTTCTCGGTCGGATCGGAATGGACGCCCCTCACGGATGTGCTGCTCCACCCCCCCGGCCCCGAGCTGAGCGTGGCTGGGGAGCCGGATGGCGCCTTGATGCTCGCCGCGCCCGACTGGCAGCGAGCGTCCGCACAACACGAGGCGCTGAGCCAGGCCTATCGTGACGCTGGCGTTCAGGTGCACTTCGTGGATCCGGCGCCCTCGCCTTCCCCCAACCAGATGTTCGTCGCCGACCTGATGTTCATGACCCGTTGCGGCGCGATCGTGGGGCGGCCGGCCTCACCCGTCCGCGCCGGCGAAGAGCGCTGGGTCGCCCGGCGGCTCGCGGACCTGGGGATCCCGATCCTGAGGACCGTAGCGGGCCGGGGCACGTTCGAGGGTGCCGACGCGGCGTGGCTCGATGGCGAGACGGTCATCATCGGGCGCGGTTTACGAACGAACGAAGAGGGTGCACGACAGGTCGCCGCAACCCTCGAGGAACAGGGCGTGGGGACTGTGCTCGTGGATCTGCCGCGCGGATCCATGCACCTCATGGGCGAGCTGAGGTTCGCGGATCGCGACCTGGCTTACGTGCGGCCGGGGCGGACCCCCGAAGGCGCCATCGAGGCGCTCGAAGGTCGTGGTCTGCGGGTGAGCCCGTTTCCCGCCGAAGACGAGAACCTCCGGGGCATGGCGCACAATTTCGTGACGCTGGGGCCGCGGCGGATCCTGATGGCGGCGGGGAATCCGATCTCGGAGGAGGCCTACGGGGACGCCGGTCTGGATGTCGTCCCGGTCGAGGTGGACGAGCTGGCCAAGGCGGCCGGAGCGATGGGTTGTCTGACCGGGGTGCTCGCCCGCGAAACGGCAGGATGATCACCGGCTCGGAGGCATAGCTGAACTCGAGGGTAGCGGCCTCGCGCACCGGTTCGTCGAACTCCTCGGCCGCCCCCTCGTCGGAAGACTCCGAGCTTCCACGGCGACTGGGTTTCTGGAGCGCCACGGCGATCCTCGTCGGCGCTACGATCGGGAGCGGCATCTTCCGCGTCCCCAGCTCCGTGGCCTCGGCCGCGGGTTCCAGCACCGGGTCGCTGATCCTCTGGGTCGCCGGGGGCCTGATCACGCTCTGCGGTGCGCTGACGATGGCCGAGCTGGCCGCGATGTTCCCCCGTCCCGGCGGCACGTACGTGTACCTCCGCGAGGCATACGGAGACGGCGTCGCGTTCGTCTTCGGCTGGACCCGCCTGCTGCTCATCCAGCCCGCCGTCCTCGGCGGAATCGCCGTGATCTTCGGAGCCTACGCGCAGGCCCTGATTCCGCTGAGCGGTCTTGGCGTACGTGTCGTGGCCGCGTCGGCGCTCGTGATCCTGGCGCTCGCGAACCTGCGATCCGTCGGGCTCGGCGCCGCGATCCAGAACGCGAGCACCGCCGCGAAGGTGATTGCGCTCATCGGACTGGCGGCGGCCGCGTTCGCGCTGGGCGAGCCGGCCGAGGGTGGGCTCCTCGGGTCCCGGGTCACGGGGTCCACCACGGCGAGCGGGCTCGGGATCGCGCTCATCGCCGTGCTGTGGTCGTACGACGGGTGGGCCGAGCTGCTGTACGCGGCCGGCGAGGTGAAGCGACCGCAGCGGACGGTGCCCGCCGCGCTCCTCATCGGGTCGCTCGTCGTGGTGGCGGTCTACCTCGTCGTAAACGCCGCCTTCCTGTATGTGCTGGCGCTTGATGAGGTGGCCGCCTCGGAGCTCGTGGCCTCCGACGCCGCTACGCGCATCTTCGGTCCCGTCGGTGCCTCGATCGTCGCGGCGCTGGTCATGCTCTCGACCTTCGGGGCGCTCAACGGCGCTCTTCTGGGCGGTCCCCGCGTCTTCTTCGCCATGGCTCGCGACCGGGTGTTCTTCGCCCGCATCGGCGCCGTTCACCCCCGGTATCAGACCCCGTACGCCGCCATCGCGCTGGCCGCCCTCCTGGGTGTCGGCTACGTGTCGCTTCGCACGTTCGAGCAGCTCGTGGAGGCGTTCATCCTGGGGATCTGGCCCTTCTACGTCCTGGTCGTCGCCGGGGTGTTCCGGCTTCGGCGGCGGCGGCCCGACCTCACACGCCCATACCGGACGTTCGGGTATCCGGTCGTACCCTGGGTGTTCTTGCTCGCGTCCGGGGCCATGCTGGTCAACGCTCTCGTGACCCAGCCAGCGTCTGCCGCGTTCAGCTTCGGAATCGTGCTTTTGGGCGCGCCCGTGTACCTGATCTGGCGCACGAAAATTGCACCTTGATCCGGGTGATACGGCAGGGCAGCTTGCGTTCGTAAGCGCGGGTCGGTCGCCTCAATGAGCCCACGAGAAAACGTACAGCCGAGCGTCCCGGCGACCCTTCCGCGGGGATGCCATGATCGAGGGGGACTCCCTTGGCTACCATAGATATCGAGACCGAAGCGCCCGGTTACCCGCACGAGTTCGATGTCGACGTCGCGCTCCGTGACGGGACGGTCGTCCGCATACGACCCATACGCCCCGAGGACGCCGAGCTCGAGGCGCGCTTCATCAAGCGCGTGAGTCCGGAGAGCTCCTATTTCCGCTTCTTCACGGTCAAGCCCGAGCTCACCGAGGAGGAGCTCTCTTACTTCACGCACGTGGACTACGACCAGCGCATGGCGTTCGTGGCGATCCACGACGATGAGATGGTCGCCGTCGGTCGTTACGATCTGATCGAGAGGGAGGGCGCGCCCGACGCTGTAGGCGAGAGCGCTACCGTCGCCGACGAGAGCGAAGACGTCGCGGGCGATGGGGTCGCCGAGGTCGCGTTTCTGGTGGAGGACGCCTACCAGGGGCGCGGGATCGGAACGCACCTGCTCCGCCTGCTGTCCGCGCATGCCCGCCTGCACGAGGTCACGCGCTTCCGAGCGTTCGTGCTCGCCGAGAACGAGCGGATGCTCCGCGTGTTCCGCGATTCCGGCTACGAGGTCAGGCGCGAGCTCAGCGGCGGCCTGTTCGAGCTCGAGATCCCCACGCAATACACCGAGGCGGCCCGCAAGGCAGCGGCGGACCACGAGAAGTGGGCCATCTCGACCTCGCTGAGCGGGTTGTTTCGACCGGAGTCAGTGGCCGTGATCGGGGCGAGTCGCGATCCCGCCTCGATCGGGGGCCAACTGTTCGGGAATCTCCTCGGTACGGGCTTCGCCGGACCTGTATACCCCGTGAATCCGAGCGCCCGGGTGGTTCGCTCGGTGCGGGCGTATCCTTCCATCGGCGACGTTCCGGAACAGGTCGACCTGGCCTTCATCGTGACCCCGGCGGCGCACGTGATCGGAGTCGTCGAGGAATGCGCCAAGGCAGGCGTGAAGGCCGTCGTGGTGATCTCGGCCGGGTTCGCCGAGACCGGCGAAGAGGGTCGGGCGCTTGAACGGGAACTGGTCGAGACGGTGCGCGCCGCGGGCATGCGCATGGTGGGTCCGAATTGTATGGGCCTCGTGAACACCGACCCGGAGGTGTGCCTCAACGGTCAGTTCGGTCCGGTGTTCCCGGTCGCCGGCAACGTCGCCATGTCGAGCCAAAGCGGGGCACTGGGCTTGGCCATCATCCAGCAGGCGGCCGACATCGGAATCGGCATCTCGTCCTTCGTGTCCGTCGGGAACAAGGCCGACGTGGGCGGGAACGATCTGCTCCTGTTCTGGGAGGATGACCCCGCGACCGACGTGATCCTGCTCTACCTTGAGTCGTTCGGAAACCCGCGCCGCTTTGGCCGGCTGGCGCGCCGCGTGGGCCGCAAGAAGCCCATCATCGCGGTGAAGTCTGGACGCTCCCCCGCCGGTGCCCGGGCGGCCGCCAGCCATACCGGGTCCATGGCGAACGTCGAGGTAGCGGTCGAAGCGCTGTTCCAGGACGCGGGAGTGATCCGGGCGGAGTCGCTTCCCGACATGTTCGATCTGGCGACCCTCATGGCCCACCAGCCGGTCCCGGCCGGTCGGCGCGTAGCGGTGCTCACCAACGCGGGCGGCCTGGGGATCCTGTGCGCGGACGCGCTCTCGGCGCACGATCTGGAGCTGCCGGAGCTCTCGGAGGAGCTACAGGCGGAGCTTCGACAGTGGCTGCCGGCCGCGGCATCGACGACCAACCCCGTGGACATGATCGCCTCCGCCAAGCCGGAACAGTACTCCTCGTGCCTCGGCGCGCTCACGGATAGCGACGAGGTCGATGCGGTCATCGTGATCTACATCTCGACGGTGATCGGGAGCGGAGAGTATGTCGCCGCGGCCGTACGGGACGTGGCGGAAACGAAGGGCGAGGACAAGCCCCTCCTGGGCGTGATCATGCAGGCCGGTGGATTACCGCGTGGGCAGGGCTCCACCCGGGGAGGAATCCCCCTGTATCCGTATCCGGAGCCCGCCGCGCGAGCCCTGGCTGCGGCCGTGAAGTACGGGGAGTGGTGCGATCGCCCCGAGGGCGAGCACGTGACCTTCGAAGATGTGGATTCGTCCAGGGCGCACGCCGCCGTGGATGCGGCCCTGGACGCCCTCGAGCCGGAGGGAGGGTGGCTCGAGCCCGATGCGGTCAACGAGGTCCTGGAGGCCTTCGGTCTCACGACCGTCAAGGGCGGGACCGCCCGCTCGCCCGACGAAGCAGCCGCGATCGCGGAGAAGCTGGGAGGAGCCGTGGTCCTCAAGGTGCTCGCGCCGTCTGTGGTGCACAAATCCGACGTGGACGGCGTCGCGCTCGACGTGCGCGGCGCCCGAGAAGTCCGCCAGGCTTATCGCGCCGTCACCGCGGTCGCGCCGGACGCGGAAGGTGCGCTGATCCAGCAGTACGTGGAAGGTGGTCACGAGGTCATCATCGGCATGACGGAGGACCCGGTCTTCGGGCCGCTGATCGTGTTCGGAATCGGTGGGATCTACGTGGAGCTCATGCGGGACGTGGCGTTCCGCATCCACCCCGTCTCCGACCGCGACGCCGCGACGATGATCGGCGAGGTCCGTGGGGCGCGGCTCCTGGAGGGTTACCGGGGCAGCCCTCGTGGGGATGTGGAGGCCGTAGAGGAAGCCATCCTGCGGGTGTCCGCGCTCGTGGAGCACCTTCCCGAGATTGTGGAGATGGATCTGAATCCGGTCATCGTCCGCGAGCCCGGCGACGGGATTTGCGTCGTAGACGCTCGCATCCGCGTGCGTCAGGTGCCGGCCACTTGGCTACCGAGCCGTAAGGACATTCCGGGTGTGATGCGCTGACCCAAGTCACACGTGCGACCCATTTCCCATCATTGGACACCTAGGATCCGGCGCCCGGATGAAGAAGACGAGGCTCGCGTCGCGCGAAGTCGATGGGACGTTCTGACCCGAAAAATTCCAGCTGAAACTCGCGTCCCATCCTCGAGCAGAGGCGAGCTTCGTCGCGTCGGCGAACTCGGTAGCGGCGAGCGCCGCGTACCCCATCGCGCCCCTCTCTCTCAGGTCCTACAAGCGCTTTCCCAAGAGAAGGTAGATGACGCTATCAACCGGCTATGAACGCGACGGGAGTCCCGCGCGGCGCCACCTGCGTCCCTGCGACGCACACTTGGCCCCGGGGTTGTCGACGTGCCTCCGAAGCGTAGCGGACGACCGGACGACGCGGCGTGTCCCTAGGCCAACCCGTGCTCTTCCTTGAAGGTCGGCCACTGCTTCTTGAGCTCGAGGAAGCTCTCGAAGTCCTCGCAGCGTAGGAAGGGATTGACCAGCTTCTCCAGTGCGATCGTGGAGGACGGACGACATCCGTAGTCGTGTCCGGGCCAGATCGTGGTATCGTCGGCGAGCTCCTCCAAGACGCGCTGCAGGCTTCGGTACTCGGCTCGCGCGGCCTCCGCGGTTCCGGTGCCCCCGATCTTGCCCACGAACAACAGATCCCCGGTGATGGCGACCCGCTGCTCCGGCAGGTGGATGAGCACGTGATCGTCCGCGTGTCCCGGCACGTGGAGGATCTGGAGCTCCAACGAGCCCAGCTCGATACTCTGCCCGTCCACCAGCGGCACATCCGGGGGCGGGTGGGCGCTCTCGTGCGCCGCGACAGGAGCCCCTGTCAGCTCCCTGCCCCGGTCGTTTCCGTTGGTGTGATCCTGGTGTCCGTGGGTGTTGAGGATCAGCTCGACTTCGAGACCCTGCACCGTGGCTCGCTCGACGAGGGAGGCAGGAGCGTAGGCGGGATCGATGAGAGCCGCGATGCCTGCCGCGCGATCACCGAGCAGGTACCCGAAGTTCCGATCTCCGCCGGTCCGAATCTGCTCGAAGATGAAGTTCATGGAGGTCCTCTCGATTGCCGGGACGGGCGTGACCAGCAGGTCCTCGACGCTGGATCAATATGCCCTCTCGCTCACCTAAGGACGATGGGCCACACTCCCTGGTTGCTCGCGGTCTTGCAGCGGTCCGCGAGCCCCCTAGAGTGTGTGACCGCGATCTCTCGAGCCGAGGCGGACGCGATGCCTACAAAGCGGTTCATTCGCACGGCAGCCCTGGCGGGCCTGCTTCTCTGCGGAGGCGCGCCTGCCCGCACCCCCCTGAACGCTCAGGATGCTCCCAACGTCGGGATGGTGCCTCGAGACCTGGCCGCGGCGGTCGAGCAACGGTGCCAGGCCGAGTCGGAGTCGGGGGACCCTCCCCTGGGGGAGGTCGTTCTGGTGGGTCGGGTGGTAGACGCGGTCACGGGTGATGTCCTACCGGATGCGATGGTGTGGGTACGCCCGGTCGACGGTTTCTTCGAGGTCATTCGTGCCGGCCCCACCGGTCTCTTCCTCATGTGCGGTTTGCCGGGCGGCATGCAGCTCGAGATCCAGGCCTCCGGGCCGCTGAAGCTGAGCGAGCTCTTGACGGTGGACCTGCCCGAGCGCGGGGTCGCGCTCCACGACGTCCCGGTATCCGAGACGACGCTGGCCGTCGTACGAGCCTCGAGCTCTACGACTTCAAGCGTCTCGAGCGACGGGGCCGCGCGGCTGCAAGGCGTGGTGCGCTCCGCCGAGACGGAAGAACCGCTGGCCGGCGCCCGAGTCACACTCCTGGGGCTCGGTCTGGACGCGGTCACCGAAGAGCAGGGAACGTTCACGATCGGTGAGGTCCCGCGCGGCCGTCACCGCGTGGTCACCGAGTATCTCGGCATGGCCTCGGACACGATCACCGTAAACCTCACGGGTGACCTCTGGAACGTCGCGCTCTTCACTCTTCAGACCGCGCCGGTCGCCGTCCCGGAGCTTCACGTGGAGGTGCAGCGCACGTACGCGCATCCGCGCATCCAGGGGTTTCACGATCGCATGAAACGGGGTCTGGGGGAATTCATCGCCCAGGAGGACATTGGCGTTGTCGATGTCGTGTGGGCTTTTCGGCGGATCCCAGGAGTAACCGTCCGGCAGTGTGTGCGATCGGGCTTACGCGACACGGGGTGCTACACGTTGAGCATCGGGCGAGGCTTTGGGCTCGGCGGGAGGTGCGGGGAACCCCTCGTCTACCTGGACGGCCACCTGATCGCCGGTGCGGGCCTCCCCCGAGGAGATGCGATATCGCGACTGAATGCGGTTCTGCACCGCCTGGAGGGGATCGAGGTCTACCGGAACGCCGCCAGCGCGCCCGGGCGCTTCCGCAGGCTGGGGGACGCGTGCGGGATCGTCCTCGCCTGGACCCGACCGCGCTGATCCCCACCACGACTCTCTAGCACCGGAAACCAGCGAACCACGCGCCCACCGGAAACCAACAAACCACGCGCCGGTAACAACGGAGCTACAGCGACCGGCGTCCCCGCAAAGACCACGCGCCGTCACAGTCAACGCCCAAACCGGAGTCCCCGACATGAAGCGAGCCGTCCTTGCGACCGCTACCGCGTTCCTCTGCACCCCGGCGAGCGCGGACGCGCAGGACCTGTTCCTGGCCAACGCTAAGATCGTAGATCCCGCGGCCGAGGAAGTACGCGTGGGAAACCTGCTGATCCTGGACGGCCGAATCGCCGGGAGCCCGGATCGCGCCCCCGCGGAGTTGGCGGGGGAGACGATCGACCTGGAGGGGAAGTGGGTGATCCCGGGCCTCATCGATCTTCACACGCACTCGTACGGAAACCAGGCGCCTGGAAACGTCTTCGAGGGACCCGGCACCGCCGTGATCGCGAACCGGATGCTGTACGCCGGCGTGACCGCGTTCCTGGACCTGTTCGGACTCGAATCGGCCATGTACGCGCTGCGCGAGCGGCAACGAGCCGGTGAGGTGGGAGGCGCAGACCTGTACACGAGCCTGTCGTGTCTCACGGCGACCGAGGGCCATTGCACGGAGTACGGAATCCCGACACGCGTAATGGACTCGCCGGAGGACGCGCGCCGGGTCGTGGCCGATCTCGCCACCAGGCGGCCGGATGTGGTCAAGATCGTCTATTCGCCCACTGGCCGGATGCCTTCCATCGACAGGGAGACGCTGGCGGCCGCGATCGCCACCGCCACCGAGAACGGCATCCAGACGGTCATCCACATCAACACGTGGGACGACGTGCGCGACGCAGTGGAGCTGGGCGCGTCAGCCGTGACACACGTGCCGTTTTCCGGAGTAATCCCGGCGGATCTGGCCCGGCTCATGGCGAGGCGCGGTGTGTCCAGCATCCCTACCCTCGCGGTCGAGACCGACTTTCAGCCTTTCGTAGCGGACGCGAGCGTGCTCGACAACCCACTCGCCCGGGCGCTCGCGAGCGAGCAGATCATCGGGGCGTACCGTACGGAAGAGACTCGTGCTCACGCGGATGAGATGGCGGCGGAGGCGGAGCAGCGACGGGCGAGTATCCTCGGCTCAGTGAAAGCGATGGCGGACGCCGGCGTGAACGTCTTGGCCGGGACCGATGCCGGGAACTGGGGCACGATCCAGGGGTTCTCGGTCCACCGCGAGCTCGCGATCATGGTCGAGGCCGGCTTGACCGAATGGCAGGCGCTCGCCGCGGCGACGACGCGGGCGGGTAAGTTCTTGGGGCGGGCCGTGGGCGTCTCGGCGGGGAGCGTGGCGAGCCTCGTGGTGCTCGACGCCTCGCCGATCGCGGAGATTACGAACACGCAAGGCATCGAAATGGTGATCCATCACGGCAGGATGGTCGACCGTGAGATGCTGCTGGGAAATGGATCCTAGGACCTATGTGAGAGGCCGACCGTAGCCCGCGGCTTCTTTGCTAGCCGCGCGGCCTCGCAACGTCCTGGAACGCGGCGTTGTCACGACAGCCGAAAAACCCCACGCGAAGGTGAATGTAGTTGTGGCCGCGGCCCTGGCTCAGCGCCTCCTCGAGGATTTGGGCGGCGCGGTCACAGTCACCCGCGGCGGCCACGATCTCGGCGCGGTGCTGAGTTGCCAGCGACACGTCTCGCCAGCCGAACAGGTCTCGGTCGACCGGTGACGACTCCGCCCCGAGCCTCTCGAGCGCCTCCAGCATCAGCGAAGCTTCCTCCATGTCCCCGGATCTGGCGGCCGCCACGCCACGGAGCTTGAAGCCGATTGTGCGGCCGAAGTTAGTGGGGGCAGACACGGCCAAACTGTCGAGCACTCGCAGGGCTTCCTCGGGCTTGTCTAAGACGAGTAGCGTCGTGGCGAGCCGTCGTTGCCACTGGACTCGCGATAACGGGCTGACGCCCTCCTGATCGAGCTGGCTTCGTGACATCGCTTCGACACGCCGCAACAGCTCTCTGCCCGCCTGAACATGTCCGTGCCACACGAGATCGGAACCGGCCAAGCCGAGGTTACCCGCCAAACCCGGGAGCTGCTGCGGATCCCGAGCCAGGGCAATCCGCTTCTCGACGGCGGCTTCCAGTTCCTCGATTCTTCCGAGGGCGGCCAGGGCGATGATCTCCATTTGAAGGAGCCCCGCCTCGGACATCGACTGTCCCCACCCAATCGCCGCTTCGTCCGATTGCGCCTTTGCCTGCCGGGCTGCCGCGAGCTCTTCCTCGTGCTTACCTAGAAAGTGCAGGCTCAAGGTCAGCTGAAACCACGGGAAGCCCCGCCAAACCCTCGGGAAATCCGGGCGAAGGAGCACGTCCACCGCTTCCTGGTAACGGCCGGTGACGTGCGCGGCCGCGTGGAGCTCGAAAAGGCGATCGGGGGCGAGCTCGGCCGCCTCACGGAGGGCCCGATAACGACGCTCGTTGTCACCCCGCTGCCACGCCTCGAGGGCCTCTAGCTCGAGGCGATCGACAGGCGACAGGAATCCGGCCGACCGCTCCAGAATGTGAGAAATAGAGTCTTTGAGGCGCCGGGTGCGCGCGATCCCCGAGTCGCCCCATGGCCAATACACGCGGTCCAAGAACCACAGCGCCTTGAGCAGCGGTGTGACCAGGGTGCTGTCGAGACGGTGGGCCTGAAGAAAGTAATCCAGCCTCGCCGGTAGGTCGGGTGTTTCGATCCCCCGTAAGTACGCGTGATAGGCATCGTAGGAGGGTGGCTCGCGCACCGTCTCCGCCCAGGAAGCGAGCCGAGCGTCGAACCGACTGGCCAGCAAGCCCATTACGCGCTGCCGTAGCTCCTCGACTGCCATGAGTGGCGCGGCCGAGGAACCTCGAACCGGTTCGAGCCTGCCGAGCAATTGACCCGAGGCGAGATCCGTTGCGTGCGCTTGCAGATAGATCGTGTCCGAGGAAGCGTAGTAGGCTCCGGAGATGAGGGTCCCCGCGCCCCTCTGCTCCGCGTAGGAGCGAACCCGGTCGCGGTCACCGACACTGTCGCTGAGCGCCAGCTCGAGTCGCTCGAATGCGGAGAACACGGCGGCTGAGCTGATCACCTCGAGCAGGCCGGTTTGCGCGAGGCCGTCCGTGAGCCAGTCGGCGATCATATACCCCAGCGGGTCCATGGCGTCGTCGTTCGTCTGATTCTCGAACGTCAACACCATCACTCTTTTGGGGACCAGACTGGGCTCGCCGTTCAAGCTGGGGCTGTTCAGGGCGTTCTGGCTGTTCCGATCCGTGCGTACGGTGACCGTAACGACTGTCGCGACGGTGACGACCGTGGCGAGTGCTGCGAGGCTGGCCACGAGGATCGCCCGTCTGGATGGTTGGGCACGTCGTGTCGCCGGGCCATGGAGAATGGGGGCGGTCGCTGTCTCTTCATCTAGGCGCGCCGCGGTCCGGTCTAGGGTCGCCTTCTCGACGAGCGGTTTCGAGGTGACCCCCGATGTGCTCGGTTCGTCCCGCATCCGTTTCGCGAGGGCGATCACCTCCGGATCGGGCTCCGCCCCCAGTTCCGAGCGGAGAAGGTCTTGGTAGGCCTCGGCATGGCGGATGGCCACTCCCCGGTCGCCCGCTGCTTCGAGCGACTTCATGAGCCCCAACATCACCCGCGCGCTGTGCGGGTTATGCGCCGCGAGACGGCGCCACCACTCGACCGCAGTCTCGTGATGGCCTTGCGCGCTCGCCCCTGTCGCCAGCGACTCCAGCGCCGCCTCGTAGAAGCTCGCCAGTCGATCGCGCTGTCCGTCCACCCACCGCTCGAACTCCGGGGCGTGGTTCAGATAAAAGCCGTCCAAGAAGGGACCCTGATACAAAGCGACCGCCGCAGCGGCCTCGCCCCGCTCGAGCGAGGCCTCGAACTCCACCGCGTCGACGGACACCAGGCCCGTGTCGAGTCGCAGGTCGTCCCCCTCGGAGAGCAAGACCTCGGGACCGAACGCCTTGCGGATCATATGCACGGACTGGTTGAGCAGATTGCGAGCGCGGTGAGTTCTGCGCTCGGGCCACAGATAGCCGAGAACCTTCTCACGACTCAGGGACCGACCCGGAGCCAGAGCGAGGAGAGCGAGGAGGGCCAGGCGGTGGCGCTGAGTGGCTCGTCCTGTGAGGCGACCATCGTCGTCCTCTAAGAACGGACGGCCAAACAGCTTGAGGGAGATCACGCCCGTGACTAACGACCTGAGTTAAGTGAAACGGAACCGAGCGTTTACCCGGTGCGGCTATGAATCTAGGCGCGGGGACCCGTGCACACCAACAGCAGGGTGCCCACCCAGGGCGCTACGATCCCGGCGACAGCAGCTGGACCCGGGATCGGGCGCGTGGTTCTATCATGGAGGTGAAGGATGCCGAGGACCCGAGGCTTTCCGTTGTCCGCCGCGTCGGTGATCGCGGTCACTCTCCTGGCGTTCGCGTGTGCCGATGCCCCGACCCAAGCGGGCTCTGACGAGCTGACGCCGCGGTTCGGGAAGGGCGGTGGCAAGGGGGGGCCCGCACCCCCACCACCAGCCACCGTGATGGCCGAGCTCAACGATCCGGTGTCGGGGGCTGGCGTCTCCTCCGATGGTCAGGGGGCCTACGATGGGGATCACGTGGGGGGGCGGTTCCGGCTCAAGCCACAATGCGCCGATGGAAGTGGTCCTCCGGCCGAGCGCCACATGTCTCTTCAAAGCCTGCCGATCATCGCGGCGCTGGCAGGGGTGACCATCCCTACCTGCAACGGAGAAGACGTATCGGGCGCGGGTTGGCTGCACCTGCAGCTTCCCAATCTATTGGAAGACGATATCTGCGGTGGTGCGAGCAGCTGTACCCCGTTCGATGACGTTCCCTCGTACGTGATCAGAGGGGGCAAGGTCAAGCCGACGGGAGCCTTCGGTCCCACGGCCCACTTCTTCTTCTACGGTGGCGACCACTTCAATTTCGTTTTCCAGCAGGCGACCGTGGCGATCAAGGGGGACGGCTCGAGAACGGTGACCGCAACCGAGGCGCACCTGTATACCCTCGGCGACCTCCAGACTGTCCTCTGGAGCGGTCCGCTCGCGCTGGACATCACGGTAACGCCGTAGGGTCCTCCACGTGATCCGTCGGCCTAGGCCACTAGGGGCGGCCCGGGGGCCGCCCCAATGCGCCTGGTCCTGCATATGTCCATTGGAGCGCGGCCGATTCAGGCTCGCGGCCCCGCGGAGTCGCGCCCGCCACAGGTCTCGAAGAACTCCTCCAACCGCCGTCGCATCCGGCGCGTGTGGGACCCCTCCCAGTAGACCCGGCCGCAGCCCGCACAATACGAGAACTCCTCATGCGTTCGGCGCACACCGTCCGGGACTTCGACCTCCAGTCGGTGCACATCGTCGGCGTCGATCCCTTCCAGTACCTCGTTGCACTCGAGGCAGCGGTCAAAGAGCAGGACGGGCTCGTGGATCCCGAAGTGTGAAAGTACTTCTGCGAGCCTGGGCAGCGGCTCTTCTTCCTGCAGTACCAGACAACCGCTGACGCGCCATTCCTCCATCAGACGCCGGTCGCAGGTGAGGATCCAGCGGCCCTCCTCCCACGCCCGGCGGACGAGATCGGCATCGGCGATCCCCGCATCGTAGGCCGTGTCGAAGCCGAGCGCCCGAAGCCAGCGGGCGAGGCGCCCCAGCATGGCATCGCAGAAGAAGCTCGGCTCCGAAGGCGGGCTCAGGACCCGCTCCTCTACATCGCGGGCGACCCGCTCTCCGCACGCGCACGTGATGGTGCGTCCGAACTGGAACAGCGTGACGTCGTAATGACGACCGCAGCGGGAGCAGGAAACGGCCATCGGGGCTAGTCGGAGATGCCCTCCGCCAACACGCAGAGCAGCTCGTACATGATAGTAGCCGCGACCAACGCGGTGTTTCCGCTCGGATCGAAGGGAGGTGCCACTTCGACGACGTCTGCGCCCACCAGTCGCAGGCCCCTGAACTTCCGGATCAAGGTCTGGGCCTCGATCGTCGTGAGCCCGCCCACCTCCGGTGTCCCCGTTCCGGGGGCGAACGTCGGATCCAGGCTGTCGATGTCAAACGAGAGATACGTCGGCCCGTCACCCACGATGTCTCGCGCTTCGTCGCCCACCGCCTGGATCCCGAGGCGTGCGACCTCGTCCATGAACATGATGCGCATCCCGCAGGATTCCGAGTAGTCCCACCCCTCGGTGGAGTTCTGAGCCCCGCGAATCCCAATCTGAATCGATCGGCTGGGATCGATCAGATTCTCTTCGACGGCCCGGCGAAACGGTGCGCCATGGGTATACCGGGAGCCCATGAACGTGTCCCACGTGTCCGTATGCGCATCGATATGTATGAGGCCGACAGGCTCCTGAGTCCGCAGCGCTCGGAGGATTGGAAGCGTGATCGAGTGATCCCCTCCAGCCGCAAGTGCCGTCACGCCGTCCCGGCTGAGAGTCAAAAAGAACCTCTCGATGTCTGCGTGGGCCTGCTCCGGTTCGAAGACCCGCTTGAAAGGGACATCTCCACAGTCGCCGACGCGGCAACGCTCGAACGGGTTGAGGCGAGTGACGGGGTGGATCGCGCGCATCATGCTCGACGCGTTCCGGATCTCCCGTGGGCCGTGACGGGCTCCCGGGCGGTTTGTAACCGCGCCGTCGTACGGCACGCCGACCATCCCGATGTCGATCGGTGAGAAATCGTCGACGAGGGGTGCCCGCATGAAGGTGGCGATTCCCGCATACCGCGGTGCAATCATGGGGTGATCGCGACCGGCGAATGACGCGTCGTCTGACCCGGGGTCGGCCACTGTCTCCGCCTCCTCGATTCGGGCCCGAGCTAGAACGGGTTCGTCGCGAACACCGAGAACTCGGGGATAAACCCGCGGTCATCGATCTTCAGCGCGCCCACGATCGCATCGGCGATCTCGGCCGGTCGCAGCTTCTTCGGGGAGTCGTCCCGCGTGTACCCCGCCTTGGACGCGAACTCCGTCACGACCTCGCTCGGGTTCACGAGCATGACGCGCACATCGTGACGCCGAAGCTCATCCCGCCAGCACTCGGTCATGCCCCTGAGGGCGAACTTGGATGAGCTGTACGCGGTGCTACCGCGTCCCCCCTTGAGGCCGGACGTGGAGGAGATGTTGATCAGCTCGCCGCCCCCTTGCTCGATGAACTGACGCGCCGCCTCCCGCGCCATCAGGAACGCCCCGAACACATTGGTTCGGTAGACGCTCTCCAGCTCCTCCAGCTCCATTTCGATGAGCGGCTTGAAGATCCCGAAACCGGCGTTGTTGACGAGGATGTCGAGCCGGCCGTGCTTCTCCACGACCACGGCGACGGTCCGCACGGCATCGGCTTCCCGCCCCACATCGCCGGCGATGAAGTCCACGCCCAGATCCCGGGCCGCATCCTCGAGGACGTCCTCGCGGCGGCCGGTGATCGTGACCACCGCGCCTTCCGCCTTCAACGCTTCCGCGATGGCCCTGCCGATCCCTTCGCTCCCCCCGGTGACCAGCGCGATCGCACCGTCCAGCTTCATCATCTGCTCTCCCGGCAACCTTCGAGTATTCCGTATGGCGGCGGTCGATGGCCGCTGCGGTCAGGGCGTTCCCTCTCGGAAACGCACGATCGGATAGGTACCGCCGGCCTCGATGTGGTCCGCGAGGAAGCCCCACGCGGCGAATCCGTCGTCCGAGCGCGGCTCGAGCAGCATGAAGACGAGTCTCCCCAGAGGCTGATCGGCCGGCACCCACCAGGCGCCCTCCGAGACGGACACCTCCCGCGGCTCGTACCGTCCGAACAGCGTCTGCTCGTTGTGGCCCTGGAAGACGCGCTCCGCGGTGGTCAGCGAGTCGATCTGGAACGCCTCGGCCTCGACCGAGCCCGGCGCGACGGCCCGGGGCTCCATGCGGATGCCATGAGCCTGCAACCGTATGATGATCTCGTCTAGCTCGGCCGGAATCAGATAACCGGCGGGGACGGTCTCCCACTCGTCCGGGGCGAACGTCCCGTACTCGTACATGCTCTCGTTTCGCCGACCTTCGCGCCTCTGAAGGAGCGGCCTCCCCGTGAGCGGGTGCCGTCCTTCCTCCACCTCACCCATCAGGATGTCCGCGGGCTGTTCCGATCTAGCGCGGGTGACGCGCAACGCCAGCGAGTCACCGATGAGCGAGCGGGAGTCCTCCGCGGCCGCGATGGCCCGGATCTCCGCGCCGTGCTCGTGTACGTAGTCCAGCGTCTCCTCCACGAAGTAGAGCGTCGCCAGCACGCGCTCCTCGAAGGATGCGTAGGAGTACGCCTCGCTCAGGAGCGCGAAGCGGTTCCGGAGCCCGATGTAGTTGCTGTTGAAGCGCGGACGGTGGTCGAACGTGTACCAGCCGCGCCCGTCCGATCCCAGCGGGGCGAACGCGTTGCCGTAGTAGTAGTACTCCCAGCCGTGCTTCTCCCGAATCTCGTCGGTCAGATGCGTCAGGAGCTCCTCACGAAGCAGCCGGTCGATATCCGCGGGCGTGTTCGGGTGCAAGGGTGGAGCGTAGGTGATGTGGTACGCGTGGCGCGTCCCGTTCGTGGTGTGCAGGTCGAGCGCCACGTGCGGATCGTATTCCGTGAACAGCCTGGCCAGCGAGCGGGCCTCGGGCGAGTCGAGCTTCATGTGGTCTCGGTTCAGGTCGTAACCCTGTGCGTTGGCCCGCTGCCCCATGCCCCCGATCGGGCCGTTCTGGCGGCCGCGGTTCGTGAGGGCCACGCGCTCGTTCCCGTCGGCGTTGTAGATGGGGGCCACCAGCAGCACCGTCGATTCGAGCCATTCGGGGTGCCGGCCTTCTACCAGGTCTCGGAGGAGGATCTGCAGCGCCTCCTTCCCGCACACTTCGCCAGCGTGGATGTTGCCCTGCAGGTACACGACGGTCTTCCCCGAGGCGCGGACAGTCCCGGGGTCGGCGTCCGGTAGATCCCCGACCACCACGAGCGGCAGCGCGCGACCTTCGAACGTGTACCCGAAGGTCGTGAAGTGGAGTCTCGAGTCAGCTGCTGCGGCGCGCTCCATGAACGCCACGACATCCGCGTACGAGCTCGTCTCGCGAAACCCGCTCCGCTCGGCCCGGGTCGAGAGCTCGCCGGACGAAGACGGCGCCTGTGCACAGGCCATCGAGTTGCATGCGAGGACAGACGCCACGGGCCAGCCCCACCAAAAACCGCGGGCATTGCGGCTCGAAGCCCGAGTGACGTGGGGAGGGCGCTGCCGAGTGATTGCGGTCAGCTGACGATCGCTCATGCAGGTGGCCTCTATTCGGCTATTCTGGGGGAGGGGTGCGAAAGCTCGGCCCCGGCTGAAAGGAGTCTACGGGGGGATCGTCCTCTCAAAAAGCGGCGAGTTCTTCGATTGGGCTCGCGTGCTCCCGCGCTCTAGCGCTTGGTATCGGCCACACCGTCCTCGCGCCTGAAGCCGGCCCCGAAGCACTTGGTGAGGTCCTCGTCGGTGTCGCGGTCCGCACGCGCGATCTCCGGGTCACAGCGAGGAGCGGCGGAGGGATCTGTCGGTCCCTTGTCGCACGCCAGCGGCGCAAACGCCATCAAAGCCAGGGCCACGCGGAGGGTGTTTCTCACTCTGCCCCTCTACTCGGGTGGGTATCCAGCGTGGTATTCGTGCATACCCTCGAGCTGCCGAGAGGGTCACTCCTTCCCGTGCGTTGACACCTCTTTTTCGTCCGCGCAGAGTCGCTATACTGCATGCGCGCACGGCTCGGCGAGGTCGCGGATCGTCGTGCGAAGGGCATTCCTGTCCCGCTCGAGACCCTTTCCCACCTGAGGACATCGGGGTGATCTGCGCCGCCCGGAACATCCACGTGCTGGAGTAGGACTGGGCGGAAGCGAAGCGGAGGAGCTTTGCTTGCCGGCGATGCGGCCGCGGCGGCTCGCAGGGTCGGCAGGGTGAGTGACCGAGCCTGACCGACCGCCGCAGTCGACCACGCCGCGCGGATCGTGCGGTCGCCCCTAGCGATCCCGAGCGTGCCCTCGCGTGCGCGGACCCGCTGATGCTTCGCGCGCCACGAGCCATACGGCGCCGATCGCGACGGCGCTCGCGGTGATGTGGAGCAGCGCTCCCAGCTCTTCGCAGGCGCCCAGCAGGCCCGCGCGACTCAGGAGCCAATGCCAGTCGTGGATGTGGCCGCCCACCAGTGGCAGAGCCTGCGCCTGCGCGTCGGCCATGTACTCGGCCGTGTACATGGCGCTCTCGGCGGCCCACACCCCGCAGATGCCTGCCTCGAACCGCTGTGCGCGCCGCCAGAAGTAAGTGACGAATGCGATCGGGAAGAGAAGTTGGAGCAGCGTCCCGCCAAGCGTGCCGAGCACAGCGCCCAGGGAACCGAACAGGACGTGGCCGGCCTCGTGGACGAGCAGGTTGACGCCGTCGATGAAGTGGTACCGGTACGCGGCGGCGAGCCAGACGACGTATACCCCCAGCCCGAGGACGACGGCCCGGCGAACGACGAGCGGCGGTGTCCACTCGCCCGCCAAATCCTCTCCCTTGGGCCTTGCCTCGGTCAGATCCATAGCGGTGACCTGACCTGCAAGGGACGAGCCGTCAATCAGGGTCCGGGCAAGCCCCGGGGTGTCATCACGGACGGCCGAGTCGCATGATTCTCCGATTCCGAGCTGAGGCTCTTCGCGCCACCGGCCCGACTGAGAGGGCCGACGATCTGACTGAGAGCGAACTGTCCATGCGACGATCAGAAGCAAACGCGCCTTCCCCGCCAGCACGCGGCTCTGTGATGAAAGTGCTGCTTCCAGGTGTGTGCGCGCTGGCGCTGCTCGCGTCGCCCGGTGCAGCGCAGGAGTCACGCCGCGGGCGGGGGCAGCTGCCACCCGCCACGGACAGCACCTTCGACATGACCGTGGAGGCGTACGAGCCGCGCTCGACCCTGGTCGTTCCCGAGCATCCGGTTTTGCGCGCCCGGTACCCGTTCGTGGATGCGCACCTGCACATCAACGGCCGCATGTCGCGCGATTCGCTCGATGCCATGGTGGCGGCCATGGACCGGATGAATCTGGCGGTCGGCGTGAACCTGAGCGGCGGTAACAGCGAGCGGCTTGTCGGCCAGATCCAGAACCTGGAGGGCGCCCATCCAGGACGGTTCGTCGTCTTCGCCAATGTCGATTTCAGTCACATCGACGATCCCGAGTTCGGAGCCCTCGCCGCGGCCCAGCTGGAGGAGGACGTTCGAGCGGGTGCCCGCGGGCTCAAGATCTTCAAGAGCCTCGGGATGTGGATCACGGATGCCTCGGGCGCGCGGGTACGGGTCGACGACCCGAGGATCGACCCGGTGTGGGCGAAAGCCGGTGAGCTCGGGATCCCGGTGCTCATCCACACGGCCGACCCGGCCGAGTTCTGGCAGCCGCACGACAGCGCCAACGAGCGCTGGTTGGAGCTCAGGTTGCGTCCAAGACGACAACGTCCGCCTGAGCCCTCCTGGGAGCAGCTCATCTCCGAACAGCTGAATGTCTTCCGCAGGCACCCGGGAACCACGTTCATCGCCGCGCACCTCGGGTGGATGGGCAACGATCTGGGGCGCCTCGGACGGCTCCTCGATGAGCTCCCCAACATGAACGTCGAGCTCGGTGCCGTGATCTACGAGCCCGGGCGCCAACCCCGGGCCGCGAGGGCGTTCTTCGAGCGGTACCAGGATCGGATCCTCATGGGGAAGGACGCCTGGGTCCCCGATGAATACCCGGTCTACTTCAGGGTGCTGGAGACCGCGGACGAGTACTTCGATTACTACCGGAAGTACCACGCGTTCTGGAAGATGTACGGGCTCGAGTTGCCCGATGATGTCCTGCGTAAGGTCTACTACGAGAACGCACTGAGGATCATCCCGGGCCTGGACCGGAGCCTGTTTCCCTCTCGCTAGGTCGCTCGGGCTCCGGAGCTCCGGAGCCTCGGAGGTCCGATGCCGCCTGGAGCTTAGCGTCGAAATCCACCCGGTAGGTGTGGCCGCGCCAGTCCAACTCCGGCTTGAGCAGCATCGAGATGCCGATCGGGATGGCCATGGCGTACGGCATCCACACCATCCATGCGTGCCGAAGCGGCACCGGCGCCCCACCCTGAAGGCGGTGGAGGCGGATGTAATGGAGCCCCTCGCACAGCAGCAAGAGGGCGGGCAGCGCGGTGGCCCAGACCGGCCCGACGGCCAGCGCCGCGACCGCGAGCCCGAGCGCCGAGAACGTGCTCACGGCGCGGATCACGAACGGCCGCACGAAGCTGAACGGCATCCCGCCTCGTCCGCAGAACAGCCAGCGCCGCCACAGACGGACGAAATCGCTGAAACCGAGGTCGTAGTTGATGATGTGGAGCGGGTGCGTCCCCAGGACATTGCGGTAGCCCGCGTCGACGATTCGCGCACCGAGGAACATGTCGTCCACCAGCTGTCCATCGGCGCACTCCACGCCACCGATCGCCTGCAGCGCCTCTCTGCGAAACACCATGAGCTGGCCCATGAGGAACGGAAGCTCTCGGTGCGGGCCCATCTGAGCCTCCATGTACGCGACCAGCAGAGCATTCATGATGATGTCGTGCCCGACATCTCCGGCGGTACGAATGGGGCCCGGGGTGATGGGCGGCGCGAACCCCGCACCCGCCTTCGGGTCCGCAACCATGTGCTGGATGACGTTTTGAAGCACCTTCGTGTCCGGTCGGCTGTCCGAGTCTCCGAACGCGATGAACTCTCCGGTGGCGCTCCAGGCTCCGGCGATCATGTTGTTGATCTTGCCGGTGCGACCGGTGGGGGGCTTCCCCGCGAACACGACCCGTGCCTCGCCGTGACCACCCGCACCGCGGTGGGTCTCGATTGCGTGGCGCGCGAGGGGAAACGCCGGATCGTCCTCGTCCTCGAACACGAAGATGGTCTCGACCGCTCCAGGGTAGCCCGTGTCGAGGGCCGCACGGAAGTTCTCCGCCTGCTCCACGTCCGTCCCCTTCACAGGCCGGATGACCGTGACCGGCGGGTAGTCGGAAAGCGGTGGTGGACGCGCGCCCTCACGACGTCGGAACGCGCGCTCTACGTGCCGGTGCGCAACGGCAAGCTGGACCAGGAACACGAGCGATACGGCGGTGATGAGGGCCGCCAACATGTGTCGTCTCCCGTCCGCGGGTGAACCTGATCTCGGCCCTGCCGGAGCTCGTCCCGATGGTGGGCCGATCCGGCGCGAACTACGCCGAGAGCGCACCGCCAGTATGCGTGCGCGGTACCGAGATTGCACCCGCAACCATGGTCGCCGCCCTCCCACGACACTCCCGTCGAGGAGTAGCCGCGTCGCGTGAACGCGGAGGGGCCGGTCCGTCGCTCCGACGGCCGGCCCCCCGGGGGCCGCTTGCCCCGGTCCGCCGCTCCGGACCACTTTTCCGCTTCGTCCACCATCGTCACCTGGCCCGAACGGCAGCATGTCGGTCGAACTGGATCACCTCCGGACTGCGCTCGCTGATTCGTACGCGATCGATCGAGAAATCGGTCACGGCGGCCACGCCGTCGTGTATCTCGCGACAGACCTGAAGCACGGTCGCGACGTTGCCATCAAGGTCCTTCGCCCCGAGCTCGTGTCCAGCCTGGGCCCCGGCCGCTTCCTGCGCGAGATCGAGATCGCGGCGCGCCTGACGCATCCTCGCATCCTCCCTCTGCACGATTCGGGTGATCGGGACGGATTCCTCTACTACGTGATGCCCTTCGTTGAGGGCGAATCGCTTCGCGATCGACTGAATCGCGAACAGCAGTTGCCGATCGCCGACGCGGTGCGAATCTGCCGACAGGTGGCGGACGCCCTCACCTATGCGCATGAGCAGGGGGTGATCCACCGGGACATCAAGCCCGAGAACATCCTGCTCACGCAGGGCGGGGCCGTGGTGACCGATTTCGGCATCGCTCGCGCCCTCGACGCGGCGGGTGCGGAGAAGCTCACCGAGACGGGCCTGGCCGTGGGCACGCCGGCGTACATGGGTCCCGAGCAGGCAACCGGTTCCGGGAAGCTCGATGCCCGGGCCGACCAGTACAGTCTCGCGTGCGTCCTGTACGAGATGCTCGTGGGCGAGCCGCCCTTCACCGGACCTCCACAGGTCGTGATGGTTCGCCACTCCGTCGACCCGATCCCCTCGATATCGACGGCACGACCGACCGTTACGCAGCCGATGGTGCATGCCATAACTCGGGCGCTCGCGAAGGTCCCGGCCGATCGGTTCGACAAGATCAGCGACTTCGCGAAGGCCCTGGAGGGGGTGGACACCGGAACTCCTTTCCCTGCGGCCCCACCGCCCGCCGACACGCTGCCCCATGCCGGTGAGGCCGCGGCACTCAAGGGTCGAAGCGGAGTCCGACGCCTCGGAGTCGCCATCGGTGCCTCCGCGCTACTCGCCGTCGGGATCGTGTGGCTGGCGACAAGCAACTGGTTCCCGGGCGCTCCGGGGAGCGGCGTCGCCAGCCTGGACCCCTCCCACGTAGCCGTCCTCTACTTCGATGACCACAGTCCCGGACAGGAGCTGGGGTACCTGACGGCTGGTATCACGGAATCGCTGATCCACGAGCTGACTCAGGTCCGGCCGCTCAGCGTCATCTCCAGGAACGGCGTGAAGCCATACCGTGACCTGGGGATTCCACTCGACAGTCTGGCGGGACTGTTGAACGTGGGAAGCCTCGTCGAGGGGAGCATCGAGCGCGCCGGCGATCGGCTGACCGCGACCATGCACCTGGTGGATGGAAACACGGGAGAAGGTGTGTTCAGCCAGCGCTTGACGCGCAGCGGCGAGGATCCCTTGTCGTTGAGGGATGCCATCGTCGCCGAAGCCGCCCGCCTCCTCGGGCAGCATCTGGGCCGGGAGCTGGAGGTTCGCGAAACGCGGGCGGGGACGCGCAGCGACGAAGCGTGGAGTCGCTTCCAGCAGGCGGAGCGAATGCTGGAGAACGCGGACACGCTGCGATGGAGCCTGGGGGACACGGAAGGGGCCGCGCGGGCGCTCGATGAGGCGGACCGGCTTCACCAGGAGGCGGAGTCTTTCGATCCGGATTGGCTGGAGCCAATCGTGAGGAGGGGCTGGATCGCGTCGACCCGAGGGAGGCTCGGTGCGACGTCTCGGAGTGGATACGACCAGCAGATCCTCGAGTCGGGGATCGCTCACGCCGAGCGCGCCCTGGCGGTTCAGCCGACGTTCGCGCCCGCACTCGAGCTGCGCGGAAGTCTGCGGAACGATCTGACATGGATCGCGGACTCCACACAAGTGCCCCAGCTGCGACAGGGCGCGGAGGAGGACCTCCGAGCGGCCGTGGATGCCGATCCCGGCCTGGCGCGCGCCTGGGTCGCGCTCGCACAGTTGCAGCGCACGGCCGGCGACTTCACCGAGGCTTCGATCGCCGCCCAGCGTGCGCTCGAAGCCGATCCGTTCCTCATTCACGCGGAGAAGGAGATCATCTTCGCCCTCTCACAGGTGTGGCTGGATCTCGCGGAAGTGGATCGCGCCGCCCGTTGGACGGATGAAGGCCGCCGCCGCTACCCGGCCGAAGCCTCGTTTCCGGCAGCCAAGCTGGTGATTCTGGCAGGCGGCACCGGCGCGGAAGCGGCAACGGACACCGCCTGGAACCTGCTTGCCGGGGTTCTGGATGCGTTCGGGATCGACAGCTGGCCGAACGGCGAGCTACAGGTCGCCGCGGTGCTCGCGCAAAACGGGCTAGCAGACAGCGCGCAAGCCGTCATCGCACGTGCTCGCCAGACCAGGTCGGCCAACCCCTGGACCGACTATTACGAAGCCAACGCTCGACTCAGACTGGGCGCGCGCGACGAGGCCCTGGCCTTGCTGGGACGGTTCCTCGAGGCGGTCCCGGACCGCAAATCGTATATCGCGAACGACTGGTGGTGGGAGAGCCTGCACCAGGACTCCGTGTTCGTGCGGCTGACAGAGACCTCGGACTAGGTGAGCGTAAAGGTGCGCCGGGCGCGCGAGTGGGTGCGCCCGGCGCGGGAATCGTTACCGAGAGTGCATCCGAGAGGCGATCAACCGGGTCCGACCTCGATCTCTGGATCGAGCACTCTCATACCGTCGTCGGTGATCACGATGATGTCGTACTGGTAGCGGCCCTGGGGAGCACCTGGCCGGACCTCGCCTCCGCGTCGCTCTCCCCTGCGTCCCCGAATGCCTTGCTGACCCGCGAACCCGAGCGGTCGCCTGGCATCCGGGATCCTGATCTCCCATTCGAAGTCGCCTTGCCACAGAATCACGTCGCGGGGTCTAACGGGGACGGGATCGGGGTCCGCGACCGGATTGCCCTCAGAATCCAGGCTGAGGGTCACCGGCACCTCACGGGGAGCCTGCTGTTGCGCGTCCGGCGGTTCCTCGGGTCCGGTTCCCGAAGCGATGATCAGGGGGATTACGATCGGGGCCGTGATGGTGAGGGCTCGGGCTCGCATCATACTACCTCCCACGCGAGTGGTTCCTCCGATTGGACCGGACAGGGTCAAGTAGGCGAGAACCTAGGCCGACAGTCCTCGGTCGGCTAGAGGTGTGTTCCCCCAGACACAACGACATCCACAGATTTGGCCCGGCCTCACGACCATGGCGCTTGGGAGGTGCTCTTTCGCGGGGTGTTGTTGTTCGGCTCGAAGGACCGGCTGGGGCGAGGGGTTCGCGAACGTCCTTACGGGTACCTGATCACGGTGTCGAAGCGTCGGCTACCGCCTCGGTCCCCTCGGTGTACTCTCGAAGGTGCAGCGCCATCGTCCCGAACTTCGTGGAGGTCGTCAGCTTCACGATGATCCGCCGCGCATCGTCGCTCAGGTATACTTTCGCCTGAGCGTCCCTGCGGAAGATCCCCATCGCCGGCAGGACCGGATCCACCACGACGGTGTTGAACCGTCCCGCGGGCACGCGGACCTTCTCCTTGCCGAGTACTCGGAAGACGACAGGGTTGCCGCCCGGCTCGAAATGCGAGCCGAACTCGTACCGGGCCCCCGGCTCGAGCGCCAGGAGCCGCATCAAGTAGAGGAAGGCGACCTCGTCGAGCGCCGGATCCGGAATCGGCGCGGACCCCACCGAGCCGCGCATGGGAACGTAGGAGGCCAGCCGGTCATCCCACTCTTCGGCGCGATACGTACCTCGCTCGTAATCGAGCTCGTAACGCCGCCGGTATCGCGTGTCGCCTTCGTGAATCGCCTTCTCGATGCCCAGCGATCGAACCGGATCGGTGGCGATCCAGCTCGTCCATCGATCCTCGAAGGCCACGAAAGGCACGCTGGCCTCGATGCTGAGTGAGACCCGGTAGGCCCGCATCCCCCGATAGACCTCGTACGCCTCCACGGTGAGGCGCCCCCGACCCGCGTTGATCGGCCCGAGTCCGACCACGTACTCGAGCGACTCTCCGACCGCGAACCGCCATGGGGCCACGTCGTTGTCCTGGGAGGTCGCACGGGATGCGCCACCCGCCAGGAGAAGAGCCGGGAGCAGTGGGAGGACGCACCGTCGAGTGCTGGACATTTGAGGCTCCAATGGTCGGCCAGCCGCATCTAGGGGGCGTCAAGTGGGCAAGACGCGGGCCCTCCCGGTCCAGATACGCTGTAAGCTGCTGTTAGTGTAGGGCGTTACGCGGTTCCACGAGATCCACGATCTGGTTGATCGTGCGACAGGGCGGGGACAAAAAAGTGCCCAGATTACACCTGCGGCGAGTTCCTCGCCGCTGGGAGAGTGCCGCCTGAAGCGACCGTGGGAATCTGCCGCGAGCCTATCGCAGCACGCTCTTCCCTCGAGCCCAGATCTCGGTCGCGTCCAGGTAGCTGAGGGGCCGCAGAGACTCGTTCTCCAATCCGAGCTCCAGCCGCGCGGCCAGCAACGCGGCCTGTCCTCCACTCGCCTCCTCGGGCTCCTTCTCGTCGCCCCAATTCTCGAGGCCGACGGACAAGACATCCTCGGGCGAGGTGATCGTCGCCAGCTCGACTTTCACGGCCCCCGGCGGACCCGGCCACAGCCACGCCTGCCGGTTCTTGCGCACCTCGACGACCGTGATTCGCTCGTCCACGGCCCTGAGGTGATCCAGCGTCGCGGGCAGGTCGGTGGGCTCCTCGGGACTCACCTCGAGAGTCAGGCCGACCTTCCGTAACTCGGAAGCTAGCCGCTCCCAGGCCGCGTGATCGAGCGGGAAGTCGTACAACTCTTCGGGGTCCTCGTGCCACAGCTCCAGCTCATTGGCTCTTGCCAGGAGACGCTTGAACTTGAGCCCGTCCTGGACACCGGACCGAAGCTTCACGTTCACGGTGAGCCGCGGGATCCACAGGTACCGGTCGACGACCTCCTGGGGCGGGAAGAGGTCCTCGAGGCCGCCGATGGTGTCCGCCAGGCGCTCCGACCCCTCACCGAAGCCTCTCCACTCCCAGTGAACTCCGAGTGCCATGCCTACACGCCTCGCATTCCTGGCCGCTGTCGACGAACGCGAGAGAATACGAATGACATCGCCAACGGTGGATTCAGTCGCGCCACAGCCAATCGTCCCTCAGCTCCTCGCGCTCCCACCAGAAGGGTTCCCGCGCCTGCGGGTGGTTTCCGATCTGGTCCATGGTCTCCGCATCGTAGATGCGCCCGTTCACCATCACGTAACCGACATTCTCGGTCTCGTAGATGTCTTCCAGCGGGTTGCCGTCGAGCACCACGAGATCGGCCAGCTTGCCCACTTCGAGCGAACCGATGTCGCCGTCCAGACCCAGGTACTGCGCGCCGTGAAGCGTCGCGGATCGGAGCGCCTCGTGCGGCGTCATCCCACCCTGTACGAAAGACCACAGCTCCCAGTGGGCCCCGAGGCCCTGGAGCTGCCCGTGCGCACCCAGCTGCACGATGTTCCCCTGGTCGACGAGCTTCTTGGCCTGCGCCGCCACCGTGATGTAATGATAGTCATCGTCCGGCGTCATCTGCCGGCGACGCGATCTGGGGTCGATGACCCTGCGCGGGACGAAGTTGAGCAGTCTGTTCTTCGTCCAAACGTCGCTGTGCTCGTACCACCAGTACTCGCCCGACAGTCCGCCGTAGCTTACGACCAGCGTCGGCGTGTATCCCACATCCGTCTCGGCCCACAGCCGCGTCACGTCCTCGTACAGCGGTGCGATCGGGATGTTGTGCTCGATCCCGGTGTGACCGTCCAGGATCATGGTGAGATTGTGGAAGAAGGTAGAACCTCCCTCGGGAACCACCAACATCTCGAGCTCTCGGGCGGCCGTCAGGACCTGCTGCCGCTGCTCGCGGCGTGGCTGATTGTAGCTCTTCACCGAGAGAGCGCCGACCGCCTTCATGCGCCGCAGGTGTGAACGGGCGTCGTCCAGGCTGTTGATGACGGCCTTGAAGTCACCGTCGGCTCCGTACAGGATCGTCCCCGTCGAGTAGATCCTCGGTCCCGCGATTAACCCGGCCTTCACCATCTCGGACAGAGTGAATACGGTCCCGGTCGTTGCTGAAGGGTCGTGTGCCGTGGTGACGCCGTACGCCAGGTTGGCGTAGTACGGCCAGAACTGCTGAGGGATCGGCCCGGTGAAGAAGTGACTCGCATGCGCGTGCGCATCGATGATGCCGGGGATGATCGTCTTGCCCGCGACGTCGATCACCGCGGCGTCCGAAGGCACGGAGACGGCGTCGGCCGGCCCCAGATCGACGATGCGATTCTCATCCACCACGATCGTCCCGTCCTCCACCACCTCGTCCCCGTTCATCGTGATGAGGCGCGCGCCCACGAGCGCCACCGTCCCGGCGGGCACATCGGTCTGGACGGTGAGGCCGATCGCGAGCCCGGCGGTGTCGGGCTCGGGGAGCTCGTCCGGGGCGCCCGCCATGAACGAGAAGGCGTCCTGCAGGTCACGCGTGTAGTACTCGGGGCCGATCACCCAGTGCAGGCTCTGGCTATCCCCCGACCAGTGCAGGGACGTTCCCGCGTCGCGTGTCACCTGTCGGACGGGGATGGCCTTGGTGTCCTTGTTGAGGTCCACGGCGCCGCCCGTCCGAGGGAAGGGCGCCACGTACGCGTTGAACAGCTCGTTGAACGCCACCCACCTGCCATCGGGGCTCGGCACGACCGTGTTCGCGTACTTGAGCGTGAAATGAGTGCGCTCGTCACCCCCGTCGAGTCGGACGCTCCGGTACTGCTTCTCGAGCCCTCCCCCGGTCAGGAACTCGATGCGCTCGCCGTCCGGGCTGAAGCGCGGCTCACGGCCGCTCTCGCGAATCAGGTGCGCTTCGCCGCCGTCGGTCCCCATCCAGTACAACCCGGTGTCGACGCCGTGGAGTGTGCCGAGAGTCCCGTTCCCCGTCCCGCGGCGATACACGATGCTGCTACCATCGGGCGAGAAGCGGGGCGTGAAGTAGTACCCGGGTCGCGTCGTGAGCCTGACGGGGGTGCCCCCGGAGAGCGGGACCTTGTAGATGGCGCCGAAATCGGCATCACTCCACGTGGTATACACGACCCAACTGCCATCGGGGCTGAGCGCGGGCTCGTGCTCCCAGTGCGCGTCCCCGGTCAGCCGCACCGGCGTGCCGTCCGGGAGCCGCTTCTTCCACAGGTGACCCAGCGCCCCGAACAACAACCACTCGCCGTCCGGCGAGGTGAGAACCTGCCGGATCATCTTCGCCTCGAAGCGCTCGGGGCTGACCTCGGTGGCATACCGGACGGCCTCGGTGACGGTCTGCTCGACCTCGGCTTCGAACGGGATGCGGGTCGCGGCGCGTGCCCCGACGTCCAGCCGCCACAGCCCACCCTGCGCCCAAAGCACGAGGCTCTCCCCGTCGGGTGTCCAGGCGTAGTTGGGATACACGCCGAAGATCGCCCACGCCTCCTGTTGGTCGTGATCGAGGCCGTCCCACAGGGGCGTTTGGGCTCCGGTCTCGCGATCGTACACGTAGAGCACGCTCTTCGTCCGCACCCGCCGGACGAAGGCGATATGACGGCCGTCAGGCGATACTTCGGGACGCGCGGACCCGCCGGGCCCGGTGATCAGGTTCCGCAGGTCACCGGTCTCCCTGTCCAACCGGCGGATCACGTAGATCTGCCGGTTCGGGTCCTTGTTGTACTGGAAGGTCGAGCCACCGCTCATGTCCTCGCTGAAGTACACGTAGCGGCCGTCAGGGGAGACCTCGGGCTCACCGGCATCCTGCTGGTCGTTCTTTCGTTTCGTGAGCTGCAGTCCGCTCCCGCCGCTGAGGTGGTACATCCACATTTCGCCGGCGCCCAGCGACCGCGTGCTGGTGAAGTGCTTGCGGGCTACGAGGAACTGCCCGTCGGGCGTCCATGCGGCGTTGTTCAGGAGGCGGAAGCTCTCCTCCGTCACCTGGCTGGGTTCCGAGCCGTCGAGGTTCATGACCCAGATGTTGTCGCCCCCCGCTCGGTCGCTGGTGAAGCTGATCTTCGTGCCGTCGGGGCTGAACCGCGGCTGAACGTCGAACGCCGGACCGCTCGTGAGTCGCGTCGCGGTGCCGCCCTCGATGGGCAGCGCGTAGATGTCACCGAGCAGGTCGAAGGCGATCGTGTTTCCGTCGGGGCTCACATCCAGGTTCATCCACGTCCCCTCCGACGTCGTGAAGCGCACGCTCTTCGTGGGTCCGCGCGCGGCCGTCACATCCCAATCCTTCGGCCCCTCCTGCGGGGATTCCTGCGCGGAGTCCGCGGCGGCCGGTTCCTGCGCGCTCAACGCGAACGCGCCGGGTTCGACGAGCGCGAGCGCGATGACCGCGGCGAGCGCCGGTAGAATGGATCTCGGACCGTATGTTCGGGCGTGCGGCCGTACTGACATCGAAAACTCCCGCGTTGACGCATGACAGCTATCTGGCCGGTCGCTCTCCGGAGTGCACGAGCGACCCGCTCCGGCACCGTAAGTTTCAACCCGTCGCTTCGCTGGGCGAGGGGTGACCCCGAGCGGTGGCGGAGACAACGGCTCGGGCCGAAGTTGCTCGCGTTCCGACCAAGAATTGAACCCACATCCTGTTCCCGGAGGGCCGAGATGAGTGACACGGGGCGCCGCGCGTTCCTCAAGCAGTCCACGATCGCGCTTTCCGGCCTGGCGGTGAGCGGGTGCTCGCCGCGAGAGAGCGAGCACGAGGGCTCCGGACTGGACCCGCGGCTCCTGCGGGCAATTGGCCGTCTCGCCCTCCCGGGGGAGCTGAAGGAGGACGGCGTAGAGCGGGCCGTAGCGGGCTTCGAGTCGTGGCTCCTCGAGTTCGAGCCGGTGGCCGAGCTTCCGCACGGGTATGGGTCGCAAGAGATCCGCTATGGACCTCCGAACCCCGTACCCCGCTGGGGTGCGCAGCTCGAGGCCCTCGAGATCGAGGCGGGGAAGCGCTTCGGGGCCGGGTACGCCGAACTCGACCAGCCCAGGCAAGAGCGCTTGCTCGAGCGCCAGTTGGTGGCGGTCACCGAGGAAACCGAGGGGCTCCCTGGCCAACCGGCCCGGGCCGACCATGTCGCGGTGGGTCTACTGGCGTGGTTCTACGGCACATCCGAGGCCACGGATCTGTGCTACGGGCGTCAAATCGGCGCTTTCACTTGTAGACCCCTGGCTGCGGCACCCGATGAGCCCGCCGCCCTCGGGGACGGGACGTAGCAGGGGAGTGTTTCAGCACCCTGCTGGAGCGATCCAATGACTCGGGTGATCGAGACCGACATCTGCATCATCGGCGCGGGCATCACCGCCGCCATGGTGGCGGAGAAACTCGGCGACGAGCGCGACGCGACGATCACGGTCCTTGAGGCGGGTGATCGCCCCATCCCTTTGCGGGAGCGCGCGCGCTGGTGGCGGCGCTACGTGGACTACGGCGACAGCCCCTGGCCGGACGACCACATCGATGGTCAGGACGTGATTGGCCGGCCGCACGGTTACTCGCCGTCTTTCCTGGTAGGGGGACTGGCCATGCATTGGGGCGCCGTCACGCCGCGCTTCTCCCCCGAAGACTTCCGCGTGCGCTCTCTGTACGGGGTCGGCGACGACTGGCCCCTTACGTACGAGGAGCTGGACCCCGCGTATCAGGAGGCCGAGGAGCGCATGGGAGTGGCGGGGGAGCCGGGGCCCACCGAGCTGGACCCGCGCGGCGCTCCCTACCCGATGCCTGCCCTCCCTCTCACGTACAACCTCGCTCGGCTGAAGGAGTGGGGAGAATCCGACGGCATCCCGTTTTGGGCGATGCCCTCGGCAAAGAACTCGATCGCGTACCGCGGACGCGCCGCCTGCTGCCGCAACGACACCTGCTGGCCGATCTGTCCGGTGGGTGCGAAGTACTCTCCGGACTTCACGTTCGACGCGCTCGAGGAAGCGGGCCGGGCCCGGCTCCTCACCCGCACACTCGTCCGGCGTCTGGTTCTCGCGAATGGCTCCGACAGGGTGGAGCGCGCCGAGGCCGTGGATCGCGACGATCCCGACCAGCCGCTTCACATCCACGCGCGGGTCTTCGTCGTTGTGGCCGGATTCGTGTGGAGCCCCCACCTGTTGCTGCTTTCGGCCGACTCCCGCCATCCCGACGGCTTGGCCAACAGCTCGGGCCTGGTCGGAAGGTACCTGGCGGGCCACCGTGCCGTGCACGGGTTTGCCCGAGTGCCCTTTCAGCTCTACGCCGGGATGGCCAACCAGCACAGCCTCGTCTCCCAGCACTTCATGCGTCCGCGCGGGATGCGCCGCTATCTGCGGCACGACTTCCGGATCTGGGAGTCGGCCGTGGGACGGGAGCCGAGGCTCCGGGACGAGGATGGCCGGCTGCTGCTGGGGGATGAGCTGCTCGCGGACTGGCGGGGCCGTGCGCTGGGTGGTGGGACCGCCAGGCTCCGCGCGTACTACGATGTTCTGCCCGCCCGTGAGAGCGAGCTGACTCTGGATGCGGACGCCCGCAACCCGTGGGGAGATCCACTCCCCCGAGTGAGCTTTCAAGATGAAGCCGATTCGGTGGCGCTACGCCCGTACAGCGAAGAGACGATCGAAGCGCTGTTCCACTCGGTGGCCCGCGCGGGTGGTGGAGAGGTGGTGTCAGTCCGGCCGGGCAGTGCTCAGGAGCACCCGGGGGGCGGATGCCGGATGGGCGACGACCCCTCACGCAGCGTCGTGGACGGCTTCGGCCGCAGCCACGATCACGACAACCTGTTTATCGTCGGGGCTCCGACCTTCGTCACCGCCGGGTGCACGAACGGCACGCTCACGATGGCAGCGCTGGGCATCCGCGCAGCCGCGGAGATCGGGAACGAGTATCCTGCCCGCTCGCCCTGAGCCGCGTGGGGCCCCATCATTGGCGCCGGCCAGGAAGCATTCGCGGTCCGGGCGCCCCGCTTCGGAAACAATGGCGCCATAACGGAACGGTGGCGCCATAACGGAACGGTGGCGCCATCGCGGCGACGCACGCCGGTTCAAGGAGAGGACAACGAGCATGATCGAGCCACGTTCATCAATGCTTTTCCCAATGCGTTCGCCTAGAACCGGGGCCCTCCTCGCGGGAGCGTGTCTCGCTCTCGGGACCATGGTCGCGTGCGCCCCTTCCGCCGATCAGGGCGAACAGGGCGAGGGTCCGCGGACGGCGCTCACCGAGGAGACCGTCCTCCGCCCCCGCACCATCATCCTGCGTCCCGACCGGATCCTGGACGGGCTGGGCAACATGGTGACTGACCAGGAGGTCATCGTTCAGGACGGCTTGATTCTGGGGCTCGCGGAGACAGGTGAAGGCGGACGTGGGGCGGTGTACAATCTCTCCGGCACCACGCTCATGCCGGGACTGGTCGACACGCACGTGCATCTCGGGTGGCACTTCGACCGGGAAACGGGCCGCATTCACGGGGAGGACCCGGACGAGACCCCACAGGAGGAGGTCCTGTACGGGGTCGAGAACGCGTACGCGACGCTCATGAGCGGGGTGACGACGGCGCAGAGCGTCGGGGCGCCCGGGGATGCCTTCCTGCGTGATTTTCTCGCCGCGGGCGGTGTCCCCGGTCCTCGCGTGCTCACCTCGTTGCGAGCCGTGACGGCGCGCGCCGGCGAGCCCGAGGCGATTCGCGCCTTCGTGGACAGTCTCGCCGAGGCGGATGCCGATGTCGTGAAGATCTTCGCGTCCGAAAGCATCCGGGACGGAGGCGGCCCCACGCTCTCCGAGGAGCAGCTGGTGGCGGCGTGCGGCCAGGCGAGCTCGCACGGCCTCCGCAGCCTGGTGCACGCGCATGGACCGGAGAGCGCCCGCCGGGCCGTCATGGCCGGGTGCACGCAGATCGAGCACGGCGCCCTCCTCGACCGGCCGACGCTCGAGCTGATGGCCGAGCACGGCGTGTACTTCGACCCGCACATTCACCTCGTCTTTCAGAACTACTTCGACAACGAGGATCGCTTCCTCGGTGTGGGCAACTACACCGCTGAAGGGTTCCAACAAATGCGCGACGCCGTCCCCACGGCGCTGGCCGCGTTCCGGGAGGCGCTCACCGTGCCGGACCTGAACGTGGTGTTCGGTACCGACGCGGTGGCGGGCGCGCACGGGCGCAACTGGGAGGAGCTGGCGTATCGGGTGCGGGAAGGCGGTCAGGATCCGATGGAGGCCATCGTGTCAGCTACAAGTCTCGCGGCCCGCTCCATGGGCCTCGAGGACCAGGTGGGCACCGTGTCGCACGGCATGCGGGCGGATCTGATCGCCGTGGAGGGAGATCCGCTGGGGGATATCGACATGCTGGGCCGGGTGGTGTTCGTGATGCAGGGCGGGAAGATCATCCGCTACTTCTCGAGCCCCTGAGTCGCCTTTCGGAGAACGGGCCTGTAGGGTTCAGAGCCTGTTGATATCGGCCCGTATCTTGGTTCCATGTCGAATGGAAGCGCTGGCAAGGGAAGAGTGACCGGGGCCGTTTCGGAGGTCGAAAGCTCGCACGCGCGTTTCAGCTGAAACGTCTCGCAGGCTTTCGTTGGCCTGGCCGCGCCTGCGCGGCACGACCGCCTCCGCGCGCGCGGGGACGTTGGAGTCAGAGCTTCTCGAGGTAGAGGTTCCGCCAGCGGATCTTGATCCCGCCCCCGTCGTGGATCTGGAGCGCGATGGAGCCCTCCGCCTCGCCGATGCGCTCGTCGCTCAGGTCGACCATCTGGACCCCGTTCAGCCAGGTGGTGACGCGATCCCCGACGGCGCGGATCCGCATCGTGTTCCACTCACCCATGTTCAGGACCGAATCCAGCGCGGGGTCGGGCTGAATTAGCCAGCCGCGTCCGTACGATTCGTAGATGCCCCCGGTGTGCCGACCCGGTGGCGCGACCTCCGCCTGCCACCCGCTGATCCGGGTCCCTTCGAGGTGCGACCGGATGAAGACGCCGCTGTTGCCGTCCGCCTCCTGCTTGAACTCGAGTGTGAGCTCGAAGTCGCGGTACTTGGCCTCGGTCGCCAGGTAGCCGTACGCTTCGTCCGGGCCGCTCTCACACACCAGCTCGCCATCCTCCACGTACCACCGTTCGGTACCATGGATCGTCCACCCCGAGAGATCCTGCCCGTTGAACAGGGAGACCCCCTCGGCCTGCGCCCCGAGCGCAGCCGGCTGGGTGGCGGCAAGCAGGCACCAGAGCAGGCCCCTGAACGCGAGACGAACGGCGCGAAGCTCACATCGAGAGTCGGGGAAGCGCTGGGTTTGATCGGTCATGGCACGAAGACTCCGGTTTTCCGGCCTCGAGGCACCTCTCCCCAAAACTTGGCCGGACCGTTCCGCGTCAGCAATTCGCCGCTCTCGCCGAACGGTTACACTTTCTCTCGCCCGAACGACCTGTCGCGCCCCAGGCCGACTGCGGGTCGCCGCCCTCGCTTGCCCTCTCCTCATGTGTCCGGCGACCTTGTTACGTGGAGGGTGAACAACCTGAAGGAGGCGTATGGAGCTCAGCACGCTAGCTAACCTGGCCGAGATCATCGGTGCCGCCATCGTGGTCGGCGGCGTGGCGTTCGCCTTCGTTCAGCTCGCCCATTTCCGCCGCCAGCGGCACGATCTGGCCGCGCTCGAGCTGGCGCGCTCGTTCGAAACTCCCGAATTCGCACACGCCCTCCGCCTCGTCCTCTCGCTACCTGATGGGATCACCGCAGAACAGCTCAGGAAGATGGACTCACAGTACGAAGACGCGGCGATGCTCGTGAGCCTCACGTTCGAGTCGGTGGGGATCATGGTCCACCGCCGTATCACCAGCCTGGACATGGTTTGGGAGTTGATGGGTGGCGTCGTGTTAGCGGCATGGGAGAAGCTGAGCGTGTGGGCGGGTACCATCCGCCAGGAGCAAGGGCGCGAGAAGTTCGATGAGTGGATCCAGTGGCTGTGCGATCAGATGAGGCGCTACCCGGAAGTCGGGCTGGAGCCCGCCTACGTTGAGCACCGGGACTGGAAGCCTCGACGCGTCTCGATGTGGTCGCCCGGGTGATGAGTCCCCTGGTGGGTCCTCCGGAGACCGCAGCGCTCACCTGCCAGAAGGAGCTGTTCTCGCTTCCCGACGGGTGTCACTACCTGAACTGCGCGTACATGTCCCCTCTATCCAGGCGGGTTCAGGAAGCCGGCGTCGCGGGCGTCCGGAGGAAGGCGGTCCCGGCCGAGATCCGGTCGGAGGACTTCTTCACCGGCTGTGACGAGGTGAGACGGCTGTTCGCCGGTCTCGTCAACGTATCCGATCCGACCCGGGTCGCGATCATTCCCGCCGTTTCGTACGGGCTGGCTGCCGTGGCCAGGAACACCCCCGTCGGACGTGGCCAGAACATCGTGACCGTGCACCACCAGTTCCCCTCGAACGTCCATGTCTGGCGGCGCGTGTGCGCCGCGGAGGGCTCGAGCCTTCGTGTGATCGCTCCGCCGGTTGCCGGCCCCGACCGCGTGCGACTGTGGAACGAGGCGATCCTGGACGCGATCGATCGTGACACGGCGATCGTCGCGGTCGGGCCCCTGCATTGGACGGACGGCACCCGGATCGACCTGGTCCGAATCGGTGAACGGGCGCGGGAGGTGGGTGCCGCCTTCATCGTGGACGGTACCCAGGCTGTGGGAGCCGAGCCGTTCGATGTCGAGGAGCTTCGGCCGGACGCCCTCGTTTGTGCCGCGTACAAGTGGCTGACCGGGCCCTACTCGATCGGTGCCGCCTACTTTGGCCCTCGCTACGACGATGGCGTGCCTCTCGAGGAAACGTGGCAGGGCAGGGTGGGAAGCCACGACTTCGCGGGACTCGTGGAGCAGAGCGACGCATACAGACCGGGCGCTGCCCGCTACGATGTCGGAGAGACGGCCAACTTCGTTCTCATCCCGATGTTCACTGCGGCCCTGGAACAGCTGCTCGAGTGGGGGGTCGCGAACCTTCAGGGGTATGTGAAGGGGCTCACCCGCGACCTCTTCGAGGGCGGCCGACTCGAGGCGCTCGGCGTCGACGTGGCGCGGCCGCATGGCGAGCACCTGTTCGGCCTGCGGCTCTCCGAGGACAGCGACGTGGCGCGGGTACAGGCCCGCCTCCGCGAGCGAGACGTGTTCGTGTCCGTGCGTGGGACGGTCATCCGCGTTTCACCACACATCTACAACGACACGGAGGACATCGAAGCGCTGCTGGACGCGTTGGAGGGCGCGCGCTGAGCAACCGAGATCAAGGAGCGGCCGAGGGAGGATGACCGGCCGCGCATAACGAGAAGCATGAGTCAAATCCCCGTCGTCGAGCATCATCGTGCGGGGCCGACCCCCGCGCAGGTAGCCAAGGCCGAGCGACTCGCTCGCAAGCTCGAAGTCGAACAGCCGGCCCTGGAGGTACCCGAGCGATTTCGCGCTTTGGTGCCGACCAGCCTCGAGGACGCCCCGACCCTTCACCTGGACGACCTGAGCGCGATTCCGCTTCTGGATCGCAACTATGACATCAGCTTTGTCGAAGACCGGGCTCGGCTGCGCGCCGGCGATGGAGACTTCGTAGCCAGCTGCGCGGAACCGGTAGCCGAATTCGAGCCCTACTGCCGAGAACATCTGGGTCTCGGCTCCGTGACCTGGCTCCGCCCGCGCGCCCGCGGGCGAAAGCTACGGGTCGCGGACGCCTGCTGGTCTGACTCGGAAGTTCGCCGGCGTCTCCTGAAGGCGATCCGGAGCGATCGGCTGCTCTACGTACACCCGCACATAGGGAGCTTTCTCGTTTGGGCCGTGGCGCTCCTGTTTGCCGAGGCGAGCGGAGGCCCCCTCAAGGTCATCGCGCCTCCGCCGGGTGTCACGGGCGCCGCGAATCACAAGCTCTGGTTCGCGGATGTGGTGCGAAGACTGTTTGGACGGTCGGCGATCCCGCGCACCGAGCGGGCATCCGACTTCGCGACGCTGGCGGTGGCCGCGCAGCGTCTGGCGGAGGACTCCGAGCGCATCGTGGTGAAGATCCCGGACTCCGCGGGCGGGGCCGGGAACAAGGTCGTGCGCGCGTCGAAACTTCGCGGGCTCGAGCTGGGTCAGGTGCGACGCCGCCTGAAGCGAATGATGGAGGAGCTGGGTTGGTGGAAGGGCGAGCCCATCCTCGTGTCCGCCTGGGAGAGCTACGTCCTGTCCTCACCCTCCGCTCAGCTTTGGATCCCCCCGGTCAACGACGGCGAACCGGTAGTCGAAGGCCTGTACGAGCAGCTCCTCGAGGGACCTCAGGGCCAGTTCGTCGGGAGCCGGCCCGCCCACCTCCCACCACCGCTAGCCCAGGAGATCACCGACCAGAGCTGGCTGCTGGGCAGGTTGTTCCAGTTGCTGGGGTACGTGGGTCGCTGCTCGTTCGACCTGCTGCTGATCGGGCGAAGCATGGATTCCTGTCGCATCGCGTTCGTCGAGTGCAACGGTCGCTGGGGCGGTACATCGGGCCCCATGACTCTGATGAACCGACTGTTCTCGCGCTGGAGCGCGCGGCCCTACGTCTCCAAGGCGTGCTTCGTGCCCGGGGTGACCCGCTTCGCCTACGCGGATGTCCTCGAGCACTTCAGCGACGAGCTGTTCGATGCACGGACCGACGAGGGGCGATTTATCTTCTTCAACCCGGGCGGGTTCAAGACCCCACACGGCGTCGACCTCATCGCGTTGGGCGAGGACTGGAGCCACGCCAGCGAAGTCGTCGAGCGGGAATTCATGGTGCGGCTGCAAGGCATGGTGGGGGCGTCGGGTGAGGCGCGCGCGACCCTGTCCCCCGACCGCGCACGCCCCTCGCGGACCGCAGCGGTGTCCGAACCGTAGCGGCTCTCGCCGGCTCGTTAGATCGGCAGTAGCGTCGCGCGGATCCCGTTGTCGACCGCGAGGAGGCTCCCCTCTGGCACCTCCTCCCAGTCCTCCTGGGTGATCGGCTCCGAGGCCACCGCCACGGCTTCGTACGCAGCGTCTGAGATCGGCTGTACGTGTGGGATTCCGCACATCTCGCAATCCCTGATGCCGTGTCTGAGAACCCAATACAGCGAGTGGCGCCAGCGGCTCGCGAGCAGAATACTCCCATCGGTCAGGATGATGTTCAGTCGCGTCGGCTTGGTCTCGCCGGCAGCCGCCGATCGCTCGCTCAGCTCCGCGATACCCGCGCCCACCACGCTCGACAGGGTCCCCAGCTCGACAGGCTCGAGAGCGTCCACGTCGGCCTCTCGCATGCGGCTGAGGAGCCACAAGAACACCGCTTCGCTGTCGGTTTCCCCTCGGCGACCGGCGAGCAGGTCGGGGTCGGTCTCTGCATCGAGTTGCGGGCGCAGGGAGTCGATCGCGCGCAACGTGCCGTTGTGGGCAAACACCCACCGTCCATGCATGAACGGCTGCGTGTTCTCGAGGGCCAGGGGTCCGACGGTTGCCTGCCGGACGTGCGCCACGACCGTTCGGGCGTAGCTACGCGCCGCGGTCAGGCCGAAACGGAAATCCTCGAACGCCGCCCGGGCGCGTCGCTGGACTCGCGGGACGCCATCCTCGTACGAGGCGATGCCCCATCCGTCCGGGTGAGGGAGGCCCCTGACGTCCGACGCGCTCTGACTCAAGAGCGCGTTCTGCGCATACACCAGGCTGCACTCGACCTTCGTCGGCTGGCTGGCGCGGAAACCGTACAGGCGGCACATGTAGGGTTGTCGGTCGCTCCTTCTTGACAGGCCGACTGCGTTCTGCCGCGCCCTGCCACGCCCTGCCGGGCCCTAGGCGTCGCCGGAGGGCCCCGACCGCTCGCTCCAGCGGGGAGCGCGGGCGCGTATCTCCTGCCAGCGCTCCATGACGCGCTCCTCCTGTGCCGGATCCAGATCGCCGATGTGACTGAGCAGCGTCCCACAGCTGATAGCGTGATCGAGCGCGATTTCGACCTGGCCGAGAAGGCGCTCCCGCCCGACATCGTCAAGTTCGGCGATTCCTCCTGAGAGCAGGGTCTTGACCGCGGCCTGACCTTCGTCGTGCTCCTCGTACAGCCGGTTCACGAACTCGCTTCCGAGCCGGGTCGCGAGCTCCGGATAGAAGATTTCCTCTTCGAACTCCATGTGTGCCCCGACCAGACGATCCATGACCTCGGCCCGGTGGGCTGCGGTCTCCAGATCGTTCTTCTTCAGGGCTTGGTGGATCTCGTACAACCCGCGCGTCAGGTGCCGGTGCTCATCGAGAAACATCTGCGCTAGCTTAGAGCTCATCGTCGTTCCCACCGTGTCTCCGCGCGGCAGTCGGCCGTGGACCCCTTCCCCGAGCGGCAACCTGATCGACTCCCACGCACTGACAACCCACATGTTACCCCAAAAAAAACGAACTTGGAACCATGCGCTCCATTCGCTAGCCTTAAGGCGGGAGTTGTGAGGCAGGGAGATCGGTGGCCCCGCGACACTCTCGAGGCGGGGGACTCGTAGTCTCATGCGGGAACGGCCCCTCGCCCCCGCCGACTCATGAGCCGCGGCGGTACCGAGAGAACGGGCTGTGCGCGCGACGCCGGCCGCGAGAATGGGCTATGCGGACGACGCCGGCCAGGAGACAGGACAGCCTCAAGTGCGGATGACCGGATGAACGCACACCGCAATCTACGAGCTGCACTGCTCGTCGCATTGCTCGGATTCCTGTGTATCACCTGGTTCGGCCAGCCGGGGACCCAGCTCGTGCCCCGCCTGGATACCGCCCGCACATGGACCGTCGACTTTCAGGCCCTGTCCCCGGCTCGACAGGCAGAGGCGGTGGCCGCGCTCACCCGGGTACAGGAACGACACAACCGCCGGTTCTTCGGGATTCCCGGTGTGCTCGCGACCGGAGTTGGCCTGACGGAGGGCGGGCGGCTGGCTCTCCGGGTCTACGTCAATCGCGATGCCTCTTCGCTTGTGGAGTCCCTGATCGGGGCGCGGCTTGATGGCTTCCCCGTCGTCGTACGCGAGGCCGGGCCCTTCGTCGCGCTCCAGGAGCTCCCCGCCGCAGCCCCGGCCCGCGAATCGGAACGCGACCCGGACGACTCGGATGTGAATCGCATGGGTTGGTTCGAGCGTCCGGTCCCCATCGGCGTGTCGACCGGCCACTCCACCGTCACGGCAGGAACGATCGGAGCCGTGGTAACCGATGGCGCACAGCAGTACGCCCTCAGCAACCAGCACATCTACGCGGCTGAGAACCGCGTCAGGATCGGCGACAACCTGCTGCAGCCGGGTCCTGCGGACGGAGGTTCCGACCCGACCGACGCCATCGGCACGCTGGCGGCATTCGAGCGCATCAACTACTCGCTCGTCGCGAACAACCGAATCGACGCGGCGCTCGCTCTCACGACGCAGGTCGACTACCGGACCCCGCGGGATGGCTACGGAGCGCCCCGCACGGGCACGACGACCGCTCGCCCGGGCATGAAGGTCAAGAAGTACGGCCGCACCACCGGCCTGACGACGGGCCGCGTCGATGCGATCAACGTGACCGTGAGCGTCCGGTACAAGTCCGACATCGCGCGCTTCACCGGACAGATCATCATCTGCTGCTCCGCCAGCGCCGGGGGAGACTCGGGATCATTGGTCGTCCAGGACGACGTGGACAAAGACGGCGTCGAGGGTAGCGAGGATCGGAGGCCCGTCGGTCTCCTGTTCGCCGGTGACGGACGTTTGACGATCGCCAACCCGATCGACGAGGTGCTGGGCAGGTTCGGCGTACGAGTCGTGGGGGATAACTGACGGTCCCGGCACCTCGCCCACCCAGGAGCTCACAGGCAGGCCTCCGGCGGGAAATCCGCCTTCCACACGCCACGGCACTCGTCGTCGGGACCATCATCGGCGCCTCGATCTTCGTTCAGCCTTCGGAGATCACCGGCCAGGTTCCGTCGGTGATGGGAGTGTTTCTCGTCTGGCTCCTGAGCGGCGCTCTCACCGTATGCGGCGCGCTCGTATGTGCGGAGATGGCCTCGATCTTCTCGCGGACCGGGGGCGTCTACGTGTACCTGAGCGAAGCCTTCTCCCCCGCCGTCGGGTTCCTCTGGGGCTGGGCGATGTTCTGGGTGATGCACTCGGGGATCATCGCGGCCATCGCGATCGTGTTCGCCCGGTACGTCGGGTTCTTCACGCCGCTCGGCGACACGGCTACGAAGTCCATCGCCATCGCGGCGATCCTGGCCCTGTCGGCGGTGAACTACGCGGGGGTCAGGCACGGGGCTCGGCTGCAGGCGCTGTTCACGCTGGGGAAGCTGCTCGCGATCGCGCTCATCATCGTGCTCGGGTTCGCGCTCGGCGGCGGCATGGACGCGCCAGCTACGAACGCCTCGCCTTCTGCCGGGGTTGGCACTGGGGCGGACGCGGCCGGTGCGCCGCTGACCCTCGACGGCTTCATCGCCGCGGTCGTCGCCGGCCTGTTCGCCTACGGCGGGTGGCACATGGTCACGTACAGTTCCGAGGAAACGGTCACGCCCAAGTCGACGATCCCTCGAGCGCTGCTGCTCGGAACGGCGATCGTGACGTTCGTCTACATCGGCATGAACGCGGTCTACCTCTACGTGCTCCCGCTCGAGACCGTCGCGTCATCCACTCGCGTCGCCGCCGATCTGGCGGATGCGGTCCTCGGGTTCGGCGGAGGCGCGTTCATGTCCGGACTAGTGATCTTCTCCACCTTCGGGGCGTTGAGCGGGATCATCCTCGCCGGGCCACGCGTCTACTACGCGATGGCGGGTGATGGGCTCCTCTTTCCGGGAGTGGGCGAGGTCCACGCGCGGTTTCGAACTCCGGGGCGAGCGATCGGTCTGCAGGCCGTCTGGGCATCCGTGTTGGTTGCCACCGGGACGTACCGGGCGCTGTTCAGCCGCGTCATCTATACGGAGTGGCTGTTCTTCGGCTTGTTGGCGATCGGGCTGATCCGGCTGCGGCGTAGAGTCGATCTCGAGCGGGGGTACTCGATCTGGGGCTATCCCATCACGCCCATCGTATTCGCCCTCTCGTCGTTCTTCATCATCTTCAATCACATCGGGGCGAACGCGCGCGATAGCGCGTACGGGCTGTCGCTCGTTCTGCTGGGACTCCCGGTGTATTTTCTCTGGGCCTCGAAGCGAGCCCGTACGCCGGAGCGGCCGAAAGAGGACTGATCGAGGACGAGAATCCCGCCGCCGCGCCGACTCGACCCGCCGGAGGGAACTGTCGCATGCAGATCGTCGATTTCCACAACCACTACTACCCGCCGGAATACCTCGAAGCTCTTCAGAGCCGGCCCGGCAACATGGATGTGACCTTCGACGACGAGGGGAACCCAGTTCTACACTATCCGGGTGACTACAACGTCGTCGTACCCGGGCACCGCGACATCGGGTTTCGAGAGGGCGTTCTCGAAACGCAAGGCATCGATCGGCAAGTCCTCACCTTCACGGCCCCCGGGATTCTGATCGAGTCGCCCGAGCGCGCCGTGCAGCTGGCTCCGACCATAAACGATGCACTGGCCCACATCGTAGAGGAACGCGGGCACCGCTTCAGCGCGCTCGCCACGTTGCCTCTGAACGACCCGCAGGCGTCGGTGATCGAGCTCGAGCGAACGTTCGACGAGCTAGGCCTGCCGGGCGCGATGTTGTTCGGAAACGTGAACGGCACCGCGCTCGCCGACGACCGCTTCTGGCCGCTCTACGAGCTGGCCAGCGAGCGAAGCGCGATCCTGTACATCCACCCGACGCAGGCCGTCGGCGTCGAGGCGATGCTCGACTACTGGCTGCTGCCCCTGATCGGGTTCACCTACGATACCACGCTGGCTGCCGCCCACCTCGTGTTTAGCGGGGTCGTCGAGCGATTCCCGGGAATTCGCTGGGTCCTGGGCCACTTGGGCGGTGCGATCCCATACCTCGCCGAACGCCTCGATCGTGGCTTTGAGGCCTTCCAGGAATGTCGCCGCGACATCGACCGTCCGCCCAGCTGGTATCTGAGACGGTTTTACTATGACACCGTGAACTTCGACCCAAACGCCCTGCGGCTGGCCATCGCCTTTGCGGGGACCAGCCAGCTACTCGCCGGGAGCGACTATCCCCACCGTATCGGGAGCATCGAGAAGATGCTGGAGAGCATCGATGCTCTCGATCTCGACGAGGGCGATAAGGCTGGCATCCTGGGTGGAAACGCGGCGGAGCTGCTGGGCGTGTCCGCCTCAGGTTAGGCCTCTTCAGGTTAGGCTTCTTCGAAGGCGAAGGCTCCGTAGCCCACTACCCGGTCCTTCGGTCCAGCCGTATCACCCGAGTTCCGCAAGTCCAGAGTCCGCACCCTGAGCCCTCGCTCGGCGGCAAGACCCAGCAGGCCCTGGACGGCTACTGCACCGCAAGCTTGGGTCGGGCCGATGTCCTGCGGGCGCAGCGCCTCGATCGCGCTTGCCGTGGCTCGGTCCTCCCGGCGGGCGGAATCGTAGTCCAGATAGTGACTCAGATCCGAGCTCACGACGATCGAAGTCTCGGGCCCGCCCCACAGGAGACGTAGCGCCGTTTCGACATCAGCCGGCTCCGCGTCTCCGACCACGAGCGGGACGAGACGGAACGCCGAGAAGCTGCGCTGCAGGAAGGGGAGATGGACCTCCAGCGAGTGCTCGGGCTCGTGCGCCTCGTCGCGCTCCCGCACGCAGGGCAGGGAGAGAGCTCGTCCCACGGCCTCACGGTCCACCTCCACCAGCCCGAGCGGGGTCTCGAACGCGTCCGCGCCCGATGCGGCGAGCCCGCGGAAGGGCACCCGGTGGGCGGGGCCGACGAGGATGACCCGCTCGACGTCCTCTCCTGCCTCCTCGAGCCAGCGATACGCGGTCGCCGCGATCGGTCCCGAGTAGATGTATCCGGCGTGGGGTGCTACCACCGCTTTGTGCCACCCCGGCGCTTTTCCGGGACCGGTCGTCGCGTGCGGGACGGCTGCATCGAGGAGCGACGTCACCGTCTCACCCAGTGCATCTCGATCTGCGGGATAGAAGTAACCCGCAACGGCCGGGCGGCGAATCTTCATCGTTCAATCCCTTGCATCCTCAGGCGGCGTAGGTCGCGAGCCGCACCGGCAAGCGCCTCGCGCCCCATCCGCCTGGCTTTGGCTCGAACAGGCCCGGGCATCTACTGCCGCAGCGGCTACACAGCCCGTCGCCCGTGAGATTCCATTCGGACAGCACGTACCAATCGCGCCCGATGAGGCGCTCCCCGCACCCGTGGCAGTACGTGCTCTGCGTCTCGAGGTCGTGCACGTTCCCGGTGTAGACGTGCCGCAGCCCGTTCGCGAGGCCGATCCGCCGCGCTCGACGCAGCGTGTCGGGAGGTGTCCGCGGTCGGTCTCGCATCTTCCAGTCGGGGTGGAACGCGGTGAAGTGGAGCGGGACATCCGGTCCCAGGTGCTCGGCGATCCACGCGGTTTCCCCCTCGATCTCGCCGTCCGAATCGTTCTCCCCCGGGATGAGAAGCGTCGTGATCTCGAACCACACGTCAGTCTCGTGCCGCAGGTGGCGAAGCGTGTCAAGGACGGGCTCGAGCTCGCCCCCGCACACCTTCCGGTAGAACGTGTCGCTGAACGCCTTCAGGTCCACGTTGGCGGCATCCATGTGCCGGTAGAACTCCGCGCGCGGCCCGGGAGACTGGTACCCGGCCGTGACGGCGACCGAGCGGATACCACGCTCGCGGCATGCCCGGGCTACATCGATCGCGTACTCGTGGAAGATGATTGGGTCGTTGTAGGTAAACGCCACGCTGCGACACCCGAGACGCTCGGCGGCCCGAGCGATGGTCTCGGGCGACGCCGCATCGGCCAGCGTGTCCATCTCGCGCGACTTCGAGATGTCCCAGTTCTGACAGTACCGGCAAGCGAGGAGGCATCCGGCCGTCCCGAACGAGAGCACCGGTGTGCCCGGCAGAAAGTGGTTGAGCGGCTTCTTCTCGATCGGGTCCACGCAATAGCCGCTGGAGCGGCCGTACGTGGTCAGGACGATTTGATCGCCGGCGTTGGCGCGGACGAAGCAGAACCCGCGCTGTCCGTCGCGCAGCCGGCACTCGCGGGGGCAAATGTCGCACTGGACGCGTCCGTCTTCCAGCCGGTGCCAGTGCCGCGTCGGGTGTCCCTCCAGCGCGTCGGCGACTTTCATGCGTCCGCAGCCCGGTTGAGGACCCTGAAGAGCCGGAGGTGTGACTGCCGCTCATCCAGCCTCCGGAGACCGAGGTCGCCCGCGATCTCCCGCGCCTGACGGAACTCGGCGGCGGAGAGACGCCGGCACAGCTCCGGGTACCGGTCCTCGCTCACCGCGCCGGCCGGCGAGTACTGGTCCATGAGGTTCACGTACGTCCCCGGTCCCAATTCCCGGGCGATCCACTCCAGAATCGCCCGCGTCTCGTCTAGCTCGCCGGGCATGACGAGGTGCCGCAGGAGTACGCCTCGCCGCGCGAGCCCGTCGGCATCGATGACGAGATCCCCGACCTGGCGGTGCATCTCCGCGATCGCGGCACGTGCCGCGTCCGGATAATCCTCGGCCTTCAGGTATTTCCGGCTCTTGTCCGCGCTCCAGTACTTGAAGTCCGGCATGTAGATGTCGACGACCCCGTCCATGAAGGCCAGGCTTTCGAGGGCGTCGTACGCGCTCGTGTTGTAGACGATGGGAAGCTCGAGCCCGTCCTCCACCGCCTTCGCGATTGCCTCGAGCACCTGAGGTACGACGTGCTCGGGGGTCACGAAGTTGACGTTATGGCACCCGAGCCTTTGTAGCTCCAACATCATGGCCGCGATCTCGTGCGCCTTGGCCTCGCGATCGGATCGGCCGGGCTTGATCGCCTGGCTGATGTCCCAGTTCTGACAGAAGGCACACCGCAGATTGCAGTGCGAGAAGAAGATGGTGCCCGACCCGTTCCACCCCCGCAGGCAATCCTCTTCGCCCAAGTGCGGGAAGCAACTGCTCACGACCGCGTGGCGACCGGTCTTGCATGCCGCCCACTTGTCCTCGAGCCTGTTCACACCGCAATCGCGCGGGCACGCGCGGCAATCCGCCAGGCTGGCGACGGCGCGCTCGGCCCGCAGCTGAAGCTCGCGGCGAGATAGGCTCAGGTACGCCGCACGAACCACGGGGCCTCCGATCCTGCCATATTGACCTTCCCCGAAATGTACGCGCGGACCGGGGCTTTCGCCCCAGCCTCGTGTCTCGGATGCGTCAAGATGTAAGATTCAGCTCATTCGTGGCATCCATACGCTGGTGAGGGATGGTGTGGGTGCCGACTCGAACCGGTGGGAGTGTCGGCAGGCAATGGCGTGAAACCCGAAGCTACCAGGCCCGAGGTCCTGACGCGGGCGGGTCGCGGTGACCGCGACGCGCTGACGCAACTGTATCAAGAGTACGCGGAGGGGGTGTACGAGGCTGCCTTTCACCTCACGGAATCCGCCGCCGACGCTCAGGATGTCGTGCAGGAGGTGTTCTTGGGGCTGCCGGAGGCACTGCGGACGTACGAGGGACGCGGCAGCTTCGGTTCCTGGCTGCGGACGGTGACGGTGCGGACGGCGTTGATCAAGCTTCGCCAGCGTCGGCGGCTGAGGGAGATATCGCTTGGCTTCAATCGGACCGGACTATCGCTCGCGCCCGCGGGCCATATCGATCGTATCGAGCTGGAGAGGGCGCTGAGCGCGCTCCCAGAGAAGCTGAGGATCGTGGTCGTTCTCAAGGAGATTCAGGGTTTCTCGCACAGGGAGATCGCCGGCCTGCTGGGGATTCGACCCTCGGCGTCGGCCGCGCGGCTTTCGAGGGCGAGAGAGCAGCTCCGGGAGCACCTCAACACCTGAGATGGTGCTTCGTCGCTGGCACCCGGACCTGGAGACGCTTCACGATCTCGTCGAGGGAGCGGTCGCGGACGGCCTCCGAGGACGCGTCGAGCGTCACGTGGAGAGCTGCGGCGAGTGCCAGCGCGAAGTGGGGATGAGACAGGATGCCAGGACAGGGCTCGAGAATATCGCGCGTCTGCGCGCGAGGTTGAGAGGATAGCGGGGATGCGGGTACGTAGACATCCGAGCCACCAAACGCTCAGCTGCTACATCGACGAAGAGCTGACGGAAGCTCGACACAGCGAGGTGGATGAACACCTCGAGGGCTGCCTGAGATGTCGGCGTGAAGTCGACTTCATGGCCGAGGTGCAGCGCGGACTGCGTGAGATCGCGAAGCCGCGCCCGCCCCGGGACGTCCTGGAGCACATCCTCGAGCGCCGAGAAGCGGGCGAACGGATCATCCTGCCGACCGCGTGGGCGAGCCCGCGGAGACTCAAGCCCGCGGTGCCCGCGGTCACAGCGGTCGCCGCGGCCCTGTTCGCGGCCGCGGTGGGGCTCATGCTCCTCGACAGCCGCGAGGCCGCTGCCGGCGCCAGCGGCATGGAGTTCTCGCCCTCCAACCTGGCTTACACCCACGAAATCGAGATCGAGTACCGAACTGCGGGTGCACTGGCGGGTGAGCCGAAGCTCCGGGTGCGCGGTCGCTACCTGACGGCCGATGACGACATCCGGTTTGGCGCGGGCGGGTCCTTCGTGTCCGCCGATCTGTGGCCTGGTGAGGACGGGACCTTTCAAGGAACCCTCCGTCTGCCCGGTTCCGCGGTGTACGCTCAGTTCGCGGTGGAGGACGAAGACGGCGAGTACGTGGATCACAACGGTTACCTGTCGTGGGACCTCGTGGCCGAGTACGAGGATGGTCGACCCAAGTTCGAGGCGTTGTGGCAGCGCGCCAGAGCCTTCCAGGAGAGAGACCGGCAAGAGGCGTACGAGTCGATCAAGCGGCTGACAGAGCTGTACCCGGACCGCGTGGAAGGGTGGTCGGCGCGGTACGGGTACGAGAGGGCCGCGATCGCGTCCGTGCTCACGCGACCGCTCGAGAGCCGGCACCGCTCGAAGTTCGCCGGGTTCCTCGAGCAGGCGTCGAGAGGTGCGTTGTCCGCCACGGAGCTGGGTGCCCTCGTCGACTACGCCCGCCGTTTGGGCGACCGCCCTGCGGTCGAGATGGTGGCCAGCGAGCTGCAGCGGCTTTACCCGAGCGATCCGATCGCCGTTGGCGAGCGCGTCGTGCGTCTGCGGGAATCGCTGCGGGGCGAACCCCAGGCCATGCTCCGCGAGCTCGAGCGCGAGTGGGAGCGTGTGGGGCCGACGCAGCCCCTGCTCGTTGAAGACGCATATGAGGCGGCCACGAAGACCCGTGATCCCGCGGCGATCCGGCAGTGGACCGACCGCCTCGTGGCGCTAGAACCCAGCCGAACGCCGATCATTGCTCGCGACCTCGAGGGAATCCCTTCCGTGCGCCCGTACGTGGCCGAACTGATCAGGGTCGAGCTCAGGCGGCTCGAAGAGGCCCCGGAGATCAGTCGCCCGCTGCACCTCGGCGTGAGCGAGTACCGTGATGAGAACCGGCGCCTGCGCCACGACCTCTTGGCGAGGCTGGGTCGGATGCTGGTAGCCGAAGGAAGGGTGGAGGCCGGAGTCGACACATTGCTGCTGGCGGCCGAGACCGGCTGGGATCCCGAGCTGTTTGCTGAGCTCGGCGCGCTATCCGCATCCCGCGGTGACGTGACGACGGCACGCCGCTACTCTGCGTTGGCGGCCGTCGATCCGCTAATAGAGCATACAGAGCTGGAAGCTCTGCATGCGCGGGGCGACAGACTTACCACGGAGAGTTCTTGGGAGGAGGCGCTCGAGGCAGCAAGAGAGGAGCAAAAGGATCGACTGTACGAGGGCGACATCAATCGGAGGTTGCCCGACGGTATCGTTCTCAGAGACCAAGGCAGAGCCGTACGACAATTCGAATCCTTGCTCGGAGAGGGGGCCACAATCGTCCTTCTGTGGTCACGGTGGGAGCGGAGGACCATCGAGGTCTCCAGGAAGTTGGGGGAGTATCGTGACCGGCTCGCTCCGGCGGGGGTGGAGATCCTCGCGATCACCCGGGACCCGGATGCTGAGGGAGCGTTGAACGGCTGGAGGGAGTTAAACGTTGACCTTCCGGCTTACCTAGACCCCCGGGGGCGGGCGACGGCCGCCATGGGTTCTTTCGCGTTCCCGGATCTGTTGGTGCTGGACGCTGGTGGGCGGGTCCGATTCGCGGACAGAGACGCCGACGGAGCGGCGCGCGCCGCTCTGACATTGGCCGGAGCAAGGTAGCCGGCGGCGGCTCGATCCGGCCGCCATAGGCTCGAAGAGCAAACCACCCAGGTACGCAATAAGAAGGGGCGTGCTCACCGGTCGGGTGGCCTTGGGCGCACCCCCCTCCGCTTTTCCTGGCAGTTCGTAAAACAGTAGACATCACAGGCCATCCGCACCCGGACAGGGGCTTCGCCCTGGCCTCGGGTGCGGGATCTTCACGCGCTTCCAAGAGGAGGAATCATGGATTCCAAGCGCATCTCCCGATTCACGAGTGCGACGCTGCTGGCCGCGGGCTTCTCGCTGATTCCCGTCACGATCTCCAGTTCCGGCGAGCTGGAGGAAGCCGCCGTGTGCGCGAATCAGGGACAGTGCACCTTCGAACTGGGGTCGTGGTGCGACGACAACTTCGACTACTACGATAAGCCAGTGGTCGTCGACTGATCCGAGCGCGAGACGATTCCAAGAAGCTCGAGACGAAAGGACTCGAAGCCATGTTCAAGCGATTCGGGAAAGCGCTCGCGCTCCTGGTGACCCCCTTTATCGTCTTCCTGGGCTCGACGGGCCTCGGCTCGTGGGCCATCGCGTCGGACGAACGCTCCCCTTCGAGCGAAGAGGTGTCGATCCTGGACCTCCAGGGCGCGGTGCATCACCAAGGTGAGCACCTCGGGATGCCCGTAGGGTTGGCGGTGTTCGGCAACACGCTGGTCGCGATCGACCGCTTCGCGGAGCGCAGCGTCCACGTCGTCGATCTCGGCACGGGGAAGCTCCGCGGATCGGTCGGACGGGAAGGGGAAGGGCCGGGCGAGTTCAGGGCTGTGTACTCGATCGATCGCGTGGCGAACAGCGATGAACTGTGGGTGTTCGATGCCGGAACGCAGCGTCTGACGCGCCTGGACCTCGCGGCGCTCGACTCCGACGGCGGCTGGGCGAAGGAGTTCGTCAGCTTGCGGGGGAGTGCACGCGTGATGAACCCGGTCCGAACAGCTGAGGACAACGTCCTGGCCGTCGGCCTCTTCACCGAGGGTCGGTTCGGCGTCTTCAATCAGAACGGTGAGCAAGTCGACGCGCTCGGTAGCCTGCCTGAGTGGTCAGAGCCCATCCCGCCGGGAGTGCTCCAACACGCGTTTACCGGGACGATCAAGGCCGACCCGGACCGTCAGCGGTTCGCCGTCGGAGCACGCCACGCCGGCTTGCTGGAGATCTTCGACGCGTCCGGTCGGCGGCTCGCCCGGGCCGAGGTCCCCGTGGAGTTCGAGCCGCGATTCACCGTCAACGTGCGTGATGACCGCATCTCGATGGGGAGCGGTGAGGACCTGAGGTTCGGCTACGTCGACGTGGCTACGACGCACGACCGTGTCTACGGCCTCTTCTCGGGGCGGGTGCGCGGCGAGTACCCGAAGAGCGCCAACTTTGCGCGCGAAATCCATGTGTTCGATTGGACCGGTCGGCTAGAGTCGATTATCCACCTCGACGCGGACATAATCGCGATCGCGGTGGACGAATGGGACGATAACCTGTACGCGATCGGTCACGACCCGCTCCCAGCGATCCTGAAGTACGAGCTGCGGGACGCGGGCGGATCTCGGGCCGTGGGCTCCATCGCGATGCGTGACTGACGGGCTGACGCGGCTTGGCCGCGGCCGGCGTGCGACGCCGATTGAAAACCCGCTCCCGAGGCGCGATCAGGAGTTCGCGGGTTCGGTGGTTACTGTAACCGAGCCCGCCTCGGAATCGGCGACGGCGGAAGCTCGCGACACCGCGGGGCGGTGTCGGGCGGCTCGCCTCTGCGACCGCTGAACGAGTATCACCGCAATAGTGATTATCGCCATCGCCACGAACGTGCGCTGGGTGAGGGGCTCCGAAGCCAACGCCCAACCCAGGACGACGGCCACCACAGGGTTCACGTACGCGTACGTACCAACCAACGCCGGTCGCACGGCGCGGAGTAGCCATATGTAGGCCGAGAACGCCACGAGCGAGCCGAACACGATGAGATAGGCCAGCGCGGCGACCGATTTCAGGGACACGGCCGCCAGCTCGATCTGCCCGAACTCGCCCCGAAAACCCCCCGTCAACAAGAGCAGGCCGCCGCCGCAGAGCATCGTCAACGACGTGGCGTACAGCTGCGGGCTCGGGAAGGTCGCGCTTCGGCTGTAAATGGACCCGGCCGCCCAGGACACAGAGGCGATCAGCACCGCCACCGCGCCGAGCACGAACGAGCGTGGGTCGGCGCCCACGTTGCGCAGCACCTCGGGCGACGGCGCCAGGAGCAGAGCCACACCGCCCAGCCCGAGCCCCAGGCCCGCGATCTCGCCTCCGCTGGGCCGCTCTCCGTCGGGCCCGAGCCACGCCATCAACACCAGCCACAGCGGCGCGGTCGCGACGAGGAGCGCCGCCAGACCGGATGGCACGAATTGCTCTGCCCAGCTCAGGAGCCCGTTTCCACCCAAGAGCATGAGACCGCCGGATATCGTGGCGGCCTTCCAATGCCCCCCGGCCGGCATCTCGCTTCCCCGCAACCGGAACCAGGTGAACAGGACCCCGCCAGCCACGAGGAATCGAATCCCGGCCATCGAGAACGGTGGGATCGTCTCGATCGCGAAACGGATCGACAGGTAGGTCGATCCCCAGATCACGTAGACCAGCCCGAGAGCCAGCAACACGCGTGCGGGTGACGCGTCCCGGGGACTCATATGCGGCTGGGCTTCGATTCGCGGTGCATCTGACCCGATCCTGGCTCGATCGCACTCACCTCGCGGCGATTCGATAGTGAAACGACCGAGGAGACCGACGCGTGAAAAGCCCCTGTGGCGGGAGTCGGGAGACGGGCTACTCGGCCTCGAAGCCCACCGAGAAATGCGAGCCGTCGCAGAACGGCTTGTTCTCCGAAGCCCCGCAGCGGCACAGCGCGGCGTTGCGCACAGGGATCCGGGTCGCGCCATCCGCGCTCCGAAGCTCGGCCCGCCCGTCGAGGAGAAGCGAGCCATTCGGGAGCGGCCGGATCTTCAACGGGCCCTCAGCCGGCTCGTTCGACGTCGAGCCACTGCCCTCGGCGTCGAGATCCCCCGCGTCCCGGAAGCCGAGCTCGACGTGGTTGTTGTCGCAGAACGGTTTGCGCTCCGATGCCCCACAGCGGCACAGAGCCGCGCGGATCTCGCGGCTCGGGGCCCCAGGGCCCGCGATCTCCAGCTCGAGGTCTCCCCAGGCGTACAGAGGGCCATTGGGGACGAGGGTAAGCGCGTTGCTCGGCGGTGGCGTCTCGCCCGGGCCACCATCCGAGCGCTCGAACTGAAGGGCACCGGTCGGGCAGCGACCCACGACGGCAGCGATCTCGTCGGCCGTGGCACCACGTGGGTCCACCCATGGCCGGCGGTGAGCGTCGAACACCCCCGGCAAACCGTGAACACATTCCTCCGCATGGATGCAGCGCCGGGGCTCGAACCGCACGACGATGCCGTCGCCCTCGTACTCACGAACCTTCGGCTTCATGTGTCTTCCTCCAGGGGACCGCTTCTCTACGGGATGGGTGTGGCCAGTTCGGCCTCGCTCACGAGCAGCAGGAGCGCGGCCTGAATCGCCAGGTGGCCGTCGCGGTTGATCCACCATTCGCCAGGTGAGTGGCCTCCACCCCCCTCGCCTCCCCGCCCGATCGTCACCGCCGGGACACCCAACGAGATCGGGATGTTCGAGTCCGTCGACGAGCGAGCGAGCGAGGGCTCCCCGCCCATGAACGCCAGCGAGGCGAGGGCTCGCTGCACCAGCGGCGCGTCATCGGGAATCTCGCCCGACGGTCGCTCGCCGATGCGGTCCAGGTGCAGCTCGATGGGTGGCCCCTCCCGCCGGAGCGCGTTCTCCTCCTCCAGCGCCCGGGCCATCGCATCGCGGAAAGCCGCGTCGATTCTGTCGAGGCTCGCGGGGCTCTCGGAGCGCATGTCGACCTCCATCCATGCCTCGAACGGGATCGAATTCACCGATGTCCCTCCGCCGATGCGTCCCACGTTGTAGCTCGTCCGGGGCCCCGAGCGGGTCAGGGTATCGGCGATGTTCTGAAAGTGCTGCACGGCACGCCCGAGCGCGTGCGCCGGGTTCGCCAGTCCGAAGGCGCCCCACGAGTGACCACCGGGCCCCCTGAACGCGACCCGATACCGATACGAGCCCAAGCCCTTGTTTACGACCCGGTCGAGTCCACCGCCATCGATCTCGATCCATGCGTCGATCTCCGGCGCCTGCGGACGAAACAGTTGCTTCATGCCGCGCAGGTCGCCCAGGCCTTCCTCGCCGACCACACCCACGAACCAGACATCCGCCTCGGTCTCGACGCCGGCCCGTTCCATGGCACGCAGCACGGTGAGCACCAGGATCATGCCGCGCGTGTCGTCACCGATCCCGGGTGCGAACAGCGTGTCGCCACGCTGCCGCACCGTGACGTCGGTACCCTCGGGGAACACGGTATCCAGATGACCACCGAGGACGACGGTGCGGCGCGCGACACCGCCGCCGGGATCACGACCCCCCCGAACCGTTCCCACGCCACGGCCGCGACGCACCGCGACCACGTTCCCCACGTCGTCGATGTATACGGAGTCGGCACCCGCCTCCCGCAGCCACACCGCGAACAGGCGCGCGCGTTCATCCTCCATGAACGGGGGAGCGGGTACCTCGGTGAGGGTCACGAGATCTTCCATCGTGCGGGGCTCGAGCCCCTCGATGACCCGGAACGCCTCGCGGATCACGTCGTGCTCGGCCAGCCGCCGAATCTCGGAGGCTGGATCCTCGCGGGAGATTGGCTCCTGCCCGGAGACGGGGAATCCGATACCCGACAGTCCGAGGGCCCACATCGCACCGGTCAGGGCCGCGAGGGCGAACCCGCCTGTTCGGCGCGTCATTGGGCCGGGCGCGCCGGGCGCAGGTGACGGGCCAGAAACCGCCAGATCCTTTGCCGGATCTCCTTCGCCGCCTTCGTATCCAACCGGTCGAACGAATGCCCGCCGGGCAGGTCCTGATAGATCTCGTACTCGAACCCGGGCGTCCCCTCCGCTTGCAGCGCCTGGATGAGCCGCTCCACCTCGAGCACGTTCACGTCCTCGTCGTTCGTGTTCGTGTGGATGAGGAGCGGGGTGCCGTCGTACCTGTGGGCGTTCCAGGAGGGTGACCGCCGGCGGTATTCCTCGACATCCTCGTACGCCGTCTTCCCGATGTGGTAATCCGCCGAGTACAGATCGCGATAACCCTGCGTCTTGTATCCCATACGGGCGATCAGATCGCTGACGGGCACGCCCGCAAACGCCACCGCGTAGTCATCGCCGTGGTCGAAGATGTTCATCAGGGCGTGCAGCCCACCGTGACTCCAGCCGAGGATTCCGACGCGGGAGGGGTCGAGGAAGTCGTAGTTCTCGAGCATGTAGTTGCGGGCCGCGTACGTATCCTCGGTCTCGAGCCCGCCGTAGTCGATCGCGCGATACACACCACCCCCGTACCCCGTGCTCCCTCGATACTCGGGCGCGACGACCGTGTAGCCCTGCTCCAGCAGCTCTCGAAGGATATTGGCGTAATACGTGGTGAAGTTGCTGTGCACTCCGCCGTGCGGGAGAACCAGCAGCGGGTGTCGACGACTCCGATCCAGATCCTTGGGGATGAAGGCGTACGAGTAGAAGCGAAACGGATTGCCCGCGCCCTGCGCGGTCGGATTCGGCTGATATCGAAGCGGAGGGCCGGTCAATCGGACCACCTCGATCTGGGCGATATCGCTCAGTCGCATGAAGAACATCAGGTCGTCCACCTGGCGCGAGACGGCGTCGAGTCGCTGGCGGAGAAAATCGGTCTGACGATCGATCTCCTCTCGAAGCTCCTCGACGGTTCCGGGTTCCTGCGCACGGCCGTCGGTGAGCGCTCCGACGCCGGCAACGGCCAGAAGAGCTACGCTGGTTGATCGGAAGACGCGCGGAATCGCGTGAACGGTTCGTTGGGACATGGTCTCCCCCTAATTCGGGCCGAAAAAAGCCGCACGGCGGCCACGGGCGAGTCGATGCACAGACTACACGTCGAGCCCGACCGTGCGCATTAGCTCAAGCGCGTTGCCGGTCTGGACAACCCCCGGACGGAGCTTGTAGTCGAACCGAAGCCGACCGTCCATGACCTTGAACTCGAAGTGCATATTGGCCGCCTCAGGCGCGAGGTCGTCGGCGATCTCGGCAAGAGCGAGATCGTGGGTGGTCGCGATCCCGATCGCACCCCGGTCCAGCAGCGCTCGAAGGATCCGATCGGCGCCGATGCGCCTGTCGTGCGAGTTGGTGCCGTGCAGGAGCTCGTCGAGCAGGAAGAGCGCGGGCCGATCGCGCTCGGCCGTCTCGACCGCCCTCTTGAGCGCCCGCACCTCCGCGAAGAACCCGGACTCCCCCTCCTGGAGCGAGTCCACCGTACGGATCGAGGCCGCCACCGCGAGCGACGAGAGACGCAACGCGGTCGCGCAAACCGGAGCCCCCGCCCGTGCGAGCACGACATTCACTCCCACGGTCCGGAGGAGCGTGCTCTTCCCCGACATGTTGGAGCCCGTGACCACCAGCAAGCGGTGCTCGGCGTTCAGGAGCACATCGTTTCGAACACGGGTCTTCACGGGAAGGAGCGGGTGCCCCAGCTCACGCGCGTCGAGCGAAGGGGCGTCGTCAGTCAGCTCGGCGAACGGGTTCGCCGGATGTTCGTACGCGTACGACGCGAGGTCCAGGAACGCCTCCAACTCGCCGACCGCGCTTATCCAACGCTGGATTTGGGGACCACACCGGATTCTCCATTGTTCGATCGAGAAAGCGGAGTTCGTGCTCCACAGAAGGAGCGGCGCGATGGGAGCGAAAAACAGGTTGCCGCGCCATTCGTGCCGGGCCACCCGTGCCAGCAGGCGATCCAGTTGCCGTGAAGCCGGCTGACCCCCGGCGCCGAGAGCATCGTGCAGAGCGACCAGGACAGGGGCCTCGAAGCGCTCAGCCTCGAGTCTCTCTACGACTGCCCTGATCCGGCGCAGGTCGCGCGCAGGCCGTTGAGCCTGTCCAAGCACGCGACGGACTCGACCGGCGACCGCCCGCGCGACGATGATCTCGAGCGCGATGACCACGAGGAGGGGAATCCCGCCGATCCAGGACACGGTGGCCGCCGCCGGAAGCGCAGCTAACGCGAGTAGACGCGCTCCCGTCTGCAAGCGCGGCGCCTCGAGCACCGGCGGAGCCTCGGCCCATTCGAGGAGGTGCCAGGATTCGAGCGCCTTCACCACCTCGGGGTCGATCGTCGCGAGGTCTTCCCGGAGGTCGAGTCGAGGGCGGAGCTCGCGGACCACGCCATTCCGGTCCTCGATGCCGTCGAAGTCGGGAGGGTCGAGCAGCCAGGTAGCCAGCTTCTCTTGCCCCGCCGCCGTCTGCGAGTTGCACAGGAGCTCGTACAGCGATCCCTCGCCGAACAGGTCGAGGTGCGCCACGTAAGGGTGCGCGTCGTCCAGAAACCGAAATCCGGCGTTGCCCGTGCCGGCGAAACGGTGATCCAGTCGGGCCAGACCGCGCTCGTAAAACGCGGTCGCACGCTCCGCACGCAATCGCGCCCGGCGCGCTCTTTCGTGCGCCACCACGAGCAGCGCGAAGGCGATGACGGGTGCGAGCGCCAGTGGCGGAGCCATGCGCCATAGCAGCCACCCCACACCGATACCGACCACGAACGTGAGCAGGCGAGCGTTCGAGATCCGGTCCTCGAGTCGCTTGGCATCTCGAGCGGCGGCGGCTCGCGATTCGCGCCGACGTGTGTACTCGGCGCGAGGCTCGGACGAGTCACTGACGGCAGCGGTGTCGAGAGGCGGACGGTGTTCATCGATCATAGGAGGCCGATGATGCGCGGCCCGACGGGGTTAGGCCAGGATGGGCCTACGATCGCTTGGTGTGTGCGGCGCGTGCGGGAGCGGGGTCAGCGGGTGCGGGCGAGGATCCAGGCGGAGATGCGGTCGAGCACTCCGGGCACGAACTCCTTCTGAAGCGTCATATACTCGGTCGGACTTCCAGTGGTGGCGGCCTGGAAGAGATGGTTCGCACCCACTACCACATCGATGGTCACGTCGGTGTTGCCCGCTTCCGCGAGCGCCCGAGCCAGGGGCTCGCTGTTCTGCGTCGGAGGTACCTGAAGGTCGAGCTCCCCGAACAGGGCCAACACCGGCGCTCGCGTCTGGCGCAGGGCCCGGCGCGGATCGTGATCCAGGAAATGACGGAACCAGGTCGAGGTAGTGGCCACCAACTGCGGCAGGACGCGCGCGGCGACGAACGCATCGACGTCGTGGATCGATTGGCGCCGCTCGGGTGGCATCGCCTCGACGCTCTCACGGATCATCCGCGCAAGCGCCGCCTCGAGCTCATCACGACCTGCATTCCGGCGCAGCAGGCCGAACAGCTGGCGCTGGTGCGCCTGTTGCGCCTCGATGGCCTCCGGCGAGCTACGGTTGGCGCGGCCGATCAGCTCAGATTGTCGTAGGAGGATCTCCTCGCCGGACACCGCCGGGCCGGCCAACAGGACGAGGAAAGCCACATCCCGGGATCGAGCGGCCACCAGCGGGGCGACGATGGCTCCCTCGCTGTGGCCGAGCAGACCGATCGCCGCCGGATCGACCTCGGGCCGTGATCTCAGGAGCTCCATCGCGGCCTGGACATCGCGCGCGAAGTCCTCCGAGGTGGCGTCGGCGACACTGCCGCCCGATCCGCCCACGCCGCGGTCGTCGTAGCGGAGTACGGCGATCCCTTCACGGGTCAAGTGCTCCGCGATCAGCCGAAAGGGCTGGAAGCCGAAGATCTCCTCGTCGCGGTTCTGAGCTCCGGAGCCCGAGATCAGCACCACGGCCGGGTGGGGTCCCGGGCCCTCGGGGAAGCTCAAGGTGCCCGCGAGCACGATGTCTCCGTTCTCGAACGTGACCTCTTCGTGCCGGTACCGCGGGATCGCGTCCTCCGGCTGCCCGGGTCGCACGACCCCCGTCGCGGGAGTGTCGGTAGGCACCACCCGAGATAGCACGAACACCCCGTCGACGCCGGCTTGCGTGAACTCGCCCTCGATCGTGTCTCCTCGCAGTACCCCATCCCAGACGGCGAGCCCCGGCCCAGCGACGAGCTCGAAGTGCACCCGGGATTGCTCGATCGAGACATTCTGAAGCTGCAGTCCGCGAGCGCCCTGCGCCGGGATGTCGATTCGAGCCGCGAGCGGGGTCACCGTAGCATCGAACGTCACACCTATTTCCAGGTTCTGGCCGAGTGCGGTCAGCGATCCCTGCCAGCGACCCTCGAGGGCACGGCTTTCGGGCTTCGCCGCGTCGCTGCCAGCCGGTCTTTGCTGGGCGGCGGCCGAGTCGAGCCCGAGCCCGAACATGAGGAATGCCGCCGCAAGCGTGATCGGGCGATGCGAGACACACCGGACCCGCGCCGTCCGTGTCTGGAGTGACCTCATTCCGGCTCGACGACGACGGCCGCACCGAACGCGAGGATCTCTGCCGCTCCACCCATCAGATAGGAGGTCGAGAAGCGAGCGCTCACCACCGCGTTGGCGCCCAGCTCGTCCGCCTGCTCGAGCATTCGGTCGACGGCCTGCTCCCGCGCCTCCCCCATCATCTTCGTGTACTCCTCGATCTCGCCTCCGACCACGCTCTTGAACACGGCCAGGATGTCGCGGCCGAGGTGACGCGCCCGAATCGTATTGCCGCGCACGAGCCCGAGGTCTTTGACCGTTCGGTATCCCGCGACGCGTTCTGAAGGTGTGACGATCATCGGACCACATCCTTGTACGGGTCGCTCTTTCGTATGTGGAGCTTCTCGCGCAGCACCGAGACGAACAAGATGACGAGCCCGACCACGAGCGCGACCGAGGCCCACCGGATGAGCCCCGGGACGCTCGTATCGGCCAGCACATCCTGTACCCAGTGCACGAGTCCCCACGAGATCAACACGATGGCGCCGACCGACACGAGGATCCACGCGATGCTGCGCTCCATGCGTCGGTAGACGCCCGACCAGTAGCTGTCCCAAACCTCCTTGGGCGGCTCTCGCATCTTCATCGTATCCGTGACCTCCTTCACTCGCCGAAGCCGATCCCATTCGGTGCGGAGCTCCGGTTCTCGCTCGAGCACGTCCTCGAACTCCCGCCGCTGGACGTCCGACAACTCGTCATCGAGCGCGCGCATCAAGAGCCTCGTCCAGCGCTCGTCGTTCGCAGGCATGTCGTTTTCGTTTCCGTCGCGGCTCATATCGCGTCTCCGAGCGCCGCCGCCAGCGAGCGACGGGCAGTGTGCAGCCGGGACATGACGGTCCCGATCGGGATCCCGGTCACCTCAGCGATCTCGCGATAGCTGAGTCGCTCGAATTCGCGCAGCACGATGATCTCGCGCTGGCCCGCGGGCAGAGACCGGATCGCTGCCGCCACCCGGGTCCGTAGCTCCGACTGCTCCACCGCGCGCGAGGGATCAGAGCCCGCACGAGCGCTCGCCTCGCTCACCAGCCACGAGCTGGCCTGTTCCAGAAGCCTGCGCCTCGTCTTTCGATCGCGACCGACGTTGAAGCTGAGTCTGCGCAGGATCTGGTACAGCCACGGATAGAACGGTCGTTCGGGGTCGATAGACCGCCGCGCCCGAAACGCCCGCGCGAACGCCTCCTGCGAGACGTCGAGCGCGTCGTCGTGGGAACCCACGATCCCGAGCGCGCCGAAGTAGGCGCGTCGCATGTAGCGGCTCACGAGCTCCCCGAACGCGGCCCGGTCCCCGCCCTTCGCCCTGCGCATAAGGGTCGCATCCGTCGCTTCGGCGTGGCTCAACCCGCACTCCCATGGCGATCGGTCTCGATGACGGTCCGCTTCATTCTCCGACATCGATACACGTGAAGCGAGGGGTTATTCGATTCGGGTGGGGGCGAGCCCCGGCAAGACGGGCGTAAGGTGGGCACCAGGTGCCGCTAATCGTCCGTGACGGACCGCTGGGGAAGCGTAACTGTCTGTGCCTAAGCTCGTTGCCAGGACCAGTGCGAGCGGGCAGTATTCTCATCGCCCCTCGCTCGTGGAGCGGCAGGAGAGGCAGCTCGTCTTCCGACGTGGGTCGTGAGCACGTTTTGCGTGCCGGACCACAGTCGCGGTCTGCATGTTGCACGTGGGACGTGAGGCCCGGGGACCCAAGGGGCGCCCGGAGAGACGAGGCCCGTGACTTTGACGCGGGATTCCACCTGGATAACGACAGCCTTCACCGTGTTGAAAAGATAATGTCCGTGCCCGAATCCAGTCCTCCGCAGACGGACCTGCGTGTCGCCATCCTCGGAGCCGGTGTAATGGCGCGCCAACACGTCAACGCGCTGCGTCGTTGCCGGCGGCCCGTTCGCCTGGTCGGGGTCGCGGACCCCGACACGGGGAGCAGGGACCGGCTGCTCGAGGAGGCTCCAACCGGTGCCGCGTTCAGCACACCCGGTGAGCTCTTTGAAGCGGTGGAAGCGGACGCAGTCCACATCTGCACGCCGCCCGACACCCACGCGGACCTCGCCCTGCGCGCGCTGGATGCGGGTTGTCACGCTTATGTCGAGAAGCCATTCGCCGAGACGGTCGAGGACGCCCACCGGGTCCTCGACGCGGCTACGACCCGGAAGCTCTGCGTGTGCCCGGGACACCAGTTGCTCTTCGAACGCCCGTCGAAAGAAACCGCGGCGCTGCTGTCCGCCCTCGGGGATCTCGTTCAGGTCGAGAGCTTCTTCTCTTTCCGACCCGTAAAGACACGTGCGGGAGGACGCCTGGGACTGAGTCCCGATCAACAGCTGCTCGACATTCTCCCGCACCCCGTGTACGTGCTGCTCAGGTTCCTGGAGCTCGGGTGTCCGGATGGCGAGGCGAAGCTCTCGACCATCGAGATCGGCCCAGCCGGCACGGTGCAGGCGCTCGTGAGGCGTGGTAACCTCACCGGCAACCTCCTCGTCACGCTCGAGGGAAGACCCGTAGACAGTCACCTGCGCGTGGTCGGTTGCAACGGAACGGTGCTCGCCGACTACGTTCGTGGCACGACGATTCGCGCGATCGGGCCGGGTGCGTCGGGGATCGACAAAGCGCTCGAGCCCTATCGACAAGCGCGACAGCTCATGGGGCGAACGACCCGCGCGCTGACGAAGCGAGTCATGGGGGGTGAGCGGAGCTATCCGGGACTCGTCGAGATCTTCGATGCTTTTCACGTCTGCGCCGAGACCGGGGGTGAACCGCCGGTCTCGCACGACAACATCTTGCAGACCGTGGAGATCTGCGAGGAGGTCACCCGCTCGCTGGGGCGGACCGCGCCGCACGCCGTCGGGGCGGCGCCCGGACTCCCGGTCGGCGAGGAGGCCGGTACGCTCATCGCGGTTACCGGAGGTACCGGTTTCTTGGGCCGCCGCCTCGTGCAAGAGCTGCTGCGGAGACCCGGCGTACGCGTACGGGTGCTGGCGCGTAGACACCCCGCCCCTTGGGAGGTCATCCCCGGTGTCGAATACGTCTGCGCGGACCTCGCGCGCGATTCGCTACAGGGTGCGATGAGCGGAGTAGACGTGGTGGTGCACTGCGCCGCGGCGACGACGGGTGGCTGGGATGCGCACCAGAGCGGCTCGCTGGATGCGACGGAGCGTCTCCTGCAGGCGGCCTCGAAGGCCAACGTGCAGCGAGTAGTTCACGTGAGCAGCCTGGCCGTTCTCTCGAAGCTCCACGGTGGCGAGCTGGTGAACGAAGAGACCCCGCTCGCGCCCGACAGCCGCCAGTCCGGACCGTACATCTGGGGCAAGCTGGAATCGGAGCGGTTGGCTGCACGGCTGGCAGAGGAGCTGGGACTGGGGCTCAAGATCGTGCGGCCAGGGCCGTTGCTCGACTACGGTGTCTTCGATCCTCCGGGACGGTTGGGGAAACGCGTCGGGAACCTGTTCGTCGCGGTCGGGAGCCCCGGTCATACGTTGGGGGTGGTCGATGTCGGGTTCGCGGCCAACGCGATCACCAGGCTCGTCCTCGACCCCGGGGCTTCGCCCGACGTGCTGAATCTTCTCGAGCCCCGTTTGCCGACCAAGCGGGAGTTGGTGGATCGACTCAAGCAGCGGAACCCCGGCTTGCGTGTGGTGTGGCTGCCCATGCCCGTACTTCGCCCACTGTCCTGGTTCGCGATCGGCGTCCAGAAGGTCCTTCGCCGGGGACAACCGCCCATCGACATAGCAAAGGTGTTTTACGAGCCTCGCTTCGATCTCAGGCTAGTCCGAGAGGTTGCGGCAGCGCTGGCGGCAACCGAGGGCGAGTCCGGTGCGGATCGAGCTCGGCCATTGGCACCTGCGACGGAGTAGCCCAGGTGAGAGCCTTGGCCCTGGCCGGTTACACCGTCGGCTTGGCGGCAGGCAGCCATCTCATGGTGGAGTCGATGGCTGCCCAAGAGCTGGATGAGCAGTCCTGCCAGGCCCTGCCCGACCTTCACGTGCCTCTGCCCGTCGCGCCACCGCCTGCCGTTCGGCCGGAGTCGGACCCAGGCGATTATTGGCTCTCGCTGCACGCCCATGACACACCGGTGTCCCTCGGCGTGGGTCACCTGAGAGTGACCAGCGACCATTACGACTGGCTGAAGGACGTCTCGATTCCCATGTTCGCACGGCCCGATGCGCCTGGCGGCCCGATCGCGTGGCTCCGGCAAGGGTGGCTGGACGGCAGCGCCTCCGAAGGGCCTAGGCGCAGGATCGGCTACCCTGGGGCAATCGAAACCGAGTACGAGCGCGCCACCGCCATCGTGCTCGAGACCCGCCCGGACGGGTGGGTCAGGTTCCGATACGACCTCCCCCCCGGGGCCCCACCGACCGATACGGCCGTCGAGCGGCCCGATACCTGGCTCCCGACCGAGGATGGCACCGCCTGGACGCACGAATGCTACCTGGGGCTGGGAGAGGCGAAGCTCGCGGTGCAGCTGTGGCGCGACCTGTTCTTCGGCCCGGATGCGCCACCCCTCTCGTTCCTGGACCGAGCTCCGCACGCGCTTCGAGAAGGTCCCGCGACGCAGGCGGCCCGAATCGCTTGGGTGGAGGCCGATGACGAAGTGGAGGCGCTCGAGATCCGGGACGAATGGATGCGCGTGCGCGTCTCGAAGCCGGGCAAGTTCCTCACCCTTTGTACGAGCATGGAGGAGTGGGCCGGCGAGACGCTCGAAGGGTGGGTGAAGTGGTCGGATCCCGAGGACGGGCCCTGGCTGTGGTATCCGACGCGGGGGTGCTGACTCGAATACCCTCTGGCTACCCCCGCAGCGTGGTGTCATGCGGGGGATGAATCCTGGCCGTTCCGGAATACGTAGGACTCTCGCGACCTGGCGCCGTCTCGCCTCCGGGGATACCGCTCCTCTCGCTGACGCAATAGGCTGAATCGAGCCCCGGGCACGGGCATCGTCACCGCAGCGAAGGAACGCGTGCTCGCATCGACACCGGCGAACCGAGTCCATAGGAGTGAGGAGCGTATGTCGCGAACACCCACGGTCTACGATCCGGCAAGCATACGAGTGCCCGCTCGGTGGGAGCTGATCCGAGATGTGCTCGTGTTCCAGGGGAAGCTGTTCGTGGATGGTCTGCGCGACCTGATTTGGGCACCGGTATCGGTGGGCCTGGCGATCATGGATCTGTTGGGAGCCGGCAAGAACGCCGGTCTCCACTTCTACAGGTTCCTCTACTTCGGCCGGAAGACGGAGCACTTCATCAATCTGTTCGGAGCGACGGATCATGCCGAGTCGCACGCCCTCGTAGGCAGGTCACCCGAGGGCCTCGATGCGCTCGTGAACCGGCTCGAGGGCATGGTCCTAAAGGAGTACGAGCGCGGGGGGATCACGGCGTCCGCGAAGAGTGCCGTCGATCGCGCGCTGGACAACCTGCAAAAGAAGTAGCGCCTTGAACGACGCGCAGCCGCCGACGCTCGCCGAGATCCGAGAGGCGCGCGAGCGCCTCGAGGGCCTCATCGTCGAGACGCCCGTCTGGCGGTGGGCGAGCGACGAGATCGATACGGCGCTCGGCTCCGACACCGAGGTCATCCTCAAGCTCGAGCTCTTCCAGCGCACGGGTACCTTCAAGCCCAGGGGAGCTCTGACCAACATGCTCGCCCTGGACCCCGCGGCGCTCGCGCGAGGCGTGACGGCCGTGAGCGCCGGAAATCACGCCATCGCGGCCGCCTACGCCGCGCGTCTGTTGAACACGACCGCCAAGGTCGTGATGCCCCGCACCGCCAATCCGGCGCGGGTCGAACGCTGCCGAGCGATGGGCGCCGAGGTGGAGCTCGTCGTGGACGGCGCCCGCGGGTTCGAGCGGGTACGAGAGATCGAGGCGGAAGAGGGCCGCACGTTCATTCACCCGTTCGAAGGTCCCCTGACCGTGCGCGGCACCGCCACCCTCGGGCTCGAGCTGTCCGAGCAGGTGCCGGATCTGGACGCGGTCATTATCCCGATCGGCGGTGGAGGTCTGTGCGCGGGCGTGGCCGCCGCCGTCAGGGCAGCGCAGCCGGGATGCCGGCTGTTCGGCGTCGAGCCGGAGGGCGCCGACACCATGCACCGCAGTTTCGACGCCGGTGAGCCTGCGTCCATCGACGCGGTGCGTACGATCGCCGATAGCCTGGGTGCGCCACACGCCGCGCCCTATAGCTTCGAGATGTGCCGCCGCTTCCTCGATGACCTGGTCATGGTGGACGACGACGACCTGCGCCGAAACATGGCCCGCATGTTCGCCGACGCGAAGCTGGCGGTCGAGCCCGCGGGAGCCGCGGCCGCGGCGGCGATGTTCGGTCCCCTGCGTGACAGGCTGGTGGGCAAGCGGGTCGCCCTGGTCGTGTGCGGTACGAACATCGATATCGAGACGTTCGCGGAGCAGGTGCGCGCGGGGATGGCCGCGCTCGGCTAGCCACGGGTCAGCCGCGCTCGGCTAGCCACGGGTCGGCCCCGTTCGGCTAGCCACGGGTCGGCCCCGTTCGGCCAGCCACGGGTCGGCCCCCTTCGGCCGGCCAGGGCGTCGGCCCTGCCCCCGCCGCAGCTTGGCGACGCGCCGTCAGACGGGGAAACCCGCACTTCCCGCCGGGTACATGACCCTACCGGCAGGCAAGATCATGATACCGCCAATCATACGAGGCCGATCGAGATGCCCTCCCATATAGAGATCCGCGGCGTGGACGAGCCAGACCTGACCGGGCACTTCGGCATGTCCCGGCGGGACTTCGTGAGGAGCAGCCTGGGGGCGGTGGCGGCGTCGGCGGTGCTCCCGGCCTGCGGGAACACCTCCGTCACAGGCACCGGGGGCGGCGACCCGCGGCTCAGCGCGCGGCCCGGGTCACCTACGGTAGAACCCACTCTCGGGCTCAGCCAGTTGGGTCTCGCGAGCGGTCGGGACGGGGTCCTGTACGTTCCGCAGAGCTACTCACCGGACACGCCGACGCCGCTGTTCGTAGCCCTCCATGGCGCCGGCGGCGACGGAGAAGACTGGGCCAGCTACTACACGCGCGCCGAGGATCGGGGCATGGTCTTTCTGGCCCCGGACTCTCGCTCCGGGACATGGGACGCCATACGCGGTAATTTCGGGGCGGACGTAGGGTTCCTGGATCGGGCGCTCCGCCACACCTTCGAGCGCTGCCGGATCGACCCGGCGCGGCTGGCGCTGGGAGGTTTCTCCGATGGCGCGTCGTACGCGCTGAGCCTCGGCGTCTCGAACGGCGACCTGTTCAGTGACCTGGTCGCCTACTCGCCGGGCCTGTTCCGACCCAACGACCCAATCGTCGGGAAGCCACCGATCTTCATTTCGCACGGGAGAAGCGACAGGATCCTTCCGGTCGGCAACAGTCGCGACCAAATCGTACCGATCCTGCTCGGGAACGGGTACGACGTGACCTACCTCGAATTCGAAGGAGGGCACGAGGTACCCGCGGAAATCTCGGACCAGGCGCTGGACTGGTTTCTGGGAACGCCCTCCTAGGCAGGCTGTTGAACGACTCGACCCGCTAAGGGTGGAAGCGACCCAACGACATCTTGGCGAGCACCAGCATCGCCGCCTTGGTGAGGGGTGACGTAGCTGCCTTCTCCAGCGTCGTTGGGGGCAGCCTCCCGGCGGCCTCGAGGACGCAGTCCCGCAGCGTCATGCTCGCCTTCCGATGGAAGCGCCGGAACTCCCACACCGTGCTGGTCGGGAAATCCAATGCTGAGATCAGTCCCGCCGCGATCCCCGGACCCCGGACCTCTCCATCCGGCGAGCATATCGCGATCCGACCACAGGTCTCTCCGTGCAGTCGGGCGAAGTTTAGCGCGAACGACGCTTGACGCAGGAGACGCGCGTGCGATTCAACTGTCCGGTTTGCCAAATAATCGGGGGGGATTCGGATCCGGAGCCTGCGCTCGAACGGACCCGCGAGGTCTCTGGGCCAGCGAAGTGGATCGAGGATGAGAATTAGCCCATCGTGCTCTCGCACGATGAAGTACTCGAGCTCTTCGTAGGACAGAATCTCGATCTCGAACGGATTACGGGGCTTTCGCCGCTCCACCCTCTCCTCCACCGCGGATCCGACCGGTCGTTGCCGTCCCATCCGCCCCCGCGTTTCAGGCTACCGGCTCCATTATGGCCGGGCCTCGGGCCCACCTGCGCTCGGGCCCGCTACAAGCAAGCTGAGGTGTCGAGGTGTCCGTGACAAGCCGGGCTTCCTAGGGTTCGAGCTCCGAATTGTAGCTGAGCAGGAACTCCAGGAACGCCGACGCCCCGGCCGCATCCTCCGCCACGTAGCGGATGGTGTGCGCATCAACCAGCTCGACGATGGGCAGATACGCCAGGACCTGGACGGGCCGGTAGCTCTTGAACGACACTTCTAGAGTCACCGGCGACGACAGTCTCACCGGGGTGAACTCGTCCACGCGAGCGAGGGCCGCCTTGACCTTCTCCCTAATCAGCGCGTAGCCGGCCGCGGGGGTCAGGGTACGTGCCGAGTGGAACCCGTAGTTCCACTTTACCACGGCGCCCTCGATGTCCCCGATGACGTGTCGCGCCTCCTCGACCGCCGCGTCGTCCCCGGAGATCATCACGACGGGGACGCCGAAGTGTCCGGCGATCGCGGCGCTCATCCCCGCTTCGGGAATGGACTGACCGTTCAATCGGATGTCCGTCAGGCGCGCGCTCGACATCGTATGAGCCCGCACGCCTTCCGTGTTGGTGGTACCGGCGTGGTAGCCCAGGAGGATGGCGGCATCGAAGGTGGAATCGATCCCCTGCATCATCATCAAGGGTCGCGGCCAGGAGCGGACGACCTGGACGTCGGCCGGCAGACGGTCGATGAGCAGGTTCTGTCCGTTGCCATGCGAGTCGCTGACCAGGATCTCGGTGGCGCCCGCCTCCCGGGCCGCCTCGATCGCGGCCAGGACCTCCTCCGTCATGAACTCGCGGAACCGTTGGTACTCGAAGCCGCCTGGTCCCAGCTGCTCGCCCGTCACTGCCCCGACGACCCCCTCCATGTCGGCCGAGATGTAGACCTTCAGACCGCGTTCCTGCCCCGACGCGGCGCCCTCACCGAGGGAGCACAGCGCTCCGAACGAGATGAGGGCGGCAGAGCCCAGCCGACCGAGCTTCATTCGCCGTCGCCCTCCGCCGATCATCGGCTCCCCCCTTTCGATCCAATCTCGGGCCGCAGCCCGGGCGCTCCGTTTTCCGGCCCAAGGCCATCGCGCTGCGTCGTGATCGCGCCCTTCCCGCGTCGGTTGCGGAACTTCTTGAACAGGTCCGTATGCTTGCTGCCGAGCGGCACCTCGACGCCGTTGATGAACGCGCGATCCACATGCGTGATGATCTGCATCGGATCCCCGTCGGTCACGATCAGGTCCGCGCGCTTCCCGACCTCGATGCTCCCCATCTGGTCGCCGACCCCGAGGATCTCGGCCGCGTTCAGCGTCAGCGCCCGCATCGCGTCGTCCGCCGAGAGCCCGTACGCGACCGAGCGCGCCGCGTGATACGGCAGGTTGCGAACATTCGCGACGTCGTTGGTTCCGAACGCGATCTTGACGCCTGCCCCGGCCAGAATCCCGGCGTTCCGCCACCCGGCGGACACCGGATCATCCCGGTCCATGGTGGGTGAGAGCCCCGACCCGACGATCACCGGTATGTTTCGCTCCGCGAGTTCCTCGGCGACGCGAAAGGCCTGGTCTCCGCCCACGATCACCGGCTTCATGTCGGGGAAGCTGTCCTGCACGAGCATGACGGTTCGGATCTCGCGCTCCCTGCGCACGCGGAAATACACGGGTATCTCACCAGTCACCGCAGGCACGAGCGCTTCGAGCAGGTGCGCCTGGCCGAAGCGAACGTTGGGATCGAAGGGGTCGTCGGCGCGCTCGCGCACGCTGGGCCGGTTCGCGTATAGTCGTGCCCGCGCGAGCAGGTCCAGCAGCGATTCCAACTCGTCGCCCTCCAACTTCGGCTCGTCCCAGTTCTTCCCGCTCGCCGAGGGGAGGTTCACCACGATCGCCGCGCGGTCCTCGATGACCATCCGTTCCGGCGTATCGCCCTCGTACTGGATCAGCGAGCCGGCCCCCTGGATTACCCCCGACCCGGGCACCGCGAGACTGGCGAGGATCCCGTTCGCGCGCGCCACCGGGATCGCCTCGGAGTGCGGATGGACGCCGGTCAGCCCGCGGATGTGAGGGTTGTACTTCCCGGTCTCGCGATCGTCGCGCGACGCGGCGACCTGTCCGATCTCCGCCATCCCCATCTGCGTGATCGGATCGATCATCCCCGGATAGATGTGCTTGCCGCTCAGGTCGACCCGCCGCGCGCCGTCGGGGATGGGCACGTCGGCGGCCGAGCCGACCGCGGCGATACGGCCCTCCTGAACGACGACCACGCCGTCCTCGATCGGGGCCCGGGCCACCGGGTGCACCGTCGCGCCGACCAGCGCATAGATGCGGTCCGTCACCAGCGGCGGCGCGTCATCGCGGGCCGACTCGGGGAGGGGCTCCTGATCGAGCGCATCGGGGGCACCGAGCCCGAAACCCTCCGCAACGGAGGGTGCGAAGTCCGGCATCGCCCGGACAGGCTCGCCTCGCAACTCGGCCTCACGCGTTCGGTCGTAATACACGATCCCATCCACGATGGTCTTTTCGACGCGCGAGTAGGTGTTGAACGGGTGTCCGCTGAGGAGGAGCACATCTCCGTCCTTGCCGACCTCCAACGAGCCGACGCGATTGTCGATGAGGAGCTGCATCGCCGGATACAGGGTCAGCATCCGCATCGCCTCTTCGGGCGAAACGGCGCCGTACTTGACCGGCTTCGCCATCTCCTCGCGCAGGAACGTCTGGAGCCAGGGGATGTCGGAGTTGAGGCTGGTGACCACGCCGTGCTCCTGCATCACGGTCGCGTTGTACGGGATGGCGTCGTACGCCTCGAGCTTGTACTGCCACCAGTCGGAGAACGTGGATCCACCCGCGCCATGCGCCGCCATCTCGTCGGCGATCTTGAAGCCCTCGAGGACGTGCGTGAACACGTCGATCTTGAACCCGAACCGCTCGGCGACGCGCATGAGCATCACGATCTCGTCCGAACGGTACGAGTGCGCGTGGACGCGGATCTGACCCTCCATGATGTCCACGAGCGCCTCCAACCGGAGATCGCGCCGCGGTGGCACCAGGCTAACGGATGGGTTCGCCCGGTAGTCGGCCCACACCTGCCGGTAGGCGCGAGCCGCCTCGAACGCGGCCACGTACGTGGCCTCGACGCCCTCGCGCGAGGCCGGAAACCGCGTCGGCCCCGACCCGCTGGAGTTCTTCCGCGTGACGTTCTCGCCAAGGGCGAACTTGACCGTCTGGGGCGCGCCCTGGACGAGGAGCGTCTTCGAGTCGTCCATCCCCCAGCGCGTCTTGATGATCGCGCTCTGCCCTCCGATCGGGTTCGAGCTCCCGTGCAGGATCTGGGCGGCCGTCACCCCTCCCGAGAGCGCACGGAAGATCCCGAAATCGCGCGGGTTCAGCGCGTCGATCACGCGTACCTCCGGGACCACCGGGGCGGTGGATTCGTTGGTCGAGGCCATCGCGATGTGTGAATGCTGATCGACAATTCCCGGCATCGCCGTGTACCCGGACCCGTCGATCACCTCGATGTCGGACGGAGGGGAGAGATCGGGTCCGATTGCGCGGATCACCCCGTCCCGAATGAGGATGGAGCTGTTCTCGAGCACGTCGCCGGCCGCGGTCCAGATGGCATCCAGCCCCTGGATGAACACATCTCCGGTCGGCACCGGCACCGCCCCCCGCTCGATCTGAGGCCTGAATTGCTGTGCCGCCGCGCCCGATGCGCCGATGAGCCCGATGATCAGGGCGAGGCTCGGCTTCAGGGCGACCCGGCTGACCGTCCGGTTCAAGCTCATGGCGCCTGCTCCCCTGCTCCTGGTCGTAGCCGCCGAGGCCTTCATCGCTCACCTCCCGGCTGCCGGGTGGCCTTCCACGTCAAGGTGAAGTCGTCGGACGACCCATCCCCCGACGCCTGGTCACCCTCGACGGTTCCCGTGAAGGTCGCGGTGCCCCCGCCGCCTCCAATGTTCACGATGAAGCGAACGTCGTTTCCGGACACGGTGCCGCTGCGCACCGTCCCGGTCCCCATGTCCAGATCCATCTCGCCCTCGAAAGAGTCGCCCTCCTGGACGAGGGTCATGGTTCCCCCGATCACGAACCCCTCGCCAGCGGTGATCTCGAGCCTCCACGTGCCAGTAAGATCCACGGCCGCGGGCCCACCGCCTCCGGACCCGGCTTCATCCACACGCTGTAGCTCACCCTCGACGAAGGCGTACAGGATCCGTGAGCCTTCTTCGAACAACGGCTTGTCGGCGATGATCAGTGTGGCCGGATATCCCGACTCCACCCCGGACAGGTAAGGGACACCATAGATCTCCGCGGGGGCCGTGGTGAGCGCTCGCAGCGCGGCGTCCTCGGACAGCCCGTATTTGATCGCCCGTCGGGCACCGTCGATCAGATCGGCTCCGCCTCCACCGCTGGTGAGCGCGAAGCGGACACCGCCCTCTGCCAGTTTGGCCGCGTTCGCGTAGATCTCCTCCAGCCGTTTGCGCTCGCGCCACACCGCCGGGTCCTCCGGTTCAGCTTCCTGCGCGGCGCCCCCGTTGTCTCCCGGCGGCTCTTCCGCCTCCACCTCCTCGCTCCGGTCCTCCTCCGGCTCCCAGCGTTCCGGGAGGGGAAAGTCGAGCGAGACGAGCACCGGTACGTCCCTTCGCGCCAGCTCGGGAGCCAGCTTCCAGGCCTCGTCCCCTCCCACGATCACCGGACGGAAGCCGAGCTCATCGCCGAGCTGAAGGGCGCGTCGGATGTCTTCGTCCCGATCGGCTCGAAAGAAGACCGTCGCGGCGCCCGTCTGTACCTGCTGGATCACTTCGAGGGCAGGGTCCCAAGCGGGCGTCGATACTCCCCGCGGATTCTGCCGGTACGCGGCGCTAAGGCGAGCTTGGCGCTCGGCGTCGGCGAACTGCTGGCGAAAGAACGCCATGAGGCCGAAGAGCTGGCTGGGGTACACCCCTCGCCCCGCTCGGAAGGCCATGACCGGCCCCAGAGTCGGCGTCACTACCAGCTCCCACGCCTCCTCGGCGCCGGGCCGGAAGAGAAGCAGCGTCCCGCGGCCGGGCATCAGGGCGTTCGCGGGATGAACCGCCGCGGCCACGACCCCCGTACGCCGGTGGCTCTCGAGATCTCCGCCGTCCAGGTCGAGGTGGTCGAGCACGCGACGCTGCGGCATGAAGCCCTGGAGCTCCCTCGGCGGATTCCAGGATTCGACCTCGCCGCGGTCGAACTCCTCCTCGGGGAAGGCGTAGGCCACCGCCCCTTCAGCATCGACGAGTCCGGGATACACGAAAACGCTGTCTCCGGGCAGCACCACCGCGTCGCCCGGCACCTCGACCTCGGCACCGATAACCTCGATGAGCTGCTCGCGGATCACGACCGTAACGCCCTCGAGACGCGAGCCATCGGGCCGAACGACCGTCGCTCCCTGTACCGCGTAGGCAGCCGGTGGCGGGACGTCGGTGAACTGAGCCGCGGTCGATGCCGGGAGGACGAGCCCCAAGACCAGCCCGAGCCGGGTCCCAAATCTGAAGCGGATCATGGACGAAAACTCCTGCAGCGGGTCCACAACAGCCCTGCAGCGTCTGGCAGGGGGGTCTCCCCGGGACAGGCCAGTGCTGCGGAGCCCGTAGAGTGTGGCGTGACGCCCGGATCCTCAAGAGCCCCCGCAAAATCCCCGCGATCTGACGCCCCGCGCCGGCCCTTGGAACCCCGGACGCTTCCGCGTACCGTGAGGGGATCCGCTGACTGCGAGGGACGCTTGAGCGACGACTTCCGGCTTCAGACACAGATGGGTGTGGGCGGCGCCAAGGCGGCGCTTGGCCGCTCCTCGTCCGGATCAGTGCCCACCGACGTGCTGCGGGAGGCGTCGCGTCGGTTGGGATGGGCGGCACTGGTCTATTCCGTCACGTACTTCCTCGCATTCTTCGGCGCGCACCTCGTCGCCCTTGGCAGCGGGATGGTTCCTCCACTGTTCGATCGACCCCTGCACCTCGGTGTGGCAGTCATCTCGATCCTGCTCGGATTGGGCATGTTCTGGACATCCCGTCGCGGTCGGATGAAGCCGCAGCGGCTGCTGGACGTCGGTTTGGCCTTCGCGGTTGTCGGGGCGTTCGGGATCGCGTTCGCCGAGTTATGGGGAGTCTTCCCGGAGTGGCGACCGGATGAAGTGATTGGCTCGTACGTCGGAGTTTCCTGGGTCGGGATCTGGATCCTGATATTCCCGATCCTCGCGCCCAACACTCCCTGGAGGATCCTCACCGCCTCACTCGCCGCCGCGTCGATGCCGCCGCTCGTCGTCCTTCTGTCGATGGCTGCCGGCGCGACGAGCTCGGAGACGCCGCTCTACTTCTTCGCCACCTATTTCCTGTTTACCACCTACCTGTGTGCCGGGATCGCCTACGTCGTAGCCCGGATCGTCCACCGGCTCGGCGTTCGAATCCGCGAGGCGCGTGAAGTCGGCAGTTACCGACTGGTCGAGCGGCTCGGGGCCGGGGGCATGGGCGAGGTATGGCGAGGCGAGCACCGGATGCTGGTGCGGCCGGCGGCCGTGAAGCTGATTCGCGGAGAAGTGCTGGGCACCGACCCCGGCGCGCGGGACAGCGCGGTGAAGCGGTTCGAGCGGGAGGCCCAGGCGACCTCGTCGCTCCGATCGGTTCACACCGTGGAGCTGTACGACTTCGGGCTGACCGATCAGGGCGTCTTCTATTACGTGATGGAGCTCCTGGATGGCCTGAACCTGGAGCTGTTGGTGAAGCGCTTCGGACCCATCCCCCCGGGGCGCACGATTCACCTGCTGCGGCAGGTATGTCGTTCGCTCGGCGAGGCACACGAACGAGGCATGGTCCATCGAGACATCAAGCCCGCGAACATCTTCACCTGCCGGCAGGGGCCCGACCACGATTTCGTCAAGGTGCTCGACTTCGGGCTCGTGAAGATGCACCCACGGGCCACGTCCTCCGCTGCTCCCGAGGAACTGGAGCTCACGGCCGAAGGCGGGTTCGCGGGCACGCCGGCGTTCATCGCGCCCGAGATCGCACTGGGAGAGGGACTGGTGGATGGACGCGCTGATCTGTACGCGGTGGGTTGCGTCGCGTACTGGCTCCTCACCGGTACCCGCGTGTTCGAGGCCTCGACCCCCATGGGTCTGGTCGTGGAGCACCTCAAGACCCCCCCGGTCCGTCCCTCGAGACGGACCGAGCTCGAGATTCCGAGCGATCTCGAGGATGTCGTGCTGCAGTGTCTGGCCAAGGAGCCCGACGGCCGCCCGCGTGACGCATGGGCTCTCGAAGGAACACTCGCCGCCTGCGCTGCGGTCGGTGACTGGGGACCGGTCCAGGCGGAAAGGTGGTGGCGGCTACATGTACCCGACGGGGAGCCGCCCGAGGCGACGCGCCCGGAGGCCTGACGCGCCCGGAGGCCTGACGCGCCCCAGACCTGAGGCGCCCCAGACCTGACGCGGCCGGGCGGACGGCGCGCTCGCTACTCCCCGATGATCGTCACCGCGACGCGGCGGTGGCGCGCTCGCGTGTCGAAGTCGAGCAGGACCACTTGTTGCCACGTCCCCAACGGAATCGCGCCCCCCACGATCGGCAGCGTGAGTGCGGGACCCACCAGCGTGGCGCGCACATGGCTATGCCCGTTGTCGTCGTGCCACGTCTCCTCGTGCTCGTACCGGCCATCGCGTGGAGCGATCTTCTCGAGCGCCGCGGCGATGTCGTGGTGCACGAGGCCCGGCTCGAACTCGAGCGTCGACAGAGCACCGGTCGAGCCTGTGACCATCGCCGTGAGCTGGCCGGTCCCGACGCCGCTATCCCGCACCAGGTTCTGCATCTCTGCGGTGAGATCGAGGATGTGATCGTTACCCGCCGTCTCGCGCTCGATCGTGTGATTCTGACAAACCATGGCTGGCTCCAGAGGCTCAGACCGTTCCCGGTTCGTCTTCCCGGGACTCCCCTCACATAATGCCGGCCCGTCCGACAGGAAACCTTTTCCGCGCCCGACACGTCCAAGACAAGGTGAACGTGTGGTCCAGCCGACTCACTGAGACTCCGCGGGCCGTGAGGCGACGACTTCCGTGAGACGCACGCTCCGCTTCATCCGCAGGCAGCTGTACGGCCGGAGGCTCGTCCTCAATTTGGCCGTAACCGCCACCCTCGTAGCCTTTTACGCCCTCTTCGAGGGTTGGGTCGCCGTCAGCTTCGAGGCCGCGACGGCGAATCTCCCTACGCGGATCTACGCGCGACCCCTGATCCTGCAGACCGGAGAGCGTCCGGATCGCGAACGGGTAGACGCGCACCTGCGGCAGACCGGATATCGACCCGTTCGCCGACAGGTAGGCCCCGGCGAGTATCGGTTGGATCGGAGCGAGTGGCGCATCGGACGGCACCCCATGCGGATCGTCGGCGTGCTGGATCCCGGTGGCGTGGTGCGGGTGCGGCTCGATCGGCGGGGTCGGATCCGGACGATTCGCAACGCCGAGGGGAGCGAGCTCCCCGGCGTCGTGCTCGAGCCCGAGCTGATCGGTACGCTGTGGGGCGAGGCCCGTCGGGACCGCGTCCCGGTCGCCCTCGACGAGATTCCGGACCACCTGGAACAGGCGATACTAACCGTCGAGGACCGGCGGTTCTTCGATCATGGCGGCATCGACGTCCGCCGTATCGGAGGAGCGATGCTCGCCAACATCCGGGCCGGACGAGTCACGCAGGGCGGGAGTACGCTAACACAGCAGCTCGCGCGAACGCTCTTCCTCTCGCCCGACCGAACCCTCTTCCGAAAGCTGCGGGAGACGGCGATCGCGTTCGCGCTGGAACGCCGATTCTCGAAGGAGCGGCTGCTGGAGGAGTATCTCAACCACATCTACCTGGGGCAGAACGGTGCGGCCGCGATCCACGGCGTGGGTCGGGCGGCGCAGTTCTACTTCGGTCGCGATGTGAGCGATCTATCGGTCGGAGAATCCGCTCTCCTCGCCGGGGTGATTCGGGGCCCCAGCCTGTACGCCCCGTTCAGGAATCCGACCAGCGCGAAGGCCCGCCGAGACCTCGTGCTCGCGATGATGCACGAGCGCGGCGAGATCGACGAGCGGGCGCTCGAACGCGCGACGAGTCGGCCGCTGGGGCTCCGCGACCGCCGCTCGGCCCAGGCCGCTCCCAGATACTACCTGGACTACCTCGCGACGGAGCTCCGAGAGTCCTTCACGGATAAGCAGCTGGAGTCGGGCGGCCTGGCCGTCATCGCCTCGCTCGAACCATCGGTCCAGCGCGCGGCCGAGGACGCCGTACGACGTGGTCTGGAAGGTCTCGAACGACAATTCGCGCACCTGAGACGAGATGGTCAGCCGCTCCAGGCGGCCCTGGTGGCGCTGGACCCGTCGAGCGGTGAGGTCCTGGCCATGGTAGGGGGGCGATCGTACGGCTCGTCCCAGTTCAACCGCGCTTCGCTCGCGCGGCGACAGCCCGGCAGCGTCTTCAAGCCGGTCGTAGCGCTGGCGGCGCTCGCGCGGGCGACCGAGCGTCGCGATCCGTTCACGCTGGCGTCCACGCTCGATGACACCCCCCTGTCGGTCGAGACGCGCCAGGGCGTGTGGACCCCGTCCAACTACGACGGAGAGTTCTACGGCGATCTGAGCCTGCGCGAGGCCCTCGAGGGATCGCGGAACGTTCCCTTCGCGCGCCTCGGCCTGCGGATCGGCCCCGAACGTATCGTCGAGACGGCACGTGCACTGGGCATCAAGAGCCATCTGGCGGCGGTGCCAAGCCTGGCACTGGGCGCCTCGGAGGTCTCCCTGCTAGAGATGACGGGTGCGTACGGGGTACTGGCGGCCGAGGGGATCAGGATCGCGCCCCACGCGGTGCGAGCCGTACTCGATTCCGAAGGGGACCGGCTCGAGGACCCGGAAGCGACGGCCCCCGAGCGCAGGTTCACGGCGGCCGAGACATACCTCGTCACGTCGGCGCTTCTGGGCGCCGTCGAGCACGGCACCGGGCGGGGCGTTCGGGCGTACGGGTACGACGGACCCGTCGCCGCCAAGTCGGGCACCACGAACGGGTATCGGGACGCCTGGTTCGTTGGGTACACACCCGAGCTGACGGTGGGTGTTTGGGTCGGCTTCGATGACGGCGGCCGAATCGGGCTGCCAGGCTCACGCGCGGCGCTCCCGATCTTCGCCCAGTTTCTCCGTACCGTGCTGGGGCCGGAGGGAGGCGACGATTTTCGGGTCCCGAACGGCGTCGAGCTGGTGAACGTGGATCCGGTCACCGGCCTCCGCGCGGGGTGGGGCTGTTACGGTGAGCCCGAGTTCTTCCTCGCCGGAACCGTGCCCGAAGAGGGCTGCAGCGATGGCTGGGAGGCGCGGCGCTGGTGGGAGCGGGAAGTTCGAGTGGAGGCAGATCGCCTGGGTCGTGACGCGGCGCGTTGGCTGCAATCACGGCTGAGAGAGCTCGAGCGCCAGGGAGTGCGGATCCTGCGCCGCGGCAACAACCGCTGAGGGCTTTCGACCGCGGAATCTTCACACGCCCGGCACGTGTCCTCGCCGCCGGGACCGTGCCCCATCCTGATCGGAGGCCTTCCCCGATGCGACCGTTTGCCGCATTGGGGATCCCTTCGGCCTCGCGGAGGTGCGTTTCGTCGCTACGGTTTTCTCCTTCGGCCCTCGGCCGGGTATGCTTGGGCCGCGAGCGACGCGCTCGCGGTGATCGGAGTGATCGGAAGAACGCGGATGATTCAAGGAGCCCTTTCATGAGACCGTTTTCCTTCGGACGAACCGTGACGGTGATCCCCTTGGCCCTGGCCCTCACACTGGTCTGGTGGCCCGCAGACCCGGGCTCCGCCTCCCCCGCGAGCATGACCGCCCAGGAGACACCGTGCGCAGGCGATGAGTCCCGCCAGTTCGACTTCTGGATTGGCGAGTGGGACGTGACCGCCGGCGAGCGCTCCGCGGGTCGCAACCGGATCACGTCCATCCTCGGCTGGTGCGCCCTGCTCGAAGAGTACACGGCGACAAGCGGCGGGTACGAAGGCAAGAGCTTCAACATCTACGACCGTACCGCCGGTGAGTGGCACCAGAGCTGGGTCGACAACCAGGGGTTGCTGCTTCAGCTCCGAGGCGGTCTCGAGGACGGCCGTATGGTGCTGAGCGGAGAGCGGAAAGGCCAGGACGGACAGCCGGTCATCGACCGAATCACGTGGAGCCCGAGCGGGGACCGCACCGTGCAGCAGACGTGGGAGGTCTCACGGGATGGCGGAGAGACCTGGAACGCGGTCTTCGACGGCACGTACGCCCGTGCGAGCTGACGACCGGACCGCCGCGTCGGACGGCGACGCCGGTCCCGATCGCGAGCCTGACCCCGGTTGCGAGGTTCCGGCGTCGCTCACGAGCCACAAAGCGTACGGCGATGTGGATGTGGAGCCACACGCCGCGTCGAGAATCGGGCCGGCGGCCAACGCCGCCGCCACTCGTCTGGCGGCGTAACCTAAGTAGTAGTATTCGATTATGGGGCCAACCGGCGGACTGACCGACCGCCCCCGCCGCCGGCACCGGACCAGCATCCGTCCCCCCCAAACACGCCTCGAGGTGTCGAGACCAGGCCGGCGCGCCGATCACTAGGCGCCGCCGGGCGAGGTGGGGGAGGAGGATGACGATGCGTCGGTTCCTAAACACGCTTTGGCGGAACACCGCAGGGCAGGATGTGACCGAATACGTGCTGCTCCTGGTGCTCATCGCCCTGGCGATCTCGGGCGGAATGGTGCTGGTGTCGAATGGGATCAACAATGGCTTCGATGACGCGGCCGGGACGCTCGACGGGCAGATAGGCGCCTAGCTCCGACGGCTGCCGGAGCTGCCAGCGCGGCCACCTGCCAGTCCATAACGGGTTGTCACCGCGACACTTGCGGCGACAGCCCGTTCTCCTTTGAGGCCAGGACGGCCAGTAACGTGCCCACCGGCGTCGATCCGACACCTCGACCGTCGCCGAGTCGCTCTCGGCCGCCGAGACCACACTAGGAGGATCCGGTCAACAGGTGGAGCGAGGAATCGTTGTGCGCGCCCCACACATCTCGCGAGTCGACATCGGGCGACACCAGCATAGACCGACGCGCAACGTCCTTGTTGACACGGCATTACGCATTCTGGCACAGCGGGGGCCGAAGTGGTCGGACGAAGGTACGGATCCTTCATACCCACCACCTCGCCTGCAAACCGCTCGAGCAGCTCAGGTGTTCACAAGTCGATCGACGGAGGGTGAAAATGCAGCAGTTTCTGCGCAACCTTTGGAGCGACGAGTCTGGTCAGGACGCTACGGAGTACGTCCTGCTCGTCGTGCTGATCGCCCTGGCAATCACGGCCGGAATGACCGTGCTTGCCACGGGGATCAATGGCGCGTTCAGCAACGCCAGTAGCACGCTGAACACCACGACTGGTGGTTCCTGACCCCAGTCGAGGGCCATAACTTCGCCGCGTAGCGAAGTAACTCCTCGCGAAGGGGTGCAGCCTTCTTGGCTGCACCCCTTTCTCTCATCCGAAGCTGGCGCGATCCCCGTCTGCCGCCGGCCAGTCGGCTACGGTACGGACGTGTAATGCCCGTGGATGCAGAGCCAACGATCTCCTTCCCGCACGAATATTCGCGTCGACTTCCCGCGGCTCGTCATTCGCTCACCGTCCACCCAGCCCGAGTCGGTCCAGTAATAGACGATCCACGCCACATCGCCTCGGATGGTAACCTCGGGTTGGTGCATCTCGGTATGCACGGCCCGCGCGCGCTGCAGATAGTCCGCGATCCCCCGCAGCTCCAACTCCTTCCCCCGGGCCAGGTACACGTCGCTCTCGCCGAAGGCCATGAAATCCGGGTGGATGTAGCTCACGTACCGGTCGAGGTCGCCGCTTTCGATCGCGTCCCACATCGCGATCAGGGTCTCCCTCACCTCCCGAGCCGCGTTGACATCGGTCGGCGACTGCGCGAGCCCCGTGCGGGGTACCAGCAGTGCGAGCACGAAGAGGGTGAGATGCCGCAAAAAGAACAGGGGCAGGTGCCGCGAGGGGTTCGATAGTGAGCGCATCGGTAATCACCTCCAGATCCCAAAAGGCTGTCCGCGCCCGCATCCTTGCGGCCCCTCGAGCCGATGTCCAGCTTCCCACGGCGGCCGGCTGTCCCGTCGTGGACCGCCGTCTCACTACAGTCTCAGGCGCTTACACGCGGACGGAGCCATGAACGATACGACCTCACCGACAGATGATGTCTATTCGATGGACGAGTTCGAGCAGGACCTGAAAAAAGCCAAGGGAGGGCGGCGCACGCTCTGGTTCCTGGCCGGTCTTCTCATCGGAATCGCGGGGACCCTGGTGCTGCCGCCGCTCCTGCGGCCCTATCTGCCCGACTCGCTGCGAGGATCACAGGAACTGGCCATCGGTCCGGTCCTCGCCGAGCAACGCGAGGGTGACCGGCTGCTGCTGACGGTGCAGGCGGAGCAGGGGGCCATGCTCGCGACGTTCACCGAGCGTGTCCCGGAAATCGACCTGTTGGTGGGCGTTGGCGACACCGTGACGCTCGGGGTGCCACGCTACCAACCGTTCGTGGAGAACCCGAGCTTCGAAGGCGTGAAGAAGGCGGACTCGACCAGCGAGGGGCCGAGCACCGACCAGGCTGGCGCGGACGAATCCGGATCTGATGACGCTACACAGGAAGGAGCGGTGTCTGAATCCGGGTCCGATGAACCCGGGCGAGATGAAACCCCCGGCCCGATCGAGCCCGACTCCGCCGAGGCGAGCGCCGCGGCGGAAGGGGACTCCGGGGCGGAAGGAAGCTGAAGGAGCGCTTCGCCGCTCCCGCCCCGGGTGCCCAAATCTGCTCAGGGCCGCGTCTAGCGGCTCTCGTATACCTCCGTCGCGCCTGACTCGTCGAATGTGAAGATGTCGTACGGATCGACCCGATCACCCATCTCCATACCGGGTGATCCGATCGGCATCCCGGGCACGGCCAGCCCAACCACCGCGGGTCGCTCCTCCAGAAGCCGAGTCACGACATCCCCGGGAACGTGCCCCTCGATCACGTAGCCGTCGACGGTCGCCGTATGGCACGACTCCAGATGCCCAGGAACCCCATGCTCCGCCTTGACGGCCGACAGCTGGTCCGTCTCTTCCACTTCTACGTTGAACCCCATCGCTCGTAGGTGCACCACCCACTGATTGCAGCAACCTCAGTCGGGGGCCTTGTACACCCGGATGGTGGCGTTCGCGAGCTGCACGCTGCCTTCTTGCAGCACCGGCGCGGGCGCTGCCCCCTCTTCCGCCGCTTGGGAGCCGTCCGCACCGCCGCACGCGGCGAGTGCCCCTCCGAGCAGCAGAGTCATCGGGACGGATCGTCGGTTTGACACGTTTCCTCCCATGCTTTCTCCTTGATGTGGGGCGGGCTCTGGCGCGACCCGAGCCCCCCCCACCGGATTCGAGAACGGCCCAAAATAAGACATGGCCAGCGTGTATGGTACCGAAGGGTCTGATCTGGTGTAGGGAGGCTCCGAGCCGAACCAGGCATCCAAGCGTGAAACACGGTTCTCAGGAGCCGGGCTTTGGACGCGGTATCCGAGCGGATCGCGCGCTCCAAGCGGCCGTCGAGCAGGGAGGCGCCGAGTGGAATTGGAGATCAAGCGTTTCGAGTCCGCCGACGAAACGCGGACCTTCGAGGCCGGAAGCTTCGATTTGATCACCCTGGGCGGAATGACGCTCGGGCGGGCCACGTATCAGCCAGGGTGGAGGTGGTCCGAGCACGTCGGACGGACGATCGGTGAGAGCAGCTGTCAGGTCGAGCACATCGGCATCGTCGTTGCCGGCCGCGCGATGGTAGCGATGGATGACGGAACCGAGATAGAGCTCCGAGCCGGCGATGCGTTCGCGATCCCGCCGGGCCACGATAGCTGGGTCGTCGGGGATGAGCCCTACACCTCGCTTCATCTGTTGGGCGCCGAATCGTACGCCCGAACCGAAGGAGCCGACTGACCCGATGCCGACCCGCACGCGCGTCCGGATGCGCCTGAGCGCGCGCGCCCTGCGCGTCATGACCGTGTGGGGGATCACGCTGTGGCCCGCAACGATCGACGCCCAGCAGCGCGACAGGTTCTTGGGCCAGTCGGCGTTGCTGTTTGCGGGTGGCACGGTGATCGATGGGCGCGGCGGCCCGCCGCGCCCGAACACCGCCGTACTCATCTGGGATGGGCGGGTCCAGGCCGTCGGGCCCACGAGCGACATCCCGATCGTCGAGGGCATGCAGGTGATCGACATCGAGGGCTACTACATCGTGCCGGGGTTCATCGACACACACGCCCTCCCGTCGGACTCCGCTGCGCTCGTGGAGATGATGCTCGCCGGAATCAGTGCGATACGGAGCCCCGGTACGAGTCGGTTGGCCTACGAGGCCGAGGGGTTGCAGCCCTACGACGGCGACGTCTTCCCCGACGTCTTTACCGGCGGACCGAGACTCGACGCGGGCGGTAGCGGCTCGACCGCCGGATTCCTCGTGAGCGACGAGGCAGAGACGGCCGCGGCGGTCCGCCGACTGGCTCGGGAGGGGGTAGACCTGATCGCGCTCGCCCCGCGGTTCCCGGTTCCCCTGACGGCCGCGGCGGTCAGGGCGGCCCGCAGCGAGCGACGACCCGTGTGGGCCGATCCCGGTGAGACCGGTTGGGTCGCCTCGGCGCGACTCGGAGTCGACGGGCTCAGCAGGATCGTGTCGGGGGATCCTGACCTCTTGAGCGCGGAGGAGCGTGAGCGCTACGCGCAGGCGCTCGCGGGTGCGCCTTTGGCCTCGACCGCGATCTGGCTCGACGGCCTCGACCCAGAGGGGCCCGAGGTGGATCGAGTGATCGGGGCGCTGCTGGCCACCGATGTAGTCGTCGCTCCACTGCTGGCCGCGGGAAAGTCGCGGCAGTGCGTGTCGGAAGGGCCGATGACACCCGCGGAGTGCGCGGGCTGGCCGGATTGGGTTCGGAACCTCGCTCGCCAGGCTTGGCCGAAGGCGCTACGGGTGATCCGTCTGCTGCACGAAGAGGGAGCTCGTCTGGTCGTCGGATCCGATTCCCCGCTCACCCCCCCCGGGCTTGGCTTCCACCGTGAGCTGGAGCTGCTGGTGCAGGCCGGCATCCCCCCGCTGGAGGTGATTAGCATGGCGACCCGGAACGCGGCCGTCGCCCTCGGAGTCCTCCACCAGCGCGGCACCATAGAGCCCGGCAAGCGAGCCGACTTCGCGGTGCTACGTGCCGATCCGGTGGCCGACATTCGGAACGCGCGCGCGGTGGAGTTCATGGTGCTGGAAGGAAGGGCCTGGGGCCGCTCCGAGGAAGGCGAGTTGGGCCGGATTCGGTTTCGCTGAGCGCCCCTGGCAGCCTGCTAGATCGCCGCGGCGGCTTCGACGGGACAGGATTCGTCCCGGCGCCGCGTCAGATCCTGGATCACCACTCCCTTGAACCCATCCTCTCCCGCGCTCTCGAACAGCATGCGGCGGTACGCCTCGATATCGACGATCTCGATGCACAGGCGAACCCGCTTGAAGAAGCGCGGGAATCTGTCCCCTGGGGCGTGAACGTGGTGCAGGCCCCCACTGTACGCGAGCAGCATGCGTCCGCTCGGCACCGCTTCGATGATGTCTGCGATGCCCCCGCGGACCGTCATGGGCTCGCCGTGCGAGTCCAGGCCCGTCCGGCGCATCATCCGGCCCTCGGGCAGGATCACGACCAACGCCTGCGGGTCACCCACGCGTGACATCACGTCCGCCCACGTATGATCGCGCTCGCGGGTGACCGACACCACCTGGTGCGCGACGAATCCGAAGAACCGCCCCACCAAACGCCGGTCGGCCGTCTTCTGCGCCACCGGCACCACCCCATGCGCCGCGATCTGCCACAACAGCCGATTCGGAGCGACCGCCGCGTAGATAGGCTCGAACAGGCTGGTATGGTTCAGCATCGCGAGAATGCGCAGGTCTGCCCAGGGATCGGACGGTGGCGTACCGATCCACTCGAGTCGCGCGCGATACAGGACCCGACTCGCGTACTTGATGAGAAGGAGCAGCAGGAAGACGGCGTAGCTACGCATCTCACATGAGTCTGACGATGGGTCGGGATCCCGGTCAAGACGGGACCCGCCTGCAGCCTGCAGAGAACACCCGGCAGGCGCTCGCGATGGTGGTCCCCGCCGGTGGCGCGCCCGTCCCCCTCGCCGCATCTTCTCGCGTCCCCGAGCGCCCGGCCGAGTTCACGAACTCGGCTTTCAGGCGCCGGGTCAGGGTGTTCACTCCCAGAGGGAAGTCCCGAAAATGGTATCGTACTGGTTGGTGACGACGGCCGGTCTTCAGGCGCCGCCCGTGATGCCGATCGACGTGACGGCAGTGGTCGCGGTCGTGATGGGTCTGATGGTGGTCCTGATCCCCATCGCCGGCCTCACGGCCCGCTTCGCACTCAAACCGATCGCGGAGGCGGTAGCGCGGATGCGCTCGGGCCAGGGAGCGGGCCGCGAGCTGGCCGTGATGGAGCAGCGCGTGGCCCTACTCGAGCAGCAACTCTCGAACCTCGAGACGGACGTTCGAAAGATCGAAGAGGTGGCCGACTTCGACCGGCAGCTAGAATCGGGAGAGAGCTAGCGGACAGCCTGGCGGGTCACAGAAGACCCGAGTATGTCGCGCTCGCGGGCGCAGCCGTCTCTTCGGACACCCGCGGACCAGCCCGTGCGTCGGGCCTGTTGGATGGAGGAGAAACAGCATGAGTGAGAAGACCATTCGGCGTGTCGGCGGGACCGGACGGTGCGGTGATGGTCGATGACCAGTTCGCCCCGCTCGCCGACAAGATCCGCGAAGCGCTGCGCGGGCTCGGCCAGGGCGGTCCGGAGGCAGAGCTCGAGTTCGTGCTGAACACCCATTGGCATGGCGATCACACGGGCGCCAACGTGGAGTTCGGGCCCGAGGCCACGATCGTGGCGCACGCCAACGTCCGTCGGCGTCTCTCCACGCGCGAGGACCTGGGCGGGGGGCGCACGCAGGAGCCGCAGCCGCCCGAGGCGCTCCCGGTCGTGACCTTCGGTGATTCCGTATCCATCCACTTCAACGGTGAAGAGATCCGCGCGATCCACTTCCCCCACGGGCACACCGATGGGGACGCGGTGATCTTCTTCACCGGTTCGAACGTGGTCCACCTGGGCGACAACTTCTTCGCGGGCCGCTTCCCGTTCGTCGACCTGGCTGCCGGCGGGAGCGTCCAGGGACTCGCGACCGCGATCAGGGTGGTCGTGAGCGAGGTCCCCGCGGACGCGCTGCTGATCCCCGGACACGGGCCTCTCTCGACCGTGGATGACCTGCGCGCGTACAAGCGCATGCTGGAGGAGACGATCGACATCGTCGAGGAGCGAATCGCCGACGGCCAGAACATCGACGAGGTGAAAGCGGCGGGTCTCCCGGACGAATGGGCGGAATGGGGCACGGGCTTCATCAACACGGAACGGTGGCTGGAGACCGTGTACCAGAGTCTGACGAGCGGTGCCGGCGACGGGCAGGCGGATGCCTCCGACGGCGGTGCGGCTCGGGCGCGTCACGCGACCGACCCCTCGCACGGGGGTAACTACGGTTCCCGGCGCGAGTCAGGGCACGATCACCACCATTGAGCGAGACCGAGCGAGGTGAGCGACACACCCGGTAACGACGGACGCGGACGCGAGGGCACGGCGGACGGGTATAACGCCGGGTACGCCGAACGGCTCTACGAGCGCGCCCTCAGGGATCGCGGGCTGATCCCCCCGTCCCTCGCGGATTGGGTGCCGCCCGCACCGGACGAGGAGTCGGCCCCGCCTCCACCCCAACAGATCGCCGGGACCGTGGCCGAGGTCGTGGTCGCGGAAGACCTTCGTCTGGCGGCGATCGCCGGTGCGCTCGTGGAGGACTACCGCGCGTACGGCCACCTGGCCGCCGAGCTCGATCCACTCGGGTCGCCACCGCCGCGCCACCCGTTGCTCTCGCCGGAGTTCCACGGCGTGCGGCGTGACGAGCTCGCCCACATCCCGGCCACCGCCCTCCAGCTGGAGCACCTGGGAGAGAGCGCCGCGGACGTCCTCGACCGGCTCGGGGAGATCTACTGCGGGAGCATCGGCTACGAGCTGGATCAGATGGAGAACCCCGCGCAGCGCGACTGGCTGGTCGATTACATCGAGGCGGGCCGTCATCGACAGCCGCTGCCCGCGGACCGAGCCCGGCGGCTTCTCCGCCGCCTGACGCGCGTCGAAGGTCTCGAGCACTTCCTGCACCGCTCATACCTGGGTAAGAAGCGCTTTTCCATCGAGGGGCTCGACATGATGCTCCCGATGTTGACCGAAGTTCTCAGGATCGCCGGGCAGAACTGCACGCGTCAGGTCTTTCTGGGGATGGCGCACCGCGGACGACTCAACGTCCTCGCCCATATCCTGGGGCTCTCGTACGAATCGATCGTGGCGGAGTTCGAGGAGCAGATCTCGCGCGGCATACAGCCGGTCCTCCCCGAGCTTGGCACGGGAGACGTCAAGTATCACATCGGGGGCCGTGGGCGAGTCAGCGAAGACGAGGTCGAGCTCGAGGTCCACCTGGCTCCCAACCCGAGTCACCTGGAGCACGTGAACCCGGTCGTCCTCGGCATGGCCCGCGGGGCGCGGTTCAACGACGAGACCGGCAACCCGCTGTGCATGCTCGGGATCCTGATCCACGGCGACGCGTCGTTCGCCGGCCAGGGGATCGTGGCCGAGACGCTCAACCTGTGTCGGCTCGAAGCGTACGAGACGAGCGGGACGATACACATCATCGCCAACAACCAGCTCGGGTTCACGACGCTACCCGAGGAGGGCCGCTCGACGCGCTACGCCAGCGATCTGGCCCTCGGGTTCCGGTTGCCGGTGGTGCACGTCAACGCGGACGACCCGGAAGCCTGTCTCGCGGCCGCTCGACTCGCGGTCGAGTACCGCTTCGAGTTCGGCGAAGACATCGTGATCGACCTGGTCGGATATCGTCGTTACGGTCATAACGAGGGAGACGAGCCGGGCTACACACAGCCCATCATGTACGAGCAGATCCGCGAGCACCCCACCGTGCGCGCGCTGTTCGCGGAGCGGCTGATCGACGCCGGGGTCGTGACCCCGGAGGATGCGCAGGGGTTCGTGGACGAGGTGGATACACGCCTGACCCAGGCGCGCGAATCCATCCAGGCCACACAGACCGAGGAGGCGGAGCCCGTCGCGGATTCCGACCCGACCGTGTGGCTGGCGGAGCCCCGCGAGGACGCCGTCATCGAGACGCGCGTGGAGACGGACCGGCTTCGGTGGCTGAACGATGCGCTTCACCGATGGCCCGATGACTTTCAGCTGTTTCACAAGCTCGGTCGCCAGCTTGAAAGACGGCGCGGCCTCCTCGACACGGCCATCGACTGGGCACACGCCGAGTCACTGGCGTTCGGAAGCCTGTTGCTGGAAGGGGTGCCGATCCGCTTTACGGGGGAGGACACGGAGCGCGGGACCTTCAGCCAGCGACACCTGGTGCTGCACGAGGCTGCCAACGTTCGCACGCACGTGCCAGCCAACGGTCGCACGCATGTGCCACTCGCGGAGCTGGCTGGCGACCAGGCGCCGTTCATCATCGCCAACAGCCCGCTCTCCGAGATCGCGACACTGGGATTCGAGTACGGGTTCAGCACGATCGCGCGCGACGCGCTCGTGCTATGGGAAGCCCAGTTCGGCGACTTCGTGAACGTGGGACAACCGATCATCGATCAGTTCATCGTCGCGGGCCGCTCGAAGTGGGGTCAGGAGTCGCGGCTCGTGCTGTTGCTCCCGCATGGCTACGAGGGGCAGGGACCGGAGCATTCCAGCGCCCGCTTGGAGCGT